>CAXTVI010000032.1:0-47640 GCA_964247695.1 uncultured Acetobacteraceae bacterium
GGAAACCCTCGGCACTTTCGCCAGCGGCATCGCCCATAACTTCAACAACGTGGTCGGCGTCGTGCTCGGACACGCCGAGATGGCAGCCGAGGCATTGCCGAACGACACGCAGGCCGCGGCCTACCATGTCGGCGAGGTCGGCCGCGCCGGCGCGCGCGCGCGGGAACTTGTCGGGCGCATCCTCGACTTCAGCACGCGCGGTGCGACGCATCACTACACGAGCCTGTCGATCACGGCGCTGGTCGAGGAGACGCTTGCGATGCTGCGAGTCCTGCTGCCGGCGCACGCGACCTTCACGGTCGTGACGCAGCATCCGGACGCGCTGACCGACCCGGCGCAGGAGGCGTTCGTCCGCGGGGACGCCGTTCATCTCCAGCAGGTGCTGGTCAATCTTGTGCGTAATGCCACCGAGGCAACACAGACCGGAGGTTCCGTCACGCTGCGCGTTGATCGACAGGACCTGACAGCGCCACATCACCTGTCGCATGACACCCTGCCGCCGGGCCGCTACGTCCGCCTCCGTGTGGAGGATACCGGCGTCGGGATGAGCCCAGAAACGCTTTCCCACGTCTTCCAGCCGTTCTTCACGACCCGCCCAGCCGGGACCGGCCTCGGCCTCGCCACAGCACGGGAAGTCATCCACGATCATGAAGGCGCCATCGACATCGCCAGCGTGCCGACGCAAGGCACCGCGATCACGGTCTGGCTTCCTGCCTTCCAGGGCGCGTGGCAGGCGGCGCCGGACGTGCGACCGCGTCAGCGCGGCGCTGGCCAGATCGTCATGCTGGTAGGCGCCTCCGAAACCGTGCCGCTCTACGAGGAGATGCTCGCAGCACTCGGCTACGAGCCGGTGAGCGTCGGCGGTCTGGATGCGGCGATCGCGGCAAGCCGGGAGCAGCCGGACGGCTTCGATGCAGCCATCGTCGACTTGCCGAAGACCGACAGCGCCTCGTTGCCCAAGCTGGCAAGCCTGTCCCGCGCCGGGCGGCTGCCGGTGGTGCTGGTCACCAGCGTCGCGTCCCTGGCCCTGGATCCGGCCGAGCGAGCCAGCATCGGGATACGTCAGGTGCTGCCACGCCCGCTGCGCTCCACGGCGCTGGCCGCGGCCCTCGCGCAGTGCCTGGAGGAAGTATCGTGAGGACGTGGCCGCAATGAACGAGGGTTCCTCCGCTTCCAATCCATCCCCCGGCGGCAGGCAGCTCAGCGTGCTGATCGTCGATGACGATCCGGACATGCAACGGATGGTGCGCGACTACCTGTCCGGCAACAACATCAAGGTCGCAGTCGCCGCCAACCGCGACGGGATGATCGAGAAGCTTGCGGAGCACGAGTACAGCCTGGTGGTGCTGGACCTGCGCCTGGGCAGCGAGGAGGGGTTCGACCTCCTGCGCGAGCTGCGCACGAAATCCGAGATCCCCGTCATCATCATGACCGGCCATCATCGCGACGAGATCGACCGGGTCGTCGGGCTGGAACTCGGCGCCGATGACTACATCGCCAAGCCGTTCAGCCTGCGCGAGCTCCTGGCCCGGATCCGCGCGGTGGTGCGCCGGTCCGAGACCGGGCGGTCCAGGATCGTGACCGAAAGCGTGCGGGAGGCCGCTGCCGGCGTCGTGCGGTTCGGCCAGTGGACGCTGGACCGGCGAGCGCGTCGGCTTACCGACCGGGGCGGGTCGATCATCGCCCTGACCAAGGGCGAGTATTCCCTGCTCAGCGCGTTCGTCGATGCGCCGCAGCGGCCGCTGAGCCGGGAGCACCTGCTGCAGGCGACGCGCGTGCATGAGGATGTCTTCGACAGGAGCATCGACGTGCAGATCCTGCGTCTGCGCCGCAAGCTCAAGGATGAGGATGGCAGCCAGAGCGCGATCAGCACCGAAAGAGGCGTAGGCTACGTCTTTACCCTTCCCGTGAGCCACGCCTGATTCTGTGGCGGCTTGGGAGATTGCGACCGTCAGGCTTTGTGACGGCGGCGGTCGGCATAGATCGAGGCTGCAAGCAGCAGCGTGGCAGCTCCGACATCCAGGGCAGGCAGATGCAGCAATGGAACCAGGCAGCCGAAGATCTGGCCGCCCTGATGACCAGCGTAGTGCAGCATTGTTGCCCCCAGCGCCAGCACGGCACGCGAAAGTCCGGAGCCCCGGGTGTTTGCGTGCGCCATCCCGGTGAGCACGCAGGCGGCAGAGGCTGATCGCGTGGCAGGTGTGGTAGTCATGCTGTGTCCCCTGATTTTGCTAAGGGTGGTGTAGCGAGCCTGCGTTACGTCCTGACGACGGGCGGCCGCTTCGATGACTACGGTTGCAACAGCGCTGTCTGCAGCGCGTCCACCCGCTCGTCGAGCGCGCCGCCCGTGTGGCGTCAGGCCGCTCGACGGACCAGCGCGCCCTCGTGCCGCCGCAGCAGGCGCAGGATTTCCGCCCGGGCGTCGAGCCCCGCGAATTCGACGGCAAGACGCTGCGCGTTACGGCGGCAGTCGGGATTGTCGACCGCCACGCGGACAGCGGTCCGGATCGCGTCCGGGTCCGGGCAGTTGGACTTGAGGTTGATGCCTGCACCCGACCAGGCGATGCGCGCGTTGACGTCCGCCTTGTCCTCCGTCAGCCCGGCCGCGATGATCGGGATGCCGAAGCTCAGCGCCTGGTTGACGCTGCCATACCCGCCATTGGTGACCAGGACGTCCACCTTCGGAAGCAACCACTCGAAGGGCAGGTATGGCGAAAGTCGCGCGTTGTCCGGCACCGGGCCCGGTATGGCCTCGACCGGACGGCCGCCGGTGGTGGCCACGACCAGGATGTCGGGTTCGTTCGCAAGCGCCGCGAGCGCCGGGCCGATCAGGAGGCCGAGATCATGGTTGGCAACGGTGCCCTGGGTGACGAGGACCACCTTGCGGCGGCCATCCAGATCATCCGCCCAGGGTGGCAGCGGCGCCTGGCCCGCGATCATCGGCAGGGCGCCGACGAACTTCACGCAGTCTGGCATCGAGCGCGGGAACTCGAACCCCGGAACCGAGAGCTGCAGGTAGGTGTCTGCAAGTTCCACGATCGCTTCGAAGAGCGGGTTCGTGAGCCGGCGGACACCCAGGCCCTTCAGCACGGCATTCAGACGCTTGAGGGACGGCTGGTCGACACGCTGGCCGAACTCGGTGCCGATGCCTTCATAGCGCCGGAACTCGTCCGGCGTCCTGGCAGGCGGCAGCCCGAGAAACAGCGGTGCCTTGTCCTCGCGGCGCCAGTGCAGGATCGAGGTGCCGCAGATGAAGATCGCGGGCCGGTGCGCGCGCGGCCCCAGCAGCATCGGCAGGAGGCCGAAGAACATGTCGTCGCCGATCACCACATCGGCGGAAAATGTCTCGAGGACCTTCTGCAGGCCGCGGTGCTGGTCGGCGACCTTGTCGATGAATATGCTGTTCACGGCAATCCGCAGCCAGTCCATGCCGGGCTCGACGGTCCTGAGCTCCGGCACGACGTCCAGGATGTCACGCAGGTCGAGGTCTGCTTCTCCTGCGAGAGCGTCGAACGTCGCCCCGCTTTTCTCGATGCGGCCACGATAGGCCGTGCCGGACAGGAAGCGGACGTCGTGACCATCTTCGATGAGACATGTCGCCACGGCGATCAGCGGATTGAGATGACCCGTTGCCGGTGTCGAGGCGATGAGAACTTTCATGATTTCGTCCTTCCTTGCGGCGTCGCGGCTGGTTGCCCGACGCCATGGGGAGGGACGCTACCCAGGTCACACTTCAGAACCGTGACAGGTGCGACTGCAAGTTGTTACTACGGTAGCGGCGTGGCCGATGCGCTGTCACGCGCAACGATTGCGGATCACGTACGGGCAGGATCCCGGTCGGTCGAAACGTTGGAGGCAATGCGCGCGAAAGCGGCCTCGAGCTCCGGGAGAAGAATGACGCTTTCCTGCTCATTCGAATCTGTCCTGGCGATGACGGCGACACAGGTCGCGCAATCGCTTGGATTATACGGCATGTGCGGCATCCCGGCGGGAATATAGACGAACTCGCCGGCTTGCGCGGTGGCGTGGTGCTCCAGGGTTTCACCATACCAGACGCCGGACTTCCCGCCCAAAATATAGATCGCGGTCTCATGTCCCGCATGTTTGTGCGCTCTTCCGATCTCTCCCGGAGGGATCGTGAGCAACTGCATATGGATCGCCTCGGCGCCGACGGACGCGGCAGACAGGCCCTGTGCATAGGAGTGGCCCTGCTTGCCACGGACTTCCGGCCCGGGGCGGACCACGCGCAGGGTCTTGTCGTCGGTGTATGTCATCGAAATACCTCTCGTGGAAGGAGGACCAGCCTGTGCTGGTCGCCGCTGCATGCTGAGCGCGCTTTCGCACGTCGTTCGTCCTGAACGGTGACGAACCGACCTCGCGATCCGCGGGCGCGAGAGAGGTTGTAGCCGTCGCACGTTACCGCCGTGCTACGGCCGGACGATCGGGTCGCTACGGTCGTCATCATTCTCGCCGGCCCGGAAGTCGCGGTGAAACCTGCGGGCGATAGAACTCAGGGCCACACCAGTCGAGGATGCGGCGCGATGATGACCATCAAGCAGAACCTGGCCCTGATAATGGAGCTTTGCATCGAGGGGCTTGCCGAGTTCGGAGCGTCAGGTGGCGGCACCACGCTTGAGAACCTCTGTAACCATCGCTCCGGTGCGCGGCCTGCCGCCGCCTCCACTCCCGCGGTGGCGGCATCGACGCCGCTCTCCGGCGAGCTCCTGCTCAGTCTGTAGGACGACCGCAGGCTTTCCTAGTCCGCGTTTCCCACCAGTTCGGCCAGGACGTCGCGCATGGTGACGATCCGGCCGATCACGATCAGTGCCGGGGTAGGGATCGGGGTCGCCCTGAGCGAGGCGGCAAGGGTGGCAAGCGTCGCCACCCGGAGCTGCTGGTGCTGGCTGGCGGCCTGGGCGATCGCAGCCGCCGGCATGTCCGCCGGCATGCCGGCCTGCATCAGGCGCCCGGCGATCTCGTCCAGCGTGCGGGTGGCCATGTACAGCACGATCGGCTGGTCGAGCCGGGCCAGCGCCTCCCAGTCGAGCGAGGCGATCGCGTCGGCCTCGCCCTCGGCGCTGTGTCCGGTCGCCAGCACGATCGCCTGGTTGATGCCGCGCACGGTCGCCGGGATGCCCGCGGCCGCGAGGCCGGCGAGGCCCGAGGTCAGTCCTGGCACCACCCGGTACGGGATGCCGGCATCCGCGAGCGCCACCGCCTCCTCGGCGCCGCGGCCGAACACGTACGGGTCGCCGCCCTTCAGCCGCAGCACCCGCTGGCCCTCCAGGGCGAGCGCGATCAGACGCCCGGTGATGTCCTTCTGGTGGATCGAGGGGCGGCCGCCGCGCTTGCCCGCGAATTCGCGCACCGCATGGGCCGGGGCCAGGTCCAGCACGCCGGGATCGACCAGTGCGTCATAGACGATGACGTCGGCCTGGATCAGCCCGCACAGCGCATGCAGGGTGAGGTGGCCCCGGTCGCCCGGCCCGGCGCCCGCCAGCCAGACATGGCCGGGTTGCAGCACGGGACAGTCCGACCCGAGCAGCAGCCGCACCGCATCCGCGTGGGCCCGTCCTCCGCGCCCCGGTCCCTGGTAGCTGGGGCTGCTCATCCCGTCCGTAGGGCTGATCCCGGCTCCAGACGCAGCCGCGCGATACCGCAATTCTCCAGCAACTCGCCGGTCAGGTGCCAGAAGAAGGTGGCATGGCCGACCACGGCGATGGTGTGCTCGGTGCGGGCCGCGAGCAACGCCCGGAACAGTGCCAGGCGATCCTGCAGCACGTCCGGCGGCTCGACATGGATGCCGCGATGATCGGGCTTGCCCTCGGCGTGCCACCACACCTCCGGCAGATGCGACAGCGACAGATGCGGGAACTCCCCGGCCAGCAGCGAGGCCGGACGACCCACATCGCCGCTGTTCTCCTGGTATTCGCGGTGCAGCGGCTCGACCAGGATCGGTGGCCGCCTCGGGTGGTCGGCGAAGATGCCGGTGCTGGTCTGCAGCGCGCGGGTCAGCGGCGAGGTGATGACCAGGTCGACGGGCTCGGATCGCAGCCGCTCGCGCGCCGCCCGGACCTGCGCCTCACCCCTGGCGGTCAGCCGTGCATCGATCTGCAGAGGGTCCTCGCCGCCCGCCTCCCAGGCCACGTTGGCGGTCGACTGGCCGTGCCGGATGCACAGGATGGTTCTGGATGTCATGATCCGGGACCATATGGCGCTCGGCGTCTCCGCGGCAATCCGCGAGCGGGGTGATCGAGTGGCCGATATGCTGCAGTGCAACCCATCCTCGAGATCCCCGTCTTGAGCCCCGGGTCTGCCATGAGCACTTAGCTCTGGAATGACGGCATGCCTGCGCATAAATCAGCGCCACCGTCCCGCAGAGACCCTGGAGCGATCCCGTTCATGTCCATCCTGATGTTGCCTGCCCATCACCTGCATGCGCGTGCGGTTCTCGCACCGGATGGCATGGCGGGCGGCCATCAGGACACCACTCCGATCACGCCGCCGACCAGGAGCTACGGCCATCTGAGCCCGGAGCGGGTACTGTCGGTGCATCACTGGACCGACCGGCTGTTCTCCTTCACCTGCACCCGCGATGCCGGCCTGCGCTTCGAGAACGGCCAGTTCGCGATGATCGGCCTCGAGGTGGACGGCAAGCCGCTGCTGCGCGCCTACAGCGTGGCCAGCGCCAACTACGAGGACCATCTGGAATTCCTCAGCATCAAGGTGCCGAACGGTCCGCTGACCTCCCGTCTCGCCCATCTGCAGGAGGGCGACACCATCCTGGTCGGCCGCAAGCCGACCGGCACCCTGCTGGTCGACAACCTGCGTCCGGGTCGCAACCTCTATCTGCTCGCGACCGGCACGGGCCTCGCGCCCTTCATGGCGCTCATCAAGGACCCAGCGGTGTATGACCGCTTCGAGCGGGTGATCCTGACCCATACGGTGCGGCATTCCGGCGAGCTCGCCTACTGCAACCACATCCGGCACGAGCTGCCGCAGCACGAGTTCCTCGGCGAGGAGGTCGCGGCCAAGCTGACCTACTACCCGACCGTGACACGCGAGGAGTTCCAGACCACCGGGCGGATCACCAGCCTGATCGAGAGCGGCAAGATCTTTGCCGACCTCGACCTGCAGCCGCTGGATCCGGCGCATGACCGGGTGATGATCTGCGGCAGCACCGAGATGCTGGCCGACACCGAGCGCCTGCTGGTCGCGCGTGGCTTCGACGAGGGCAACAACGCCGAGCCAGGCGCCTACGTGGTGGAAAAGGCCTTCGCCGAGCGCTGAGGCGGAGGGGGCCGGGGCATGGCATACGATTTCGACCTGTTCGTGATCGGTGGCGGCTCGGGCGGCGTGCGCTGCGCCCGCATCGCCGCCGGCCACGGCGCCCGCGTGGCTGTGGCGGAGGCGACGCACTGGGGCGGCACCTGCGTCAATCTGGGCTGCGTCCCCAAGAAGCTGATGGTGCAGGCCACCGAATACGGCGAGTGGGCGGAGGACAGCCGCGGCTTCGGCTGGGACATCACACCCGGCCCGCACGACTGGACCAGCTTCATCGGCCGCAAGGACCATGAGATAGAACGCCTGAACGGGATCTATGTGCGCCTGCTGGAGAATGCGGGCGTTACCCTGTTCACCGGTCATGCCCGCTTCGAGGACGCCCACACGCTCGTCATCGGCCCCGGGCCGCTCGACCCGGATGCCGAACCAAGGCAGGTGACTGCGGAGCGGATCGTGATCGCGACCGGCGGCAGGCCGATGGTGCAGCCGCATATCGAGGGCCAGGAGCTGGGCATCGTCTCCGACGACGCCTTCCACCTGACGGCGCGTCCGGACCGCATCACCATCGTCGGCAGCGGCTATATCGGCGTCGAGTTCGCCGGCATCTTCGCGGGGCTGGGCTCGCAGGTCACCATGCTCTACCGCCAGCAGCTGCCGTTGCGCGGCTTCGACATGGACATGCGACAGGCGCTCGACGAGGCGATGGGCGAGCGCGGCATCCTCCGTCATCCGGGCGCCCTGCTGCACCGGATCGAGCGCGACGGCGCGCGCGAAGGAGGGGTCCTGAAGCTGACCCTCACCGACGGCCGCGAGCTGGCCACCGACATGGTGTTCTTCGCGGTCGGCCGGCAACCCAACGTCGCAGGCCTCGGGCTGGAGAGGACCCGCGTGCGCCTCACCGACGCCGGCCGGATCGTCACGCACGAGGGTGCCACCACCGACGAGCCCGGCTTGTTTGCCATTGGCGACGTCACCAACCAGCAGAACCTGACACCGGTGGCCATCGCCGAGGGCCACATCCTGGCCGACCGGCTGTTCTCGGACAGCGCGCGCGAATGGCGTTTCGACACCGTGCCGAAGGCGGTGTTCTTCACCCCGCCGCTGGCGAGCGTCGGACTGACCGAGGACGAGGCGGCGGCCAGGGGTCCGGCCGACATCTACCTGGCGCGGTATCGCTCGATGCGGCACGTGCTGACCGGCCGCAACCGCCACGTCACCATAAAGCTGGTGGTCGACCAGGCGAGCCAGGTCGTGCTCGGCGCGCACATGCTCGGCGAGGAGGCTCCGGAGATCATGCAGGGGCTGGCGATCGCGGTGACGGCGGGACTGAAGAAGTCGGATTTCGACCGCACCATCGGCATCCATCCGAGTTCCGCCGAGGAGTTCGTGACCCTGCGCACGCGCACCCGCGTGGCCGGCGCCACCGCCCGCCCCGCGGTCGAGGAAGTGCCAGCCTGAGCGACCTGCTCGCCGGGCTGGCGCCGGCGCGCGAGCGGCTTGGGGAGGGCGCGTGGCTGCTGCGGGGCCTCGTGTCGGACTGCGAGGCGGACCTGCTGGCGGCGGCGTGGTCGGTTGCGGCGCAGTCGCCCTTCCGCCGCATGGTCACCCGAAGTGGCGGCATGCTGTCGGTGGCGATGACCAATTGCGGCACCGTGGGCTGGGTGTCGGACGCGCGAGGCTACCGCTACGACCGCATCGACCCGCTGAACGGGCGGCCGTGGCCCGCGATGCCCTCCTTGTTCGGGGGTGTCGCCAGGCGTGCCGCAACGGCCGCCGGCTATGACCGCTTCGCCCCCGATGCCTGCCTGATCAATCGCTACGAGGCGCGCACGAAGCTCTCGCTGCACCAGGATCGCGACGAGCTCGACCTCGCGGCACCGATCGTCTCGGTCTCGCTCGGGCTGCCCGCAACCTTCCTGTTCGGCGGCCTCGAACGACGCGCTCCCGCGACCAGGGTGCGCGTGGAGAGCGGCGACGTGGTGGTCTGGGGTGGCGCGTCGCGGCTTGCCTATCACGGCGTGGCGCCGCTGGTGGCCGGAGAGCACAGGCTGGCGGGAGCCTGCCGGATCAACCTGACCTTTCGACAGGTCGCGTTTTGCTCTGCCGTGCGAATGGAGGGATAAAGGCGCCCCCGCGCGGCCGCCCGGCCCGCTACCTCAAAGCCCGCTACCCGAGAGCCTGTCACTTGCAGCCGGAAATCGACCGATGAGCGCGTCGCCCGCCACCATGCTTCCCGTATCGTCTGCTCCCGCCGCCCCCGCTGTTCCGGCTGCGTGGACCGCCGGCAGCTGGCGTGGCGCGCCGATCCGGCAGGCGCCGAGCTATCCGGACGCGGCGGCGCTCGAGGCGGTCGAGGCGCGGCTGCGTCGCTACCCGCCGCTGGTGTTCGCCGGCGAGGCCCGCCGCCTCAAGCAGCAGCTCGCCCTGGCCTCCGAGGGTCGGGCGTTCGTGCTGCAGGGGGGCGCCTGCGCCGAGAGCTTCGGCGAGTTCACCGCAGACATCATCCGCGACACCTTCCGCGTGCTGCTGCAGATGGCGGTGGTGCTCACCTTCGGCGCCAAGGTGCCGGTGGTGAAGCTCGGCCGCATGGCGGGGCAGTTCGCCAAGCCGCGCTCGTCGGACAGCGAGAGCGTCGACGGTGTCAGCCTGCCTTCGTATCGCGGCGACATCATCAACGGCCCGGATTTCACCGCGGAGGCCCGGGTGCCCGATCCGGTCCGCATGGAGACCGGCTACTTCCAGTCCGCCGGCACCCTGAACCTGCTGCGTGCGTTCGCCTCGGGCGGCTATGCCAACCTGCACCAGGTGCATCGCTGGAACCTCGGCTTCGTCGAGCGCTCGCCGCTGGCGGCGCGCTACCAGGACCTGGCGCAGCGGATCGACGAGACGCTGGGCTTCATGGGCGCCTGCGGGCTCGCGACCGCGCCGCAGATCAACGAGACCGAATTCTACACCAGCCACGAGGCGCTGCTGCTGCCGTACGAGCAGGCGCTCACCCGTGTCGATTCCACCACCGGCGACTGGTACGGCTGCTCGGCGCACTTCCTGTGGATCGGCGACCGCACCCGTCAGGTGGACGGCGCGCATGTCGAGTTCCTGCGCGGCGTGCGCAACCCGATCGGTATCAAGGTCGGGCCGTCCAGCAACCCCGACGACCTGCTGCGCCTGCTCGACATCCTCAACCCGCGGGACGAGGCCGGCCGCATCACCCTGATCAGCCGGATGGGGGCCGACGGCGTGCGCCGCCACCTGCCGCCGCTGCTGCGCGCGGTGACCCGGGCCGGACGACGCGTCACCTGGCTGTCCGACCCGATGCACGGCAACACCATCTCGACCTCGTCCAAGGTCAAGACCCGCTCGTTCGACGCCATCCTATCCGAGGTGCGCGGCTTCTTCGACGTGTTCGCGGCCGAAGGTGTGAACCCGGGCGGCGTGCATGTCGAGATGACCGGCCAGGACGTGACCGAATGCGTCGGCGGCGCGTTCCAGCTTACAGAGGCCGATCTCGCCAACCGCTACGAGACCTTCTGCGATCCGCGGTTGAATGCCGAGCAGTCGCTGGAGCTGGCTTTTCTCATTGCGAACGAACTGACCTCGCGCCGGCGCGCCGCAGCGTGAGCTGCTCTTTCAAACGACAAGACGAGCATGATCGGATCATGCTCGTGGCTGAAGAGAACGGCATTTGAGCGGACCTGATATGGGACCAGTCGACGACGCGACCATCACGGCACGCACGGATGCCTATTTCAATCGCACCCGCGCCATCCTGGCCCGCTTTGGCGACGTGCCGGTCACCTATGCGCTGTTCCTGCGCCGGCCGGTGTTGTCGGCGCCGCGTCTGCTGACCGACTGGCTGCAGCGGGTCGCGACGGCACGCGGCATCGAGGTGCGCTGCGAGACGATGTTCGAGGAGGGGGCCTGGGTCGGTGCCGGCGAGCCGCTGCTGTACATCACCGGCAGCTTCCTGCATCTTGTCGACCTCGAGACGCTGCTGCTGCAGAAGCTCGGGCCGGCCTGTGTTGCCGCGCACAACGCCTACCGCATGTGCCTCGGCCTGCCGAAGGCGCGCTTCCTCGCCATGCAGGCGCGGCACTGCGCCGGGTACGAGATGCAGGACATGATGGACTATGCGGCCTCCGTTGGCAGCCGTGCCGCGCAGAAGGAAGGCGCGCTCGGCTTCATCGGCAATGCGACCGACGCCACCGCCGGCTATTACGGCGCATCCGCCGGGTTCGGCACCATGCCGCACGCCCTGATCGGCTATGCCGGCAGCACGCTGCGTGCGTGCGAGATGTTCCACGAGACGTTCCCGGACGCCGACCTCACCGTGCTGTCGGATTATTTCGGCCTGGAAGTCACCGACACGCTCGAGGTCTGCCGGCGGTTTCCGGAACTGGCGGCCGCCGGTCGCATCGCGGTGCGGCTCGACACGCATGGCGGCCGCTATCTCGAAGGTCTCGATCCCCAGGAAAGCTATGCGGTGCTGGAGCGGCATACGCCGGGCACCATCCGACGCTACCGCTCGGAGACCGAGCTCCGCTACCTGGTCGGCACCGGCGTATCGGCGGCAGCGGTCTGGCGCATGCGCGAGACACTGGATGCAGCCGGGTTCGACCGGGTGCGCATCGTCGCATCGTCCGGCTTCGGGGTCGACAAGTGCCAGGTGATGTCGGATGCGGCGGCGCCGATCGACGTGGTCGGCACCGGCTCGTTCATTCCCGATACCTGGTCGGAAACGTATGCGACCGCCGATATCGTCTCCTACGATGACAGGCAGAGCGTCAAGGTCGGGCGGGAATTCCTGCTGCGCCGCGCTGAACGCAGCGGGTTCGGCGGAAAGGCGGAAGCATGAGTGACCTGTTTGCCCCGGAGGGCGGCTTCGTTGTGCGCATCCTCGACCTCTCGGGAGCGTCCGAGGACAACATCGTCGAGGAGGTCAAGGGATTCCCGACGATGATGCATGCCAACGCCTTCGCGCGCGCCTACGTACGCGACAGCCTCGAGCGCTGCCGGATTCCCGGCGCGGCAACCCGCGAGGTACTGGCATCGTGGTTCGCATTCGGCGAAGACGCGGAAGTCGTCGATGCCGGCGACCAGGGCTGGCGTTCCGCCAACGAGCTCGATGATTTCGCGGCGCATCCGTCCTCTGAGATCGAACGCGACTGGCGAGTGCTCGACCCGCGCATCGAGGAAGTCACCGATCTGGACGAGCTGCTGGACGAACCTGCCGACGACGAACATGAGGGCGAGGCGTGAAGCTCCGATTTGCGCCGAGCCCGACCGGGCTGCTGCATGTCGGCAACGCGCGCCAGGCTGTCGCCAATGCGCTGTTTGCGCGGCGGCACAAGGCCACGTTTCAGCTTCGCATCGACGACACCGACAGCATGCGGTCGAAGGAGGAGCATGTCGAGGCGATCAGGCATGACCTGAGTTGGCTCGGGCTCGAGTGGCAGGAGAGCTTCCGCCAGTCCGACCGGCTTGATGCCTACGCGGCGGCGGCCGACCGGCTGCGCGCCTCCGGCCGCCTTTATCCATGTTTCGAGAGCGAGGAGGAGCTGCGCGCCAAGCGCGAGCAGCGCATCCGCCAGCACCGTCCGCCGGTCTATGACCGCGCCATGCTCCGGTTGACCGCGGAGCAGCGGGCGGCTGCCGAGGCCAACGGCAAGGTGCCGTATTGGCGCTTCAGGCTGACCGACGGCACCGTGCTGTGGGACGACCTCGTCATGGGCCGCACCCAGGTCAAGCTGCCGGCGATCTCCGATCCGGTGCTGATCCGTGCCGACGGCACCATCCTGTACAGCTTCGCCTCGGTGGTGGACGACCTCGAGACCGGCATCACCCACATCGTACGCGGCGAGGACCACATCACCAATACCGGGGTGCAGATCGACATCGCCATGGCGCTGGGCGCCACGCCGCATCGCTTCCACTTCGGACATCTGCCGCTGCTGCTCGACGAGGCCGGCGGCAAGCTGTCCAAGCGCTTCGACGGCCTCTCGCTGCGGGCGCTGCGGCAGGACGGCATCGAGGCCACCGCCCTGGTGTCCTATCTTGCGCGGCTTGGCAGCTCCGAGGACCCGCATCCGCTCAACCTGGACGAACTCGCGGCGACCTACGATCTCGGGCACATCTCGCATTCCGCCGCGCGCTTCGACACGCGGCAGTTGCTGGCCCTGAACCGCCGCACCATGCATACCATGCCGTTCGAGGCGGTCTCCGCGCGGCTGCCGGCCGGCGCCACGGCAGAATTCTGGTCGGTGGTGCGCGGTAATGTCGACATGCTGAACGAGGCGCGGCACTGGTGGGACGTGGTCGCCGGCAGCATCGTGCCGCCGCCGCTGGAAGGTGAGGGCGCGTTCCTGACCCAGGCGCTCGACCATCTGCCCGAGGCGCCGTGGCACCAGGACACCTGGCACGACTGGACCGGCACGCTCCGCGAGCAGTCCGGCCGCAAGGGCCGCGCGCTGTTCCTGCCGCTGCGGCTGGCCCTGACCGGCGAGGAGAAGGGACCCGAACTGCGCGACCTGCTGCCACTGATGGGTCGCGAGCGCGTCGCCGGCCGGCTCAGGATGGCGGCGAGCTGACGGGTTTCGCTGCCCGACCGATAAGCCTTGCGCCGGGCCACGGACCTAATATAACGGAAATGGACTAATTTACGGGAGACTGCGTCGCAAAAGCGGCACGACGGCGACATCATCGGGAGCAATGCCATGCAGGACTCGCGAAACAATTGCCGTCGTACATCATGTCCCTGAATCCGGTTCTCGCCGAAGTCACCGGGCGCATTGTCCGACGATCAGCGCCGACGCGCCGCCGCTATCTCGACCTCATTGCGCAGCAGCGCGAGCGCGGCGTGACCCGGCCGCGGCTGCATTGCGGCAATCTGGCGCATGGTTTTGCGGCGGCCGGCGAGGACAAGCGCGCGATCCGTGGCGGTGCCACGATGAATATCGGCATCGTCACCGCGTACAACGATATGCTGTCCGCGCATCAACCCTACGGCCGCTACCCGGACCAGATGCGCCTGTTCGCACGCGAAAAGGGTGCCACCGCGCAGGTTGCGGGCGGCGTGCCCGCGATGTGCGACGGCATCACGCAGGGACAGCCCGGCATGGAGTTGTCGCTGTTCAGCCGTGACACCATTGCCTTGTCCACGGCGGTAGCCCTCAGCCACGGCATGTTCGAGGGTGCTGCCTTGCTCGGCATCTGCGACAAGATCGTCCCCGGCCTGCTGATCGGCGCGCTGCGCTTCGGCCATCTGCCGATGGTGCTGGTTCCGGCGGGACCGATGCCGTCCGGGCTTGCGAACAAGGAGAAGCAGCGCATCCGGCAGCAGTTCGCCGAGGGCGTCGTCGGTTCCGCGGAACTGCTCGAAGCGGAGGCGGCGTCCTACCACGATGCCGGCACCTGCACCTTCTACGGCACCGCCAACACCAACCAGATGATGATGGAGGTGATGGGCCTGCACATTCCGGGCGCCGCCTTCGTCTATCCCAACACCAGGCTGCGCCAGGCGCTGACGCGGGCCGCGGTGCATCGCCTGGTGGATATGGGCTGGGACACCAACGACTACAGGCCGCTCGGCCGGTGCGTCGATGAAAAGGCGATCGTGAATGCCGCGGTCGGCCTGGTGGCCACCGGCGGCTCCACCAACCTTGCGATCCACCTGCCGGCGATCGCGCGTGCCGCCGGGATCGTCATTGACTGGGAGGATCTCGACCGGCTTTCCTCGGCGGTGCCGCTGCTGGCGCGCATCTATCCGAACGGCTCTGGCGACGTGAACAATTTCCACGCGGCCGGCGGCATGGGGTACGTGATCGCGACGCTGCTCGAGAGCGGCCTGCTGCACGACGACATCATGACCGTGGCGCCCGAAGGCTTCGGCGCCTACACCCGGACTCCGCACTTGCGCGAGGACCGGCTGGACTGGAGCGACGCGCCGGCTGCCTCCTCCGACGAGACCATCCTTACCTCGGCGAGCCACCCGTTCCGCCAGGATGGCGGCATCCGGCTGCTGCAGGGTAATCTCGGGCGCGGCATCATCAAGACGAGTGCCGTCGAGCATGACCGCTGGACCATCGAGGCGGAGGTGGCGATCTTCGAGGACCAGGACGATGTGGTCACCGCCTTTCTCGAGGGCCGGCTCAACCGTGATGTCGTGGTGGTGGTGCGCTTCCAGGGACCGTCCGCCAACGGCATGCCGGAGCTGCACAAGCTGACGCCGTCGCTGAGCGTGCTGCAGGATCGCGGCTACCGGGTGGCCCTGGTCACCGACGGCCGCATGTCCGGCGCCAGCGGCAAGGTCCCGGCGGCGATCCACATCACGCCCGAGGCGCTCCCGACCGGACCGCTGGCCCGGCTGCGCGAGGGCGACGTGATCCGGTTGTGCGCGCTCAACGGAACACTCGACGTGCTGGTCGATGCGCCGGAGTTGTCGATGCGCACCCCGGTGGCGCCACCGGTGATGCGCGAGGGCACCGGCCGCGAGTTGTTCGCCTTCATGCGCAACGGCGTCGACAGCGCCGAGCGCGGGGCGTCTGCGATGTTGACGGCGATGGAGCATTGTACCGCATGATCTCGGCAACCACCCCAGGCATGAAGGTGTCCGAGATCGACCGCATCATGGCGCTGTCGCCGGTGATCCCGGTGCTGGTGGTGCATGATGCCGCCCATGCGCGGCCGATCGCGGAGGCGCTGGTGGCAGGCGGGCTGCGCGTGCTCGAGGTCACCTTGCGCACTGTGACGGCTCTCGATGTCATCCGGGAGATGTCCAAGGTCGAGGGCGCGGTGGTCGGCGCCGGCACCGTGCTGAACCAGGACGACCTCGCGGCCAGCATCGAGGCGGGTGCGCGCTTCATCGTCAGTCCGGGCCTGACGGAGGGTCTGGGTCGTGCCGCGATCGCGAGCGGGGTGCCGTTCCTGCCCGGGATCGCCAACAGCGGCGACATCATGCGCGGACTGGATCTCGGCCTCGACCGGTTCAAGTTCTTCCCGGCGGTGGCGTCCGGCGGCATCAAGGCGCTCAGGGCGCTTTCCGCACCGTTCGGCCGCATACGCTTCTGCCCGACAGGCGGGGTGGACGAGGCTTCGGCCGGTGAATGGCTGGCGCTGCCGTTCGTGGCGTGTGTCGGCGGCTCCTGGCTGGTGCCGCCGCACGACCCCGATGCACCGGGCCCGGACGTCGCCGAGATCCGTCGCCGGGCGGTGCTGGCGGCAAGGCTTGCACCCGCGGCCTGACGGCTCACGACAGCATGAAACTTGCAGGGACATGGCGCAGCAGCGTCTTGGGGAGAATTGCGCCATGGATCAATCCGTAGCCGCCGGCGCCGATCCGGAGGAGGTGGCGGCGCAGGACGACGGCTACCACAAGGGCCTCGGCAGGCGGCAGGTCCAGATGATCGCCGTCGGCGGCGCCATCGGCACCGGCCTGTTCCTCGGCGCCGGATCGCGGCTGCAGATGGCCGGGCCGTCGCTGGCCATCGTCTATCTCGTGTGCGGCGGCTTCTCGTTCCTGATCCTGCGCGCGCTCGGCGAATTGGTCATGCACCGCCCGACCTGCGGCAGTTTCGTCTCCTATGCCCGCGAGTTTCTCGGCGAGCGCGCGTCGTTCGTCGCCGGCTGGATGTCGTTCCTGAACTGGGCGATGACCGGTATCGTCGATATCACCGCGGTGGCGCTCTACATGCACTACTGGGGGACCTTTGCCGACGTCCCGCAATGGGTGTTCGCGCTCTGCGCGCTGTTCATCGTCACCACGATGAACATGATCGGCGTGAAGTATTTCGGCGAGATGGAATTCTGGTTCTCGCTGATCAAGGTGGTGGCGCTGTCGCTGTTCCTGATCGTGGGCGCCGTCATCCTCGGCGTCCGCACGCCGGTCGGTGGCCACACCACCGGCCTGCACCTGATCAGCGACAATGGCGGTTTCTTTCCCCACGGCATCCTGCCGGCGCTGGTGCTGGTGCAGGGGGTCGTGTTCGCCTATTCCGGCATCGAGCTGGTCGGCACCGCGGCCGGCGAGTGCAAGGACTACGAGAGCGTGCTGCCGCGCGCGATCAACAGCGTGATCTGGCGCATCGCCCTGTTCTATGTCGGCGCCGTGGTGCTGCTGACGCTGCTGCTGCCCTGGACCGCATACAAGGCCGGAACCAGCCCGTTCGTCACCTTCTTCCAGACGCTCGGCGTGCCAGGCATCGGCACCATCATGAATATCGTGGTGCTGACGGCGGCGTTGTCGAGCCTGAATTCCGGCCTGTATTCCACCGGGCGCGTGCTGCGTGCCCTGGCACTCGGTGATTCCGCGCCGCGCTTCCTCGGCTACATGAACAAGCACTCGGTGCCGGCCGGCGGCATCCTGATGACGGTGTCGATCTACCTGGTCGGCGTCGGGCTGAACTACGTGGTGCCGTCGCAGGTGTTCGAGATCGTGCTGAACATCTCGGCGCTGGGCATCATCAGCACCTGGGGCTTCATCCTGGTGTGCCAGATCATGTTCCGGCGCGCGGTGCATCGTGGCGAGGTCAAGGAACCCGCCTTCCGGATGCCGGGAGCGCCGTTCACCGCATGGCTGTCGCTCGGCTTCCTCGCCGCGGTGCTGGTGCTCATGGCGTTCGACTATCCGGACGGGACCATCACGGTGGCTACGATCCCGCTGATCGCGGCGCTTCTGGCGTTGGGCTGGTGGAGCCTGCGCCGCACGCCGCCAATCCTGATGCCGCTGACGATCCCGTCCGTGGCGCTCACCCGGAGCGTTCTCGAGCACCGCGACTGACCCCGTGCCGATGCGTCCGCTGGCTGCTGCCGGTGTGGCCCTGGTGGCCGCCTCGGTGACTCCGGCCGGCGCAGATGCCACGACCGCCTCGGCCTCGCCATCGGAGCAGTGGTACGCCGGCCCGCTGTTCTCACCTTCGGTGGCCGAGGCATCACCCAGCGCTGGGTGATGGCGCTGGACATCTTCCGGATCTGGGCGAACGGGACTACGGTCGATGGCAGGATCGCGGAAGTAAACGTACCCGATGCCGCCAGCGAAGGCCGGCACGTAAAACCTGGGAGCGGCGGTCGATTGAACTGGCCACCCGCTCGCTGACGCCGGAGGTGGCGGTCGACATGGTCTTCTGACGGATGCCGTGTCCCGTCAGTCGCATTCGCCTGGCGGTAGTGTCTCCCACGCGACGACGCCTTCGGGGATCACGACCCATGGATGCCTGCTGCGTACGAAGTAGTGGGCATCGGGGGCGAGGCGCTCACCCGTATCCAGTGTCCCCACGCGGACGAAACGCAGTACGTCGCCGAAGGCCGGGTGATCGGCGAACAGCAGCACGCCGCAGGCAAGGCAGCGCCAGGCACGTCCGCCGTCAGGGTTGGTCACCAGATCGCGCTCGCTCCAGTCCGGGCCGAGGAGCTCGACCTGGCCTGCGGGAAACGCCGCGTTCAAGGCGAAAGCCGACCCCGTGAGCCGCTGACAGTCACGACAGTGGCAGCAATTCACTGTCCGGGGCCTGCCGACGACCCGATACCTCAGCCGTCCGCAGCGACAGCCGCCTGCAAGCGGCTCGACGGTCGCGTCATGAGGAGCAGTACCGGACACGGGCATGATGTCACTCCTCCAGGAGGCCGCTTTATAATTGCAAGATCCCGAGAGATGGCTTCTGGACAAGTCGGTCGTGGACTGAGGAGCCGCCGCCCAGGATGAAAGGGAGTCGGACGAGTTGCAACGCGGGGACTAAAGGGTGCGGCGCTGTCCCGGACAAGCTGCCGTGGAGTCGGGTCCATCGTCAGCCGGTCACTCGGGCGACCCCTCAGCGCCTGAGGCCGGCTGCCGGCTTGGAACTTGACCGAACCGGGCGCATGCTCGGCCCTCGCGAGCAAGGGGACGAACGATGACGCTGCAGGCCGGATCGGAAGCGCACAAGACGCTGTTCTGCCAGGATTTCATCGACACCCACCAGACCTTCGATCCGGAAACGCTGCCGTGGCCGGACCTCACCGACGCCGAGCTGGCGCGGCTGCGCGGGGTGCCGTTCTGGCAGGAGGTCTACCATACCGAGCGCCGGGCCGGCGCCATCGTGGACGCCTTCACGCCGCAGGTCACCGATCCGATCGTGCGCGAGGCGGTCCGCATACAGGGGGTCGAGGAGGCGCGCCACGCCAGGCTGATCAAGGTGATGATCGATCGCTACGGCATCGACGCGCACGAGCAGGAGATGGAGCAGTTCCCCGCCGACCTGGAGACAGCCTTCATCGATTTCGGCTTCGGCGAGTGCCTCGACGCGTTCCTCGGCTTCGGTGCCTTCAAGACCGCCCGCGAGTCCTCGTTCCTGCCGGAAGGCATGTTCGAGATCTTCGACACGCTGATGTACGAGGAGACGCGCCACATCGTATTCTTCATCAACTACATGGCGTGGCGCGAGAAGCGGCGCGGCCTCGGCGGACCGCGCCGCGCGCTCAAGTCGGCGCGCTTCTATGCACGGGCCGGCAAGCGCCTGTTCGGCATGGTGCAGCGCGGCCAGGAGCCAAACGATGGCAAGGATTTTGCCGTCACCCAGGCCAACATGTTCCTGGACGGCTTCTCGTTCCAGAAGTTCGTCGAGGATTGCGTGAACGAGAATGCGCGCCGCATGGGCGCCTTCGACCCGCAGCTCATGCAGCCCAAGCTGCTGCCGAGCATGGCGTCGCTGGCGCTGCAGGGGCTGCGCGTCTGGGAGCTGACGCGGCCGCACCTGCGCCGGCGCGAGGCGGCCTAGCCCCGCCCCTTCCACGCCTGAACGCAGGGACCGGATGTCGGAGGCGGCAGCACGTCGGCGCCCGCGGATCGTCCGGACCGCGCTGCAGGCCTGGCGCAGCACGTGGCTCGGCCTGCTGCGGATGCCACTGGCGTTCCTCGTCACCCTGCTGATCGGCATCCTGCTGGAGACGTCGCTCTTCCTCTCCAGGATCGACGAGGCGCCCGCCAGTGGCGGCTTCGGGCGTACGGCCTTCGCGCTGCTGCTGATCTCCTTCGCGGTCAGCTTCGCGCGCTACCTGATCGCCGCACCGCTGGCGATCGCGATGCATCGCTACGTCCTGCTCGGCGAGACGACGGTCCTCCTGCCGCTGCGGCCGATCCGACGGGTCCTGCGCTTTGCCGTCTGGCTCACGGCCATCGGAGCGGTGTCCGACGTCGGGCTGTTCCTGCTCTCCACCCTGCCGGGACGGGTCGCGCTGATCCCGGTCATGCAGATCCTCGGCGTGGCCCTGGCGATCCGCTTCATCCTGGTGTTTCCCGAACTGGCGCTGGGCGCCACCGGCCCCCTCGCCAGGCGGAGCCTGTCCGCGACGCGCTGGCAGTTCTGGAGGATCGGCACGATCTCGGTGGTGACCGGCATGCCCGTCGTCGTCGCGGCGATCGGGGTCGTCGTGCTCGTCCGCCTGCTCGGACCATCGCTGCCGTGGCTGCGGATCCTGCAGCCGGCGACGAGCATCCTGGTCGGCCTGCTGACGCCGCTCTGCATCGCCCTGGCCGCCGCGTCCGCGTCCTGGCTGTTCCTTGTCTACAACGCGACCGACATGAACCCGGGTGCCGTCAGGCGCCTCCTGAAGCAGGAGCCGGCCGGCGTGCCGATCAGGACCGGCTCCTGACCGCGCCTCCGATGCCGCCTCCGGCATCGACCGGCAGGCGGACGTAGCCGATCAGCGACGCCAGCATCAACAACCCGGCCAGCACGAAGGCCCAGTGGAAGTCGGCCGGGGTGAAGGCGCCCCCAGGC
The DNA here is from genome assembly GCA_964247695.1 of uncultured Acetobacteraceae bacterium. Classification (GTDB taxonomy): domain Bacteria; phylum Pseudomonadota; class Alphaproteobacteria; order Acetobacterales; family Acetobacteraceae; genus Lichenicoccus. The sequence continues at coordinate 21,030 of CAXTVI010000032.1, forward strand.
TCGTGGCGGAACCAGGCGGCGCCGCGCAGGCACAGCGCGCCGAAGGCGATGCCCATGCCGATCATCATCTGGGTGATGGCGCTCTGCAGCGTCGAGGCCGGACCCTTCTGGCTGTCGCTGACGTCGGCGAAGGCCAACGTGTTGATGGTGGTGAACTGCATCGAGCGGCCGATCCCGTAGGCGAACAGCAGGCCCAGCATGACCGGCAGCGAGGTCGCGACCACCAGGGTGCCGAGCGCCATCATCGCGGCTGCGGCGAACGCGCCGTTGACCAGCAGGGTGGTGCGGAAGCCGAACCGCCGCAGTACCGGGGTGGTGAACAGCTTCATGCCCAGGTTGCCGGTCGCCGTCGCGAGCAGCAGCAGCCCGGAGCGGAACGGCGACAGGCCGAAGCCGATCTGGAACAGCAGCGGCGACAGGTAGGGCACCGCCTCGATCGCGGCCCGGGTCATCGAACCCCAGAGCAGGCTCGCCGCATAGGTCGGCACCGCCAGCGCGTCCAGCGCCAGCAGCGGGTGCGCCGCGCGCCGCATGTGCCGCACCGCGAGCGCACCGAGGATGAGGCCGGCGAGCACCAGCAGCAGCGCGAGCGCCAGATCGTCCTCGCGGTGGCTGGCCGCCTCGGTGCCGTACAGCAGCAGGCAGAGTGCGGCGCCACTGAGCAGGAAGCCCGGCAGGTCGAGCGCACGGCGGCCCTCGGCGCGCTGCTGCGGCACGAAGGCCGCGACCGCCGCGAGCGCCGCGATGCCGAACGGCACGTTGAGGAAGAACACCCAGTGCCAGGAGGCATAGGTGGTGATGAAGCCGCCGACCGACGGGCCCACCACCGGCGCCACCACGCCGGGCCAGGTGATGGTCGAGATCGCCTGCATCATGCCCGCGCGGGGGGTGTTGCGGACCACGATCATGCGTCCGACCGGCACCATCATGGCGCCGCCGATGCCCTGCAGCACCCGGGCCGCCGTGAACCAGTACAGTCCCGGTGCCGAGCCGCACAGCACCGAGGCGAGGGTGAACACCACGACCGCGGTGGCGAACACGGTGCGCGATCCGAGGCGGTCGGCGATCCAGCCGCTCACCGGAATGAACACCGCGAGCGTCAGCATGTAGGCGGTGAGACCCAGGCTGAGCTCGTTCGGGCCGACCCGGAAGTCGCGCGCCATGCTCGGCAGCGCGGTCGCGATGATCGTCGTGTCGAGATATTCCATGAAGAAGGTCGCCGCCACGATGAACGGCAACAGGCGCAGGTTGAGCGGGATCGGCCGGTCCGCGACGTCGTTCATCAGGCGATACTTTCCACCACGGGCGCACCGACGCGGGTGCGGTGCAGGAAACGCAGGCTGGCTACCGTGGCCACGCTGGCGAGCGCGCATCCGAGGCCGCCCCAGATCCCCGGTGCGCCGAGGCCATAGCGGCCGGCGAGCATCAGGAGCGGGTATCCGACCAGCCAGTAGCCGGCGGAGGCGATCAGCATCGGCATCGCGGTATCGCCCAGGCCGCGCAGGGCGCCGAGCGCCACCGTCTGTACCCCGTCGGCGATCTGGAACCCTGCCACGATGCCGAGCAGTGTCGTGGCGATGCGCAGCGCCGGGGCATTGGCAGGGCGGCTCGCGTCGAGATAGGCGCCCGCGATCACATGCGGCAGCGCCAGCAGCAGCAGGCTGAGCACGCCCATGATGAGGATGGCGAGGCCGATCGCGGCGAGGCCGCTGCGGCGAGCCTCACGCGGGCGGCCGGCGCCGATCCAGTAGCCGACCTGTACGTTGGCCGCCTGCGACAGCGCCAGCGGCAGCATGAAGCTGGTGGCGGCCACGTTGAGCGCGATCTGGTGCGCCGCCAGCGCCGCCGGACCGAGCAGCGCCGCCATCAGGCCGGCTACCTGGAACAGCAGCACCTCGGCGGCGATCGTGACCGCGATCGGCGCGCCGAGACGCAGCAGCACGCGGCATTCGGCGAGACGCGGCCGGAACGGGTTCAGCAGCGCGGGCGTCCGCTGCCGCCACAGCAGCAGCAGGACGAGGACCGCGGACGTCGCGTAGAGCGTCAGCGTGGTGGCCAGCGCCGAGCCGATGAAGCCCAGCCGGGGCAGCAGCCGCACACCCTGCAGCGACACCCCGTGGATCAGGCCGTAATTGAGCAGGCCGTTGACGACCGCCATCGCCGGCATCGTGCGCAGCAGCAGGCCGGCTTCCCCGAGGGCCGGCAGCACCGCGCGCATCAGGCCCAGGCCGGCCAGCGCGGCGGGTGCCGCCCAACGCAGCACGCCCAGGTAGGTCGCGACGTCGCGCGCCAGTGCCGGCGGCTCGCCGAGGCGGTGCATCAGCCAGCCGACGCGTCCCAGCATCAGCGCCGAGGGCAGGCTCATCAGGAGCGCCAGCAGCAGCGCTGAGGCCACGATGGTTCCCGTTCCCGTGCCTCTGGCGCCCGCGACCTGGGAGATCCGGACGCTGGCCGCCATCTGCACCCCCTGCAGCACGACCATGCAGGTGAAGAACAGCCCGGCTCCCAAACCGCCGGCGGCCAGCGCGCCCGCGCCGAGGCCGCCGAGCAGGATGCTGTCGGTCAGCGCCATGGCCATCTGCGAGAGCTGCGAGACCGCGATCGGCACCGCGAGACGAAGCAGCGCGGCCGCGTGCTCCCCGAGCGGCACCCGGGACCGGTTCACGCGCGGCCGACCAGGCGCGCCTCGTCGAGCAGCGTGGCCTCCTCGCGGTCGAGCTCGCTCTGGATCTCGCGCAACGCCTCGCTGTTGATCGTCTGGGCCTGCCAGAGCCCTTGCAGGGCATCGCGCCGGATGCGCAGCGCGCGCAGCCGCAGGGCCGCCGACCGGCGGTGACGCCGCAGCACGCTCTCCCGGTCCAGCTCGCCCGCCAGCTCCGGCGCCTGCTCCAGCCGGGCCAGCCGCTCGTGCTGCTCGGTGAGGATCGCGTCCGCGATGCTGGCCGCCTCCCTGTCCTCCGCCGAGGCGCGGTCGCGATACTGCTCGACGGCCGCGATCGCCGCCTGCGCCAGGGCCACGCGCGCATCCTCGATCTCACGTGGCAGCGGATCGGCGCTCGGTGCCTTGGCGTTGCGGAGCAGCAGCGGCAGCAGCAGGCTGGCCAGCAGCAGCGAGCAGATGATGACCCCGGCCGCCTCGGTCACCAGCAGATCTCGGTAAGGAAAGCCGGGGGCCGCTCCGACCGCGATCGGCAGCGACAGCACGGCGGCCAGGGTGATGGCGCCGCGCACGCCCGCGACCGCCATCGCGACGCTGAGCCGGAGCTGCGGGATCACCACGGTCTCGCCGCGCAGGCGCTGGCGTGCCATCCGCGCGAGCAGCATCAGCCGCATCCAGAGCAGGCGCAGCAGCGTCAGCGCCAGGGTGATCAGCACGATCGTCACCGGCAGCCGCCAGAGCGGCAGCGCGTGCTGCCGGCTGAGCGCCACCGCGTCTCGCACGATACCCGGAAGCTGCACGCCCAACAGCAGGAAGATGATGCCGTTGAACAGGAAGCCGATCATCGACCACACGACGCCGTGGCTCATCCGGTGCTGGCTGTTCAGGCTGCCGTTGCCGTACCGGTTGACCAGCAGTCCCGCCGCGACGGCCGCCAGGATGCCGGATACATGCAGGTGCTCTGCGGTGATATAGGCGGAGAACGGCAGCAGCACGAACAAGGTAACGTGCGCCGCCGGCTCGTCGAGGTTGCGGGCCATCAGCCAGGCGGTCCCGTGCATCGCGATCCAGGCAAGCAGCAGCCCCACCGCCACACCGCCGGCCGCGACGACCAGGAAGGTGAGCCCGGCTTGCGGCGCCGAGAAGCCGCCCGCCATCGCGGCGGCGGCGGCGAAGCGGAAGCAGACCAGTCCGGTGGCGTCGTTCAGCAGCGCCTCGCCGGACAGGATGTGCATCATGCGGCGAGGTGCTGCGCCGCCCTCGAGCAGCGAGCTGACCGCCACCGCATCGGTCGGCGACAGCACCGCGGCCAGTGCCATGGCGGCCGCCAGCGGCACCTCGGGCTGCAGCCAATGGATGAACCAGCCGCAGGCCAGCGTGCTGAACAGCACCAGCCCGATCGCAAGCGTGAGCACGATGCCCTTGAGCTGGCGCAGCTCGCGCAGCGGGATGAGGTAGGCATCCACGAACAGCAGCGGCGGGATGAACAGCAGCATGAACACGTCCGGCTCGAGCTGCAGCCCGTGGCCGGCGAGCGCGATCAGCACCCCAAAGGCGATCTGCAGCAGCGGCAGCGGCAGCGCGGTGCGCGAGGCACGGGAGAGCAGGCTGCTCAGCGTGGTGGCCAGCAGCAGCAGCAGGGTGGTGATCGCAACGTGCATGCGGGCAGGATACAGGGGAACCGTGGCGTGGCCAGTTGCGCGCGGCTGTTGCACGCCGGTCCGCCGTGACGCAGAAAGCGCGCATGCTCCAGCTTGTGCTTCACGACAGCCTGACCCGTGGCGAGGTGCCGTTCGTGCCGCTCGATCCCGCCAATGTGCGGGTCTATCTATGCGGCCCGACGGTCTATGACCTGGCGCATGTCGGCAACCTGCGCACGATGGTCGCCGCCGATGTCCTGGTGCGGCTGTTGCGCCGGCTGTATCCGCGCGTGACCTATGTCCGCAACATCACCGACGTGGACGACAAGATCAACGCCCGCGCCCGCGAGTGCGGCATCCCGATCGAAGAGCTGACCATCCGCACGACGGCGGATTTCCATGCCGACCTCGCCGCGATCGGCAACCTGCCGCCCGATCACGAGCCGCGTGCGACGCAGCATGTGGGCGGGATGGTCGCGCTGATCGAGCGCCTGATCGCCTCCGGGCACGCCTACGAGGCGGCCGGGCACGTCTTGTTCGCGGTGGCGAGCTTTGCCGACTATGGCCGCCTGTCCGGGCGTGACCCCGAGGAGCTGCTGGCCGGGGCGAGGGTCGAGGTGGCGCCGTACAAGCGCGATCCGGGCGACTTCGTGCTCTGGAAGCCCTCGACGTCGGAGCTGCCAGGCTGGGACAGCCCGTGGGGGCGCGGACGCCCCGGCTGGCATATCGAATGCTCGGCGATGGCGCACGAGTATCTTGGCGGCAGCTTCGACATCCATGGCGGCGGCACCGACCTGCTGTTCCCGCACCACGAGAACGAGCGCGCGCAGAGCCTGTGCGGCTATCCGGGCAGCCAGTTCGCCAGGATCTGGCTGCACAACGCCATGCTGCTGGTCGATGGCGAGAAGATGTCCAAGAGCCTGGGCAATTTCTACACCGTCCGTGAGATCCTGGCGGAGGCGCCGGCCGAGGCCCTGCGCCTGCTGCTGCTCGGCACGCACTACCGCTCCGTGCTGAACTTCACGCGTCCAGGTCTGTCGGACGCACGGCGAACATTGGATCGTTTCTACCGTGCCCTGGAGCGCCACGACCTCGCTGCCGGCAGCGAGGTGCCGGAGGCGTTCCTGCAGGCGCTGTGCGACGATCTCAACACGCCGCTGGCGATCGCGGTGCTGCATGGGCTGGCGGACGCGGCGCTGGCCGGCGACGCGCAGGCCGCCGCCGGGCTGCGTGCCGCGGGAGCACTGGTCGGCCTGCTCGGCGCGGCGCCGCAGGCCTGGTTCCGGCAGGGCGGCAGCGAGGATGCCGATGCGGCGATCGAGGCGCTGGTCGCCGAGCGGATCGCCGCCCGCAAGGGCCGCGACTTCGCGCGCGCCGACGTCATCCGTGGCGAACTGGCCGGCCTGGGGATCGTCCTCGAGGACAACGCATCTGGCACGACCTGGCGTCGCGCATGACGGGTTGCGCTTGACCGGCAGGGACGGAGGCGCCGACCTCGCCCCGATCGGCAACAGCCCGGTTGTGGTGCTGGTGCGGCCGCAGCTTGCAGAGAATATCGGTGCGGTGGCGCGTGCGATGGCCAATGGCGGGCTGTTCCACCTGCGGCTGGTGGCACCCCGCGACGGCTGGCCGCAGGAGCGCGCCTGGCGCTCGGCCTCCGGCGCCGACCGCCTGCTGGACGCGGCCACGGTGCATGCCAGTGTCGATGACGCCGTCGCCGACCTGCACCATGTGTTCGCGACCTGTCCGCGGCCGCGCCATATCGTCAAGACGGTGCTGACCGCGCGCGGGGGCGCCGCCGAACTGCGCGCCATCACCGGCCGTGGCCTGGCCTGCGGCATCCTCTTCGGCCCCGAGCGCGCCGGGCTCGACAACGAGGACATGGCGCGTGCCGACGCGCTGATCCGCTACCCGCTCGATCCCGACTTCATGTCGCTCAACCTCGCGCAGGCGGTGATGATCATGGCCTACGAGTGGTGGATGGCCGAAGACGGCACCCCGCCGCGTATGTTGATGACCAACGAGACCCACATCGCCAACAAGGCCGAGCTGGAGAATTTCCTGCGCCACCTGACCGCGGAACTCGACGAGTGCGGCTTCCTGCGCAACGAGCAGAAGCGCCCCGGCATGGTCCGCAACCTGCGCCACCTGTTCGAGCGCGGCGAGGTCACGCAGCAGGAGCTGCGCACCCTGCACGGCGTGGTGACCGAGCTGGCCCTGGGGCGCAAGCTGCGCGGGCGCGACGAAGGCGGCTGACGGCTTTCCGCCCTCAGGACCCATCCCTCAGGAGTGGGCCATCTCGTTCGCCACCAGCTCGACGCGATGGCCGCCCAGCCGGGTGAACAGCTCGCCCCGGCAGGTCAGCACCAGGATCTGCATGCGCGATGCCGCCTGGGTCAGCAGGTCGAACATCCGCTCCATGCGGTCACGGTCCGAATAGGCCAGCGCGTCGTCGAGGATCACCATCGCGGGGTGGCCACGGTCGAGCAGCATGTCGGCGAACGCCAGGCGCGACAGCACCGCGATCTGCTCCTGGGTGCCGTCGGACAGCCGGTCGAACTCGTCCATCGTGCTCGTAGCGGTGGAGGCACTGCCGCTCCGGCGCATGCCGGTGACGCGGAAGTTCTCGTCGCAGGTGAGGCTCACGCCGGGGAACAGGCCGCTCAGGTATGGCGTGATGCGGGCCGCCACCGGCGCCATGTAGCGCTCCTTGGCCTCGCGCTCGCTCGCGAGCAGCGTGTCGCGCAGCAGCGTCAGCACCTCCACCTCCGACTGCATCGCCTCGTACTCGCGCAGGAGGTCGTCGCGGCGTGTCGCGGTGGCGGCGATCTGCTCGTCGATGCCCGCCCCCTCCTGCTGCTGGATGCGGCTGGCAAGCACGGCAATGTCCTGCTGCAGGCGCCGCACCGTGTCACGCTGCTGCACGATCGCCTGGTCAAGGCGCTGGATGCGCGCATCGACCGCCTCCAGCGGGTCCGCCGGCCGCTCGCGGTCGGCACGCGATACGCTCTCGCGCTGCCGTTCGAGCGCCAGCAATGCCGTTCCGAGGCGCAGCGCAAGCGCCTCGTCGGTCTCCTGTCCACTCGCCTCGTGCGTCTCGCGCTGCAGCCGGAGCACGTGGCTGCGCGCGGCCGCCATTCCTGCCGAGAGCCCGGCCGAAGCCTCGAAGTCGCTTGCGCGCCGGGCCTGCGGTGCCACCAGCGCGTCGCGGGCAGTCTGGGTGGCCGCCGCCGCCTGTGTTCCGGCCGCCGCCGCGGCCTGCAGCGCCGCCGCCGCCGCGTCGGGTTCCGGCAGCGCCGGCAGCGCGAGGTCGGCCAGCTCGGAAGCGAGCCGGCTGCGCGAGGCCTGCACATGGTTGCGCAGGGCCTCGATCCCGGCCGGCAGCCCGTGCGCGCGGTCGGCCGGCGTGTGCAGGGCCAATTCGCCGCGCGCCTGCGCCAGCCGCTGCTCGCAGGCCTGCCGCCGTTGCAGGCGCCGCTCGGCATCGTCGGCGTCGCTGGCGCCGGCCGCCGCCAGCGCGTGCGCGAGCCGGTCCCGGCTGCGGGCGATCGCGTCCTGCAGGCTGTCATGATCGCGTATCGCCGGGCTGATGCGCAGCCGCCCGATGCCGGGGATCACGAGCTCGGTGGGCACCACGATGCGGCGGCTCGATGGTCCCGGGACCGTTGGCATGCCATCGATCAGGACATTGGCCGCCGGCTCGAGCTCGAGCTCGACCAGCGTCGCCTGCGCATCGAGCACCGCCCGGGCCCGCTGCTGCTCGCGCACCGCCGCGTGCACCGCCTGCACCGAGGCCGCATCGACCCGCATCGCCGACACCTCGCCGGCCAGCGTGTTGACCGTCACCTGCGCCCGCTCGGCGGACTGCAGGCGCTCGCCAAGGACCGCCATCGCCGCGGCACGCTGCGCCAGGTCCGCGACCACACGGGCGACACGCAGCCGCGCACTCGCCGCGGCCTCGGCCTGCGCCGCCTGATCGAGTCGTGCGGCGGCCTCGGCGAGTGCCGCCTCGGCGTCGGCAAGCGCCGCCTGCGCTGCCGCCGCATCGATGTCCGAGCGCGCCGCTGAAGCGATTGCGGACGCCAGCTCGCGGCCGCGCTGCTGCCGGCGGCCGGTCTCGGCGAGGGCAGCCTCGTGCCGGCCCTCCGCCAGGCGCAGGTCGGTGACGGCCTGGCGGCGCATGTCCTCGTAGCGCAGCACGTCGTCGCGACGGCGCCGCGCATCCACCAGGTCGGACTCCAGGCGCGCGGCCTCGTCAGCGTTGCTGGCGGCGGCGAGGTCGCGCCTGCGCTGCTGCAGCGCCTCGAGATCCTCGTCCAGCCGCCGCCGGCGCTCGCCGAGCAGACGGTGCTCGTCCTCGGCCTCGGTCAGCAGGGCCGAGACCTCGCGATAGCGTCCGCGCGGGTTCTGCCGGCCATCCAGCAGGCGGCCCAGCGCCTCGCGCACGTCGCCAAGCAGGGCCTGCCCGCGCGCGCCGCCCGTCAGCGCGCCCAGTTCCGTCTCGAGGCAGGAATGGATCGTCGCCCGCGCGTGCTCGTGCAGCTCGGGCTGCTCGACGGAGGCGCGCTGCGTCACCCAGAGCGCGCCCCACATGCCGACATCCTCCGGGCGCGCGCCCCTTGCTCCCGAAGGCCGGAAGCCGAGCAGTGCCTGCAGCGCCTCCTCGGCCGCATCGCCCTCGTGCCGGGTGCCATCCGGCAGCGTCAGGCGCGCGTACGGCTCGCGGTGCAGGAAGCGCTTCTCGATCCGGTGCAGGCCACCCCGCCACTCGAAGCCGAGCGCCACCACCGGCGAGGTCCGGCCGCGCCAGTGCTGCATCCGGCGCACCGCCTGCGCATTCGAGCTGTGCCGCTCGAACAGCACGCCGCGGATCGCATCGAGCAACGTGGACTTGCCGAACTCGTTCGGCGCCGACAGCACGTTCATGCCGTCGGCGAGGCCGTCGAGGCGCACCGGCTGGTCGAACTTGCGGAACCCCGAGAGTTCCAGCGAGCGGAGTTTCATGCCGAGGCTCCAGCGCGGCTGTCCGGGATCCGGTCGGCATGCCGCATGTGCAGCACGTACAGGCGCTGCAGCGCGGCGGCCGCGATGCCCCGCTGCGGGTTCGCCGGATCCGCGGCCTGGCGTGCCAGCCGGTCGGCGGCGACCCGGACGAAGCCGGCATGGTCGATCGCCTCCAGGTCGGCGGCCGACGGCTCCGGCCGCAATCCCGCATCGTCGAGGCGGAGCGCCCGCAGAGCGCTCGCCGCATCCCCGCGGATGCGCCGCTCGTAGGCCTCGCGGGCAGACAGCGACAACGCCCCCTCGACCCGCAGGCTGACCAGCAGGGTGCTGAGGTCCGGCTGCAGGCCGCGCAGCCTGGTGTCGAGCAGGTCGATGTCGGTGATCGAGTTCAGCGTCGCGGTCTCCTGCCGCCAAAGGTAACGGCCGACCCGGTGCCGGCTGACCTCCGGCAACGCGCGTGGCCCGTCAACCTGCACCAGCAGCGCCTCGCCGCCACCGCCACCGCCGGTATCGAAGGCATCGGTCTCCGGGGTGCCGGAATACCAGCTCCGGCTGCCGATCCCCTGGTTGCCGAAGCCCTGGGCGCCGTGCCAGTCGCCGAGCGCCAGGTAGGCCAGCGCTGCGCGATCCGCCCGGTCGAACGCGATCAGGTTGTGGGTGGTGCTGTCGTCGTTGCCGAAGCTGCGCAGCGAGCCGTGCGCGAGGCCGATCCGGATCGCGTCTTCCGGGGTCGAAACGGCGTCCATGCCGGCGGTCGGGTCGCCCAGCGCATGCCGCCGGGTCAGTACCGCCGGCACCACCCACGCGGCACCGGGCGTCTCGGCAGGTCCGATCGGCAGCGCCCGCGACTCGAGATGCAGGTGGATGTTGGCCGGCAGGCCGCCACGGCGCAGGCGGTCCCACAGGCCGTTCGGCGCATGCGGGTCGTGGTTGCCCGGGATCAGGTGCCATTCGAGCCCGGGGAACTGCCGCATGCGCTCGATCGGCTGGCGCAGCGTGCGGTCGGACGGATCCGCCACGTCGTAGACGTCGCCGGCCACCAGCACCGCCGCGGCGCCCTGCTCCTGCGCGAGCCGTCCGAGCCGTCCGATGACCTCCAGCCGCTCGTCATGCAGCACGGCGCGGGTGGCGTCATCGGCGAAGCCGAAGGCCTTGCCGATCTGCCAGTCCGATGTGTGCAGGAACCGCATGTCTCTCCCTCCCGCCGCCGGAGTCGCCGAGTCGCAACCGGGGCCGTCGGCTCACGTCATTATCGTATCATCAGGGAGAGCCACATGCCGTTGGACAGCAGCGGAGGCGACCGGCCGCATCGGCGCCCGGAGTCGCTCAACGTTCTGGGCGGGGCGCTGGAGCCATGTTCGATGGATCCGCTCACCGGCTTCCATCGCGATGGTTGCTGCAGCACCAGCCCCGCCGATCTCGGCAGCCACACGATATGCGCCGTGATGACCGCGGCGTTCCTGACCTTCAGCCAGGGCCGGGGCAACGATCTCAGCACGCCGATGCCGCATTTCGGGTTTGCCGGCCTGAAGCCGGGCGACCGCTGGTGCCTGTGCGCGCCCCGCTGGCAGGAGGCCTTCCTCGCGGGCTTCGCGCCGCGGGTGGTGCTGGCGGCAACCGAGATGGGGTCACTCGGCCACTGCGACCTGGACGACCTCAGGCGGCACGCCGCCGCCACCGGAGAATGACGATGCAGTACCGCTCCCTCGGCCGCAGCGGCCTGATGGTCTCCCCGCTCTGCCTGGGCACGATGATGTTCGGCGGCGCCACCAGCGAGGCCGACAGCGCCCGCATCATCGCCCGCGCCCGCGAGCAGGGCATCAACTTCATCGACACCGCCGACGTCTATAATGCCGGCGAGAGCGAACGCGTGGTCGGGCGTGCCATCGCGGATCATCGCGACGGGTGGATCCTGGCCACCAAGCTCGCCAACCCGACCGGGGAAGGGCCGAACGCGCGCGGCCTGTCCCGGCGCTACGCCTTCCTGGCGGTGGAAGCCAGCCTGAAGCGCCTCGGCACCGAGGTGATCGACATCCTGTATCTGCACAAGGAGGACCATGCGACGCCGCTCGAGGAGGTGGTGGGCGCGATGGCCGACCTGGTGCGGTCCGGGCGGATCCGATATTTCGGCGTCTCAAACCACCGGGCGTGGCGCGTCGCCGAGATCGCCAGACTCTGCGACCTGGCCGGCATCGGCCGCCCGGTGGTGAGCCAGCCGTACTACAACGCCCTGAACCGGATGCCCGAGGTCGAGCATCTGCCGGCCTGCGCGCATCTGGGCCTCGGCGTGTTCCCGTACAGCCCGCTGGCGCGCGGCGTGCTGACTGGCAAGTACAAGCCCGGCGCGGCGCCGGACGAGGGCAGCCGTGCCGGGCGGCAGGACAAGCGCATGCTGGAGACCGAGTGGCGCGAGGAGAGCCTGCTGGCGGCGCAGGAGATAGCGTCGCATGCCGAGGTGCGCGGCATCACGCCAGGCCAGTTCGCCACCGCCTGGGTGCTGAACAACCGGCTGGTGACCGGCGCGATCGCCGGCCCGCGGACGATGGCGCAGTGGGAGGACTATGTCGCTGCCCTCGACTACCGGTTTACCGACGAGGACGAAGCGCTGGTCGACCGGCTGGTGATACCGGGGCACCCGTCCACGCCGGGCTACAACGATCCGGCCTACCCCCTGGAGGGTCGTGTCCCGCGCGGCTGATGCTGGTCGGACCGGTGATACGGGAACAGCAGCCGGATACGGGTGCCGGTGCCCTGTTGGCTTTCGATGAGCAACCGGCCACCGGCCTTGTCGACGAAGTCCAGCGCCAGAAACAGCCCCATGCCGGCGCCCTTGCTGGCCTCCTTGGTGGTGAAGAACAGCTCGGTCGCGCGCTCGGCCACTCCTGGCAGCATCCCCTCGCCATTATCCTCGACCGACAATTCGACCGCGTCGGCGCCGCTGAGAACCGATTTCGACTCCGCGGCCGCGAGCCGTTGCGTGCGGATGCAGATCCGGCCATCGGTGGCCATCGCATCGACCGCGTTGCGGACGAGGTTGAGGAGCACGAGTTCGAGCTGATCCGGATCCAGCCAAACGGGCAGCGCATCGGGCAGGACATCAAGGCGTAGCTGCACCGAGGGTGCGACCACATGTGCCAAGGTATCGCCGACGTCGCGCAGCACCTGGTTGAGATCCACCAGGCGGGCGTCGCTGGACTTCCGGCGGGACAGGGACAGTAGTTCCGTTGCCAGCCGCCCGGCGCGTTGCGCGCCCCAGCCGGCGCGCTCGAGATGGCGGCGCTGGATGGCGTCCGACACCCGACCGGTTGCCTGTTCGACGCTGCCCAGGATCACCGTCATCAGGTTGTTGAACTCGTGCGCGACCCCGGAGGCCAAGGCGCCGATGCTCTCGATACGCTGCGACTGACGGCGCAGCACGTCGCGATGCTCGGTGATGTCGATCTGGCTGGCGAAGAAATATCCGAGGCGGCCGTCCTGGCCGAAGATCGGACTGATATAGAGCGCGTTCCAGAAACCCGAGCCGTCACGCCGGTAGTTGTAAAGCTCCTCGGTGATCGCCCGCTGCTCGCGTACCGCCGTTCGGACCCGATCGACGGCCTTGCGGTCGGTGTCCGGGCCCTGCAGGAAACGACAATTGCGTCCAAGCACCTCCTCCGGCGGATAACCGGTCATGTCCGTGAAGGCTGCGTTGGCATCCACGATCGGGCAGTCGGGAAGGTTGGGATCGGAGAGCACCATCGGCGTGCGGGTCTTGCGAAAGGCAGCCTCGAAGACGTGCCGAGGCAGCCGGACCGGCGCCGGCTGGCCCGGTTCGACCTGGGGCTGCTCGAACTGGGCGGTAACCTGCGTCGAATGCTGTGTATCGTCCATGACTACCCTAGGCGATTCGGCCTGCGCGATCCGGCCTGCGCGATCCAAGTTCCGCCCCGCCGACATGGCCTGCGCTTCGAGGCTTCCACGTGCGGATGCCGCCCGGGTTCATCCTGTCCTACGCAGATGTGACCCACGCGCGCGCAGGCATCCGCCGCCGCCTGAGTAGTTTCCGAACCTGCCGCGCGATAGCCCGGCACGTGCATCCTCTACTCCGGTCCGGCCCGCTGTCCGGCCGGAGACCAGGTCGAGGATCGGGAGGCGGCATGCAGGCGACCGGGGCGGAGTACGAGCTCGAGGCCGACAGCGTGAGCGAGCCCGAACTCGCGGCTGCCCTGAAGCGCGTGCCGAGCGGAGCGTTGCTGCTCTGCGGCCTCGGTGTCGCCACGCTGCTGCTCGCATGGCTCGCGGTCTATGTGTTCCTGTTCCTGGCAAGAGGCGCGATTGCCTGAGTTCGTGCCCGGATCTGAGGCTCATGACGGGCAGAGCGGGGCAACGCCGGCGGCGCTGCACGACGCCTTCCTGCATGCGGACCGGGCGGAGCGTCGCTGGAACCTGCTGGTCCTCGGGGTGGTCGGCTTCATCATCCTGTTCGTGAGCGCGACGAGCTTCCGCTTCGCGCTGAGTCCGCCCTCGAACGTCGAGACGATCGTGCCCGCGACGCTGCATGTGCAGGGCGAGTTCGTCGAGGAGAACCTCGGCACGGTGCTGAACAGCGACGGCTCCGCGACCGTACGGTTCGTCGCCGAGCAGTTCGCGTTCGTGCCGTCCTGCCTGATGGTGCCGGCCGCCCGGCCGGTGACCTTCCGGACCACGACGCCCGACGTCATCCACGGCATGCTGGTCCAGGGCTCGAACGCCAACACGATGATAGTCCCTGGCTATGTCTCGCAGATTGCCACCCGCTTCGAGACGCCGGGCATCTATGCGATGCCCTGCCACGAATTCTGCGGCGTTGGCCACCACGCCATGTGGGCCAGCGTGCATGTGGTGCGGCTGTCCGACTGGCCGCGGACCGGCAGCGGCCCCGTCGCCTGTACACCGCATTGATCGGGCGCCCGCCATGAGAACCGGCCCCCGCCCGAGGACCAGGCCTTGAACATCGGCGCGAAGTGGCTGCTCGGCCTGATCCTCGCCGGTATCGCCCTGCTGTCGCTGTTCGTCTCGGCTGACAGCGGCGAGGCCGGCGTGCGCACGGCGGCCCTGGTGGTCGCGGTCGCGATGGTGCTTGGCGTCTTCGGCGTGCTGAATTGGGCCTTCGACGACCAGCAGCACGCGCTGGCGGGTCTGCAGCCGCGCGAGGCCGCCCCGCGCGAAGCCATTGGGAACGCGCAGCCGCTGGCAGCCGCGGGCGGTTCGGCGGCCTGGTCGCTGGCGCCCCCGGCCGAGGTCCGTGGAGGGCTCGCGCGTGCCGACGCGCGCCTCGTGCTGGCCTATTTCTGGGCGTCGTTCCTGTTCTTCGCAGCCGGTATCCCGCTTGGCTTCTGGCAGATGTGGACCCGCTCCCCGGTGCCGGCGCCGTTCGCCAACGCGGCCAACTACTATCTCTCGCTCACCGCGCACGGCGTGATCGAAGGCTACGTGCTGACCACCCTGTTCGCGATGGGCTTCGGCTACGCGGTGATCGCCACCGCGCTCGAGCGCCGCATCCCGTTGCCGGCGATGGCCTGGACCGCCTTCGGCCTGGTGCTGGGCGGTGCCGCGATGACCGGGCTCACCATCCTCGGCGGCCATGCCTCGGTGCTGTACACGTTCTATCCGCCGCTGGTGGCGCCGCCGACCTTCTATCTCGGGCTGGTGCTGGTGTTCATCGGCTCCTGGCTCTGGGTCGGCCAGATGGTCTGGAGCATGGCCGACTGGAAGCGGGCGCATCCGCGCGCCCCGGTGCCGCTGGCGATGTTCGCGATGACTGGGGCCGCGATCATCTGGGCCTGGACTTCGGTCGGGGCCACCATCGAGGTGTTGTTCCAGTTGCTGCCGCTGTCGCTGGGCCTGACCGACAGCATCGATATCGGGCTCGCCCGCACCCTTTTCTCCTGGACGTTGCATGCCATCGTCTATTTCTGGCTCGCACCCGCCTACGTCGCCTTCTACACGCTGCTGCCCCGCGCCGCCGGCGGACGGCTCTACAGCGACACCATGGGCCGCTGGTCGTTCATCTTCCTGATGGTGTTCGGCCTGCCCGTCGGGCTGCACCACCTGCTGATGGACCCCGAGCACGCGAGCGCGTTCAAGTACATCCAGACCATCTTCACTGCCGCGGTCACCATCCCGACGCTGCTGACGATCTTTACCATCATTGCCTCGCTGGAGATCGCCGGCCGGGTCCGCGCCAGGCGGTCAGGGCGAAGTGTCGGATCGCTCGGCTGGATCCGCGCGCTGCCCTGGGACCGGCCGATGCTGCTCGCCGGCGTGCTCTCGCTGGTGATGCTCGGCCTGGGCGGCCTCGGCGGCGTCATCAACATGAGCTATGCGCTCAACACCCTGGTGCACAACACCGCCTTCATCCCGGCGCACTTCCACCTGATCTTCGGCGGCACCACGGTGATCATGTATTTCGCCATCGCCTACGAATTCTGGCCGACGCTCACCGGGCGGGTGCTGGCGACACCGAAGCTCGCCTGCCGCCAGCTCTGGCTGTGGTGCATCGGCATCTTCACCCTGACGCTGCCCTGGCACGTGACCGGTCTGATGGGGGTTCCGCGTCGCATGGCGCTGTTCGACTACAACGAGCCGATGCTCGGACCGCTCGCACCGCTGCTCTATGTCTCGCTGCTCGGCGGCCTGCTGCTGGTGGTCTCCACCGGGCTGTTCCTCTGGGTGCTGGTGCGATCCTCGTTCGGCGAGAGTGCCGCCTACGCCGGCGGCATCCGCTACGCCCAGGCCATGGAGCCCGCGCGCGAACTGCCGAGGCTGCTGAACGGCTACTCGGTATGGAACCGCGTGGTGGCCTGCCTGATGCTGCTCGCCTACGGCTATCCGCTGGCGCAGGTGGCGCTCCGCGCCGGCAGCAGCGTCTATGTCGCGACCGTATCCGGCGGCGGCTGACCCATGAAACTCGGCGGCGATGCAGAGGCGAGACGACCCGACACGGTGTTCCTGCGCATCGCGCTGCTGGCGGCCTTCGCGGTGGTCGTGGGCGTCGTCATCCTGCCGATGGCATCGCAGTCGCAGGGCAGCCTGTGGTCCCGGGTCTGCGGGGCGCTCGGGCTGGGCAGAACCGCGGCGCCCGCGGCGCCGTTCAGCACGGTCTCGCGGCTCGGCAGCGCGGTGAGCTGGTCCCGGGCGACCGATACGCGGGTTTCCGGCGGCGACGTCGGCCGCGGAGCGGCGGTGGCGAGCGCAAGCTGTGCCGCGTGCCACGGCGCCGCCGGACGCGCCGCCATGGACAACGTGCCGTACCTGGACGGCTTCAGCCGCAGGACGATCTACAAGCAACTGGTCGATTACCGCAGCGGTCGCCGGGTGGCGCCGGTGATGAACGGCATGGCGAAGCGCCTGACGGACCGGCAGATCGCCGATGTCGCGGCCTATTATGCGCACGAGCAGCGGCAGTATGGGCTACCCCGCGAAACCGCCGACACCGATACCGGGCGCCGCGATCCGATCGTGCGGCTGGTCTATCAGGGCGACCCGCGGCGCGACATCGCGCCGTGCGCGTCCTGCCACGGCCCGGACGGGCTCGTCGCCGGCGCACCGGTGCTGTTCGGGCAGTCCGGAGCCTACCTGGCGGCGCAACTGCACGGCTTCCGCGACGGTACGCGCCACAACGACAACCTGGCCCAGATGCGCACGCCGGCGTCCGCACTCGACGACCGCGAGATCACCGAGCTTGCGGCCTATCTGAGCCCGTCCGCCAGTATCGTGTCGCCCTGACTTCAGCCACGATCGTGGCTTTGCCGGTTCAGCTTCGCGCAGCGGTCAACTGCATCGCGTAGTACATGATTGTCATCGTTGAAAGCGTGAGCAGATAGAGGCCGCAGATCGCCGCCGTGTTAGCCGCGGGCCCCTTGCCACGTAGCCGCAGGGCATCCTGCATCGGCGACGACCCGCGCAGGAAGATGGCAAGCAAGGTCGCGATGATCGGCACGTGCCCGACACTGTCGAGCCGGCCGAACTCCGGGATGGCGCTGATGAACACGGCCATGAAGGCGAGTGCCCCGATGCGGAGCAGGCCGCGTCCGGTCACCAGATAGAAGGCGAGGCTGAATTCCACGAAACCCGCGATCACGATCACGCTCGCGACCGGCAGCCCGGCGGTGATGTCGGGGTGCTCCAGCAGGATCTGTGCGGTCCATTGCGGATAGAGAAATTTCTCTACCGCCGTCCACATCAGGCTGAAGCCGAGAGTGGCGGCAAGCACCGGCAGTCGCACGGCCCTGAGTCGAGGCGAGGATGCGGTGAGGGCCAGATAGACGATGAAGCCGATGAAATAGACGTAGTCCGTCATGTGGAACAGGCCGTAGCGCTCGATCCCGAGGCCGAACAGCATCGCCAGCAGCGCCGCGGCGGCAGGGCAGGTCCGACGCCACAGCACAAGGCCGGCAACCGCCATCTGCAGCCCGCCGACGATGCGGTCGTGATCGAGGAGTTCCGGCGTCAGGATCGCCCCGGCATGTCCCCACGGGACAACGGCGGCGCGGTTCCACAGGAAGACGCAATACATCGCGATGCCGCCGCGCACCAGCAGGTCTTCCGCCCATTGCAGCCGCGTACCCGCCGACAGCGAGCGTGGCCAGAGCCGCGCGATCCAGCCGTCGAGATAGACCCCCGCCGATACGAGGATCAGGAAGCCGCCGCATATCTGCAGAAAGAACGGCGACAGGACATGACGCAGACCCAGCGGCGGGCTGGAGACGTCGACAATCGTGCAGAACCATTTGACATGCGCCAAAGCCGGCGCCGGCAGCAGTCCGGCTGCCTGAGCAGTTCCCAGCACGACAAGCCGGCGGCACCGTGTCTGCGCTGTCCTCACCACCACATCCCGCCCGACTGCCGGATTTACGGAATCCGGAGCCCGGTGGATGCAAGTCGCCCGCGGACCTCTGTGCTCAGCGGTCCGCGGGACGTCCGGCGGTGAATGGTCGTCAGTAGTCCATGTCGCCCATGCCGCCGCCTTGTGGTGCGGACGGCACCCGCTTATCCGGGCGCTCGGCCACCATCGCCTCGGTGGTGATCAGCAGCCCCGCAACCGACGCCGCGTTCTGCAGCGCGACCCGCACGACCTTGGTCGGGTCGATGATCCCGGCCGCGATCATGTCCTTGAAGATCCCGGTCTGCGCGTCGTAGCCGAAGCCGTACTCGGCATTTTCCAGGACCTTGCCGCCGATCACCGCGCCGTCCTCGCCGGCATTGAGCGCGATCTGCCGAAGCGGCGCCTGCACCGCGCGCCGCACGATCTCGATGCCGACCTTCTGGTCCTCATTGTCCGCCTTCAGGTTCGCCAGGATCAGGCTCGCCCGGGCGAGGGCCACGCCGCCGCCGGGCACGATGCCTTCCTCGACGGCCGCGCGCGTGGCATGCAGCGCGTCGTCCACGCGGTCCTTGCGCTCCTTGACCTCGACCTCGGTCGAGCCCCCGACGCGTATGACCGCAACACCGCCGGCGAGCTTCGCCAGCCGCTCCTGCAGCTTCTCGCGGTCGTAGTCCGAGGTGGTCTCCTCGACCTGCGCGCGGATCTGCTCGCAGCGGCCCTTGATCTGGTCGGTGGCGCCGGCACCCTCGATGACGGTGGTGTTCTCCTTCTCGATCAGCACGCGCTTGGCGCGCCCGAGCATGTCGAGCGTCACGCTCTCGAGCTTGATGCCGAGATCCTCGGAAATCACCTGGCCGCCGGTCAGGATCGCGATGTCCTCGAGCATCGCCTTGCGGCGGTCGCCGAAGCCGGGCGCCTTGACGGCGGCGACCTTCAGCCCGCCGCGCAGCTTGTTGACGACGAGCGTCGCCAGCGCCTCGCCTTCGACATCCTCGGCGATGATCAGCAACGGACGCCCGGACTGCACCACCGCTTCGAGCAACGGCAGCAGCACTTGCAGGCCAGCCAGCTTCTTCTCGTGGATCAGGATGTACGGGTTGTCGAGATCGACCGTCATCTTCTCGGCATTGGTGATGAAATACGGGCTCAGATAGCCGCGGTCGAACTGCATGCCTTCGACCACCTCGAGTTCGGTGACCATGCCCTTGGCCTCCTCGACGGTGATGACACCCTCGTTGCCGACCTTCTGCATGGCCTGCGCGATCATCCGGCCGATATCGGCCTCGCCATTGGCCGAGATGGTGCCGACCTGCGCGGTCTCCGCCTCCGTGCTGATCTTCCTGGTCCGGATCGCGAGCTCCGCGACCAGGGCCGCCACCGCCTTGTCGACGCCGCGCTTGAGGTCCATCGGCGCCATGCCGGCGGCCACCGCGCGGCCGCCTTCGCGCACGATCGCCTGCGCCAGCACGATCGCCGAGGTGGTGCCGTCACCGGCGATGTCGTTGGTCTTGCTCGCGACCTCGCGCACCATCTGCGCGCCCATGTTCTCGAACTTGTCGGACAGCTCGATTTCCTTGGCGACGGCGACGCCGTCCTTGGTGATGCGCGGTGCGCCATAGCTCTTGTCGATGACGACGTTGCGGCCCTTGGGCCCCAGCGTCACCTTCACCGCGTCGGCCAGAATATCCACGCCGCGCAACATGCGGCTGCGTGCGTCGTCGCCGAAGCGTACGTCCTTGGCTGCCATCTTCTATGCTCCCTGGTATGCGATCAGGCGACTTTGGCGAGGGCGTGCGGCCCCTCGACGACACCGAGCAGGTCGCTCTCCTTCATGATCAGAAGGTCCTCGCCGTCGATCTTCACCTCGGTGCCGGACCATTTGCCGAACAGCACGCGATCGCCTGCCTGCACGTCGAGCGCCACGATGGCGCCGGCCTCGTTGCGCGCCCCGGGGCCCACTGCCACGATCTCGCCTTCGACTGGCTTCTCCTTGACGGTGTCGGGAATGATGATGCCGCCGGCGGTTTTTTCCAGGGCGGTGATCCTGCGGAGCACGACGCGGTCGTGCAGCGGACGGAATGTCATGTGGCTTGATCCTTCTTGACGCTGATGCCGGGATGCGGGCCATTCCGTAGCGTCGTCGGCGGCACGAACACGTAACGCGACCGTCCCATCGGGATCGGGAACGCCCTGACCGCCCGGTCATCCAGCGAGCCCATGGTGCGAGCAGCGGGGCCGCTCGTCTAGCCTCGGAAACTACTCAGCCGCCTGTATCGCCCCTCAGGAGGGGACAGGCGGGATCGCCGCGTTAATCGGGCATTAATCACGCCCGACTAGGCTCGGCTGCATGCAGATCACTGAGTTTGCCCCCGCCGCGTTCATCGCGTTCGTCGTCGTTGCCGGGTCGGTCGCGGCCCAGCTGCTGCCGCAGGGAGAGGCCGTCGTGCTGGTGCGCGTCTCGCCGGCACTGCGCGAGGCACCCCTGATCGCCGCCGCCAGGGCCGGTGCTGCCCTCGTGGCCATTCCCGCAGCCGGATATGCCGTTTTGCACGGCGACGCCGCCCGCATTCGCTCCATCTCAGGTCTCGCCGTCGTCTGGCAAGGAACCGCACCATGTTCATCCAGTTCCTGAAGCGACTTGCCGACCCGGATGCGGACGATACCGGGCAGCTTCGGAAACTTCGACTCTCGTCCGAACGCGCCGGCGTCGGGCTGGTCTGGCTGCATGGGCCGCTGCTGCTGCTCGCGGGGTGGCTGGCAGGAACCGGCCTGGTCATGCCGATGGCGCTCTGGATCGTGGTGGCGGCGGCCGTCACCGTGGCGCACCGCGTGCGACCTGGCAGCGCCATGTCCCGGACCACCGCCGCCGCCGGGCTGTGCGTGATGCCGGCCCTGCTGGTGCTGGAACTGGCCGGACTGCCCTGGCAGCCGGACGCGCACATGGAATTCTTTGCCCTGTTGGCGGTCACCGCCACGATGCTCGACGCCAGGGCGGTGCTGGTCGGGGCGGCGGTCGTGGCCATCCATCACCTGGCGCTCAACCTGGTCCTGCCGGCCCTGGTGTTTCCCGGCGGCGGCGACCTGTCCCGGGTGGTGTTCCACGCGATCATCCTGGTTGCCGAGGCGGCGGCCCTGGCCTGGATGGTCGACCGCGCAAGTGCGGCCATCTCCTCGGCCGACCGGGGTTCCGTGGAGATCTCCAGGCTGGCCGAGGAGCACGCGATCGCCTCCAGCCGGGCGCAGGCCGCCGCGGCCGGGGAGCGGCGGCAGACGACCATGGCCCTGGCCCTGGACCTCGACCAGACACTGGGCAACATCGCCGCCGGCCTCGCCGCTTCCTCCGCCGAACTGAACCTGTCGGCGGACGCGGTGAGCGCCTCGACGGCGCTGGCGTCGCAGCAGGCGGCGGTAGCTTCCGGGAGCAGCCGGCTCGCGGGGACGAGCGTGCAGACGGTCGCGGCCGCAACGGTCGAGATGGCGGCAACCATCAACGAGATCACCCTGCGGGTGGCGGACGCGGCTGCCGCCGCGGCCCGGGCGCTGCACGAAGCACGGGGGACGGACGTCACGGTGCATGAACTTGCCGATGGCGCCGGACGCGTCGGCGACGTCGTGCGCCTGATCGGCAATATCGCGACGCAGACCAATCTGCTGGCGCTGAACGCCACCATCGAGGCGGCGCGGGCCGGGGAATATGGCAAGGGCTTCGCCGTGGTTGCGTCCGAAGTGAAGGCTCTGGCCAACGAGACCGCCCGGGCGACCAGCGAGATCGGCACCCAGATCACGCAGATGCAGGAGGTGACCGCGCGCGCGGTCAAGGCGATCCGCGATATCGGCACCACGATCCAGGATATGAGCGGCATCACGACCGCCATCGCGGCAGCGGTCGAGGAACAGGGCGCCGCCACCCGTGAAATCGCCAATGCGGCGAGCGCTGCCGCCAATGGGACGAGAGGCGTTTCCCTGGCAGCGGGACAGGTCAGCGCCGCGATCGGAGAGAGCAGCGCCGCGGTGGAGGCGATGCGCGGGGTGAGCGATACGGTGGCACGGCAGGGCGACAACCTGCTCTCGAGCGTCAAGGCGCTGTCCGAGCGGCTGCGCCGCCAGGCCGAGGCGGCCTGAGGAGCCCCAGGCTCAGCTCCAGCGCCCACCGCCGAGGCGTTCGATGGCGACAGCATGCACCCGGCGCTGCTCCTCGCAGACATAGACGTCGGCAAGCGCGCCGGGCGTCAGGCTCCCAGCAGCGGCGCGATCCACTCCGCCGGGGTCTTGTTCAACGGTGTCCCGCTGACGGCAACGCCTGCGGCCGGGATCACCTGCAGGCAGGACGTATGCAGGTGCGTGCACGTGCTCCAGTCGATCAGAGCTGCCCCCGCCTGTAATTCCTGCAGCAGGATTTTTGCATCCTCGACGGCACGGACATCGTCGAGCAGGATATGCTCATCGACTCGTCGAACAGTCATCGGATCAGCTTCCTGAGATCGAGTACGAGCAGCACGCGGCCATTGCCGAGCAGCGGTGTGCCGGCGTAGCCCACGACGCGGGGGCCAGCATGCCGGTCAGCGGCTTGAGGTGACCTCCATGCCGTCGCCGAACGCCGCTACCTCGTCGTCGGTCCTGCGCTCAAGCGCCAGCAGGTCGCGCGCCTCCGCCACGAACTGGGCCAGCTGCTCGTTCATGCACCGGCTCTGCCGACCAGTGCGGCGACATGGCCGGTGAGCCGGTCCGGTGCGACCGGTTTGACCAGGTAGGTGTTGGCGCCCGCCTCGATCGCGCGGCTCCGGTCGTGCGGCGCCGCCTCCGTACTGGTCACTACCACCGGGACGGATCTCGACGCCGGATTGCTGCGCAGCTTGCGGAGCATGGCATAGCCATCCATCACGGGCATGTTGACATCGACGATGCACAGGTCGAAGCGCGTGCGCAGCATCAGCTCGAGGCCCTCGAGGCCGTTGATCGCCTCCGAAACACGATATCCGGCGCCCTCGAGGATCTGCCGGTAATAGAGCCGCATGAACGATGCGTCATCGACGACAAGGACATGCGGCCGCGCGTCGCCTGCATCCGGCCTGCTGGCCGGCTCCGCGAGCATATTCATGGGGTGCCTGAACACTTCTGATAAACGAGCGCCTCGGCGAACTGCCTCGGCGTGAAGAGCGTCGAGATCCGGCTCATTGATTCCGAATGGCCGAGGCAGATGAAGCCGCCTTCGACCAGGCTGTCATAGAACAGCTCGACGACCTGGCGTCGTGACAGGTCATCGAAATAGATCAGCATGTTGCGGCAGAAGATGACGTCGATCTGCTCGTAGGTGCGCATCGCGGCGACATCGGTCGCGTTGACCTGGGTGAAGCGCACCGCCTGCCGCACCGCATCGATCAGCCGGTAGCCTTCGGCGCCCGCGGACACGAAATAGCGCTGCACCAGTTCGCGGGGCAGGCGGTGCAGCGAACGGCTGTCGAAGACGCCCGTCGCGGCGACGCGCAGGACGTCGGTGTCGATGTCGGACGCCATGATCTCGATGTCGAAGTTGTCGACCGGCGGCCAGTTCTCCAGGAGGTAGAGCGCGATCGAATAGGGCTCCTCGCCGGTCGAGCACGGCATCGACCAGATGCGGACGCGCGCGCCCTTGCGGCGGCCGGCGACGATCTCCGGGAGGACGCTCCGGGCCAGGCAATCGAGCTGATGGTCCTCGCGGTAGAAGTAGGTCTCGTTTACCGTGAACAGGTTGATGAGCTGTTCGATCTCCTTGGTGGCGTCCCGGCGTCGCAGGTGGTCGAACCAGGTCTCGAAATCGCCGGAGGCGGTGGCCTCGATGCGTTCGATCAGCTGTTTGTCGACGAAGTAGCGCTTGTTGTCGCCGAACGAGATCCCGGTGCGGCGATAGAAGAACTCGCAGAACCTGCGGAACTCGGCGGCGCTGATCACGAGCGGCTCGGCCTGGCGGATGGAGAGCGGCATCATCCGGCTCCGCCGCCGGCAGCCGCTTCGTGACAGGCCTGATCGACGGCAAACATCAGGAACGGGTCGTCGGCGAACCGCGTGCGCAGGGTGCCGAGCGAAATGACCAGGTCGGTGGTGCCCACCTCGGCCGCAACCTCCACCGCAGCCGCGCAGACATTCGCATGCTCATCGGTCTCGATCACCCGTCGCAGGCGGGGGATCGCCGTGGTGCGCGACCAGGCCCGGATCACCTCGACGGCCAGGATGCGGCTGTCGGGGTCTGAGTTGCCAAGCAGGCGGTCGATCACCGGTATCGCATCCTCGTCCAGAAGTTTCAGCGACTCGACCGCACCGACTCGCAGGTTCACGTCCTCGCTGCCGAGCAGGCCGCCGAATATCTCGGCAGCAGGCAGGCCACCGACCTGGATCAGGCCCGCGAACAGCGCGTCGCGCACGCCGGCATCCGTCTCGCCGGGAAGACAGGCTGCGAGCACGAAAGCGGTCTCCGGGTCGCCCGCCAGCGCACGGGCGGCGCGGCGGCGCTGATCCACGCTGCGATCGTTCAGCGCTTCGAGCAGGATGTCGCGCGGCGTCGGACTCTCGGAGCGGTCCACCGGTGGGCGGTCGGCAGTCTTGTGCAGAGGCATCTCAGTGTGCCCGTCGTTGCATCTGGTCGGCGTTGCGCTGCACCGGCAGCACGATCGTGGCGCCCCCGTGCATGCCGGGAGAGCTGGTGAAGCGCGTCGCCTCGACACCCTTGATGTCGCACATGGAGTCGATGCGCCGGGCGAAGACGCCGGGACCGCCGGTCGAGGCGCCGATCAGCGCCAGACCGGGCACGGCGGGCGCCGCACCCGGGGTAGCCCGCCGTGACGGCTGGTGGCGAGCAGGCGACGGCGTTACGGCCGCCTGCTGCTCGGCGGGCTGATGCAGGGCCGCGATGCGGTTACCGTGCCGGACCCGATCGAGCAGCCCGCGGCTCTGTCGCAGCCTGGCCGTCGCGGCGCCACGCACCTTTGCGACCCGAGCGACCCTGATCTTGTCCATGTGCAGCGACACCGTGCCGTCGGGCTTGCTGATGAAGTCGACGGCGCCGAGTGCCAGCGCCTCGGCGGCATTCCGAGCGAGGCAGACCTCGAAGTCGCCCGCGGTCCGGGATGTCTTGCCGAGGCACTTGCGCATCAGGCCGGAATCCTCGGCGGTCAGGAGCTTGAGCATGCTGGCATGGCCTTGCCTCCCGCCACGGCGACGGCGCCCACCTCGTGCCGCTCCAGCAGTTGGTCGACCTCGATGAGGCGGCGACGCGCTCGGCGATCTTCTGCTGTAGCGAAGCTACGCACCCGGCGGCGCTGCACGTCGGTCTGGCCGGCGCCTCGATCAGTGGCCCTTGCGATCGGCAGATGCTCGTCGCGAGCGGAGTGCACGATCTGCGACCGCTTCGGTAAGGCCATGTTTCGCTCCGTTCCAGGCGCTCTGTTCGTCGGGCACCTGCACCCGGTGGTCCCGGCAAGTTCAAACGGGCCTGCGGATCTCGCTGCCGCTCCGGCGTTCTCGCGTGCACCGGAGGAGAGTGGCCCGGGCAGGTTAAGCAATGGTGAAGGCCTCCATGGAATTGACCCTCGATCGACTGCAGGCGCTGGATGAAGCCGATCCGCTGGCAAGCTTTCGCGCGGAGTTCCGGCTGCCGGACGGCGTGGTCTATCTGGACGGCAACTCGCTGGGCCCGATGCCGCATGCGACGCCGGACCGGATCGCGGCGGTGCTGCGGCAGGAGTGGAGCGAGGGGCTGATACGGTCCTGGAACGACGCCGGCTGGATCGACCTCCCGGCGCGTCTTGGCGACGAGATCGCCACGCTGCTCGGCGCCCCGTCCGGCAGCGTGCTGGTGGCGGACTCCACCTCGGTGAACCTGTTCAAGCTGCTGGCTGCCGCACTTGCCCTGCGGCCGGACCGTCCGGCGATCCTGACCGAGACGGGGAACTTCCCGACCGACCTGTATGTCGCCGACGGGCTGGTGGAGCATCTCGGCGGCCGGCACGTCCTGCGGCGCATCGAGCCGGACGCGCTGGCGTCCGCCCTTGGTCCGGATGTGGCGGTGCTGATGCTGACCCACGTGAACTATCGCACCGGCGCGATGCACGACATGGCGGCCCTCACCGCGGCAGCGCACCGGGCGGGCGCGCTGGTGCTGTGGGATCTCGCGCATTCCGCAGGCGCGGTGCCGGTCGATCTCGCGGGGACGGATGCCGATTTCGCGGTCGGCTGCGGCTACAAGTTCCTCAATGGTGGTCCCGGGGCGCCGGCATTCCTGTTTGTGGCGCCCCGGTTGCAGCCCGGGACGCGCTTCCCGCTCACCGGATGGCTCGGCCATGCGGAACCCTTCGGTTTCCACGATGCCTTCCGCCCGGCGGCGGGGATCGCGCGGGCCGCGGTCGGCACACCCTCGATCCTCGCGATGGCGGCGCTGCAGGTGGGTGTGGCGATCGCGCGTCGCGCGCCGATGCAGGCGGTGCGGGCTAA
>CAXTVI010000033.1:0-47452 GCA_964247695.1 uncultured Acetobacteraceae bacterium
CTAGCAGCCTGAGCAGTCCGAGTTGAAGTGTGCGAAGGATGGACATGCAGAGGGTCCGACTGGCGACCTTCGCAGCATCCTCTAGTTCGATGAACAAACGGTAAGCAGCCACAGCATAGCCAAGTCTTGAATGGCTTTGATGCACCGGTTAACGAGGAGCTAAGACTTGATTACTTGCTGATTACTCGATGCGGTCCGCCGGCCGGATTCACGTGGACAGCCCGACAGGCAGCCAGCTAGCTTGAGGTCGGTCTTTACAAATAACGACCAGGCCGTGCGACCCGCCGAGCGATGGCGGCCCTTCCAGCGCTGCATCGGAAACCAGTGATGACCAAGCAAGTCCTGCATGTCGGCTGCGGCGCCAAAGCCGCCGGCAAGCTGCACTCGGCCTTCGAGGGCGACGACTGGCTCGAGTTGCGCCTGGACATCGATCGCGCGGTGCTTCCGGACATCGTCGCCACCATGACCGACATGTCGCCGGTGCCGGACGCCAGTGTCGATGCGGTGTTCTCGTCGCACAATCTCGAGCACCTGTATCCGCACGAGGTCCCGGTCGCCCTGGCCGAGTTCCGGCGTGTCCTGAAGCCGGACGGGTTCGCATTGATCACCTTGCCCGACCTGCAGGAGGTGGCGCGCCTGGTTGCGACCGACGGACTGGAGGCGACCGCCTATCTCTCGGCGCTCGGCCCAATCAAGCCGCTCGACATCCTGTTCGGCTATCGCGGCGCGCTGGCCGGCGGTAACCTGTTCATGGCGCACCATACCGGCTTCACGAGCGCCAGCCTCATGGGCGCCCTGAGCCAGGCCGGCTTTGCTCTGACCACGGTGCAGCGGGTGCCGTCCTCGTTCAGCCTGTGGGCAATCGGCTTCTGTGCGCGACCGACACAGCAGGAGCTGGAGACGGCGCAGTACCGGATGCTGCCGCTGCATCTGGCGCACCTGGCAGCCCTTGCGGAGTTGTCGCGCCCAGAGCTCCAGCCAGCCTGAATCCAACTACTGCTACGCCCTGCGGCAGGGCATCTCGCCGGCTTCGATGAGTGCCGCCGCGATCGCCACAGTCCGGCGGCTCTGGTGCCGGATGGCGTCGAGATCCTCCTGCCTCGGCTCGCGGTTCTCGGCTCCCACGATAGCCGAGGCGCCGTACGGCGAGCCGGCCTCCAGCATCGCCTCGTCGGTATAGCCGGTGGGCACGATGACCATGCCGAGATGCGCCATCGGGGCATAGATCGACAGCGTGACGACTTCGCTGCCGCCATGCGGCCAGGAGGCGGTCGCGAATGCGCCTCCCACCTTGCCGGCCAATGCGCCGCGCTTCCATTGCGGGCCCAGCTGGTCGAGGAAGTTCTTCAGCTCGGTCGCCATCGCGCCGAAATAGCATGGCGTGCCGAACAGGATCGCGTCGGCCCAGTCGGCGTCGTCGCTGGTGGGCACCCCGTAGAGCGCGTTCTGGCGCTCGGCGCTTTCCGACCATCCCTTGACCTTCGCCATCGCGGCCGGCTCGGCGACTTCCCGCGCCCGGCGCAGGCGCACCTCGGCCCCTGCTTCTCGCGCCGCGTCGGCGGCGGCGGTTGCCAGTGACTCGACGGAGCCGGTGCGGGAATAGAACACGATCAGCAGGCGGGGTGGCGGCAGCGGCGTCGGACTGGGCAAACCGGGCTCCTTTTCGCAGCAAGCCTGCGACGAGCCCCTGCACATTGTGCCAGCGCAACCGCCCGCAAGGCCCGGGAGGCTCCGAGGCGGTGACTATAAAGTCAGGTGGCCGAACTTCTGCAGCGACTGCGCCAGTTCGATGTGCTCGTGCGCATAGGTCGCCAGCGGGATGTCCGCCACCGTCGCCTCCCAGGCCTGGCGGATGGCCCGCACGCCGGCGCCCGGGCCGCCCGGATGCGCGATGATGCCGCCGCCGCCCAGATACATCAGGTCGATCGTCCGGCCGGTGCGGGCGTAGGTCTCTGGCGCCTGGCCGCCCCATTGTCCGGAACACACCACCGGCAGCGCGCGGTCGGACGGCGCGAGCAGCGGCGTCGAGCAATCCCGGAACGACTGCACGAAGCTGTCGTCGGGCTCCCAGTACTTGGCGCCGATGCCGTTGACCTGGAACTGGTCGATGCCGAGCAGGCGCCAGAGCGTTTGATAGACGCTGAAATCGAAGCCGAGCCCCGGGTGGCGGGTCAGGATGTCCCAGCCGTTGCGATGCGCGTGCAGCACCAGCCGCGAGCGGCGGCGCAAATAGGCGAGGCCGCCATAGCCGACCGAGTTGATGTTGATCACCGCCGCGGTGCCGCCGGCATCGGCCACGATGTCGTGGTTCCGCAGCATCTGCTCCGGATCGGCCGACGAGATGCCGAACGCATACATCACGCGGCGGCCGGTCTTCTGCTCGTGGTCGAGCAGGACCGGCATGACCGCACGCACCCGCGCCTCGAGCGTCGAGTAGGCCGGGCTCATCAGCTTCTCGTCGTCCTTGATGAAATCGACGCCGGCTTCGACCAGTTGCCGGGTGATGGAGGCCGTCTCGTCCGGGTCCAGGCCGAGATTCGGCTTGATGATGGTGCCGATCAGCGGACGGCCATGCACGCCGGAGACCGCGCGCGACCCGTCGATGCCGAATTGCGGTCCGGGATGCGCGCGGATGAAGGCGGGCGGCAGCCGCAGGCCGACAATGCGTATGCCACTCAGGCCCTTGATCGAGAACACGCCGCCGAGCGCAATCGTGACCAGCGCCGCGATATCCGTGCCGACCACATCGAGCGGGAATTCGATTTCGGCATCGGCGCGGCTGTAGGGGCCGGGTTCGACCTGCGGAAAGCTTGGCACCTTGGCCGGAGGCAGCGGGCGGATCATCGCCACCCGGGCGGCACAACGTGCCTTGAGGTCGGCGGTCTCTCCCGGCAATTCGACGAAAGTTCCCGTCGACTGATCGCTGGCGATCTTGGCGGCAAGAACGCCCGGATCGCCTGCGGTCTCGATCCGATACGTCACGATAATGCTGTCATCGTCACGCATCACGGCGCTCCGTTCGGTCGATGGTTTTGACGATCTGGTATAATGAGCATACATCAAGACGTGAAGCCTCAGGAAGCTGCCGATGGTCGCCCCTCCCCTGCTCTCGTACTATGGCGACGACCTGACCGGCTCGACCGATGCGATGGAGGCGCTCTCGCTCGGTGGCGTCGAGACGGTGCTGTTCCTGCGACCGCCTGATGCGACGCAGCTCGGTCGTTTCACGGACTGCCGGGCGTTCGGCCTCGCCGGCACCAGCCGGTCGCGCTCGCCGGACTGGATGGAGCGTGAACTGCGTCCGGCGCTTGTGTGGCTGCGCTCGCTCGGCGCCTCGCTCTGCCACTACAAGGTCTGCTCGACCTTCGACAGCAGCCCGCGGATCGGCAGCATCGGCCGCGCCATCGACATCGGCCACGCGCTGTTCGAGCAGCCGGTGACACCGCTCGTGGTCGGCGTTCCGCAATTGCGGCGCTACACCGCGTTCGGCACCCTGTTCGCGACACTTGGCGGCGCGACCTACCGCATCGACCGGCATCCGGTGATGAGCCGGCACCCGGTGACGCCGATGCACGAAGCCGACCTGCGCCTGCATCTCGCGCAGCAGACTGACAAGCCGGTCCGGCTCGGCGACCTGGCGCTGCTGAAGAGCCCGGCGCCCGAAGCTGCCCTCGACGCACTGATGGACGAGACCGGCACCGTGCTGCTGCTCGACGTGCTCGATGCGCAGACCCAGCAGGTAGTGGGCGAGGCGATCTGGCGCCACGCCGCCCGGCGGCCGCTGTTCGTAGCCGGCTCGTCCGGCGTCGAGTATGCGGTGCTGAAGGCGTGGCAGGCGGCCGGGCTCGTCACGCAGATGCCCGAGTTTGCGCCGCCCGGCCCGGTCGATCGCATTGCCGTCGTGTCCGGAAGCTGCTCGCAGGTCACAGAGGGGCAGATCCAGTGGAGCCTGCAGCACGGCTTTGCCGGCATCGCGCTCGATCCGGCGATCCTCGCAGCACCCGGAGACGCCACCGCGGGCGATCCACCCTTCCTGCGCGCGGCTCTGGCAGTGCTGGCGGAGGGACGCAGTCCGATCCTGTACTCGGCGATGGGTCCGGACACCGACCTCGGCAGCACCCGTCTTGATGAGGATGGTCGCCACCAGATCGGTCGCAACCTCGGCCGCATCCTGCGCCGGCTGGTGGCAGGGGCTGGCCTGTCGCGCGCGGTTGTGGCCGGCGGCGATACCTCGAGCCATGCGCTCAGCGAGCTCGGTGTGCTGGCGCTGAAAACGCTGCTGCCGCTGCCCGAGACGCCGGGATCGCCGCTGTGCGTCGCCTATGACGAGGCCGGTCGCTTCGATGGCCTGCAGATCGCGCTGAAGGGCGGCCAGATCGGCAGCCCCGGCTATTTCTCCAACATCAGGAAGGGATCGGCGGTAGCCGCATGAGCGACAGCGAACGGATCACCCGGCGGCGCCTCTCCGACGAGGTGTTCGACCGCCTGCGGGCGCTGATCGTGAGCGGCGAGCTTGGGGTGGGCGACGCGGTGCCGTCCGAGCGCGAGCTGATGGACCGGTTCGGTGTCGGCCGCCCTGCGATCCGCCAGGCGATGCAGGCGCTCAGCACCATGGGGCTGATTGCCATCTCGCATGGCGAGCGGGCGCGCGTCTGCGGCCTGACCGCCGAGAAGCTGTTCCGGCAGATCGACCTGCCGGCGCAGATGATGCTGTCCTCGTCGCCGCGGTCGCTGGAGCAGCTGCTCGAGGTGCGGGTGTTCTTCGAGCGCGGCATGGCGCGTATTGCGGCCGAGCGGGCGACGGCGGACGACATCGCGCTGCTGCGCGGCTGGACCCGGCGCCAGCGCGGCGCCATCGACGATATCGGCGCCTTCATCCGGAACGACATGGGGCTGCATGCCGAGATCGGCCGCATCTCCGGCAACCCGATCTTCGCGGCCACCAGCCAGGCCCTGCTCGGCTGGCTGCGTCAGTACCACACCGAGATGCTGCACTGGTCCGGCAAGGAGAACCTGACGCTCGCGGAGCATGAGGAGCTGGTGGCGCGGATCGCGGCGCACGATCCGGCCGGAGCGGAGGCGGCGATGGTCAGGCACCTGCAGCGGTCGAGCACGCTCTACGTGCATAGTCAGTCGAGCTGAACCGTCGCCCCTGACGCGGCGCTGTCGTAGGCTGCGTGCACCAGCGCCAGGGTTTTCAGATTGTCGCGGCCGGAGGTATCCGGCGCCCGGTTCTCGCGCAGCGACCGCACCCAGTGGCGCTGGATGTTCAGCACGCTCTCCTGGATGTTGTGCCAGGGCCGCGACGCCCAGGCCAGCAGCGGCGGCGAGACGTCCTGCTCCGAGGTGCCGCCCGGGCCGGTGACGCTCAGCCGGTAGTCCTGCGTCAGGCGCAGCGAGCCCAGGGTGCCGTCGATCTCGATGAAGGTCTCGGGAAACGGCTCGCGCGCGAGCCGTGACGCATAGGAGCAATCGACCACCGATACCGCGCCGGAGGCATGGTCGAGCAGCATGGTGGCGACGTCCTCGCCGCGGATCGCAGGATTGATGCGCTGGGTGCGGGCGGTGAGCCGCGACACGTCGCCGAGCAGGCAGCGCGCGACATCGAGAATATGGATGCCGAGATCCTCGATGATGAAGCGCTCGCCGATCGCGAGATAGGGCTGGCCGCTGAACACGTCGTAGCCGGAGCGGAACGAGAACCGGCTCCAGAACGGCTGCCCGATGCGCCCGGTCGCGAGTGCCTCGCGCACCGCCAGGATCGGCGTCTGCCAGCGAAAGTTCTCATGCACCATGAGCGGGATACCGGCAGCGTCGGTCGCGTCCACCATGGCGTGGGCATCCGCCATCGAGGGCGCGAACGGCTTCTGGCAGATCACCGGGACCCGGTGCCGCGCAGCCAGCTCGACCAGCGCACGGTGGCTGGGCGGCGTGGTCGCGATATCGACGAAATCGAGCGCCTGCGCAGCGAACAGGCGTTCCGCATCCTGGTAGCGGGGGCCGATGCCGAACTGTTCGCCGACCACGCTTAGCCGCACCGGATCACGATCGCAGAGCGCCACGATCTCGACGTCGTCGATGTCTGCCCACGCGTGCAACTGGTTGACCGCGAAGAACCCGCAGCCGATCAGCGCGCCGCGCAGCCGGGGCATCCCCTGCTCGTTCACACGCGGGTTCTCAGGTGATGCGCTGGATGCTGGCAGCCAGTTCGGCCGGCTCGAACACCCGCTTCCAGTCGGGCTGCATCAAGGCTGGCTTGCCGAAGGTGATCGCCTTGTTGCAGGCGTCCGAGAACACGCCGTCGACTTCCTTGAAGATTACCGCGCCCAGCACGTTCAGATGCCCGAGCAGGAAGTCGCGCGCCGCCTCGTAAGGCACGCCGCGCGCGACCACCTCGTCCATCGCCTCGCGCATGACATCGAGCAAGGTGGCGGCCACCGTCTCCGACAGTCCCGGCTCGAGCAGCGCCATCTGCTCCACCGTCACCCGGTGCGAGCGCATCACCGGCGCCCAGATCGCGCGCGCGACCTCCTCCCCGACGGCGTAGTGCGCCTCCGGTCCCTGCATGAGGGCGTTTACGATGTGCTGCTTGGCGTGCAGGCCGCCGAAATGATCGTGCCGGGCGGCCGCCTCGCTTTCATCGTTGAAGATCGGCGGATGGCAGGGGTGGGTTACGAAGTAGGTGAGGTCGTCCCGCTTCGGCAGGTGTCCGGCGAACGGTGCCGCCGCATCCAGCACCACGACGATTGTGCCGGCCCTCAACTTGCCCTCTATGCCGGCGGCAACCTTGCCGATCGCGGTGTCCGGCACCGCGAGGACGACCAGTTGCGCGCCATCCAGCGCCGTGTCCACGTCGACGCAGTCCAGGCCGAGCCCGGTCTTAAGCCGATCCTGGCCAGCCGGGCTGACCTCGACGTGACGGACGTCGAAGTGCGTCGCCTTGAGGTTGTGGGAGAGCCGGTAGCCCATCTTGCCGCCGGCACCGAAGAGCGCGATCGAGGTCATGCGAGCACCTGCAAAGAATACCGATAAGCCAATCTCACCGAACTGGTATAATGAGTCAACGGGGTGATAAGCTGTTGGCGGCCCGGCTCATGAATTGGCAGCTTGGGCGACCGTATTGGCGTAGACTGCCCCGAAGATGAGGATGCGCAGCATGTTTCACGCCCTGCCTCGCAGATGCCTGGCTGTCGCCCTGGGCGCCGGTCTCTGGATGACGCCCGCAGCACTTCGCGCCCAGACCCTCGACAGTGGCGTCGGGATCGGGCCGAGCCAGAAGCTTTCCACGCCACCGGACGCGGACCCGATCGACCAGCCGGGCGCGATGCGGCGCGCGGTGGCGCAGCAGCAACTGGCTGCGATGAAAGCCAGGAAGCACCAGGTGCCCCCCGCCAACGGCAGTGGCAGCGCCCCGCCAAAATAGGTCGCGGCTCCAGGCCTTGACCGCTGCCGGTGCAAACCGGACAAACCGGCATGCAGCGCATCTTCTCCGGCATACAGCCTTCGGGCGTTCCGCATCTCGGCAATTATCTCGGCGCCATACGCAACTGGGTGGGGCTGCAGGACAATCACGCGTGCCTGTACTGCCTCGTAGACCTGCATGCGATCACCGTCTGGCAGGATCCGGCGGTGCTGCGCGAGCAGACCCGCCTGCAGGCGGCGGTGCTGATCGCGGCCGGCATCGATTCCGACCGTCATATCCTGTTCAACCAGTCGGCTGTCAGCGCGCATGCGCGACTGGCCTGGATCTTCAACTGCGTCTCGCGCATCGGCTGGCTCAACCGCATGACGCAGTTCAAGGACAAGGCCGGCCGCGACCGCGAGGCGGTGTCGTCCGGGCTGTACGTCTATCCGAACCTGATGGCCGCCGATATCCTTGCCTACCACGCGACCCGGGTACCGGTGGGCGACGACCAGCGCCAGCATCTGGAACTTGCCAACGACATCGCGCAGAAATTCAATCACGACTACGAGGTGGCCTTCTTCCCGGCGATAGAGGCCGTGGTTCCTGTGGGCGCCGCACGGGTCATGAGCCTTCGCGACGGCAGCCGGAAGATGTCGAAGTCCGACCCCTCCGAGCAGAGCCGCATCACGATGACCGACGAGACGGATGCGATCGCGCAGAAGCTGCGCCGGGCAAAAACCGATCCGGCGCCGCTGCCGGAGACCGTCGACGCCCTGGCGGATCGCCCGGAGGCGCGCAACCTGGTCGAGATCTATGCGGCGCTTGCCGGGTCAACGCCGGCACAGGTGCTGGCCGAGCATGGCGGTAGCGGTTTCGGACCATTCAAGGAGGCGCTGACCGCAATCGTGGTTGCGGCCATCAGGCCGATCGCCGACGAAACACGGCGGCTGCTCGGCGATGCCGGCCATCTCGACCAAGTGTTGCGCGATGGCGCCGGACGGGCGAACGCCATCGCCGAGCCGATCGTCTGTGAGGCTGAGCGGATCGTGGGATTCCTGAAATGAGGCAGGCGCTGCATCGGCTTGTCGTCGAGACCCGCGGCAAGGGGCTGAGCGACATCACGCAGGCAATCGGTCTATGGGTTTCGAGCCAGGAAATGCAGACCGGGCTGCTTACGATCTGGTGCCGGCACACATCCGCCTCGCTCACGGTCCAGGAGAACGCCGACCCGACGGTGCGCCAGGACATTGCCCGATATTTCGAGTTGCTGGTCCCCGAGGGTGGCGGCCGCTACATCCATGATGACGAGGGACCGGATGACATGCCGGCGCATCTCCGGACGATGCTGACCGACACGCAGTTGAGCATCCCCTTTGCGGAAGGTGGATTGGTGCTCGGCACCTGGCAGGGCATCTACCTGTTCGAGCACCGCAGGCAGCCGCACCGACGCGAACTGGTGCTGCATCTGATCGGCGAGTAGTCCCCGGCGCGGCCATAGCCGCGCCCAGGGGAAGTCCTACCGGCTCTTCTTGTAGAGCTTGCTGGCGATCTCAAAGATCTCCTCCGGCGCGTAGTCGGGAGCGAACGCGCCATAGTTGCCGTCGAGCTCCGGGATCTTGCCGCCTTCCGGCATGCCGTCGACAACTTCGAGATTGCCTGGCGGATCGCCCGGCAGTGCGACCTCGTCGTTAGACCAGACGCCGGCTGCTTCCTTGTAATCATCCGGGCTGAAGCGATACAGGCGGCGATGGCTGCCCTCCTGCAGGTACTTCTGGCACTCCGGAACCTTGCTGAGATTGATGTTCGGCGTCGGCAGCATCTTCTCGATCGAAACGCCGGTCAGCTTCTTCAGTGCAAGCGCATAGGCATGGGCATGCACCGAGCCTCGCACCAGCAGGTAGCCGCAGACCTCGCGGCCGGTGGGCTCGGTCATCGTCTCGTACACGCGCAGCTTGTGGATGCGTGCGCCGCATTCGAGGTGGAAGTTGTGCAGCAAATCGATGATCAGGTTCCCGGTCGTGGTCACCATGTCCATGTTCCAGGACGCGGCATTGCTGTTCATCGGCATCGAGCCGCCGCCGTTGCTGAGGAAGCTGCCGGCGAGCCGGATGTCCTGCATGTCCTCGAACGGCGCCTTGGAGATGTCCACGTTCTCGGTGGAGTCGCCCGGACCATTGTTCAGCATCGAGACGCCGGTACTGACCAGTTCCACATGGCCGAGCTCCTCGGCGAAGATGCTCGAGACCAAGCTGTAGAACGGCTTCAACTTGGTCTTGTTGCGGAAGTTGAAGCTCTGGAACATGTAGTTCCCGAGTGTTGACATCTCGCCATACTTGCCGCCGAGCAGTTCCTGCAGGGCTGCCGCGGCGTTCGGCTCGGGCTTCTTCGGCTCCGGCAACGCTGCCTGGAGCTTGTCGATACGCATGAACATGGTGAACGATCCTGTCGTGGTGATACCAAGCCTACGGCCTGCGGCGACCGTGGTTGCAGGCTCGGGCAGGACACGATCCCGAACCGGCCCGCACTGTTACGTGACGAGCGGCGGTTCCGCGAGGATGCCCGCGTGATGCGCGACATGCTCCTCGATCACGCTCTGGATGAACCAGTAGGAATGATCATAGCCGGGATGCAGCCGCAGGCTGAGCTGCTGGCCGGCGGACGATGCCGCATCGCGCAGCGCCTCGGGGTGGAGCTGGGCCGCCAGGAACTGGTCCGCCTCGCCCTGGTCGACCAGGATCAGGGTCGGATGCGTCCGGCCGGATCGGAGCAGCAGCGACGCGTCGTGCCGGGCCCAGGAGGCGCGGTCCGGGCCGAGATAGCGGCTGAACGCCTTTTCGCCCCAGGGCACCGCCGCGGGATTGGCGATCGGCGACAGCGCCGAGACCGACTGCCAGCGCGTGGGATTCGCCAGCGCCAGCGTCAGCGCGCCATGGCCGCCCATCGAGTGGCCGATGATGCCGCGATGCGCTGGCTCGATCGGGAACTGCGCCTCGACCCAGCCGGGCAGTTCGTAGGCGACGTGGCTGCCCATCCGGTAGTGCGCCGACCAGGGCGCCTCGGTGGCGTCGAGGTAGAACCCGGCGCCGGTGCCGAAATCCCAGTCGTCGTCCTCGCCTGCGATGCTGGCGCCGCGCGGACTGGTGTCGCAGGCCACGATGGCAAGGCCATGCCGGGCCGCATGCCGGAGCACGCCCGACTTGGTGACGAATGTTTCCTCGGTGCAGGTCAGGCCGGCCAGGGCATACAGCGCCGGGACGGTCTGGCCGGAGAGCGCCCGTTCCGGGAGGAACACCGCAAACCGCGCCGGCAGGCCAAGGGCCTCGGAATGGGCCTCGTAGAAGCCGATGCGCCCGCCATGGCAGGCATGCTCCGAGCGGGTGGTGATCGGGGGCATCAGTAGATCACCACGGAGCGGATGCTCTCGCCCTTCGTCATCAGGTCGAAGCCCTCGTTGATCCGCTCGAGCGGCAGGCGGTGGGTGATCAGCGGGTCGATCTCGATCTTGTGGTCCATGTACCAGTCCACGATGCGCGGCACGTCGGTGCGTCCGCGCGCGCCGCCGAACGCCGAGCCGATCCAGCGCCGCCCGGTGACCAGCTGGAACGGCCGCGTCGAGATCTCCTGGCCGGCCGAGGCCACGCCGATGATGGTCGACACGCCCCAGCCGCGATGCGCGCATTCCAGCGCCTGGCGCATCAGGGTCGGATTGCCGACGCACTCGAACGAGAAGTCGGCCCCGCCGCCGGTCAGCTCGACGAGGTGGCCGACCACGTCGCCATCGGGACCGAGATCCTTCGGATTGACGAAATGGGTCATGCCGAACTTGCGCGCCATCGCTTCGCGCGCGGGGTTGATGTCGACGCCGACGATCATGTCGGCGCCGGCCATGCGGGCACCCTGGATGACGTTCAGCCCGATGCCGCCGAGACCGAACACCACCACCGTGCTGCCGACCTCGACCTTGGCGGTGAACAGCACCGCGCCGATGCCGGTGGTCACCCCGCAGCCGATATAGCAGATGGTGTCGAACGGCGCGTCGGGTCGCACCTTGGCGAGCGCGATCTCGGGCAGCACGGTGTAGTTGGCGAAGGTCGAGCAGCCCATGTAGTGCAGGATAGGCTGTCCCTTGTAGGAAAAGCGCGAAGTCCCGTCCGGCATCAAACCCTTGCCCTGCGTCGAGCGGATCGAGGTGCACAGGTTGGTCTTGCGGCTGAGACAGCTTTTGCACTGCCGGCATTCCGGCGTGTAGAGCGGGATCACGTGATCGCCGGGCTTCAGCGAGGTGACACCGGCGCCGACCTCCACCACCACGCCAGCCCCCTCATGGCCGAGGATCGACGGGAACAGGCCTTCCGGGTCGGCGCCGGACAGGGTGTATTTGTCGGTGTGGCAGATCCCGGTCGCCTTGATCTCGACCAGCACCTCGCCTTCGCGCGGGCCTTCAAGCTGCACCGTCTCGATCTGAAGCGGTGCGCCCGCCTCGAATGCCACTGCCGCACGCACATCCATCGGTCCCGCTCCCAGCCGTTCGTTGCAGGCCAGCAGAACCCCGGACGCTCCGTCCGTCAACGCCAGAAGCCGCCGCCTTGCCGGCCGCGTTGGCTCCGGCCACGATATCGCGATGATCGTCGACCGCAATGCCGGGGCCCTGCGACTACTTCGCGAGAGCCTGCCACCGCTGCTGGTGCTGTTCGCGTGGGACCTGGTCGTGGTCGGCGTCTTCCAGCTCGCGCACCGGTCGTGGATGGAGCAGCCGGCGCTGCCGGTGACGCTGATCGGCTCGGCGCTGATCCTGTTCCTGAGCGTGCGCAACAACGTGGCCTATGCGCGCTGGTGGGAAGCGCGCACGCTGTGGGGCTCCATCGTCAACAACACCCGCTCGTTTGCCCGGCAGGCCGAGACGCTGACCGAAGGGCGCCCGGACCTGACCCGCGCCATGGTGGCCTATGCGCATGCGTTGGGTGGCGCGTTGCGCGGGATCGATGTCATCGCCGAGATCGAGCCGCTGCTTTCGGCGGCAATGGCCGAACTGATCCTGCCACGGCGCAACAAGCCGAACGCCATTCTCTACGAGATCGGCCGCGAGATCAGCCGCAGCGTGCGCCTGCAGCATCTCGACGGTGCCGTGCATGCGGGCATCGATCGCATCCTGTCGGACATCGCGAACGCCCAAGGCGGGCTGGAGCGCATACGCAGCACGCCGCTCGCGATCCAGTTCTCGATGTTCCCCGCGCTGATCTCGCGTGTGTTCTGCGTGCTGCTGCCGCTGTCGATGGTGCAGGAACTGGGCTGGATCACCCCGCTCGGTTCAACCCTGGCGGGCTTTCTCTACATCGCGCTCGACAGGATCGGCGCCGACCTGGAGAACCCGTTCCAGGATGGCGTGCATGCGATCCCGATGGCGGCGATCACGCGGACGATCGAGATCGACCTGCTGCAGTCGGTGGGCGATCCGGCGCCACCGCCGGTGCTGCCGGAACGTGGGGTGCTGCGGTGAGCGATCGAAGTCCGATGTGGGCGGCACAGGGCGAGGGTCGCCATGGCACCGAGCACCTGCCTCACTCGTGCATCTTGTGGCGAAGCATCGACGTGTTGAAGATCCCGACAATCTTGAGAGTCCGCTTCATGTCAGGAGGCGTGCAGTTCGAACCGGCGGATATCATGCTGGCTGAGCAGGGCCGCTACGCCCGCGATAACGCAGAGACCGCTCAACCCCAGACTGACTGGCGCTCCGAGCAATCCCATGACGGGTCCTGCCAGGATATAGCCGACCGGATTGAAAGCGATATTCGCCAGTTGCACGATCGCCATGATCCTCGACAGCATCGAATGCGCGACCTCTTTCTGGATGGCCGTGATCGTCAGCACGCTGAGCATCGCGGCGCCGATGCCGAAGGCGACACAGCCGACCACGACCAGCGGGATCGGTGCGTGGAAGGCGAGCAGGAACATCGGGACGGACAGCATCGTGGCAGCCGCTTCCACGCCAAGCAGCAACCTGCGCGGCTGGCGGTGCGCGCAGGCCAACGCTCCGAGCACGGCCCCCATGCCGATCCCGCTCAGGAGCGTGCCCCATGCTCCCGCTCCGGCAGAGGTTCGTGAGAACAGGGCCGGCGCAATGACGTTAAAGGGTGCGAAGGCCAGCATGTTGAGGGCGCCATACTGGACAAGCAGCAGGCAGAGCCAACGGGTCTGCCTGATGACCTGCATGGCCTCGACCAGCTCGCCTCGCATCGATCGTCGCAGGGTCGCCGGTGATGACGCCTTGGCGGCAAGCCGGATCGACATCAGGCAGGCGGCGCTCGCGCTATAGCTGACTGCATCGAGGGCGATGCCCCATCCGGGACCGATCGCGACCACGACGACGCCCCCGATCGCCGGCCCGATCACCATGGCCAGTGCGTTGCCCGTCCTCAGTAAACCGTTCATGCGACCGAGTTGCTCGCGGGGGACGATCTCGGCCAGGAAGCCACCGCTCGCTGGCTGGAAAAACGCATTCCCGATCCCGATGACCGCCGACACCAGGACCATCAAGCCCAGCGGGCCGATCCCATGGATCAGGCAGCCCGCCAGGATCGCCTGTGCACCGGCCCGGAGCAGATCGGCAGCGATCATGATCCGCCGTCGCGGCCAACGGTCCCCGGCGATGCCGCCGAGCAGAAGCAGGAGTATGGTGGGAATGCTCTGCGCCGCCAGGACGAGACCGAGGCCGCTGGCGCCATATCCCGCATCGAGCACGGCAAAGCTCATGGCGACCGGAACGAGCGCGGTTCCGCCAAAGGACAGGGTTGCCCCGGTCAGGTAGATGAGCGCGTGTTCGCGTTCCGTCACGACATGCCTGTCCGACAGTAAGAGATTACTGTTTGACGGATACTCGCTCAGCGTCGAGGATATGGCAACCGGTTGCGGAGCACGTTCATGGCTGTCGTCGTCCTGGTCAGGCCAAAGCCGGACATCCTCGCCACGCCGACAGCGGCGGCAGGTTCAGCCGGGCTCGGCACGGCCTACGACAGGCTGCGCCTGTACGGGCGCACGATGACGTTCTGCTTCATCGCAGTCCTGGTTGCATGGATGACGGTGCAGGTCGGTTGCCTGCTCTCGCTCTTCCTGCACTTCCGCTCAGGTATCGTCGTGGGCGAGATCGACGGCAGCATCGCCTTCAGGTTCTGGCCGCTTGTCGACTATTTTGCTCCGGCGCATGCGCTGGCGCACGAGTTCGTTCCGAAAATATACTCGCCGGCGGTAGCGACCGGCTTCTCCGCGATACTGATCCTGGCGTCGGTTCCGTTCTGTTGCAGTCTTGCCTTCCTGGCGCAGCTCTTCACGTTCTATTCGCGCGGCGAGGTGTTCGAACGGAGGAACACGATCGTCATGAGGCGGATCGGTCACTCGATCATGGCCACCGGATACTCGCCGCTCCTTCTCGGCCCGTTCGCCCACATGATCGGTGTGCTCAGGCCTGTCACCGGCGTGACCGACGGGATGATCGCGTTCTGTCTTGTGGGGCTGGTTCTGCTCGCAATCTCGCATGTCATGACGATCGGGCAGCGCCTGCAGCAGGATCAGGAGGAAATCCTGTAATGCCGATCATCCTTCATCTCGACATGATGCTGCTTCGGCGCAAGGTGAAGTCGAACGAGCTGGCTCGCGCCGTCGGCATCACGGAATCGAATCTGTCGGCGATCAAGTCGGGCAGGATAAAGGGTATCCGGTTCTCGACGCTCGAGGCTATCTGCCATTACCTGCAGTGCCAGCCTGGCGACATCCTCGAATATGCTTCGGACGATAGCGACGGGCACGAGCGGCTGGCCAGGACCGGCTAGAACCTTTCGTCGCTTTGTCGGAAGGAAACCCGCTAATCCGGCTCCAGATCACGCTGCACCACCGGGTTGCGCAGCAGCGTGTCGATCTCCATCGCGTAGTCGAGCGCGGTGTCGGGCTGGAAATGCAGCTCCGGCACGCCACGCAGCCGCACAGCGTGACCGAGTTGCGAGCGCAGGAACGGGGCCGCTCGCTTCAGGGCAGGAATGAGCGCGTCAACGTCGCTGCGACCAAGCCGGCTCACGAACGCGGTCGCCTGCTTGAGGTCCGGGCTGATTCGCACCTCGGTCACCGTGATCTGCACCCCGGTCAGCTCCGGATCGCGGAACTCGACGCGCGTGAACAGCTCGGCCAGCACATGGCGAATTTCCTCGCCGACGCGCAACTGCCGCTGCGTCGGACCGGCTGCCGCCCGGCTCTTGCCGCGCTTGGCCGGCGCCTGCGACGAAGAAGGGGCCGGCCTGCCGACCGGCCCCTTGGTTTCCGTCCGACTGCGTGACGCCTTGCTCAAGCCGGGACCAACTCCATCTCGTAGCACTCGACCACGTCGCCCTCGCGCAGGTCGTTGAACCCGGCGAACGACAAGCCGCACTCGTAGCCGCGCGCCACTTCGCGGACATCGTCCTTGAAGCGCTTGAGCTGGCTGAGCTCGCCCTGGTGGACGACCACGTTCTCGCGCAGCAGCCGCACGCCACAGCCGCGCTTGACCAGGCCCTCGGTGATGTAGCAGCCCGCCACCTTGCCGGTCTTGGTGATGTCGAACACGCGGCGGATCTCGGCGTAGCCGAGGAACTTCTCGCGATGCTTCGGCGCGATCTTGCCACGCACGAGTTGCTCGATGTCGTCCGACACCTGGTAGATGATCGAGTAGTATCGGATGTCCACGCCCTCGCGCTGGGCGAGGTCGCGGGCCTGGCTGGTGGCGCGCACGTTGAATGCCACGATCACCGCGTCCGACGCCTTGGCGAGCTGGATATCGCTCTCGGTGATCTGGCCGACGCCGGCGATCAGCACGCGGACCTTGACCTCCTCGTGCTCCAGCTTGAGCACGGTGGCCTGGATCGCCTCGGCGGAGCCCTGCACGTCCGCCTTGACCAGGACGGCGACTTCCTTCTGCGCACCCGCCTGGATACGGGCCAGCATCTGGTCCAGCGTGCCGCGCGCCGCCACGTGGCCAGCCGCCTGCTTCTCCTTGATCTTGCGCTGGCGGAACTCGCTGATCTCGCGCGCCCGTGCCTCGTTCTCGACCACCACGAACGGCTCGCCCGCTCCCGGCACGCCGGTCAGGCCGAGCAGCTCCGCCGGCGTCGAGGGGCCCGCTTCCTTGATCGGGCGGTTCCTGTCGTCCAGCATGGCGCGGATGCGGCCCCACTCGGCGCCGGCGACCACGATGTCGCCCTGGTGCAGGGTGCCGTTCTGCACCAGCACCGTCGCGACAGGTCCACGGCCACGATCGAGCCTGCTTTCCACCACGGAGCCCTCGGCGGCACGTGCCGCGTTGGCGCGCAGCTGCAGGATCTCGGCCTGCAGCAGGATCGCTTCCTCGAGATCGGCGAGCCCGCTCCGCTTGAGGGCGGAGACCTCGACGTCCTGGGTGTCGCCCCCCATCGCCTCGACGACGATGTCGTGGCTCAGCAGCTCCTGGCGCACCCGGTCCGGGTTGGCGCCCGGCTTGTCCATCTTGTTGATTGCCACGATGATCGGCGCATTCGCCGCCTTGGCGTGCCGGATCGCCTCG
The DNA here is from genome assembly GCA_964247695.1 of uncultured Acetobacteraceae bacterium. Lineage (GTDB taxonomy): Bacteria > Pseudomonadota > Alphaproteobacteria > Acetobacterales > Acetobacteraceae > Lichenicoccus. Next base: position 16,965 of record CAXTVI010000033.1, read on the forward strand.
ATCGTCTGCGGCATCACGCCGTCATCGGCCGCCACCACCAGAACCACCACGTCGGTCACCGACGCGCCACGGGCGCGCATCGAGGTGAAGGCCTCGTGGCCCGGGGTGTCGATATAGGTGATGTACGCGCCCGTCTCGAGCTCGACCTTGTAGGCGCCGATATGCTGGGTGATGCCACCCGCCTCGCCGGCCGCGACATCGGTCGCCCGCAGCGCGTCGAGCAGCGAGGTCTTGCCGTGGTCGACATGGCCCATGATGGTCACCACCGGCGCACGCGGCGCAAGGTCGGTGTCCTCGTCGACCACGCCCTCGATGCCGATCTCGACATCGCTGTCTGCGACACGGCGCACCCGGTGGCCGAACTCCTGGACCACCAGCTCTGCGGTGTCGGCATCGACTGACTGCGTCACCGTCGCCATCACGCCCATGCGCATCAGCGACTTGATGACATCACCGGCCCGCTGCGCCATGCGGTTGGCGAGCTCCTGCACGGTGATGGTCTCGGGCAGCACCACGTCGCGCACGACGCGGACCTGGTCCGAGCGCAGCCGCTCCAGCTCGGCCTGCCGACGCTCGCGATCGCGCTGGCGACGCACCGAGGCGAGCGAACGGGTCTTCTCGTCCTCGCCTTCGATGGCGGCCTGCACGTCGATGCGGCCGGTGCGGCGGCCATCGCCGACCTTCTTGGGGGCGACCACCGGCGTCTTGCGCGGTGGCAGCGCGGCACCGGGGCGACGTGGCGCACCGAAACGGCGGCTCTCCTCGTCTTCTGGACGACCGGGCTTGAGACGCAGCGTCTCGGCGGGTGCCGCGGTGGTCTCGGCCCCGCTGCGCGAGGCGGATGCCGGCACCGGCGCCATGGTGGCGCGCTCGGCAAGCGGCCGCAGCCCCTCGGCCCCGGCGCCACGTGGAATGATCTGCACACCTGGACGCACTGCCGCCGGACGAGGCGCCGGCGTTGCACCGGATGCCTCCGAAGCGATCCGCTCGGCGGTGTCCGCCTCGTCGGCGGCCTCGTGCGCGGCCAATCGCTTGGCTTCGGCAGCCTGGTCACGCAGCCGGGCCTCGACCTCGGCCGCCTCGCGAGCCTGCTCATCGGCGAGCCGGCGCGCTTCGTCGTCGCGACGACGCGCTTCCTCGGCCGCGGAGAGAACGGAAATCTTTTCCTGCTCGCGGCGCTGCTCGGCCTCGCGGCGCGCGGCTTCCTTCTGCTGCTCCTCCAGCACGCGCTGGCGGGTGGCAAGCTCGGAGGCGGTCAGCGCCCGGCCGGCACCCGCCGGACGCGCGGCAGGAGCAGCAGCGCCGCGCGAGGAGGCCGGTGTCTGTCCAGGGGTGCCCGGAGCCGGAGCCGGTCCCGGGCCACGCTTCTTGCGCACCTCGACCTGCACGACCTTGGAGCGGCCATGGCTGAAGCTCTGCCTTACCGATCCGGCATCCACGGTGCGTCCCAGCTCCAAGCGGCTGGCCGGCCGGAGCGAGAGACGCCCCTTGGCCTGATCCTGATCGTTGCCTTCGCTCATAGTCCCGCCTGTTCCAACCTGTCCGTGGGATCGTCCCGCCGGACCGGAGCGACCTCGCCGGCCAGCCCCGCATAACGTCCATTCTCTGCAACCAGCCGCTGGGCCAGAGCCCCGGCTGCCACAGCCACATGCACTACATGGTCACGGCCAAACACCGCGCCCAGCTTCGATCCGGTCATGACAGCCAGGACCGGCATATCGCGCGCGCCGGACAGCAGGCGCGCCCGCTCGTCCGTGCTGCCGTCCGATGCCTGGACGATGAGGCCGGCCTTGTGGGCCGTGATCCATTCGCGTGCCTTCGTATAGCCGCTCACCGCCTGGCCCGCACGTCGCGCGAAACCAAGCAGATCGGCAATCCGGTGCAGCAAGCCGTCCTGCAGCATGACGGCGAGATCTGCAGGGATCGTCACCGGGCCGCGTGCAGCACGCGCGAAGCCCCCCCGCTTGCGGGCGGTTTCTAGCACATCCCCCCGGGCACTCAACCACATTCCCCGTCCTGGCAGACGCGCGGCCAGGTCGGGGGTCAGCACGCGGTCAGGGGAGACCACGAAGCGGATCATCCCCGCCGGACTGGCGCGCTCGCGCGTGACGATGCAGCGACGCAGCGGCCCGCGCTCGCTGTCATCATCGATGTCGCCGGGCTCGCCTGTTTCGACTGCCTCAGACGTGATGCTGCTCCTCGGTGCTCAGATCGGGAGCGCTCACGTCGGGGGCGCCACCCTCTTCACCCCCCACTTCGCCTTCAAACCAGTGCGCGCGGGCCGCCATGATGATCTCGTTCGCCGCCGCCTCGTCAATGGCGTCGGCACCCAGGATCTCGACCAGCTCGTCGCCGGCAAGATCGGCCAGGTCGTCGAGCGACTTCACGCCCTTTTCGCCCAGCATCACCAGCGCCTGCACCGAGAAGCCGCCCATCTCGGCAACCTCGTCGGTCACGCCAAGCTCGACCCGCTTCTCGTTCAGCGTCTCGTCGCGACGCACCAGGAAGCCCTCGGCGCGGCGGATCAGCTCCTCGGCCACGGTCTCGTCGAAGCCCTCGATCTCGGCCAGCTCGTCTACCGCGACAAATGCCAGCTCCTCGACCGTGTTGAAGCCCTCGGTCACCAGCAGCCCGGCGATCACGTCGTCCACGTCCAGGGCCTCGACGAACTGGCCGGAGCGACGGCGGAACTCCTCCTGCCGGCGCTCGCTCTCCTCAGCCTCGGTCAGGATGTCGATGTCCCAGCGGGTAAGCTGGCTGGCGAGGCGGACATTCTGGCCGCGACGGCCGATCGCGAGGCTGAGCTGCTCGTCCGGCACCACCACCTCGACGCGCCCGGCCTCCTCGTCCATCACCACCTTGGTGACCTCGGCGGGTGCGAGCGCATTTACCACGAAGGTCGCCGCCTGCGGGCTCCAGGGAATGATGTCGATCTTCTCGCCCTGCAGCTCCTGCACCACCGCTTGCACGCGCGAGCCGCGCATGCCGACGCAGGCGCCGACGGGATCGATCGAGCTGTCGCGCGAGATCACCGCCATCTTGGCACGCGAGCCGGGATCGCGCGACACCGCCTTGATCTCGATGATGCCGTCATAGATCTCCGGCACCTCCTGCGCGAACAGCTTGGCGAGGAACGCCGGATGCGTGCGGCTGAGGAAGATCTGCGGGCCGCGCGGCTCGTCGCGCACGTCGTAGATATAGGCGCGCACCCGGTCGCTGTTCCGAAAACTCTCGCGCGGGATGAGCTCGTCGCGGCGCAGCAGCGCCTCCGCATGGCCGATCTCGACCATCAGGTTGCCGTACTCGGTGCGCTTGACGGTGCCGTTGACGATCTCGCCGACACGATCCTTGAACTCGTCGTACTGGCGCTTGCGCTCGTATTCGCGCACCCGCTGCACGATCACCTGCTTGGCGGTCTGCGCCGCGATGCGGCCGAAATCGATCGGCGGCAGCGGATCGACGATATGCTCGCCGACCTGGATCTCCGGCTTGAACTTGCGCGCGATATGCACCGGGATCTGCGTCTCGTCGTTCTCGACGGTCTCGACGGCCTCGGTCCAGCGCGTCAGCCGCACGTCGCCGGAGCGGCGGTCGATGGTGGCCCGGATATCCTTTTCGTGGCCGTACTTGGCGCGGCCGGCCTTCTGGATGGCCTGCTCCATCGCCTCGAGGACTTCCTCGCGGTCGATCGACTTCTCCCGCGCCACCGCATCGGCGACCAGCAGCAGCTCGGGACGTGAGACGGCAGTGTCCATGGGATTTTCTCCGTATCGTCTAGTGCGTGTCGTCTAGTGCGTCCTGGCCGGCAGCTTACGCTTGCGGCCCGGCTTGCTCTCCGGCACGTCCTCTGCGCCTGCCGCCGCCTCGTCGTCCACCGCAGTCTCCGGGCCACCGACCTTGTTCATCCGGGCCGACGCCTCGATCAGCGCATCCGTCAGCACCAGCCGCGCACGACGCAGCTCGACCAGCGGCAGCCCGACCTCGGTGCCGTCATCGAGACGCATCCGGCCGATACCGTCGGCGCCGCCCAGCACGATCCCCGCAAAGCGCTTGCGGCCATCGATCGGGATGTTGACCTCCGCCCGCGCCTGATGGCCGGCAAACCGGTTCCAGTCCTTCAGACGCGTCAGCGGACGGTCGATCCCGGCCGAACTGACCTCGAGTTCCCACTCGCCCGGGATCGGGTCCTCGACGTCAAGCACCGCACCCACCGCACGGCTGATCGCCTCGCAATCGCCTACACCGATCAGCGTGCCGTCGACGCGATCCGCCATGATCTGCACGGTCGGCCGGTCGCGCCCGAGCACGGCGACACGCACCAGTTCGAAGCCCATGTCGCTGATCGCAGGCGTGATCAGCTCGGCGATGCGGGCTTCCAGTCCGACAAGATGGGGCAGCTCATGATCCACGGCGGGCGACGGTCCAAAGCAAAAAAGGCGGCCTTTTACGGCCACCCTCCGACAGATACGGAAGATCAGGAATGAGCGTTATTTAGTCCCGGCGACTGGGCGTGGCAAGGGCCTCGTCAAGACCGCGATAGCGGTACAGCAGGACGGCACCGATCCAGGCCGCGATGAACACGCCGATCACGATGAACCCGATGCTGCCGAAATTGTCGTTCAGCGCATCGATGCCTTGCCAGAACCCTCCGGACAGGCCGAGCTGGTCGCCGATCAGCCCGAGCGCCTCGATGCCGCCGATCAGCACCGCGACCACCACCGAGACCAGGGTGATGGCCAGGTTGTAGTACAGCTTGCGGACCGGGTGGATGAACGCCCACTCGTAGGCGCCGAGCATCAGCACGCCATCGGTGGTGTCGACCAGTGACATCCCCGCGGTGAACAGGGCCGGCAGCACCATGATCGACCAGACCGGGATGCCCTGCGCCGCCTGGGTCGCGGAAATGCCGAGCAGCGCCACCTCTGTGGCGGTGTCGAAGCCGAGCCCGAACAGGAAGCCCAGCGGATACATGTGCCAGGCGCGGGTGACGAGGCGGAACAGCGGCCGGAACAGCCGCGCCAGCAGGCCGCGGCTGTTGAGCAGGATGTCGAAATCCTCGTCCACATAGCGGCCGCCGGCCCGCACATGTCGCCAGGTACGCCACACCGAAGCCAGGATGACGATGTTCGCCGCCGCGATCGCGAACAGGAACAGCGCCGAGACCAGCGTGCCCAGGATGCCACCGACGGCCTTGAACTGCTCGAGATGGTGGCCCAGGGCAGTTGCGGTCGCAGCGATGCCGGCGGCGGCCAGCACCACAACGGTCGAGTGGCCGAGCGAGAAGAAGAAGCCGACGCTGACCGGGCGCCTGCCCTCCTGCATCAGCTTGCGGGTGACGTTGTCGATCGCCGCGATGTGGTCGGCATCCACCGCATGCCGCAGGCCGAAGCCGTACGCCAGCAGAGCGGTGCCGAGCAGCAGGGGGTGCTGCCGGAACACCAGCAACGCCCATGCCCACACCGCGAGATTGACCAGGATCAGCAGGCTGTAGATGCCGATCAGCGGGACGCGCAGCGAGCGGGACGATCGCTGGCGTTCGTCGAAGACCGTCCTGATCAGGGTCAACATGAGAAGCTCCAGGCGACCGCGTCAGGCGGGCTCAACGTCGAGCCTGCCCAACGCCGCGCGCCAGGCGACGTTCGGCGAGACGCGCGAGATGCACGAAGGGCAGCCCGAGCAGCAGGTAGGCCGTCCCGATCAGCAGCCCGGTGCCGAAATAGTCGAAGTAGGTCGTCGAGAGCCGCACATACGTCGAGCTGAGCTCGGTGAGCGTGATGACGCTGACCAGCGAGCTGTCCTTCAGCAGCGAGATGAAGTCATTGGTCATCACCGGCACCACCAGCCGGAACGCCTGCGGCACCACGACATGCCGCAAGGCCTGCATCTGCGTCATGTTGAGCGCCACCGCCGCCTCGACCTGGCCGTGCGGCACCGATTGCAGGCCGGCGCGGTAGTTCTCCGCCTCGTAGGCGCCGTAGTTCAGGCCGAGCGCCACGACGCCGGCCAGGAAGGGGTCGAGCCGGATGCCGATGCCAGGAAGTCCGTAGAAGATGAACAGGATCTGGATCAGCAGCGGCGTGCCGCGCACGATCTCCACATAGACCATCGCGACGATGGCGAGCGGGCGGGGGCCATACCGGCGCGCGATCGCCAGCGCCAGGCCGACGACCACGGCCAGCACCATGGCACAGGCCGAGACCACCAAAGTGAGGCCGGCTGCGCGCGCGATCAGCGGCAGGAAGCCCGCATAGCGACGCAGACGGTCCACGAGGCCCGGAACCGGAGCGGTCGCCTCCAGGTAGTGCTGCCACGACGAAGGCGGCGCGGTGATCCCGGCACTTGGGGGCGCCAGGTTCCAGCGCTGCAGGATGCGGTGCAGCGAGCCGTCCTGCTGCATGTCCCGCAGCGCCTGGTCCACCTGTCCGCGCAAGGCATCCTGGCCGCGGGCAAAGGCGATGCCATAGGCGAGATCGCCCACCGGGGCGCCAACCAGCTTCAACCGTGCGTCGGGTGCCGCATAGTACAGCGCGATCGGCCAGTCGAGCAGCACCGCGTCCAGCCGGTGCAGGGCAAGGTCCGAGTAGGCGTTGGTCTCCTCGTCGTAGTAGCGCACCGCGATCCCGGGTTCGCCCTGCAGGATGCGGTCGGCGAGGCTGGCCTTCAGGGTGCCGACGACGTGCCCGTGCAAGGCGGCGAGGCTGTCGAGCCCGGCCTGGTCGCGCCGCACCGCGATCTGCTCGAAGGTGCGGTAGTACGGGACCGAGAAATCCACCGCCTGCCGGTGCTCCGGGGTGATCTCGATGCCGTCGATGGCGGCGTCGTACAGGCCGCGCTGCAGGCCCGGGATAAGCCCGTCCCAGTCGTTCTGCACCATGACCGACGCGCGACCCAGACGGTGCGCGACGGCCTCGATGATGTCGGTCTCGAAGCCGGTGAGCCGCGCGGGTTCGGCCGGGTCGTGGAACACGTACGGCGCGCCGGACTGCGCATCGGCCCCCCAGCGCAGCGGCTCCGCCGTGGCCGGCATAGCAAGCAGCAGGCAGCAGCAGGCGGCCAGCAGCCACTTCACAGGAAATGCTTCAGGAATCGCCGCGTGTCGGCATGCGCCGGGTCGGCGAACAGGCGGGCAGGCTCGGCGATCTCGACGATGCGCCCCCGCTGCATGAAGGCGATGCGGTCGGATGCGGCGCGGGCGAAGCGCATCTCGTGCGTCACCACGATCTGGGTCATGCCGTCCTGGTCGAGCTGGCGCATCACCGCCAGCACCTCGTCGGTCAGTTCCGGATCGAGTGCGGAAGTCGGCTCGTCGTACAGCATCACCCGCGGCTCGCAGGCCAGCGCCCGGGCGATGGCGGCGCGCTGCTGCTGGCCGCCTGACAACGTGGCCGGGTAGCGCGTGGCCACCTCTGCAAGCCCGACCTTGTCGAGCAGGGCCAGGGCACGCGCCCGAGCCTGCTCATGCGGCAGGCGCTGCACCACCCGCGGCGCCAGCATGACATTGTCGAGCACGCTGCGGTGCGCGAACAGGTTGAACCCCTGGAACACCATGCCGATGCCGCGGCGCAGCCGGTGCGCCTGCTCCTCGTCGGCCCGCGACCAGCGTCCACCCTGCCGCCGCACCGAGATGCCGGCCACGCTGACGGCGCCGGTATCGGGGATCTCGAGCAGGTTCAGGCAGCGCAGGAAGGTGGACTTGCCGCAGCCGGACGGGCCGATCAGCGATACCAGCTCGCCCTCGGCCACCTCCAGCGAAGTGCCCTGCAGCACCGGCGTGCCATCGAAGGATTTGTGGAGGTCGGTAGCCTGAACAATTGCCGGCCCGGTCTGGTCCGGGCCGGCACTATCGTCCAAATCAGGCCGCTTCCGCCATGCCGCGCAGCACGTACTGCAGGATGCCGCCGTGACGGTAGTACTCGACCTCGTCGAGGGTATCGACGCGGCAGACCACCGGCACTTCCTGCCGGCTGCCGTCGGCGCGGGTGATGGCGAGCGTCAGCGTCATGCGCGGGGTGATCGCGCCAAGACCCTCGATGGTGATTGTCTCGTCGCCCTTGAGCCCGAGCGTCTCGCGGGTGGTGCCTTCCTGGAACAGCAGCGGCAGCACGCCCATGCCGACCAGGTTGGACCGGTGGATGCGCTCGAAGCTCTCGGCAATGACGGCGCGGATGCCCAGCAGGACGGTCCCCTTGGCGGCCCAGTCGCGTGACGAGCCCATGCCGTATTCCTTGCCGCCGAATACCACCAGCGGCACGCCCTCCGCCTTGTAGCGCTCGGCGACATCGTAGATCGCGCCCTGCTCGCCGGACGGGTAGTGCTTCGAGATGCCGCCCTCGACCCCCGGCACCATCTCGTTCTTGATGCGGATGTTGGCGAACGTGCCGCGCATCATCACCTCGTGGTTGCCGCGGCGCGACCCGTACGAGTTGAAGTCCTTCTGCATCACCTGGTGCTCGCCGAGATAGGCACCCGCCGGCGAGCTCTTCTTGATCGAGCCGGCCGGCGAGATGTGGTCGGTGGTGATGTTGTCGCCGAGCAGCGCCAGCACGCGGGCATTGTGGATGTCGCCCTTCGGCGTCGGCTCCATGGTGATGCCCTCGAAATAGGGCGGATTCTGCACGTAGGTGGAGCCGCTATCCCAGGCATAGGTTTCCGAGCCGGTCGCCACCTTCAGCGCCTGCCACTCCTTGGTGCCGCGCCCGACCTGGCCATAGCGCTCGATGAACTGCTCGCGCGAGATCGAGGTCGCGATCAGGTCGGCGATCTCCTTGTTGGTCGGCCAGATATCGCGCAGGTACACCGGCTTGCCATCCGAGGATGTGCCGAGCGAGACGGTGGTGATGTCCTCGCGTATGTTGCCGAGCAGCGAGTACGCGACAACCAGCGGCGGGCTCGCAAGATAGTTGGCGCGCACGTTCGGGCTGATGCGGCCCTCGAAGTTGCGGTTGCCGGACAGCACCGACACGGCAACCAGCTTGTTGTTCTCGATCGCGTCCACGATGGCGTCCGGCAGCGGCCCCGAATTGCCGATGCAGGTGGTGCAGCCGTAGCCCACCGTGTTGAAGCCGAGCGCGTCGAGCTCCGCCGACAGCCCGGCGCGGTCGAGATATTCGGTGACCACCTGCGAGCCGGGTGCGAGCGAGGTCTTCACCCACGGCTTCGGGTGCAGTCCGAGCGCCCGCGCCTTGCGCGCCACCAGGCCGGCCGCGATCAGCACCGCCGGATTGGAGGTGTTGGTGCAGGAGGTGATCGCCGCGATCACCACGTCGCCGTGGGTGATCTCGTAGTTGGTGCCGGCGACGGCGGCCCTGGTGCCGACGTCGTTGGCCGCCACGCCGAGGCTCTTGGTGAGCTCGGCGTTGAAGGCCGTCGCGGCATTCTTCAGCGCCACGCGGTCCTGCGGACGCTTGGGACCGGCGAGCGACGGCTCGACCGTGGAGAGATCGAGCTCCAGCGTGTCGGTGAACACCGGATCCGGAGTGGCGGCGGTGCGATACATGCCTTGCGCCTCGAGATAGGCCTTGGTGAGCGCAATGCGGTGCTCGTCGCGGCCGGTCTGGTGCAGGTACTCGATGGTGAGGTCGTCGACCGGGAAGAAGCCGCAGGTGGCGCCATACTCGGGGGCCATGTTGCCGATGGTGGCGCGGTCGGCGACCGGGAGATGATCCAGCGCCGGGCCGTAGAACTCGACGAACTTGCCGACCACGCCCTTCTTGCGAAGCATCTGCGTCACCGTCAGCACCAGATCCGTGGCGGTGGCGCCTTCGGGCATCCGGCCGGTCAGCCTGAAACCGATCACGTCCGGGATCAGCATGGCGATCGGCTGGCCAAGCATGGCGGCCTCGGCCTCGATGCCGCCGACGCCCCAGCCGAGCACGCCCATGCCGTTCACCATCGTGGTGTGGCTGTCGGTGCCGTACAGCGTGTCCGGATAGGCAAAATTCATGTCCCCGACGGTGCCGGTCCAGACCGCCTGGGCGATGTATTCCAGGTTCACCTGGTGGCAGATGCCGGCACCGGGCGGCACCACCGAGAAGTTCTCGAACGCCTCCTGGCCCCAGCGCAGGAACGCGTAGCGCTCGCCGTTGCGCTCGAACTCGGTCTCGACATTGCGCTGCAGGCTGTCGGCGGTGCCCGAATAGTCCACCATCACCGAGTGGTCGATGACGAGGTCGACCGGCACCAGCGGGTTCACCTTCTGCGGGTCACCATTGAGGCGGGTGATGCCGTCGCGCATGGCGGCGAGATCGACCACCGCCGGCACGCCGGTGAAATCCTGCATCAGGATGCGGGCCGGCTTGAACGGCACCTCCTTGGTGGAGCGGCCCTCCTTGAGCCAGCCGGCGACCGCGTGCGCGTCGGCCACGGAATAGGAGCGGCCGTCCTCGAAGCGCAGCACGTTCTCGAGCAGGACCTTGAGGCTGACCGGCAGGCGGCTGACATCGCCGATGGTGGCCTGGGCTTCGGGAATGGAGAAATAGTGGTAGGTCTTGCCCTCCACCTCGAGCGTCTTGCGGGTGTGCAGGCTGTCGTGACCGACCGATTTCATTCCATTCCCCTCCGAGGGCGTGCGCCGCGCGGACCCGGACGCCAAGGATTGGGGCGCATGTCCCGGTTCCGCCGGGCTTGAACATAAACCTAGTGGCAGGCGAGACAAGCACCGCAGCCGGACCGCTGCCATCCCGCACCCTGCAGGCCCAAGCCCTGCAGGCGAGCGGCCTGGTGGTGTTCCGCGGCGAGCGGCTGGTGCTGGACGGGGTAGATCTCGAATGCGGCAGCGGCGGCGCGGTGTTGCTGACCGGCCCGAACGGCGCCGGCAAATCGACGCTGCTGCGCGTACTGGCCGGCCTGCGTATACCCGATGCCGGCAGCCTGCTCTGGAACGGCGTTCCTGTGTCCGATGACCCGATCGCTCATGCCGGCCGCGTGGCTTATCTCGGCCACCAGGACGCGCTGAAGCCGGGCCTGACGCTGGAGGAGAACCTGCAGCTTGCGCGCATCCTCGGCGGCGGCGACCTCGATGCGGCGTTGGCGGCGGTCGATCTGGCGCCGCTGCGGCAGGTGCCGGCCCGGATGCTGTCCGCCGGCCAGAAGCGCCGGGCCGCTCTCGCCCGCGTGCTGCTTCTGCGCGCCTCCCTCTGGCTGCTCGACGAGCCGAGCCTCGGGCTCGACCGCCACGCGGTCGCACTGCTGGGCGATCTGCTGGCGGCGCATCGCGCCGACGGCGGGCTGGTGGTAGCCACGACCCACGTCCCGCTGCCGCTGCCGGACGCCGGCATCTTGGCGCTGGAGACGGTCACCACGCAGGACGTGCTGGAACCGCTGGCTTGACCACGCCCGGTGCTCGTTTTCTGGCCCTGGTGGCACGCGACCTGCGCCTGGCACTCCGGCACGGCGCCGATACGCTGGGCGCGGTGCTATTTTTCGTGCTCGCCGGCAGCCTGTTCCCGCTCGCCCTCGGCCCTTCGCCGGAGCTGCTGCGGCGCATGGCGCCCGGCATCATCTGGGTCTGCGCGCTGCTCGCCGCCCTGCTGCCGCTCGACCGGCTGTTTGGCGCCGAGCTGGAGGATGGCGCGCTCGACCAGCTCATGCTGAGCGGTCTGCCGGCGCCGGCGATCGGGCTGGCCAAGATGGCGGCGCACTGGGTCACCACCGGCCTGCCGCTGCTGCTGGCAGCCGGTCCGCTGGCGCTGATGCTCGGCATGCGACTTGCAGTGCTGCCCGTGCTCCTCGCGGGGCTTGGGCTCGGCACGCTGGTGCTGTCGTTGATCGGAGGTATGGCGGCTGCCATCGTCCTGGGTGCTCGACGCGGCGGCGTGCTGCTGCCGCTGCTGGTACTGCCGCTGGTCACCCCGGCGCTGATCTTCGGGGCCGCCGCGGTCGATGCCGTGCAGGCCGGGCTGGACTGGCGGCCTGATCTGCTGCTGCTGTCGGCGTTTCTCGCCGGAGGGCTACCGCTTTGTCCGCTCGCGGCAGGCGCGGGGCTAAAGGCGGCTGTCGAATGAGGGAGCCGGCCCGGACAGAGAACAAAGCAGGATCATGGAGGCGGTTTCATTAACCATGCTCCTGTAACCATAACCGGCGAACCCAAATCCCTGCCAGCCCAATCAATTCAACCACCGCACAGCTTCAGGAGCCAAAGCATGCTGATCGAGACAATCCTGGACCAGAAAGGCCGCGATTGCGCGACGATCCGGCCGGAGGCACTGGTCTCCGCCGCCGTCGCCATCCTGTCCGCGCGCCGGATCGGCGCGGTGGTGGTCGAGGATCTCAAAGGGGCGATTGTCGGCATCTTCTCGGAGCGCGACCTGGTCCGCCTGCTCGCCAAACGCGGCCGCGACGCGCTTGACATGAAGCTGCGCGAGGCGATGACGTCGCCGGTCATCACCTGCAAGCCGGCCGATCGGCTCGACAAGGTGCTCGCGATCATGAACAACCGGAAGGTCCGGCATCTGCCGGTGGTCAGTGGCGGCAGCCTCGCCGGCATGATCAGCATCCGCGACATCGCCCGGCACCAGTTGAGCGAAAAGGAGAACGAGGCCGCCGTGCTGCTGGACATCGCGCGCCTGCACGGCTGAACTCGGGGCGCGACAACAGGCAGGACCCAGCTCATGGCCGGACCAGCGCCCCCGCCTTCTGACATGACGCCGGACCAGGCGCTTGAGCTGCTCCGGGAGGGCAACCGCCGCTATATCGGCGGCTCCCCGATCCATCCGGAGGCGGTCAGCCGGGAGCAGCGCGTGGCCCTGGCCGAGGCACAGCGGCCATTTTGCGTCTTGGTCGGCTGCTCCGACAGCCGGGTGCCACCGGAATTGCTGTTCGGCCGTGGCCTCGGCGAGTTGTTCATTGTCCGCAATGCCGGCAACGTGGTCGATCTCGCCGCCATGGGCAGCATCGAGTATGGGGTGCTGATGCTGGGCGTGCCGCTAATCGTCGTGCTCGGACATGAGCGGTGCGGCGCGGTGCAGGCGGCGCTCGATGTGGTGCAGAACGACACGATCTATCCCGGCAGCATCGGCCAGATGATCGAGCCGATCATTCCGGCGGTCCTGCAGGCCAGCCGGCACGGTGCAGGCGATCTGCTGGACCGCTCAGTACGGGCCAACGTGCGGCGGATCGTCGAGCGCCTGCGCACCACGGAGCAGATGCTGATCGAGCCGCAGCGCGAGGGCCGGCTGAAGATCGTCGGCGCGCGCTATGACCTTGACGACGGCAACGTGGAGTTCTTCGAATAGAGTGCCTATCGTCGCGATGCTCGACGGATCGCCCTGCGCCTGCGACAGCTAGGTCTCCGTCGACAGGCCTGCACAACCCGGAGACCCACCCCTGCTCAAGTCCGACCCGCACGAGGCTTCCGTGCGTGCTAACCCGCGTCCCGACCCCGGCTCGATGCGCATCCTCGTCACCGGCGCCGCAGGCCTCATCGGCGCGGAGCTGGCCGGCCGGCTGGCAGACCGCGGCCATTCCGTCATCGGCCTGGTGCGCAAGAGCCGCACGCTCGACCGGAACGACCGGACGCCCCTGGCCACCGAGCCATGGACCGGCCTTGCTCCCGCCGGCGGCCGGATCGCGATCGTGAGCGGCGATGTAAGCCATGACCGGCTTGGGCTCGATCACGGGCAGCACGAGGCGCTCGCCGGCAGCCTGGACCTGATCATCCACTGCGCCGCCGTGGTCGGGTTCAGCCTGGATACGGAGGCCTATCGGTCGGTCAATGTCGGCGGCGCGCGCTCGGTGCTCGCGCTCGCCGAGGCCGCTCCCGCCTCTCCCGTCCCGGTGCTGCATGTCAGCACCGCCTATGTCTGTGGCGAGCGCAGCGGCGTGATCGGCGAGGATGAGCTGGATGTCGGCCAGAACTTCGCCAACGGCTACGAATCCAGCAAAGCAGAGGCGGAAGAGCTCATGCTGCAGGCCGGCCGCCGTGGCGTGCCGGTCGCCATCGCCCGACCCTCGATCGTGGTCGGCGCCTGGACCGACGGCGCCATCCGCAGCTTCGAGAATATCTATGCGATGATCAGGCTGTTCGCACAGGGTCAGGTGCGCACCCTGATCGCGACGCCGGACGCCACCCTGGATCTGGTGCCGATCGACCACGTCTGCAACGGCCTGGTCGACATCGCCGAGCGCATGCGTGCGGCAGCCGGGCAGACGTTCCATCTCGTCGCGGAGCGCCCGGTGCCGGTCGCGTTGTTCACCCGCCTCGCCGGCCACTACCCGCAATATGACGTGCCGCGCCTGGTGACGCCCGACATGTTCGAGCCGGGCATGCTCGCCGAGGCGGAGCGCTGGCTGCACGACCAGGTCACGCTCTCGTTCGGCAGCTACCTGCGGCGTGATCCGCGCTTCGAGGCAGTCAACCTTGCGGCGTTGTCCGGCCGGCGCTGCCAGCCAACGGATGCCTTGTTCCTGCGGCGGCTGGTGGACCACTGCATCCAGGCCGGCTTCCTGCGCCGCGGCGGCGCGCGGCGGTCACGCAGCAGCGAGGCTGCCCTGGCCTGAGAACTGGCGGGCGGCTGACGCCTCTGGCTTGAGCCGCAGGCGCGGCCCCGGCTTGTTGTACTGACGAGCATCATCCGGTCGATAGCCAGGGCTACCGGATGATGCTCTGGCTCAGGCGGCTCTGATCCCGGTGACGAAGGCCGCGATTTCGGTGCTGAGGCGGCCGGTCTGGCGGGAAAGGTTGCTGGCCGAGGTCAGCACCTCGCCAGCGGCCTTGCCGCTGCGGCTCGCGGCATCGGTCACGCCGCTGATGTTGACGGTGACCTCGCGGGCCGCCTGCGCCGTCTGCTGCACATTGCGGGCGATCTCGGCGGTAGCGGCACCCTGCTCCTCGACCGCGGCCGAGATGCTGACGGCAATGGCGCTGACCTCCTCGATGGTCGCCAGGATGCCGCGGATCGCGACCACGGCCTCCTCAGTCGCGGACTGGATCTGGGCAATCTGGGTGCCGATCTCCCCGGTGGCCTTCGCCGTCTGGTTGGCAAGGCTCTTGACCTCGGAGGCGACCACGGCAAACCCCTTGCCGGCATCGCCCGCACGGGCCGCCTCGATGGTGGCGTTGAGCGCCAGCAGGTTGGTCTGCCCGGCGATGTTGGTGATCAGGCCGACGACATGACCGATCTTCTGCGCGCCCTCGGAGAGTGCGCGCACGATCACGTCCGTCCGCTGGGCATCTCCCACGGCTCGCGTGGTGACACGGGCGGACTGCGCGACCTGCCGGCTGATCTCGCCGATCGAGGCGGCGAGTTCCTCGGCGGCGGCCGCCACCGTCGAGACGCCGACGCTGGCGGCCTCCGAGGCGACCGCCATCGTGCCCGCCTGCGTCGTGGCCTGCGCCGCGGCTTCGCTCATCGTCCGGGCACTGGCTTCCAGGCCGACCGCCGCAGTGGACAGGCCGGACACCAGGCCGCCGACCTTTTCCTGGAAGCTGCCGGCCGTGGCATCGCGCGCCACCTGCTGCTGCGCCAGGGCCTGCGTCGCGTCATGGATGTCGACCAGGGAGCCACAGGCCCGGCGCGGCTTCCCGGCTGCATCCAGCAGCACGCCGCCGGTGGCCCGGAACCAGCGCCACGATCCGTCACGCACCTTCAGCCGGTAGGTCGTGTCATAGACATTTCCCGTGGAGAGTGCCGCGCCGAAAGTCGCGAACACCCGGGCTGCGTCGTCGGGATGCAGCCGGTCCGACCAGGACTGCACGACGTCGGGGAACTCCGAAACCGTCGAATAGCCGCAAAGCCTCCGGAACTCGGATGACCAGGTCCATCGCGACTTGGCATGCATGGCGTCGCCCGCGAACAGCACCGCGTCCCAGAGGCCCACACCGCCATGGCTGGAGAGTGACGTCAGCCATTCGGCCTTGCTGGCATTTTCCCGCGCGGTCTTCGAGGAGAACAAGCCGAACATGCGCGGGCACCCTTCTGGCGATGGCTGATGGCGCGGGCGACGGGGCCCTGCGACAGGAGCGTTCTACCGGGGCAGGATTGATTTTCCCTTAATGCGGAGGATCACGGCGCATGCGCCGCAACGAATTTCTCGAGCCAGTGAATGGTATATTCGCCGGACCGGAAGCCCGGATCGGCCAGGATGCGCTTGTGCAGCGGGATCACCGTCCGGATCCCGGTGATCACGAACTCGTCCAGGGCGCGCTCCATCCGGCTGATCGCCTGCGCCCGGGTCGGGGCATGCACGATCAGCTTCGCCACCATGCTGTCGTAGTACGGCGGCACCACGTAGCCGGCGTAGAGCGCGCTGTCGATGCGCACGCCCAGGCCGCCCGGCGGATGGAACATCTCGACCCGGCCCGGTGTCGGCATGAAGGTCTCCGGATCCTCGGCGTTGATCCGGCACTCGATGGCATGCCCGCTGAAGCGGATGTCGGCCTGCCCGTAGCCGAGCGGCGCGCCGGCCGCGATGCGTATCTGCTCGCGCACGAGGTCGATGTCGCAGACCATCTCGGTCACCGGATGCTCGACCTGCAGCCGGGTGTTCATCTCGATGAAGGCGAACTGCCCGTCCTGGTAGAGGAATTCGAGCGTGCCGGCGTTGCGGTAGCCCAGCGTCCTGAGGGCCGCGGTGGCGGTCTCGCCGATCGCGTCGCGCTCGGCCGGGGACAGCGCCGGGGAGCCGGCCTCCTCCAGCAGCTTCTGGTGGCGCCGCTGCAGCGAGCAGTCGCGCTCGCCGAGATGGACCACCGCGCCATGCATGTCGGCCAGGATCTGCAGCTCGATATGACGCGGCTTGTCGAGATACTTCTCGAGATAGACCTCGTCATTGCCGAACGCCGCGCGGGCTTCGGTGCGCGCTATGCGCCAGGCTTCCTCGAGCTCGGCCTCGCTCTCGGCGACCTTCATGCCGCGTCCGCCGCCGCCGGCGGCCGCCTTGATCAGCACCGGGTAGCCCACCCCGGCGGCGACCTCGCGCGCGGTCTCGAGGTCCGGCAGGGCACCGTCGGAGCCGGGCACGAGCGGCACGCCGAGCGAGCGCATCGCCGCCTTGGCGGTGATTTTGTCGCCCATCATGCGGATATGCGCGGGCGACGGGCCGATGAAGGTCAGACCATGCGCCTCCACCGTTTCCGCGAAGTCGGCATTCTCCGACAGGAAGCCGTAGCCGGGATGGATCGCATCCGCACCGGTGATGGTGGCCGCTGTCAGGATGGCAGCCACGTTGAGGTAGCTGTCGCGCGACGCCGGCGGCCCGATGCAGACGCTCTCGTCGGCCAGCCGCACGTGCATCGAATCAGCATCCGCGGTGGAGTGCACCGCGACCGTGCGGATGCCAAGCTCGCGGCAGGCGCGCAGGATGCGCAGCGCGATCTCGCCGCGATTGGCGATCAGGATCTTGTCGAACATTGCGGGCGTTTCAGTTGCGGGCGCCTCGGTCAGAGGCGCTTCGGGTGCGTACGCTTCGATCAAGGGTGCCAAGGTCAGTCGATCACCGCGAGGACTTCGTCGAACTCGACCGGCGCGCCGGACGCGACCAGCAGCAGCCTGAGTGTGCCTGCCTTGGGCGCCTTGATCTGGTTGAAGGTCTTCATCGCCTCGATCAGCATCAGGGTCTGCCCGGCCGCAACCTGCTGGCCCTCGACCACAAAGGCCGGCGCGGACGGCTCCGGCGACAGGTAGGCAATGCCGACCATCGGGCTTTTGACCGCCCCCGGATGCCGGGCCGGGTCGGTGGCCGCGGCCGCCTGAGGCGTCTCGGCGGCGGCCGGCGCGGAAACGGGCGGCGCGGGTACCGGTGCCACCGCATGCACCACCGCAGGGGCGCGCGCCACACGGATGCGGCTGTCCTTTTCCGCGATCTCGATCTCGGTCAGTCCGGTCTCGGTCAGTATGTCGGCCAGGGCGCGGATGGTGTCCGCATCCAGGAGCAGGCGGCTCATCGATCGTCCTCGTCCAGTATTGTGTCCGCCATCGCCGTCAGCGCCAGCGCGTAGCCACGCACCCCAAGCCCGCAGATCACGCCCAGCGCTGCCAGCGAGACGAAGGAGTGCCGGCGGAATTCCTCCCGGCGATGGATGTTGGAAATGTGGACCTCGATCACCGGCAGCTCCGTCGCCATCAGCGCGTCCATCAGCGCGATCGACGTGTGGCTGTAGCCCCCCGGATTGATCACTATTCCCCGCGCCCGGCCCCGGCATTCCTGCACCCAAGAGATCAGTTCACCCTCGCCGTTGGTCTGGCGGAAATCGATTGCCACATCCAGGCGCTCCGCCGCCTGGATGCAGACCTGCTCCAGGTCGTCCAGCGTCGCCCGACCATAGATGGCCGGTTGGCGCAGGCCGAGCATGTTCAGGTTCGGTCCGTTCAGGACGGCGATCAGAGGCGGGCCCATGACGCGGCCGTTAGCATGTCGCGTCCCGCTGTCCAAGCCGCGAGCCGGCCGGGGCAGGTGAGCCATGCGGCGCGCACACTCGCCGGTGCTGGCGGATCGGCAACAGTGTGGCGGGCGGGGAACGCCCGGTCTTCGCACTGCACAAAATACTTCCGTGCCGGAGCCGAGTAATGTCGGGCGGCCAAGATCTTGCCATGGACATCAGCCAGATTTCTGGCGATTTCAACTCCTTCAACAGGGCGCCGATGCTGGCTCTTGCGGCGTTGCACTGCAATCTCCGACAGTTTGCGCTTGATCTTCAGGATTGGGTGTCTGTCTAATACTCTCGAACTGCAGGAGATCACCCGACCGTGATGCATTCGACCCGTTCCAGCCGCGTCCCTCGGGTCGGGCGCGCCATGGTCTGCTCGGTCGTCGGGCTGCTTGCCGTCGGCCTTGCCACACCCGGCTCCGCCCGGGCCGCAAGCCCTCCGAACGCTCCCGCCGCCCTGCAGACACCACCTGCATCGGCAGCCACGCGCGCCACCAGTTGGGCGGATGCCGTGCATGCTGCGCTGGCGC
The DNA here is from genome assembly GCA_964247695.1 of uncultured Acetobacteraceae bacterium. Taxonomy (GTDB): domain Bacteria; phylum Pseudomonadota; class Alphaproteobacteria; order Acetobacterales; family Acetobacteraceae; genus Lichenicoccus. Next base: position 35,859 of record CAXTVI010000033.1, read on the forward strand.
GCCAGGCGCGTCTCGCCGCAGCCGCCGCACGCAATGCATTTACCGAGAGCGGGCTCGCCACCTGGTACGGACGCGGGTTCCAGGGACACCGGACGTCAAGCGGCGAACGGTTTGATGCGGCTCAGCTCACCTGCGCGCATCGGACCTTGCCGCTGGGCACGCACGTGCTGGTCACATCCGAGGATACCGGTCGATCGGTGGTGGTGGTGGTCAATGATCGCGGCCCGTATGCAGCACCCGGCCGCATCATCGACCTATCGCGTGCCGCGGCTGCCCGCATCGGCATGGTCGAGGATGGCGTGAACACGGTCACGGTCAAGCGCATCCTGCCTTCCGACCTACCGGTCGAGGTGGCGCAGGCTCAGGATGGCGACACGAGCGCCCAGGCGATTGCCAACTCCCGGCGCTGACCGTATCCGGCTTTTCCGCCGGAGCCTATTTGTCCGCGACGTGGTCGGCGACGTAGGCGCCGCGTCGGCCCATCGGCTTCGAGTCGCCGGTGGTGCTGTCCTGGGCGGTCTGCATTTCCAGCTCGGCATTGAGCTCCGCACCGAGCAGGACGACGTAGGCGGTCACGAAGAACCACATCATGATGCCGATCACCGCGCCGAGCGGCCCGTAGGTCGCGTCGTAGCTGGCTACGTGGCCGACATAATACGAGAAGCCGGCCGACGCGAGCAGCCAGAGCGCGGTGGCGACCACCGATCCCGGCGTGATCCAGTGCCAGCGCGCCTCCTGGCGCGAGGGTCCGAATTTGTAGAGAGTCGAGAAGGCCGCGGCGACGAAGACCACCATGACCAGGGGGCTGCCGATACGGATCAGGAACTGGGTCTGCGCCTCGATGACCTCGAGGCCAAAATGCGCCGGAATGAAGTCGAGCGCCGCCGGAAGGAACACCACCAGCGCCAGGGCCAGCACGGCGCCGATGATGGCGCCCAGGGTCATGCCGAGCGCGGTAAGCTGGTAGCGCACGAACGACCGGCTCTCCTTTTCCTCATACGCGATGTTTAGCGCCGCCAGCATCGACTTCGTGCCGGCCGATGAGGACCACAGCGTGATCATGATGCTGATGATCAGGCTGATGGTGAGCGTGCTGTGCGGCTTGCTGACCAGCGTGTGGATGCGGTCGCCGATCAGCTCGTAGGCGGGGCCAGGCAACAGGTGCCGCAGCACCTGCATCTGCGGCTCCACCGTCTGCGGATCGAAGGCAAGGCCGTAGATCGAGACCAGCATGCTGATCGCGGGAAACAGCGCGAGTGTCGCATAGAACGCGCAGCCCGCGGCGGCGAGGCCGATGCGATCCGAGATCATCTCCGAGAAGGTGCGCCGGAGCACCATCTTCCAGCCGCTCCAGGGGATCTGGGTCGGCACGTGGGCGTGCCGGCCAAGTTGCTGCTCCGCGGCCGTGTCGGGCGGCGGCCCCTTCGGGCTCGGCGTGCCCGCCGCCGAATGGTCCCGGTCGGGGCTCAGGCTTCCGGCAGTCTGCATCGCGGCCTCCCGTGCTGGCGCCCCGTCATGGAGGCTTGCGCAACCGTGTGACATCAAGTCGCGAACGCGATTACCGGTTGCATCGCGGGGCGACTGGTCCCATATGGCTCCCACGCAGCAACGCACGTGCCACTGGCCCTCTGAGGTTACGCAACGACGTCAAGCGTTCTGGCAATCCGGGTCCCTAGGCGGGGATCCAGTCTTGATCGCTGGTCCGTTAGACCGTTTCGCAACTCATCCATCGCCTCGCAAAAGGTGGATGATACAGATGGGAAAGGTGGGCGCGATGACCCCCAAGATCGCCCGGTATCTTGCTGTTCAGGCACCAGCGACGCCATGTCTCGTGGTCGACGTGGATCGTGTCGAGGAACGTTACCTCGAGCTGCACGCCGCGCTCCCGCTGGCCCGCATCTATTATGCCGTGAAGGCCAATCCGGCGCAGCCGGTGCTGCAGCGTCTGGCATCCGTGGGATCGTCATTCGACGCCGCCTCCTGGGAAGAGATCGAATTTTGCCTTCAGGCCGGCGCACCGGCGTCTCGCATCTCCTTTGGCAACACGATCAAGAAGGTATCGGCGATCGCGCGCGCGCACGAGGCGGGTGTGTCGATGTTCGCCTTCGACAGCGGCGAGGAACTGGACAAGCTGGCGCGCCATGCGCCCGGCAGCCGGGTCTATTGCCGCATCCTGGTCGAGAACGAGGGCGCCGAATGGCCGCTGTCGCGCAAGTTCGGCACCACCATCGAGCACGCCCGCGCCCTGATGCTGCGGGCGCAGGATCTCGGTCTCGATGCGTTCGGCCTGTCGTTCCATGTAGGCAGCCAGCAGACCACGACGGACGCCTACGAGGCTGCCATCGGCAAGGTCGCGATGCTGTTCACCGACCTCGCCCAGGCCGGGCTCGACGTCCGCATGGTCAATCTCGGCGGCGGCTTTCCGACCCGCTACCGCGACGATGTCCCGGAAATCGACCGCTTTGCCGTCGCGATCTCGCGCGCCCTGACGGCGGCCTTCGGCAATGCGCTGCCGGAACTGGTCGTCGAGCCGGGACGCTTCATCGTCGGCGATGCCGGAGTGGTATCGTCCGAGGTGGTGCTGGTCAGCCGCCGTGGCGACAGTAGTGCCGCCAATGGCGGCAAGCGCTGGGTCTATCTCGATATCGGGCGGTTCGGCGGCCTGGCCGAGACCGAGGGCGAGTCGATCCGGTATCAGTTCCGCACCCCGCACGATGGTGGCAGCACCGGACCGGTGGCGATCGCCGGCCCGACCTGTGACGGCGCCGACATCCTGTATGAGCGCACCGACTACAGGCTGCCGCTCGACCTTGCCTGCGGCGAGCGCGTCGAGCTGCTCTCGACCGGCGCCTATGTCTCGACCTACTGCTCGACCCGCTTCAACGGCTTCGCCCCGCTGGCCGAGCACTACATCTAGGCGTGCTCGACGTCTGGCATGGGTTTTCTGAAAGCCCTGCCGCTGGATGCGGGCGGCTTGAGGTCCGGAGCCTAGTCGTCGTAGCGGACCAGGGCGGTGACCGGCACTCCAAGCTTGCCGCGGCCGTCCAGGAAGCCGAGTTCGATCAGCACGGCGGATGCCACGACCTCGGCTCCCACCTTCTGCAGCAGCTTGACGGCGGCCGACAGCGTGCCGCCGGTGGCGAGCAGGTCATCGACCACGACCACGCGCTGGCCGGGACTGATCGCGTCCTCCTGGATGTGCAGGCTGTCGCTGCCATATTCGAGCTCGTAGTTGAGCGAGACCGTCCGCCCCGGCAGCTTGCCGGGCTTGCGCAGCATCACGAAGCCGCAGCCGAGCTTGCTGGCCAGCGGGGCGGCCAGCAGGAAGCCGCGGCTCTCCACGCCGGCCAGCAGATCCGGCCGCGCGGGTGCCACCGCCCTGGCCAGCCGCCCCATGGCCACCTGCCAGGCATCCGCATCACGCAGCAGCGTCGAGATGTCGCGAAACATGACGCCGGGCTTGGGAAAGTCCGGAATGGTGCGGATATGCTGCTTGAGGTCCATCATGGCCTGGATACCCTGCGTTCGGAACAGCCGGGCCTCTACAGAGTCTGCCCGCGGCGGGCAAGAGCCGGCAGGCTGCCGACCGCCGCTGGACGACAGCCGCGTCAGGCGGCTTCGCCGGTCCGGCTGCTCGCGCCGACCATGTCGGCAACCATGGCGGCAAGCTGCGCGCGCCGGAACGGCTTGCCGAGCAGAGCCGGGCGTTCTCCCGCTGCACCCTCCTTCGGCAGGCTGTCGGGATCCGAATAGCCGGACATGAAGATGACCTGCAGGCGGCTGTGCATGCGCCGCGCCTGCTGTGCCAGCTCCTGGCCATTCATCGTGCCGGGCAGCACGATGTCGGTCAGCAGCAGGTCGAGCGGGCTGTCACGCAGGGCCAGGATGCGCAGCGCCGCGTCGGGATCCGCCGCCTCGCTGACCCGGTATCCCAGGTCGCGCAGGATCTCGGCCGCGATCTCGCGCACGGCCGGATCGTCTTCCACGACCAGGATGCTCGGGTGGCGCGACGGCTGCGGCACGGCGGCGTGCATACGCCTGGCTGCGAGATGGAGCGGATCGGGTGGCGTGGCCGCGGCAACCGCGGCGGTCGCGCGCGGCAGGTAGAGCGCTACCGTCGTGCCCTGGCCAGCCTGCGACCGGATCGAGACCGCTCCGCGCGACTGGCGGGCAAAGCCGAACACCATGGCAAGGCCGAGCCCGGTGCCGCGGCCTTCCGGCTTGGTGGTGAAGAACGGCTCGAAGGCACGCGCCAGGACATCCGGGCTCATGCCCTGGCCGGTATCGGAGACGGCGACGCGAACGTAGTCGCCGGGCTCGAGATCGAGCTGCCGGGCCTGGTAGGGCTGCAGGGCGACGTTCTCCGCCTCGATGACCAGCGACCCGCCGCCGGGCATGGCGTCGCGTGCATTCAGCGACAGGTTCAGGACCGCGCTCTCGAGCTGCGCCGCGTCCGCGGTCGCCGGCCACAGGTCGGGCTGCACCACAAGGTCGATGCCGATCGCTTCGCCGATGGCCGGCCGCAGCAGCGGCTCCAGTCCCGGCAGCGCCACCGACAGATCGACCGGGACCGGGGCCACCGGCTCGCGACGGGCGAACGCCAGCAACTGGCGTGTCAGGGCGGCGCCACTCTCCGCCGCCTGCACGGCGCGCCTGACCTGCTCGGCCGCGGCGCGCGACCGCTCGGTGCCGGCGCCGTGCAGATCGTCCGGAAGCAGCTCCAGGCTGCCGAGGATGACCGTGAGCAGATTGTTGAAGTCGTGCGCGATGCCGCCTGTCAGCTCGCCGACCGCCTGCATCTTCTGCGCGACCCGGAGCATGCGCTCCGCCTGGATGCGCTCGGTCATGTCGGTCAGGGCGAGCACGAAGCCGCCGCCCGGCATCAGGGTGCGGTGGATCTCGATCGTGCGCTCGCCCATCGGTCCGGCGCCCAAGGATCCCGTGCCCGGGGATCCGGCCGAAAGGCTTGCGGTCGCGCCAAGGCGTTGCGGGATGGTCCCTTCATAGACCACCGGAGGCCGCGCGCTGTTCGGCAGGTCGCGGCGGATCGCTTCGAGCGGCTCGAAGAAACTGCCGCCTCCGGCCCGCAGATGACTTTCCAGGGCGTCATAGGCCAGCCCCTGCTGCAGGAGCGCCGCCGGCAGGTCCAGCATCTGCCGCAGCCGCATGTTCCAGTTCAGCAGCCGCCCGTCCGGATCGAACACCGCGACACCCTGGCTCAGGCTGTCCAGGCTGCCGCGCAGCTGCAGGGCCGCGGTGCGCTGCTCGGTCTCGGCGCGCACCAGATGGCCCCAGGCCCGACGCAGCATGAGCCAGGTGATGAGCAGGCCGCCGACCCCGGTCGATGCGACCGCTCCGGCGATCCAGCGCAGGGTGACGAAGCTCTCGGATGTCGTGTCCAGCAGGCGCTGGCGCTCGGTCTCAAGTCGCTCGTGGGCGACCGCGACCTGGTTCAGGACATCGCGTGCCGGCGGCCGGCCCCGCATCATGTGCTGCTCGAGGAGCAGAGCAGGCGTCATGCCGGAGGTGCGCAATGCCGCCTCGCGCGCGAGCACATCCTGGCGCTCGCCGACAAGGGCGACCAGGACATCGAGTGGACCGGCGTCCGCATCCTTGCCACGTGCCGCAGAGGTCGCCACGGGCTCGACGAGCCGCGCCGCGATCACGTTGATCCTGAGGTCGGCATTCCGGTACGCGATCAGGTCCGGACCCGCGCCGGCGACCAGATAGGCCTGTTGGGCATGTTCCGCCTCGCGCAGCGCCTGGCCGAGATGATCGACCAGCCGCAGCCGGTTGGCGACGCGGGTCGTATCGACACGCATGTCCTGCGCGATCACGGATTGCTGCCAGCCATAGAGGGTGAGCGAGGCCATCACCAGGATCAACGCGATCGGGCTGAACCATTTCAGGGTCTGGATCAGCGTTCTGCGCATTCACCCTCCCAGGGCCGAGGGTCGCCGGTCTCGTCCGGATCCCGATTCTCACAGCCTAGTGCATAACAATACCGGCAGCACGCGGGAAGTTGTATTGACGAAGTTACATGATTGGCGGCGGGTTACGCGCCTACCCTCCACGCGGTCCAAGCCGGACCGGACGCGGTCGGGTGCGGCCGGCCACCAGCATGGCCAGGCAACCCAGCAGCATCATGGCGGCCATCGGCAGCATGGTGCGGTCGCTCATCACGCCGATCACCAGCCCCGCCGCGGCGCCAAAGCTATATTGCAGCGTGCCGATCAGCGCCGATGCCGCGCCGGCATGGTGCGCATGCCGCGCCAGCGCACCGACCGTGCTCGTCGGCCCGGTCAGGCCGAGTGCCGCCAGGCACAGCATGACGCAGAGCAGCACCGGCAGTGGACGCGTCTCGTGCAGCAGGCCCAAGGTCAGCAGCAGGGTGCTGCCCGCCACGGCGACCAGGATCGCGCCGCCCAGCACCCGGCGCGCGCCCAGGCGTTGCACCAGCGGACCATTGAGCTGCGAGGCGGAGATCATCGCCATCGCGTTAAGCCCGAACAGCATGCCGAACTGCGGCGGCGTGAGGCCGAACAGCCGGATGAACACGACCGGCGCCGCACCGAGATAGGTGAAGCACACGAACGCGCCCGAAGCATTCACCATGGCGTGGCTTATGAAGCTCCGCTCCCTCAGCAAACCGAGCGTGTGACTGAACATCGAGACCGGTGAGAGCGAGATGCGCCGCTCGGGGGGCAGCGTCTCGGGCAGGGTCCGGTGCACCAGCAGCATGCAGAACAGGCCATAGAGCGCCGACGCCCAGAAGATCGACCGCCAGCAGGCGATCCCGAGCACCAGGCCGCCGAGGGTGGGCGCCAGCACCGGCACGACGCCCATGATCAGGATCAGCCGCGAGATCATCCGCGCCGCCAGATGGCCGTCGGAGAGGTCGCGCACGCAGGCACCGGGCACCACAAGGCTGGCCGAGGCGCCGAGGGCGGCCAGCAGCCGGAAGGCGGAGAAGCTCCAGATCCCGGGGGCCAGCGCGCAGCCGACCGTGGCGAGCGTGTAGATCGCGGTGCCGACCAGCAAGGGTCCGCGCCTCCCGAAGCGATCAGACAGCGCGCCCTGCCAGAACTGGCCGAACGCCAGGCCCACGAACCAGATCGCCAGCGTGGCCTGCGCCGAGCCCGGGCCGCCACCGAGGTCGGCCTGCATGGCGGGAAAGGCCGGAAGGTAAATGTCGGTTGATACCGGCCCGACCGCGACGAGGATGCCGAGCAGGGCCGCGACCAGGCTGGTGCGTCCGTTGGTAGTGTCGAGCGGACGGGCGCGCGCAAGTCGCGCAAGCAGCGGCGGCGCGGCCGAGAGGGAGATGGCCATGGCAACATCCGGATGAGGACGTGGCCTGATATGGCATGTCCGAAGCGGCTTCGCTAGAAAAATGCTGCAGTGCGGAAAAAGAGATAGAGGCCGATAATTCCGGACGCGACGAACAGGCCGAGACCCAGCAGCACCTGGGTCTCTTGGCCGATCCCCACGCCCGCTCCAAGCAGCCCGAAGATCACGGTCTGGGGCAGGCTGCCCAGCAGCGTGGCCGCAGCGAACGGCCAGGCGCGAACGCCGAGGACGCCGGAGAACAGGCTGACCATCAGGCTGCTGCCGACCGGAAGCAGCCGTAGCGTCAGGATCGCGCTGAACGGGTTGGCGGCGATGAAGCCGTCGAGCCGCGCCAGCCGGCCGCGGCGCATCCGGCGGCGCACCCACTCGCGCCCCACGGCGCGCGCCCAGAACAGGTCGGCAAGACAGCCAACCAACGTGGCGATGGTCGTCAGCAGCGTGCCCCAGACCAGGCCGTAGGCAAAACCGCCGGCGAAACCGACCGCCTGCCGCGGCAGGCCGACTGCGCAGATCATGGTACCGATGCCCAGGAAGACTAGCCGGCCCTCGAGTCCGCGCTGCAGCAGACCGCCCTGCAGCATGGCGTGGTTCAGGCCCGGCAGGGCGCGCAGCAACACGCCGGCGGCGACCAGCCCGCACAGCAGGAGCGCCGCCTTGAACAGGGACGGCACGAGGCCGCTCGCGGCGGGCGCGGCGGTGCCCTCGGAGAGAACTGCGCCGGTCGCTCCGCTATTCGTGCTCTCGATCTTGGCCATGGCGCGCGGTAGCATCATGCGACCCGGCGCGACAAGGCGACCGCGGTTCCCTTTACACTATGGCACGTCACGGGGCCCACGCCGGCCTCCGCGCCGCGCCGCCGCCAAGGCGACAGACCCGATGGCTTCAGACGCGCTGCTGCTTCGAGACCGTGGCCCCGTGGCGCGGCGTGCTGCACCCGCCCTGCTGGCCACGCGCAACCCGCATCTGGTGTCGCTCTGGCTGTTCACGCTGTGCGGCATGCTGCTGGTGATGATCGCGCTCGGGGGCGCCACGCGCCTCACCGGTTCCGGCCTGTCGATCATGGAGTGGCGCCCGGTCACCGGGATGATCCCGCCGCTGACCCATGCGCAATGGGAACACGAGTTCGCGCTGTATCGGACGATCCCGCAATACCGCATCCTGCATGACGGCTTCGGGCTGGCCGGCTTCCAGCAGATCTTCTGGCTGGAATGGATCCACCGCTTCTGCGGCCGGCTGATCGGACTGGTGCTGTTCGTGCCGCTGCTGGTGTTCGCGCTGAACGGCACCATCGGCGCCCGTCTCGTCACCCGGCTGGCGCTGCTGTTCGTGCTCGGCGGACTGCAGGGCGCGATCGGATGGTTCATGGTGGCATCGGGCTTCGATCCGGACAGCGTCCGGGTCGCACCCGTGCGGCTGGTGCTGCACCTGTGCTGCGCGTTCGCGCTCTATGCCGCGATCCTGTGGACCGCGCTCAGCGTGCGCACCCCGGCGCCGTTGCCGCTGGCACCCGGGCGCGGGGTCGCCTGGACCCGGCGGCTGGCTGTCGTTGCGGCGGTCCTGGTGGCCCTCACCATCGTGGCCGGCGGCTTCACCGCCGGCACCCATGCCGGCTTCATCTTCAATACCTACCCGGACATGGACGGCCATCTGCTGCCGCCGCACTACGCCAGGCTGGTTCCGTTCTGGCGCAACCTGACCCAGAACCTGGCGGCGGTGCAGTTCGACCACCGGGTCCTTGCCACGGCGTCTGTCCTGGCGGTGGGACTGACGCTGCTGGTCGGCTTGCGCTCGCGGCTGCACAAGCAGGCCCGCGACGCGCTGATGCTGCTCGGCTGGGGGGTGCTGGCGCAATATGCGCTCGGCGTCACGGCGCTTGTCCTGGTGGTCCCGGTGTGGGCGGGAACGCTGCACCAGACCTTCGCCGCGATCCTGCTGACGCTGCTGATCGTCGTGCTGCACCGGCTGCGCGGCGCAAGGCGCATCTGATCCGCAAAGGATCCGTTCAAGCGGGGGCTGGCATCCGCGGTTTTGCTTCCCTGTTCTGGTGCCAGCTTCTCGCGGCATTCAACGACAACGTGCTGCGCAACGCCCTGGTGGTGACGGCCCTCTGGGGCGGCGCGGCCGGGCACCGCAGCGGCGGCATCTTCGTGACACTGGCCGCCGCCTGTTTCGTGCTGCCCTATCTCGTGCTCTCCGGGCTGGGGGGCGCCCTGGCCGACAGGCTCGACAAGGCGCTGCTGGCCGAGCGGCTGAAGCGCTGGGAACTGCCGGTCGCCGCCATCGCCGCCCTCGGCCTGCTGCTGCACAGCCTGCCGCTGCTGTTTGCCGCCCTGCTCGGCTTCGGGGCAATCGCGGCTCTGTTCGCACCGTTGAAATACGCCATCCTGCCCGAGCTGCTCGACCGGCCGCTTCTGCCGCTCGGGAACGCCATGATCGAGGGCGCGACCTTCCTGGCGATCCTCTCCGGCGGCCTCTGCGGCACCCTGGCGACCGCAACCGGCGACAGCGGCATGGCGGCTGCGGCGCCGGTCGCCATTCTGCTGCCGGGGGCGTCCCTGCTCTGCTGGCTCGCCGCGCGTGCGATTCCGACGCTGTCTGCCGCGCAGCCGGATCTGGTGCTGCCGCGTCGCCTGCTCGCCAGCTCGTTCGGGCTGCTCGGCGGCCTGCGCCGCGCCCCGGGGCTGTGGCGCGCCAGCCTGTACGCCGCCTGGTTCTGGCTCACCGGCACCCTGACGCTGGCAATGCTGCCGGTCGTGGTGCACGACATGCTCGGCGCCGGTCCTTCCGCCGCGTCGCTGGCGCTGCTTGCCTTCTCGCTCGGCATCGCCGCCGGCACCCTGCTGGCGGCGCGCCTCGTGCGCCGCCGCCCCGGGCTGGCCCTCTGCCGGCCAGCGACCGTCGCCATGGGCTTGCTGCTGCTCGACCTCACCCGGCGCAGCCACGGGCTGAGCCTTGCCGCGCCCTATGGCGGGATCATCGTCGCGGGTATCGAGCTGGTGCTGCTCGCCGCCGCGGCCGGGATGCTGGTCGTGCCGGCGATGACGCTGGTTCAGGTGCTGTCCCCCGCCTGCCACCGCGCGCGCCATGTCGGCGGCGGCAACGTGCTGTCGGCGCTGGCCATGCTCGTCGGCACCGGGCTCGCCACCATCGGACAGATGCTGGGACTATCTGCCACGACGATCCTGGGCCTGCTCGGGGCCGCCTGCCTGCCCATCGGGCTCGCGATGTCGGCCCGAGTCGATGAGCACCTGTTTCGCGCGTCCGGACCCGCTATATCTGCCGACAGCCCTTCGCCCAGGAGCCTGCCCTTTCATGAACGCGCTTACGCCACTGGCCGCGACCGACCAGCTTTTCTTCGATCGCCCCGGCTCCCAGCTCGATCCCGAGGCGGCCGGTCGGCTGCTGGCCGGCGCCCTGGAGGGCACCGATGACGGCGAGCTTTTCCTCGAGTACCGCGAAAGCGAGATGATCTCGCTGGATGACGGTGTGATCCGGTCGGCGAGCTTCGACACCTCGACCGGCTTCGGCCTGCGCGCGGTGCTCGGCGACGAGAGCGCCTACGCGCACTCCGACGAGCTGAGCGAGAGCGCCCTCGCCCGCGCCGGCGCCACCGTGCGGATGGTGCGCGCCGGGCGCAGCGGCACGGTGGCGGACACCCCGCGCGCGACCAACTCACGTCTGTATTCCGACGCCAATCCGCTGCACGAGGCGCAGTTCGCCGAGCGCGCCGCCCTGCTGTCGGCGATCGATGTCTATGCGCGCGGCAAGGACAGCCGCGTGGTGCAGGTATCGGCCTCGCTCGCGGCAGAATGGCAGGCGGTGCAGATCATGCGCGCCGACGGCCACCGGGTGGCAGACCTGCGGCCGCTGGTGCGGCTCAATGTCAGCGTGGTTGTGGAAAAGGACGGCAGGCGCGAGAGCGGCAGCTATGGCCTGGGCGGCCGGTTCGCCTATTCGAAGATCCTGAACGAGACCTCCTGGAAGCATGCCGTCGACGAGGCGCTGCGCGGCGCCCTGGTCAACCTCGACAGCCGTCCGGCGCCGGCCGGCGAGATGGAGGTGGTGCTCGGCAATGGCTGGCCCGGCATCCTGCTGCACGAGGCGGTCGGGCACGGGCTCGAAGGCGACTTCAACCGCAAGGGCAGCTCCGCCTTTGCCGGCCTGGTCGGCAAGCGCGTGGCATCTCCCGGCGTAACCGTGGTCGATGACGGCACCATCGAAGGCAGGCGTGGCAGCCTCACGGT
>CAXTVI010000034.1:0-25577 GCA_964247695.1 uncultured Acetobacteraceae bacterium
CGTGCCCTGCAAGTTTCAGGCGCCTGGTATGGAAGCTGCGGATAATGACGGCACCAACGAGCAGCAGCAGCAGTCCGACGAAACCGTAGCCTTCCACCACGGCGTGCAACGACCGAGCGTGGTAAATCAGCGCCAGCGCCACCGTAAACCGGCCTAGCTGCGACAGAGCCTGCCACAAGGCAAGCTGGCCGAAGCGCTCCTCGAGCTGGAATTTAACGGACGCGATCTCGACGGCGCACTGGCCGAGCAGCATCAGGCTCGAGAACAGAACGACAAGGCTCATCGAGCGACCGGCAAAGCCGCCTGCCGTGACGATGTAGCCCGCGAGCGCCAGCAGGCTCAGCACGTTGGTCAGGCCGAGCAGGGCGAAGGACGGACCCACCCAGCGGAAGGCGGCATAGCCCTCCCGACCGAACGCCTGGATCCAGAACCAGTTGACGCCGAAGCCCGCGAACGGCGACAGCAGGTTGACCGCGGCAAGGATGGTCGCGAGGCGGCCATAGTCCGGCACGGTGAGGGTATGGATGAGCACCAGCTGCGCACCCATGGACAGCAGCGCTGCTCCGAACGTCCCGCCGAACAGCATCAGCAACGGTCGCAGCTTCAGCATGATCGGCGACATCTACACGGCGCCCTGCGCGCGCAGAGCCGGGGTCGCCGGCTCGGACATGATCGTCGCGAACAGCCCGAGATACGCCTTCGCCTGCCCCAGGGCATTGAAGTTGGCGCGCGCATGCAAGGTCGCGGCCGAGGTCAGCATCTGCCAGAGCCCGTTCGAGGTCAGCAGCCGCGTGATGCAGTCGGCGAAACCATGCGCATCCCCCGCCGGTGCGAGGAGGCCGGTCGAGCCATCGCTGACGATCTCGCGGTTTCCCGGGATGTCGGAGGCGACGACGGCGACCTGCAGCAGCATGGCCTCGGCCAGCGAAACCGGCAGACCTTCCCAGCGCGAGGGTAGGACGCATAGTCGTGCCTGCGAGAGCAGGCCCAGCGCTTCGCGGCGCGGCCTGGATCCGGCAAAGACGACCTGCTCGCCCAGGCCGGCTGCATCGATCCTGGCCCGCAGCGCGGGTTCGAGATCGCCGCCGGCGACGATCAGCATGCTGGGCCGCCGCGGCCGCATCGCGAGCAGGATCTCCGGCAGGATGAGCGGGTCCTTCTGGGCGTGCAGGCGACCGATGAAGGCGATGTCGAACTGCCGCTCCGCAAGGCTGCGGACGAGGCCGTCCGGCACCGACACGCCGTTATGGATGATGTCGTAGCCAGTGCCGCCCAGGAGATGGTGGCTCCTGGCCTGCGCCGCGTCGGCATTCGCCACGAACACGGTATGGTCGGCGCGCGCGACGCAGAACCGTTCGGCGGCGCGGCCGAGTTGACGCGCCAGGAAAGGCTTCCGGGTATAGTGCAGGCCGTGCACGATATGGACCAGCGGCGGCCTCTGGCTGCGCCGGAGGAGGGCTGCAGGCAGGGTCGAGCGGGCACCGTGCGCCAGCATCACGTCCGCGCCGACATCCTTGATGATCTCACGCAGGCGGTCGCGTGCCTGCAGCGCCCGCGACCGGCGGGAGAAGTCGGCTTCGTGCACCGGTATGCTCGCCATCCTGGCCTGCTGCGACAGATGGCTTCCGGTCTGCGTCGCAATGGAGGACTGCACGCCGAAACCGCCGAGCGACGCACACAAGGTCTGCACCACGGTGGGGCCGCCGCCCGGATGGCCGTCGGCCATGATGTGCAGGACGCGCATCATGCGGGCGTCGGCCGGACCGCGGCCGGCAGGGACGACAGCATGACGATTGCGGCGATCCCCAGGGCTCCCATGGCGTAGCTCGGACGGAACGCCACCTCGGAGAAGGCCGACACGCCCCAGCAGATCATGAAGGTGGACAGCGTGGCGATGAGCAGCGCCGTCTCACCCTTCGAACTCCACGCGCGTATCGAACGCACGATTGCGGTGGCGACCGCGCCGTAGAGCAGCGCCGACCCGATCACGCCGCCGGACAAAGCGAGGTCGAGAAACCCGTTATGGGAGTGGCCGACCTTGAACCGGGCGACCAGATACGGGACCAGCCCGCCCATGGTCGCGGACCCGTAGCCATTTCCATAGACCGGATGCTGCTGGATGATGCGCCAGGCGGCGGCCCAGATCTCGGTGCGCCCGGAAAGATCTGCGCTGCGCCCCAGCAGCGTGAGGAACTCGGCCTTCAGCCCGCTCAGGATGTAGAGCACGACCGGCATGGCCAGCAGGGCGATCACCCGCACCAGGCCGCCGAGGACGAACAGGAGCCCGTAGCCGGCCATGCCGACTGCAAGAATTGCAAAGGCTGCCGCCGACTTGCTCGCAACCATGAGCAAAAGGCTGGCACCGAGTGCCGCCATCCAGGTCAGTCGCGCGCGGAACAGCCGGCGCCCCAAGGCGAGATACACCACCGTGAACGAAGCCATGACCTGGCCGAGGACATTTTTGTCGTCATAGACGCCGCGCCAGGCGCCCACCGATGGCTCGCTGGCTTGGTGCACGCCATAAAGTGGAAACAGCCCGATGACGACGAGGGAGACGATCGCAATGGCCACGCCGCCGGCCGCGAAGACCCGCGCCGCGTCATCGGGGGTGGCGTAGATGGAGACCGCGACGCCGGCCAGCAGCGCGGTGGCCAGATAGATCAGGTCGTTGACGGACGTTGCCGGCGTATCCGACCAGAACAGGGAACAGGCGGCGTAGCAGAAAAACAGGCAGAGCAGCGGCGCCCGCATCAGGATGCGCCACCCCATCGACGGGTTCAACAGGAAGGGAAGGCCGGCCAGTCCAAGCACCGCCGCGCGGACCAGAAGCTGCAGGTATTTGTTCGCATAGATGACCCTCGACGTACCCGGATCAACCAGGTCCGTGGCTCCCGGCACGATCCCCTTGATCGGGACCTCCAGCGGATTGCTGAGCCAGAAGATCAGGATCACGCCCGCGCCGAACAGCAGGATGCGCGAACTCCGGCCGAGCGCCGGACGACGCGTGGCGGCCGCAGCCTGACACGGCGATGCGCGCCAGGCCGCCGGCATCGCCATGGAGGCCGCCGGCGGATGCATATTCCGGTTCATTGGGCCGGCCGCACCATAAGCTGCCACAGGCGCGGCGGCAGGATGTGGCGGGCCAGGATGACGGCGATCTGCTGCGGCGGCAGTACACGCGCCAGCAGACCGAACAAGGTAAGCCTGAGGGCTTCGACCGGCCGATGCCGGATCAGGACGCCGCCGAGTGCGCGCAACCGGAATGCGCACTGTGCATGGGGATCCAGCTTGCCGGACGCCGCTTCCAGAAAGCTGTCACCGCGATCGAGATCGTCGCGCCGGCTCAGCCGGTCTGGCCGCGCATCGTTGTGCCAGACCGTCAGGATCTCGGGGACGACGACATAGCGCGCGCCGCCCGCATCCAGGTCGATGAAAAGGAGATGATCCTCGTACTGGCGCAACCCTTCCCTGAACGGGTGCGCCATGGCCAGCGCACGCGGCAACAGCAGCGAGCTGATCTGGGCGAAGCCGCCCTGGACATAGAGATAGTGCCCGAAGGACTTCCCGGGTCGGGGCGGAAAGTTGGGGCGCACGCGCTGCCATCCGCCCGGCATCATTACGGCGGTCAGGGTGACGCAGAACGCCCTGTCATCGCCGGCCTCGGAAGCCATGGCCGCAACCTGACGGGAGAGCTTGTCCGGAAACCACTGATCATCGGAATCCAGGAACGCGACGTAGCGCCCGCGTGCCTTCTGGACACCGCGATTGCGCGCCGCCGAGACGCCGCCGTTGCGCTCGAGCCGGACGCAGCGCAGGCGCTTGTCCGAGAGGAACGGTTGGAGCGCCGGCGACAGGTCGGGCTCCGATCCGTCATCGACGAAGATCGCCTCCCAGTCGGTCAAGGTCTGCGCGCGCAGGCATGCGACAACGGCGTCGAGGGTCTCCACCCGGTTGAAGACCGGGATCACCACGCTCACCGCTGGATCAGAACCGCTCCCAGCCTGCGGTCCAACGCCAGGACAGGGCGCTGCCGATTGCATTCACTGTCCTGCCGCGCGATACGAGCTGTACTGCTGCTGGTAGGAGTAGCGACCACTATCACCCATGTTGCGCTGCCTGCGCAGATCGATCCGGGTAAGGATCGCCCCGGACGCGGACACGCCGATTTCGTCGAGAAGCTTCATGGTCGCGTGCAGGCCCTGCGGCCGCGTTTTAGCCCAGCGCACCGCAACGACCAACCGATCGGCCGCTCGCGCAAGATAGCGGGCATCGGCGGTCGCCAGCAGCGGAGCCGCATCGAGGAGCACGATGTCGAAGCTCTGCCGAAGCTCGAACAGAAGCTGCGGCATGGCCGGGTTCGAAAAGGTTCCGGCGCGCCCGCTTTCCTTGCGCATGCCGATCCAGTGCATGCCCGAAACGTCATCGAGTTGCAGGACGGTCTTGAGATTGGCGGTTCCTTCAATGGCTTCAACGAGGCCGTAGGGCACGTCAGGCTTGAGCATCCTGGTCAGCGAGCGCCTGAACAGGTCGCAGTCGACCAGCAGCACGCGGATGCCCTGCAGCGCCATCGTCCGGCCCAGCGCGACCGCCGTCGTCGACTTGCCTTCGCCGGTCACCGCCGAGGTCAGCATGACGACGTGGCGGCGCTGCTCGTTCACCATGAACGGTTCAGTGGCTAGGATGCCGCGTATCATTTCCGAGAAGACGGAGACCCTGTCATAAAGCGGAACGTCGATGGCGCGCAGGCCCGGCCGCATCGTGTCGACGCTCTTGTCTTCCAGCTCCGGCACCGAGCCGAGCCATGGCGCCCGGATGACGTCGGCGAGCTGTTCCGCGCTGTAGACCCCGCCTCGCGCGAGCTCCATGCCCGCGACGGCGATCAGCCCGGCCGCGCAGCCTAGCAGCACGCCGCCCAGGGTGATCACCTTCCGGCCAGTCGAACTTGGCTGCAGCGGGCTCGTGGCAATGCTGACGACACGCGCATCGGCACGCTCTGTTCCGGCCTCGGCGACGGTCTCCTTCAGTCGGTCCAGCGACTTCTTGTACACGTCGTTGTCCGCGTTCGCCTGGATCTGCAGCTCGATCTCGCGCCCGGACGCGCGGCTGGCCTTGCGCTCGGCATCCATTGCCGACGCCAGCGAAGCGCGCAGCGACGCGGTGCGCGCGGCGGCCACGTCGAACGCAGCCTGCAGCGACTGGTGGATGCGCTCGACTTCCTGCGCCCGCCGTCGCTCGATGTCAGCGATGCCGTGCTGCTCGGACACCGCTTCCGGATAGGCCGAACCGTGGCGTGACTGCAGTTGAGCCAATCGTGCGCTCGCGGCGTTGCGCTCGCGCTCCAGATCCTGGATCACAGGGGAGCCGAGCGTGTCGCCGACGCTGTCGAAGCCCCGCGTCCGGCCCAGGCTGCCCTGGAGCTTGCCGCGCGCCACCGCCTCGTCGTCGCTTGCACGCGAAAGATCGATCGCGATCGCGCTGATCTGCTGCTGCGCCAGCGACGTGCCGTTGCTGCTCTGCAGACCGATCAGCCCGTTGGCGGCCTGGTACTCCTTGAGCGCGGTCTCGGATCTCGCCGCATTCTTCTGAAGGATGGAGAGCCTGGAGTTCAGCCACTCTACGAGTTGCGTGGCCTGGTCGGTTTTGACGCTCATCTGGCCGGCGATGTAGGCGTTGGCAAACCCGTTCGCGATCCGCGCCGCCTCGGCGGCAGACGGATCGCGGTAGCTGACCGAGATCACAGAGGACAGACCGAGGCTGTGGACGTCGAGATTGCGGGCAAGCATCTCGACGACCGCCTCTTCGCGCGCCTTGCCGCCTGAGGCTCGGCGCGCGCTCAGGCCAAAGAAGCTTGGCGCCCAGGAAAGCTGGGCAGGCACCACGAAACTCGCATCGTCGGCAAGCCCGAGCGCGCGCATCACGGCCTCCGCAATGTCGCGCGACTTCAGCACCTCGACCTGGCTGTCCACCGCCATCGGATCGACACCATTGCCGCCGGCACCATAGGATGCCTCGGTGCCGGTCCGCGGATCGAGGATGATCTGGGTCGTCGCGGTGAAGACCGGAGCGCGGACCACCGCATAGGCCGTCGCAAACGCGGTCACGGAAATCAGCATGATTGCGAACAGCCACCAGCGGCGGCGCAGCGCGGCCAGGCTCCACCGCAGGCTGCCGGGCCTGCGCAAGGCGTCCTGGGCGAGTCTCTCGCCAATCGAGCGTGTAGGAACCAGCGCGCCCTCCCGGGCACGCAGCTCGGCGAACGTCGCCAGGCTCTGGCTCGGAGGCTCGGCTATCATCATCGGCTTGATCCGCAAAAATGCGTCA
Source organism: uncultured Acetobacteraceae bacterium (assembly GCA_964247695.1). GTDB lineage: Bacteria > Pseudomonadota > Alphaproteobacteria > Acetobacterales > Acetobacteraceae > Lichenicoccus. The sequence goes on from CAXTVI010000034.1 coordinate 6,322, forward strand.
GTCTGGACTCCAGCTCCTGGGCGATCCCGTTCCAGTCGAGCCCCTGAGCGGCCAAGCGGCCGTTGCTCGAATAGAGGTCCCAGTCGGCGCAGACGCGCTCAATTCCCGTCGACAAACCCTCGGCGCTCGGCGCGGTGACGAGACCGGATCCGAAACCCGCGACGACTGCCTTGGTGCCATTCTCGGGATAATCCGCCGTCACGATCGGCAGCCCGCAGCTCATTGCTTCGGAGATGGCGTGCGGGAAGCCCTCGCGCCGGCTCGGCATGGCTAGGATCTCGCACCGGCTCATCAGCGCGAACTTCTCGGCTTCCTCGACGTATCCGAGCAGGTCGATGCAACCCTGCTGCTGCGACACCGCGACGCGCGCGCGAAGCGGCGTCATCGCGGGGCCATCGCCGGCGATCTTGAGGCGACCCGCATAGCCGCGCGCGCGGAGCAGTTCAAACGCCCCGATGAGCATGGGCAGGTTCTTGTGCTCCGCCACCCGGCCCACCGCCAGAATGTCGCGGCGCTCGGCTCGCGGCACGCAGGCGGACGTGTCGAGATCAAGCCCGCTTGGGAGCGTGATTGCCTCGCAGCCAGACATCAAGCGGATCCGCTGGCCGACCGCCTCGCTGATCGCGCCGTTCAGGGAGGTGCGCCGGGGCAGGTGTGTCTGCATAAGCCGGACGAACCCCGTCTCCCGGATCTCGCACCAATGCAGCAGCGCACGCCGGCGCGCATGCTGCGGCAGCGTCATCACATGCAAGAACGGCCACTGGTTCAGCAGGTAGAAATCATGCTCCCGCCGCTGTGCGATCCGGCGCGTTTGCAGGGCAAAGCGCGACAACGCGACCCAGTCGCGACGCATCGCGGTAAAGCGCGGCTTGGTATAGTTCGGGGCGCTCAGCGTTCGATGGACCATGACGCCGTCGAGGTTTTCGACGGTCGGCAGGCCACTCCGGTGCGCGATGCAATAGACGTCGAGCTTGTGGCCGCGGCGTGACAAGGCGCGGCCAAGGCCGGCGAAGAACATTTCCTGACCCCCAACGCTGGGGGCATAGAGTTCGGTGAAGATGGCTATGCGCATGACGGCAGCAGGGACATCGCATCGGGCGCCAGGCCCAGGCGCTCGGCGAGTTCGTCGCTAAGGTCCGGGTCACGCCACAGATCATGGATGGCATCATCGATCGTCAGGCGCGGCGCCCAGCCGAAGCGCGCCCGGATCGCCTTGATCGATGCACCCAGGAACGGACGGTCCACCGCCCGCGCACGCGCGGGATCGTGGCGGATCCCGAACTGCTGCCCGGACACCTCGCGCAGCCGCTGGATCATCTCCTCAACAGAATACTGCTTCGACGTCCCAAGATTGACAACCGCGGTCTCTCCCGCTCGAACGATTCCGGTCAGGGCCACCGCCGCAAAGCCGGCCGCTGCGTCACGCACGTGGATATAGTCACGCTTTGGCCAGAGATTGCCGAGTGCGATATGGGTGTGGCCCGATTTCATCTGCGCCACGATCTCGGGTAGGAGATGCGGGTTCGTCTCACCAGGCCCGACGACGTTGAACAGTCGCACGACGATGGTCGGCAGGCCGCGCAACTTCGAGAAATAGCGAACATACTGCTCGCCCTGCAGCTTGGTAAAGCCATAGACGTCGCGCGGTCCGATCTCCGACTCCATTTCGTCGTGCAGGACCTCCGACGGCGCGTAGACCGCGCCACTGCTGGCGAACACGAAGCGGCAGTTTGCCGGCGCGGCCATGAGCAGGTTGGCGGTACCCACGACATTGGTCTCGACCGCGGCGCCGGGATCGCGTTCGCAGAACGGGATGAAATGCGCCGCCGCGAGATGGATGATGACGTCGGGGGAAAACCGTTCCAGAGCTCCGGCGACAGCTGGTGCGTCACGAAGATCGATCCGGCTCAACTCGAAGCGGGACAGCTCGTCGGGTCGAAAGCGGTTGATGCCGAAATCGAGGCGGTCGAGCACCAGGACGTCGTGCCTGTCATAGAGCGCGCGCGTCAGAAGGCGTCCAACATATCCTGCGCCACCAGTGATGCAGACGCGCTCGGGCATATTCTCTACCTCAATCGGAGTTGGTTGTCTGCGGGGAGTCGCATCCTATGGACATGGATGGATATGCACGAAGAGCGTAGTAAGTCTGCCTGCGTAAAAAAGCCCGGTCAATCAGCGATTCTCAGTTCCGGTCAGCGAACTCCCGATACACTCTTTGAGCGATGCCCCTGTCATTGCACCTCTTCTAGGCAGTCTGTAAGCCATGAAGCCTCAATCACACCGTGGAAGTTTCGAGCAAAGACTGCAGGACCGGCTCCGCGGGGGCTACCGGTTCTTGCAGGAACCCGATGAGGCGGTTGATAACCGTCTTCCGCATGGCGGCGGTGGAGAGCGCGTGATCCAGATCTGGTACGATCTCTACCAGGGCTCCAGGCGGGGTCAGGGCCGAGCCGAACTCCCGGCCGAGTACCGCGATCCCTTCATCGCCGTTCGACATAAGAAACAAGGTTCGGGCCCGCAGCGACAGGATCTGCATCCGGTCAGTGATCGTGGCCTGCTGCTTGGCCTGCCTGCGGGGCCACGGCAACAGATTGGAAGCGAGCCGGCCAAGCTCATCGGAGCAGCGTGCAAGCTGCACAGAGACGATCCCGGCCAAATCGAACCGGCCGCGGAGCAGGTTTATCCAGACCGATCCCGAGCCCAGCTTCTTGAGGAAATGCTTCGGGTGGCGCAGCGCGTAGCCCTCAAGCTCGACCCGATCGCCTTCCGCCCAGGTCAAATGTTGCAGGTTGACCAGCAGTAACGCGCTGATCCTCCTATCCTCGAAGGCTGCATGCAGGACGTGGTAGGCGCCGGAGCACAGGCCCTGCGCCGCGATCCTGCGATAGCCACGCGCCGCGAGCAGGTCGATCGCCGACCGGAGCTCCTGGCTGCGATCGACTTCAAAGATATGGGTCGGTCGGTCACTGGGCGCTATGCTATCGCCCAGGCCGGTGAAGTCCATGCGCAGCGAGGCGAAGCCCGCCGCCGCGAGACCACGCGCCAGCTCGACACCGAAGCGGCCAAAACCGGAGCTCGGATTGCCGCTGCTATTCGTGATAACGACGGCGGGTTGCGTTTCAACGGTCGGCCTCGGCTCGCACAAGATCCCGAAGAGCTCCTGTCGCGGACCGAAGTGCACCGGTGTTTCGATGAAGGCCGTTCGCACCAAGCTCGTCTCGTCCGGAAGCCGGTCCAGTTCCAGCACGGCCGGCTTGGCCGGCGCGACCTGGTCCAGCCAGTCGAGTACCGGCGCCGCTTCGATCGACGCCATATGGCTCATCAGGACCGGACGCAGCATCGCCTCCAGGCCGCTGAAGTTCATTCTCTGGACACTGGCTCCGGCCTGCTGCCAGGCCGCCATGCAGTCCGAGAGAAGGCGGCCGGGAGACTGCGTGAACACGCAAATCGGACAGGATGTTGCAGGCCACGACCGCCGTAGATCAATCTGCTGCATGCGCATGACCGTCTCGACGGAAAGCTCCACTCCATTTACCGAAATCGGGCCTCCGGCGCTCGGCTCCCCGACATTGCCACCGGCCTCGAGGGCCAGCTGGCGGAGATAGGACTGGCCGCGCAGCACAGGCTCGAGCAGCAGTAGGCCAGCAAGGTCCGAGCATGTAGCGGAGACCTCCAAGGCCAGGGTAGCGCCCGCGCGCAGGCCGCAGAGGACAAAGCCCTCGGCAAGACCATGATCGCGCAGCCAGTCGATCGCTGCGTGGATGCTGCTTCGCCAGAGCATCCACGCATCGGGCGTGTCGCAGTCGCCCGAGTTTCCGGTGCCGGGGTAATCGAACCGCAGGGTCGGATATCCGGCTGCCGCAAGGGCGTTCGCAAGCAGTCGCAACGGCCGGTATCCGGTCAAGCCGTCCGCGGACAACCCAGCGCACAGGATAATTGCCGTACCATTCGACCGCCCGCCGGGCGGAATATGCAGCCATCCAAAACATTGGCCGAACCTGACTGTCCGCAACGGAGACACGAGCTCCACGATTGTGATGATCCATCCTCAGTCGTGACAGGACGGTCGGCGATCTAGGTTCGGTTGTAGAATGAGTATCGCACGGAGTCCAGCGCACCGGTTCACGAGACATAAGCAGAGCGCCGTCGATAAAGTTATTTGTGCGTCATTGCTCCCGCGGTCACAGCTTCATGCTTCTCCAGCCGCTGGTTTTCTGGCCTAGTCGCTGGTGACCGAGACCGTCTCTGGCGTGCCCACCTTTATACGCATCTTCGAAAGTCATGCGTGTGAGACTGCATAGAGGCCGAGTACCATGCTCTCACAGATCCAGCAGACCCATGATCTCGAGCCACAATTCGCGGTCTCCGAGCCGGGACCCTTACTCGCCACCGAGATCGGAGCTGAAGACTTTGTGGCGCTCGAAATAAGGTTTCCGATGGCTTCCTTGAAGCGCGTAGCCGACATCATCGGTGCCTGCCTGCTCGCTGTCCTGGCAATGCCGGTGATGCTGGTCATCGCGTTCCTGATCATGTCAGGTGCCGATCGAGGGCCGGTCCTGTTTCGGCAGGAACGCATCGGGCGGGAGGGACGGCCGTTCACCTGCGTAAAGTTCCGATCGATGTGCCTGAACTCCGAGCTGATTCTGAGCGAAATGCTGGCGCGGGACGAGGGGGTTCGGATTGAATGGACAAACACCCACAAGCTCAGGAACGATCCGCGCGTCTCGCCGATTGGCAGGCTTCTGCGGTCAACCTCGCTGGATGAGCTGCCGCAGCTCTGGAACGTGTTGACCGGCGACATGAGCCTGGTCGGACCACGGCCGATCACGCAGGCCGAGGTGGCGGGGCCTTACACGCGGTTCGGAGGGCGGCAGCACTATCTTGCGGTGCGTCCCGGCCTGACCGGATTGTGGCAGGTGAGCGGACGCAGCGCGATATCTTACGAAAGGCGGGTCGAGCTCGATAAGGACTACGTTCGCGACATGTCGCTGCTCCGTGACGCCCGGATCCTCTGGCAGACGGTCTGGGTCGTCTTGCGTCGTGATGGCGCTTGCTGAACGAGCCCGGCGCTTGCCTGCGGGTCAGGCGGTGTTGCCGGCATCGACGGTCATCACCGTCCCGGTGATGTTCCGAGCCTTTTCCGATAAGAGATAATCCACCGCAGCGGCGACGTCCTCGATCTCTGCCATGCGCCCAAGTGCGCTGCGTCGCCTGATCTTTTCGCGGTCGGTGTTGCCGAGGTCACGCGTCATCTCGGTTTCGATGAAGCCCGGCGCCACCGCATTGACCGTGATCCCGGCTGGTCCGACCTCGCGGGCGAGTGACCGAGTGAAGCCTTCGAGGGACGCCTTGCTGGCGCTGTAGGCGGACAACCCGCTATATCCTGTTCGGCTGACGATGGAAGAGATGTTCACGATCCGGCCCGTACCGGCCGCCAGCATCGAGCGCACCATGTATTTCGTCAGTATCATGGGCATCAGCACGTTCAACCGGACAAGCCGCTCGATATCTTCATCCTGCATGCTCGCAAGGATCCCTCCGGTTCCAAGGCCAGCGTTGTTGACCAAGCCGTAGATGGCCCCGAACTCTGCCCGCAGCTCCCGCGCCAGGGCCGGGAGGGAAGCCAGTTCCGACAGGTTGTGGGCGTGAAAATGCAGGGCGCCGCGTTCCTCCCGGCGAGCCTCGGCGATCATGTTCTCGAGGGCCTCGGTGTTGTTCCGGGCGATGGCGATCACGTTGAACCCGGACGCGGCGAGCGCCCGCGCGATGCCCAGTCCAAGACCGCGACTGCCGCCTGTCACGACCGCATTAAGCATGCACGCGTGCCATCTTGCCGGACGCCGCGACATCGAGCGAGCGCACCTCCTGAAAGGTCATCGGAACCTGGTGGCGCGGAAGCCGGCTCTGACACAGTTCGCGCACCTCGCGCCGAACGGTCGCGAAATCCTGCCCTGCCGCGTCGGCCGGTCGCATCACGATCTCGGCGACGACGATCGCGCCGGTGATCGGGCTCGGCCGCCCGGAGACGCGGGAGGTGTGCACGGCCGGATGTTCGTTGATCACTCCTTCCACTGCCTCGGGATGCACCTTCAGGCCGCCGACATTGATGACGCCGCCCCTGCGGCCGATGAAATGATAGCGGTCGTCTCGCAACTCCACGAGGTCGCCGGTATCGACGAAGCCGTCGCTGTCATGCAGCCCCCCGACCTGGCCACCCAGATAGCGGCTTGCGGTGCGTGACGAGCGGATGCGAAGCGAACCCGCCTCGATCCGCATCTGTATGCCGTCGCGTTCCGGACCGATCAACGAAGTCGGAAACCCAGCCAGCCCGTCCTTGACATCGAAGGCGACCCCGGCCTCTGTGGAGGCGAAGGCATGCGCGATCGCGGACCGCGGGTAGGCCAGCTTCAGCCGATCCAGCACGGCTTGATCGCACGCCTCGCCGGAGAGCCGGAGGTAGCTTGGGGAGAGGCATGCGGCGGCGGCACTCATCAACGCGCCGCGCCAGTGCGATGGCGTGCCCGAAATGTGGGTCACACCGCTGGCGCCGGCGCGGATGAGGAACCTGTCCAGCGGTTCCTCGGCATCCGACAGAACCAGAGAGCCGCCGCCGACCAGCGCCCGGAGAAGGATCTGCAATCCACCATAGCGGCGGATGTCGTAGAAAGTACTCCAGACCGCGCCTCCCGGGGATAGACCATCGCCGACGGATGCCGTCAGACTTGCCAGGCTATGTTGGGCGAGCTTCGGCGGCCCGGTCGTCCCGGAGGTGAGCAGCACCCATTCAGTGTCGATGTCGCGATCGGCAGGTTCGGCTTCCGGATCAAGTGCATCGGAGCAGCACATCGCTTCTAGGTGGCGCAGCTCCGGTAGGGTCGCGGTGCCATTGTCGACGATCGCGAACTCGACCTCCCCCGCGAGCATCGTCGCGGCAATATGGGCCGCAGAAAGGCCGGGCGGACACAGGATCAGCCGCCGAGCGATGCCGTCGAGCTCGATCGCGGCCAGCGCCGTGCCGACCTGTCCCTGCGTCAGGAGCATAACGGACCTCCCGCGCAGATCCGCCAGCCGCCCGCGCAGGCTCGTACCTCCATCTAACTGCCCGAGGGGAAAACTCATGCGCGCGTCGGATATGCGATGATGCCGCGCCGCGCCCGCGGGAAGTGTCAGGTCCCGGAGCGAGCGACGGTCAGACCGTGGCATGCTCGTAGAGCCGTATGAAGTCACCAATGGTCACGGGGAACGCATGTGCCTCGTTGGAGAGCGGATCCAGCCCGAGTTCGTCGTCGAGCCGAGCGACGAGGATCGCAAAACACAGAGAGTCCAACCCGGAATCGAGCAGTCTGAGGTCGTCCGTCAGCGGCGCCAGGCGCCGGCTCTGCTGCTCGCCGACCTGAACAATCTGTTCCAGAATAAACGGACGTACCGACATCACTCACTTCCAATCAAACCGTAGTAGCTCCTCAGAGAGGTCGCAGCTCAAGCAGGATCATAGCCAGAGCAACACGCAACTATTCAAAGCGCCTAACAAAGTGCGAGCCGGACACGAGCCTTCGACCAACAGAGACTGACGGCAGCAGCTTATTATCAGCCGAAGGTGAAAGCAGCAGCCGGATGCGAGATTGGGCGTGTTGGACAGATAGAGGCAAGAGCAAATATCAAGAGTTCACAAGCGGCCACGCATCGTCTTGAAGCTTGTGCTGTCGTTGCAACGTAGGACGGATAGAAGACTACGCGGCTAGGTAACGACATCAATGCGTTATTTCAACGTCAAACAAGCAGATCAACACGCTATCAAATTGACCCGAGATGTTCGAACCGCTACCAGAAAGAGCCTTTCCGCGTCGCCTTGACTGTCGACCTCAACTTGTAATCTTTCTCTTTGGGCATGCGGTCCAGGCTGATCGTGCAATGATCATGCAGCAGAAACTCCGTCCAGGACTGCGCCGACCAACCGCCGCTGAGTTTTGACGATTTCTGGGCGCTTCAGCCCGTGCCAGCAGGATAAACTGCTCCATGCGTATCGAGACCTTGGCGCTGCATGCTGGCTTCAGCGTCGACCCGGCCACCCGGGCGCTCGCGGTGCCGATCTACCAGACAGCGGCGTACGGCTTCGACAGCGCCGAGCATGCCGCTGCCTTGTTCAATCTCGAGCTCGAGGGCCATCGCTACAGCAGGATCAGCAACCCAACCAACACCGTGCTCGAAGCCCGCGTCGCGGCGCTCGAGGGCGGCCTGCAGGCGCTGAGCGTCGCCTCAGGTCAGGCCGCGTTGCATTACGCCGTCTCAAACCTGTTGCAGCCTGGCCGGAACCTCGTCTCGGTTCCGCAGCTCTACGGGACCACTCATTCGATGTTCGCGCATTATCTGCCCGATCTCGGGATCGAGGTCCGTTTCGCCGAAAGCGACTCACCGCGGGATGTCGAGAATGCCATCGATGACAATACACGCGGTGTCTATTGCGAGAGCGTTGGTAATCCGGCCGGCAATGTTGCCGACATCGCCGGCCTGGCCGCAGTGGCGCACCGGCATCATGTCCCGTTAATCGTCGACAACACGGTCCCGACGCCGGTACTGATGCGACCCATCGAGCACGGCGCGGACATCGTGGTCCAGTCGCTGACCAAGTTCCTCGGTGGTCATGGCACCACGCTGGGGGGCGCCATAATCGATAGCGGGCGGTTTCCATGGCGGGAGTATCCCGACCGGTATCCGATGTTCAGCGAGCCGGATCCGTCCTATCACGGCCTAGTGTATACCGAGCATTTCGGCGATGCGGCATTCATCGCGCGCTGCCGGAGCGTGCATCTGCGCACCACGGGAGCCGCACTCTCGCCGTTCAACGGCTTCTTGCTGCTGCAGGGCATCGAGACGGTCGCCGTCCGGATGGATCGCCACGTCGAGAATGCCAGGCGCGTAGCCGAGTTCCTGCGCGTCGATCCGAGGGTGCAGTGGGTCAGCTACGCCGGGTTCTCCGACAGCCCGCAATATGCACGCGTGCAGAAATATCTCGGCGGACGCGCATGCTCGCTGCTGACCTTCGGGGTGCGCGGCGGTTATTCCGGCGGCGTGCGGTTCTACGACGCCCTGAGATTGGTCAAGCGGGTCGTCAATCTCGGCGACTGCAAGACCCTGGCCTGTCATCCGGCCTCGACCACTCATCGGCAGATGTCGGTTGACGAGCAGAGTCGGGCAGGGGTGACCCAGGAGACCATCCGGCTCAGCATCGGCATCGAGCATATCGACGACATCCTGGCCGATCTCGACCAGGCCTTGGATGCGGCCGTCGAGGGTGGCGGCGTCGAAGGTGTGGCGGCGTCGCTGGTTGCGGCCGGGAGTGTGGCGTGAGAGGCCTCGCCCGCACCCTCGGCGCCGCCCAGGCCGGGGCAGACCAGCCTCGTTCCCTGGTCATCGGCCTAGTGAACAACATGTCAGTCGGCGCCGTCAGGGCGACGCAGGAGCAATTCGCCCGGCTGCTGCGGGCCGCCTGCCCGGAATTTGAGATCTCCCTCGCGCTGTTCAGGAGCGAGGCCTGTCGCAGTCCTGCGGATGCTGCCTCGGGCGCGGTTGCCGGCTACCGAAGTGTCGAGGATCTGTTCAGCAGCCGTCTCGATGCGGTGATCGTCACCGGCATGGAGCCGCAGGCGGTGCAGCTCCAGGATGAGCCGGCGTGGGACAGCCTGACGAGGATCGTCGACCGGGCGCAGGCGCAAGCGGTTCCGGTGATCTGGTCGTGCCTTGCCGCCCACGCGGCCGTCTTCCATCTCGACGGGATCCGCCGCGCGCGTCTTCCCGCCAAGCTGTCGGGTGTGTACGACTGCGATCTGGTCGATGCCGATCATCCGTTGGCGGAACACCTTCCAGGACGCTGGACTACGCCGCATTCGCGCTACAACGACCTGTCGGAGGACCTGCTGGTGCAGGCCGGCTACGAAATCCTGTCACGCTCCCGGGAGGCCGGCGTCGATAGCTTCACACGGTGCGGACCGGCGCCATTCCTGTTCTGCCAGGGGCATCCGGAATATGCGGCCGGCGCCCTGGCTGCGGAATATATGCGCGACGTCCGGCGCTATTTGAGCGGTCAGCGGGATGAGTATCCGCTCGCGCCGCGGAATGCGTTCGACGCGTCGGTGGAAGCGGCCCTGGACGCGTATCGCGGCACCGTGCTGCGTGGTCGTCGCGACCCCGACGGGTTGCGGGAGGTGCTGCAGCTGGTCGAGAGCGATCCGAAGCGGAACTCCTGGCATCGTCCGGCGGTCCGGCTCTATGCGAACTGGATCGCGCGCGCGGTACTGGCTGCGCCGGACCGGCATCCCGGACCGCTCGCCGCCGGTCGGTCCGACGCCGGCCATGCGGAGCCGGCGCTCGTGTGCGGGTGCTGAGCGATGGATTGCGCAGGCGCCGAGTTCCAGAGCCCGGCAAGGCTGTTTCCGGCCACATCGGAGCGCAGGAGCTTCAACGACTACTTGACCGCGAGGCTCGAGGACTGCGCCTCCCACGTGGCCGCCGGCAGTGTCGTGCCGGACCTGGATCATGCTGCGTTCACCTCCGCGCTCGCCGGATATGATTTCGAGACGCCGCGGCCGCTTGGCGATGCGGTCGACTGGGTCATCGGGCAGTTGCAGCACGGGATCGTGCATCTCACGCATCAGCGCTATTTCGGCCTGTTCAATCCGGCGCCGACCTTCCCTTCTGAGTGCGCCGAGCGGATTGTCGCGAGCTTCAATCCGCAACTGGCGAGCTCCAGGACGTCGCCGGTTGCGGTCGCGATGGAAGCCCATGTCATCGCAGCCATCGCGCGCCGGGCGGCCCTGCCGGACACGGCCGTTGGCCACTTCACCAATGGCGGCTCGGAGGCGAATTTCACCGCCCTGATCTGTGCGCTGACCCGGGCGGAACCACACTTCGCCACGCAGGGTGCGCGCGCGTTCCGCGGCATGCCGGTCCTGTATGTGTCGGAGGATGCACACTCGGCCTGGTATAAGATCGCGCATCAAGCCGGCATCGGACGCGATGCGCTTCGGCTGGTGGCGACGGATGCGTCGGGCCGCATGGACGTCCGCTCGCTTGACGCTGCCATCACCCGGGATCAAGTCCGCGGCGACCAACCGGTGATGGTTGTCGCGACCGCCGGCACGACCGGTGCCGGCATGATCGACCCGATCGCCGACTGTGTCGCGATCGCCATGCGGGTGGGCGCCTGGCTGCATGTGGACGCGGCGTGGGGTGGCGCGCTGCTTGTCTCGGAGCGGCTGCGCGGGTTGCTGGCCGGGATCGAGGCTGCGGACTCGGTGACCATTGACGCGCATAAATGGCTGGCGACGACGATGGCGTGCGGCATGTTCATCACCAGCCATCCCACCATCCTGGCTGATTCTTTCCATGTGGCGCCCGCCGCCGCGAGCTTCATGCCGTCGAACATCAGCAGCCTGGACCCGTATGTCGGCACCGTGCAGTGGTCGCGGCGCTTCCTCGGCCTACGGCTGTTCCTGTCGCTTGCGGCCGCCGGATGGTCCGGCTACGCCGATCATGTCGAGCGGGCGATCGACCTTGCGGAGCTGCTTGCAACGGAGATGACGCGTCTGGGCTGGCGTGTGGCGAACGACACGTCGCTCGCGGTGCTGTGCCTGGAACCGCCGGCAGGATATCCGGATCCGGTTCAGGTCGCGGCGGCGGTCGTGGCGTCCGGGCAGGCCTGGGTGACGAGCACGCGGTTTGGCGGCCGCGACGTACTGCGTGTCTGCATTACCAACGGCCAGACGACGCCGCACGACATCATAGCTCTGGCCGGGCTGTTGCGGGACTTCGGTCCGGCATCGCCGCCCTCAACGGAACCGGCCTGACGGCGGATTTCAACTGGACCGGCCTGACGGCCGAGGGAGCTTTCGATGGCAACTATTACTGACCACGAATACCAGGCCGTCATCGACGGGATCTGCAACCTCGACTGGCAGGGTCTCGGCGGCGACGACATGACCTCGGTTGCCTGGGCCTACTATTACTTCTCCATCCAGTTCAGGGAGAACCTCAAGACTGCAAGGAGCCTGCATCCGCACGATGCAAAGCTGCGCCAGCTCGAGGCGGAGGAGTGCGACACCGCCAATCTGTCGCCCTGGCCTGGGGTCGCCGCGGCCGGCGAGGCGATGAACCATGACGAGTTCATGCGCCGCACGCTCGAGCTCACGCCGATCGAGGCGACGCGGTCGCAGCGGTTCGAGACGATCGGGCATTGCTATCTGGCGGACATGCGTGCACTCGACCCGACAGTGCGGGCGGCCAGCATCGCAAGCTACGAGGATGGCGGCCTGGAGCGTGTCTTCAGGGCGATCCTGCAATTCTCCGGCTGGGACACGTCGCTGCTGCGGGCGTTCAGGCATTTCCTCGCGGAGCATGTCCGCTTCGACAGTGATCCGGAGCAGGGGCATGGGGCGCTGAGCCGGCATATCGAGGTGGATGACCGCATCCTGCCGCTCTGGGCCGGCTTCAGGGACCTGCTCGTCGGCTGTGTGCCCGCTCTGCACAAAACACACACACTGGCGAGGCTGCATGAGCTTGGCGATGGATACGAGGCCCTCCCGCTCGGCCGTGAACGAGTGGTCGCGTACGCTGCAGTCCATGAAGGTGTTGGACACGTCCCGGCACACGACGATCCTGTCTGTCATCCGTGAGGTCGCGTCCGTCCATGGCGACAGGCCGGCGCTGATCGGCGAGAGCACGCAGCTCAGCTATCGCGAACTCGTCGACCGCTCGGAGGGCTGGGGAGACCAGGCGCTCGCGCGTGGCGTGGAGGTGGGAGACGTGGTCTGCCTGCTGATGGCGAACTGCCCGGACTATGTCGCGATCTGGTTCGGGCTGACGGCGCTCGGCATTTCCGTCGCCCTGATCAATACCGGGCTTGTCGGTACAGCGCTCGCGCACTCCATTCGTGCGTCCGGGTCGCGTCGCATCATCGTGGGCGCTGCGCTCGAGGCATCCGTGCACGCGGTCGCCTTACACTTCCCGGACGGCCTGGAGATCTGGGTGCATGATGAGGCGGGCGGCTGGTCCTGGCAGGATGCCGCTTCGACGCCCGCGCGGGCGCGGCCGGAGGATCCGAAGCGGTCGGATCGTGCGCTGCTGATCAGCACCTCGGGGACCACCGGCGTGCCGAAATCTGCGAACATCACGCATGCGCGGGTGCTGGAATGGAGCACGTGGTTCGCAGGCATGATGGATGTCGGACCCCAGGACAGGCTGTATGACTGCCTGCCGCTCTATCACAGCGTCGGCGGCGTGGTGGCGATTGGATCAATGTTGAGTCGCGGCGGATCGGTGGTCATCCGGACCCGGTTCTCGGCGCGCCGGTTCTGGGACGACATCGCGCACTCCGGCTGCACGATCTTCCAGTATATCGGCGAGCTATGCCGGTATCTCGCGCGCGCCCCGGCGCATCCGGCGGAGACCGCGCACCGCCTCCGGCTGTGCTGCGGCAACGGCCTGCGTGGCGATGTCTGGCACGGCTTTCAAGATCGCTTCCGCATTCCACGCATCCTCGAATTCTATGCAGCCACCGAGGGCCATGTGTCGCTCTACAACTGTGAAGGCAAGCCGGGCTCGATCGGACGCATCCCGGGGTTTCTCGCCCACCGCTTTCCGGTGGCGCTGATCCGCTCCGATTTCGAGACAGGCGAGCCGGTGCGCGACGCGGCCGGCCGCTGCCTTACGTGCGAAGCGGACGAGCCCGGCGAGGCGATCGGCCAGATCGACGCGGCTGGATCGCAGCCCGGGCGCGGGTTCGACGGCTACACCGACCGCCAGGCCAGCGAGCGCAAGGTGCTCCGGGACGTCTTCGTCGCAGGCGATCAGTGGTTCAGGACCGGCGACCTGATGCGGCGCGACGCGGCCGGGTTCTTCTATTTCATCGACCGCCTCGGTGACACCTATCGCTGGAAAGGCGAGAATGTGTCGACGATGGAGGTGGCAGCCGTCATCGAGGCATGTCCCGGCATCACCGGCGCGGTGGCCTGTGGCGTGGCGCTGCCGTGCACCGATGGCCGCGCGGGGCTGGCGGCGGTGACCATCGGGGAGGGCTTCGACATCGCGACCCTCAGGGTGCACCTTGTCGCGAACTTGCCGGACCATGCGCACCCGCTCTTTGTGCGGGTCTGCGGCGCCATCGCGACTACCGGAACCTTCCGGCCAACCAAGGGACCGCTCGTGCAGGCAGGGCTGAGCCTGTCGCCGGATGCAGGCACCCTCTGGTTCAACGACCGCAGGGAGGGCCGTTTCATCGCCTGCGACGAGCCCCTGCTGAGGCGGCTCCAGGACGGCGCCATGGTGCTCTAGACGCATGAGCCGCACGCATCGACCGGACCGTCCCGGATCGGTCGAAACAAGACCAGGGAAAGCCGAACGCCATGGGGCATGAGCGACACTTCTATATCGGGGGCGCCTGGGTCGAGCCTGTTGTCGCGCGCCATCTGGACGTCATCGACCCGTCGACCGAGGAGCGGTTCGCATCGATCGCAGTCGGGACCGCGGCCGATGTCGATCGCGCCGTGCTGGCCGCGCGCAGGGCCTTCGAGAGCTTTGCCTGGTCGGATCGCCAGGAGCGGCTGGACCTCCTGCGCCGCATCGTCGAGGTTTACGACCGGCGGCAGGAAGACCTTGCCACGGCCATCTCGCGCGAGATGGGGGCGCCGCTGCAGTTCGCGCGCGACGTGCAGGTCGGCATCGGACGCGCCCATCTGAGGAAGATGATCGAGGTGCTCGAGACCTATGAGTTCGGGGTCGGCAGGGGCTCCGGCTACGTGGTCAGGGAGCCGATCGGCGTCGTCGGCATGATCACGCCGTGGAACTGGCCGATGAACCAGATCCTCTGCAAGGTCGCGCCTGCGCTCGCCGCGGGATGCACGATGGTGCTCAAACCAAGCGAGATCGCGCCGTTGAACGCCATCGTGCTCGCGGAGATCCTGCACGAGGCCGGCGTGCCCGCAGGGGTCTTCAACCTGGTCCAGGGCGACGGAGCCGAGGTCGGTGCGGCGATCGCAAGCCATCCGGGGATCGACATGGTCTCGTTCACCGGTTCGACCCGGGCCGGCATCGCCGTTGCAAAGGCCGCCGCCGACACGGTCAAGCGAGTGTGCCAGGAGCTCGGCGGCAAGTCCCCGAACATCCTGCTGCGCGGCGCGCCGCTCGCGTGCGCGGTGGAGAAGGGCGTGGCCGGCTGCTACCGCAACAACGGCCAGTCCTGCAACGCGCCCACGCGCATGCTGGTGCCGGAGGAGTTGCACGACCAGGCCGTGGCGCATGCGGCCGCGGCGGCCGGACGCTACCGTGTCGGGCGTGCCGACGATCCCGCCACGACGATGGGACCGGTCGCGAGCGCGGCGCAGTTCGACAAGATCCAGCGCCTCATCGAGAGCGGCATTGCCGCAGGCGCCACGCTTGAGGCCGGTGGCGCCGGCCGGCCGGCCGGGCTGGAGCTGGGTTATTTCGTGCGTCCGACGGTGTTCGGGGCGGTGACGCCGGAGATGGCAATCGCGCGGGAGGAGATCTTCGGGCCCGTGCTCTGTGTCATGCCGTATGGCTCAGAGGAGGAGGCGATCGCCATCGCGAATGATACCGAGTATGGGCTTGCCGCCTACGTGCAGTCGGACGACCTGCCGCGTGCGCGCGCGGTTGCCTGTCGCCTGCGTGCCGGCACCGTGCACATCAACTACCCGGCGTGGGATGCCTCCATGCCGTTCGGCGGCTACAAGCGATCCGGCAACGGGCGCGAGTTCGCGCAGTACGGGCTGGAGGATTATCTCGAGGTTAAGGGGATACTCGGCTGGAGTGCTGCATGAGCGCGGTCCGCAGGACCGCGCCTGCGTCGCCCTCAGGGGATCGTCGTCGCCGTGCACATCGGTCCGAAGATGTTCGACGGTCCGCTATAGTTCGGCTGCGGCGCGACGGCGACGGCCGACGGCGCATTCGAATAGATATGGATGTAGTCGACCAGGTAGGTGTTCGGAAACACCGTGCTGGCGGCTACGTCGTTATTGTTCCATCCGCCCACGGCGCTGTTGAGGATGGTTTGCATCGGCGTGCTCGGGATGTTGACGACGACCCCCTTGAAGATCTGTCCCTGGGTGAGCTGGAACGTCTGCACGCCATCAATGAACCACGTGATGCTGACCGGCGTCCACAGCATCCCATAGACATGGTAGGCCGAGGACAGGTCGGGACCGGTCGCGACGATGCCCAGGCCGACGCCGTTGGTGAGTGCCGCGTCATTGGAAGGGTGAAGCGTCGACCATTGTTGTCCCGGGTTGTTGCCGAGCCACTCGAAGATGTCGATTTCCGGATAATTGCCGTTGTTGTTCATCCAGAAGGCCGGCCACGTGCCATGGCCATTTGCCGGCATCATCGCGCGTTCTTCGAAATAGCCGTACTGGAACGACTGGCGCGTGCTGATGAAGGCGGCGCTGTACGGGCGGCCGGACGGCGATCCTTTCGTCGTGGCCAGTTGCAGCGCCCCGTCGGCGACTGTGGCGTTGCTCGGGGTGAACTGATCCAGCCCGTAGCCGCCGCCGATCCAGCTGTTCGCCATGACGTTCCACTTCGTGCTGTCGACAGCCGCCCCGTTGAATTCGTCGTCGAAGACAAGCTTGTAAGATGCATTGATGGCCGACGTCGCGGCAACCGACTGCGCCTGCGCAGTCGATCCGGCTGTGAGGCACGCGATGGCTGTAACGAGGGCGATTGTGTTTTTCACGATGATTCTCTACTTGGAATGGTCGTCGGTATATTTTCGTTAGAGACGATATGCGACCACCGGGTGTCAACCTCTTTGCGCTGATCAGGGCATTTTCCTTCTGAGACCTCGGGCAAGTTTCCGGACGTTTCTTTACCGTATTATAATTCCTGTGCTTGCGCAGGTTGCTATAACACGCGTCCGGCTGGCAACTGAACCGGATCAAGGAATGGCTACCGTCGCAGGCGGCGGCTGGCCGTAATATCATGCAGAAGGCAACACCGATGGATGCAGCGAACGGCGCGGACCTGCTGGCCGCGTGGAGCGGCCCGCGCCTGCTGATCCCGTCTGGCGTGAACGGGCTGTTCGGGCATGGGGAAGACCTCGAGCGGCTGGTGGACTTCATCAGCCGATGGATCATGCGGGCCGGAGCGGACGAGCATGCCGAGATCCTGCGCTTTCCGCCGATGCTCCCGCGGCGCCATTTCGAGGCGACTGGCTATTTCCTGAACTTTGCGTCCCTGGCTGGCACCGTGCACTGCTTCTGCGGTGACGAGGAGGAGCACCGCGCGCTGTCGCGCGCGCACGACGCGGGCGAGGACTGGACCGGATCGCAGGCCGCCACCGACCTCGTCATGCTCCCGGCGGCGTGCTACCCGGTCTATCCGGCAGTGGCCGCGCGCGGACCGGTGCGCGCCGATGCCCAGGTGGTCGATGCGTGCAGCTACTGCTTCCGCCACGAGCCGTCGCGCGACCCCACCCGCATGCAGATGTTCAGGCAGCATGAGCGGGTCTTCATCGGCACCCGGACGGCAGCCGAAGAGTTCCGGGCGCGCTGGGTCGAGCGGGCCGCAACGCTGGCGCAGCTGCTGGAGCTGCCCCATGAGATCCGGGTGGCGACCGACCCGTTCTTCGGGCGCATCGGCCGGGTGATGGCGCGCAGTCAGCGCGAGCAGGAGCTGAAGCTGGAGCTTCTGGTCCCTATCCTGTCGGAGGCGTCACCCACCGCCTGCGCGAGCTTCAACCTGCATTTGACCAAGATGGCGACCTCCTTCGGCCTCATGTTCCCCGATGGGTTGCCGGTCTCGACGGCATGCGCCGGCTTTGGGCTCGAGCGCCTGGCGCTGGCGGTGGTGCGGCACCACGGAAAAGACCCTGCCCATTGGCCGGAGGCGCTCCGGCACCTGTCGGGCTGACCTGATCGTTCACCGGGTGCCTTGCCCGGCCGGAGCCGAGGTCCATTCGCGCCAGAGCAGGATCAGGGCCGCCATGATGGCCGGTCCGAGGAACAGGCCGAGCAGGCCCCAGCTCTCCACGCCGCCCAGGATGCCCAGCAGCACCCAAAGGAACGGCAGCTTGGTGGCGCCCCCGATCAGCACCGGCCGCACGAAATGGTCGGAGACGAAGATCACCACCATGCCGAACACGAACAGCGCGATGCCGAAGGCAGCGCTGCCGTTCGCGACCACCAGGAGGGCGGCGAGCGCCACCGCAAGGACGGCGCAGAACGGGATCATCGCGGCGACTGCGGTCAGCACGCCGAACAGGGTCGGGTGCGGCGTGCCGGCGATGGCGTAGGCGCCCCCCAGGATCACGCCCTCGCCGAGCCCGACCAGGACCAGCCCGTCAACGGTGCCGTGCACGGATGCGATCATCTGCCGCCCGATGCGCTCGCCACGCTCGCCGAATGCGCGCCGGCTCGCCACCAGCATCTGCGAAGTCACGTCCTCGCCCTCCCGGAACAGGAAGAACAGCGTGACGATGGTGAAAGCGAACAGCGTCACCCGGTGCGCTACCTGGCTGCCCAGCTGACGGGTCATCGCGACACTGCGGGCCGGCTTGAGCTGCTTGAACAGGGTGTTGGCGTCGCCCGGATCGGTCAGGTGCTGCTGCCACCAGCCGGTCGCGGCCTGGCTGCCGAAGGGCAGGTGCTGGATGGCGGGCGGCACGGGCACACCGTTCTGCCGGGCATGGTCAACCCAGACGAGCACGCCCTGGGCCTCGCGCGCCGCCTCCAGCCCGATCAGCAGCAGCGGCACCACGAAGATCAGGGCGACGGCGCAGGTAAACAGCAGGGGCAGCAGCAGGTTGTGCCTGCCGGGTGGCCAACGGCGCTTGGCACGGCGAAACATCGGCCAGGTCGCGATGGCGAACACCGCCGCCCAGGCCAAGGAAATCAGGAAGTCATGCAGGGTGAACAGGCCGAGCAGCACCAGGATCAGCGCCAGCACGCCGCGCGCGACCTGCTGCGAGCGCATCGGGTCGATCGGCTGCGACCGGTCGGGAGTGGCTTCGAACGACATTCTGATCCTCTCGCCGCCTCATGTGGAAGCGGTGCGTTGCTGGTCCCGGCGGCTCCACGGCGCAGCAACGAGCCGAAGCGGGCAAGGTTCTGATGTCGCCATGGCCTGGTGGTCGCCGCTTCTAGCGCGTGCGGGACGCCCCTGACGAACGATGATTGGACACGCGTGCCGCCGCCGCCGCCGGCCACGCGTGAAGCGGCGGGCCTGGCCCAGGCTTCCTGAGCGACAGCTCCCTG
>CAXTVI010000034.1:25677-47268 GCA_964247695.1 uncultured Acetobacteraceae bacterium
CCTGGGCGACAGCTTCCTGAGCAACAGCTTCCGGGGCAACATCGCGGGGCGTCGGATCGGACGCTGGACGAGGGGGCAGGGGATGAGCGTGCATCATGTCGCAGCGACGCCGGAGACGGTGCGGCTCGGCTTCTTCGACGCAGCGGTGGCGCCGGTGCTGACGATCGCATCGGGTGACACCGTGGCACTCCAGTGCCTGTCCGGCGGCCCCGAGGTGATGCCGGAAGCGGGCAGCGGCCTCGCCGCTCCCCCGGCGCTGGCCGCGATGCATGCAGCCGGCCTGCCGCGGGTCGGCACCCACATGCTGACCGGACCGATCGCGGTGGCCGGCGCATTGCCGGGCGACATGCTCGAGGTCCGCATCGAGGCGGTCGAGCCGGCGGCGGACTGGGGCTATTGCGGCTTCCGGCCGCTGGCGGGCACCCTGCCTGAGGATTTCCCGCACCGCTTCATGAGCCATATCCCGGTCGACCGGGCACGCGGCACCTGCCGGCTGCCCTGGGGACCCGAGCTGGCGCTGCGGCCGTTTTTCGGCATCATGGGCGTGGCGCCGCCTGCCGACTGGGGCCGCATCTCGTCGCGCGAGCCCCGGCGGCACGGCGGCAACCTCGACAACCGCGAGCTGGTCGCGGGCAGCACGCTGTACCTTCCGGTGCTGGTGGAGGGTGCGAACTTCTCGGCCGGCGACGGGCACGGCCTGCAGGGTGACGGCGAGGTGTGCGTGAACGCGCTGGAGATGTGCCTCGATGGCCGCTTCACCCTGGTGCTGCACAAGGGCAGCGACGCGGAAGCCCCTGTGCTGCGGCAGCCGCGCGCGGAGACGCCGACCCACTTCATCACCATGGGCCTGAACGAGGATCTCGACCTCGCGATGAAACAGGCATTGCGGGAAATGATCGCACTGATCACCGCCCGCAGCAGCCTGACGCACGACCAGGCCTATGTTAGCTGCTCACTTGCGGTCGACTTCCGGGTGACGCAGACAGTCAATGGCGAGAAGGGCGTGCACGGCATGCTGCGCAAGGGGCTGCTGTTCGGGTAGCTCCCACGGAGACAGGATTTGGCGGACATCATCACGGGCGGCTGCTTCTGCGGCGCGGTGCGATACGAGATCGAGGGGCCACCGAAGGCGACACGGGCGTGCTGGTGCCGGGACTGCCAGTACCTGGCCTGCGGCAACGCGACGGTGAACCTCGTCTGCGCCAGCGCTGGCCTCAAGGTGTCGGGCCAGACCACCGAGTTCATGAGCCTTGCCGCCAGCGGCAACGAGATGCACCGTCGCTTCTGTCCGACCTGCGGCACGTCGCTGTTCAGCCAGGCCACCTGCCGTCCCGACCTGGTGGTGGTCCGCGCCGGGACGTTGGACGATCCGGCGCCGGCACGTCCGGACAGCTTCATCTGGACGGCCTCGGCGCCGGAATGGGGTCTGACCGCTCCCGACGTGCCGCACTTCCCGCATCATGTGCCGGCGCAGTAGCGGAGCAATTGACGGGCCGGTCGCTTCGTCGTCGTTATGGGTTCCGGCCGCAAGGCTGCAATAAGCACCCAGGGGAGATGACGATGAGCGAGACCGGGACCCACACGGGCGGTTGCTTCTGCGGAGCCGTGGCGCTGGAGGTCAACGGCGAACCGGAGGGCATGGGCTACTGCCACTGCCGGTCATGCCAATCCTGGTCGGGCGGCCCGTTGAACGCATTCACGCTCTGGTCCCCCGACGCGGTGCGGATCACGTCCGGTGCGGAGCATGTCGGGACGTTCCAGAAGACGTCCTTCACCGAGCGCAAATACTGCACGCGATGCGGTGGCCACCTGATGTCCAACCATCCGACGGTCAGCCTGGTCGACGTGTTCGCCGCCACGATCCCGACCCTGCCGTTCGCAGCCGGGTTGCATGTCAACTATGCCGACAGCGTGCTGCCGATGCATGACGGCCTGCCCAAGTTCAGGGACTTCCCGGCCGAGCTCGGCGGCTCCGGGGAAATGCTGCCGGAGTAATCTTCCGCCCTATGACAGCAGCCGCGCCTCTATCGCGGCGCGCAGGTCATCGCGGACCGGGACCGGCTGCGCATCCAGGCTGACGATCGCGCGCACGCCAAGGCTGTTGACCAGGAACGCCGCCTCTGTCCCGGCCAGCGCTTCCGGGTGCAGCGATGCCTCGATTGCGCCGAACTGCTCGATCAGCAGTTCGCGCAGGATGCCAGGCAGCGCCCCGTCGGACACAGGCGGGGTCGAGAGGGTGCCCTGGCGCAGCACGACCAGGTTGGCGCCGGAGGCTTCGGCGATCAGGCCCCGGGTGTTGAGCAGCAGGGCGTCGTCGGCGCCGCGGCGCGCGGCGTCCAGGCGGGCGATGATGCCGTCCAGGTAGTTCAGCGACTTGATCCTCGAAAGCGGCGAGGCGTCGTTGCGGCGCGTCCTCGTGCACAGCACGAGGCGGACACGCCGTGCCGGTGCAGGCAGCGCGCCAGCGGTGATGAGCAGGGTCGGTCGCACCGGCGCCGAGGGCAGCACGCCACGTGCCGCCGGACCGCGCGACAGGGTCAGCCGCGCGGCGCCCTCCGCGACACCGTTCGCCGCCGCCGTAGCGGCGATCGCGTCGGCCAGGGACGCATCGTCCCAGGCGAGGGGGATTTCGAGAAACCCGGCGCCCTGACGCAGCCGTCGCAGATGCCGTTGCACGTGGCACGGCAGGCCATCGGCAAGGCGGATGGTCTCGAACAGGCCGTCGCCCAGCGTGTAGCCGCGGTCCGAGGGATCGATCCGGATCTCGTCCATCCGGCGCAGCGCACCGTTCAACCAGCCGATCATGCCGTGCCGCCGAGGCTTGCGACGAGGGGGCGCAGCTTTACCCGCATCTCCTCGTATTCCGCCGCGGGATCGGAGTCCGCAACGATGCCGCCGCCGGCCTGCGCGGTCATGGTATCCGCGGTCAGCACCAGCGTGCGGATGACGATGCTGCTGTCCATCGCACCGTCGAAGCCGATCCAGGCGATGGCACCACAATACGGGCCGCGCCGCGAGGCCTCGAGTTCGTCGATGATCTGCATGGCGCGTATCTTCGGTGCGCCGGTGACCGAGCCGCCCGGGAAGCTGGCGCGCAGCAGGTCCACCGCCTCCAGGCCGGGCCGCAGCCTAGCCTCGATCACCGACACGAGGTGATGCGCGGAGGCGAAGCTTTCCACCTCGTGCAGCACCGGCACGCTGACGCTGCCCATGACCGCGACGCGGCCCAGGTCGTTGCGCAGCAGGTCCACGATCATCAGGTTCTCGGCGTGATCCTTCGGGCTCTCGGCAAGCTCGGCGCGCAGGGCGGCATCGGTCGCGGCGTCTTCAGCGCGCGGGCGCGTCCCCTTGATCGGTCGCGCCTCGATGCGGCCGTCCGCATCGAGCCTGAGGAAACGTTCCGGCGAGGCGCTGGCGAGGCTGACGCCGCGGCAGCGCAGGAGCGCCCCGAAGGGCGCCGGGCTGGCGGCGCGCAGCCTGCGGTAGATCTCGTCGTCCCGGAGCGCCGCCGGACGCTGCGCCCGCACGGCTGCGGTGAAGTTGGCCTGGAAGATGTCGCCGGCGTGGATGTACTCCAGCACCCGCCGCACGCGCGCCTCGTACTCGGGCCGCGTGAGGTCCGGGCGCCATCGCACGGCCGGGATCGCTGGAAGCGGGCCGGGGGGCCGCGGCCGCAGCAGCGCGGCCACTTCGTCGGCACGCGCGGCGGCGCGATGGCGTTGGCGCGCCGGATCGGTTTCAGGATGGCCGGTCGAGAGCAGCCAGCTGCGTCGTGCGACATCGTCGAAAGCCAGGACAACATCGTAGACGCCGAAGCTCAGGTCGGGGATGCGGTCGCGGCGGCCATGCCGGGACGGCAATGTCTCCAGCGTGCCGCCGAGCTCGTAGCCGAGAAACCCGACCGCGCCGCCGGCGAACGGCACCGGCGACGGCCCGGGCTCCGCGCGCCAGCGCGACAACTCCGAATGCAGGGCGGCGAACGGGTCGGCCATGGCGGCATCGAGGATCCGGAACGGCCGCACGCACAGATAGCTGCAGCGGCTGCGCGCATCGCCGGATGCCGCGCTGTCGAGCCACGCGAGCCAGGGCTCGTCGGCGAATGCCGCGACATGCTCCGCGGCCGGACGATAGTCCAGTTCCCGCGCGTGCAGCATGCTCTCAGGCGACGGCCTGGCCCGCACACCGGAGCGCGAAGGCCTGCGCGAGTGCCGTCTCCTTCAGCCGCTCGTAGCGTCCCGAGCTGCCGCCATGGCCGGCCTCCATGTTGATGCGCAGCAGGATCGGCCGGTCGCCGGTGGTGACGGCGCGCAGCTTCGCTGCCCACTTCGCGGGCTCCCAGTAGGTGACCCGCGGGTCCGAGAGGCCACCCATCGCGAGGATCGCCGGATAGGCCACCGGCCGGATATTGTCGTACGGCGAGTAGCCGGCGATCAGGTCGTAGGCCTCGGGGTCGGTGATCGGGTTGCCCCATTCCGGCCATTCGGGTGGCGTGAGCGGCAGCGAGACGTCCGACATGGTGTTGAGCATGTCGACGAACGGCACCTGGGCGACGATGCCGGCGAACAGCTCCGGCCGCAGGTTGGCGACCGCGCCCATCAGCAGGCCGCCGGCCGAGCCGCCTTGCGCCACGATGCGCGCGGGGTCGGCAAGCCGCTGCTCGATCAGATGTTCGGCACAGGCGATGAAATCGGTGAAGCTGTTCGGCTTGCGCGGGCCGCGCCCGTCCAGGAACCAGCTCCAGCCTTTCTCCGAGCCGCCGCGTACATGAGCGACGGCATGCACCCAGCCGCGATCGACCAGGCTGAGTGTGGCGATCGAGAAGCCGGGCTCGATGGCGTGGCCATAGGAGCCGTAGCCATAGAGCAGCAACGGCGCGGTGCCGTCCGTGGGCGTGTCGCGGCGCATCAGCACGGTGATCGGCACCGGCGTGCCGTCCGGTGCCGGTGCCTGCAGGCGCAGCGTCCGGTACTGCGACGGGTCATGCCCGGAGGGGATCTCCTGGGTCTTGAGCAGGCGTCGCTCGCGGCTGTCCATGTCGTATTCGAACCACTGGCGCGGCGTCGTCGGTGACTGGTAGCCGGTGCGCAGGAGCGGGGTATCGTACTCGTAGCCGCCATCGACGGAGAGCAGGAACGCCGGCTCGTCGATCGCGATGGTGTGGGTATCGCCGTCGTGGCGCGTGATGACGATGCTGTTATTGGCCTCGTGCCGCTCGACATGCACCAGGTGATCGCGGAACGCGCTCGCCCGCACGATGTAGTGTCCCGGGCGGTGCGGCACGAAGTCCCGCCAGTGCTCGCGGGCCGGACTGTCCCCGGGCGCCTGCATCAGCTTGAAGTCGACGGCGCCGTCGCGGTTGGTGCGGATGATGAAACGGTCGCGCCAGTGCGTCAGCGCGTAGCGCACGCCCTTGTCGCGCGCCGCGACCAGCCTGGGTTCGGCGGTGGGGTCGCCGCCCGGGATCAGCCAGGTCTCGGTGGTCTCCTGGTCGCCGCACTCGATGGTGATCCAGGCGCGCGACGCGGTGGCGCCGACGCCAATGAAGAAGCCGGGATCGTGCTCCTCGTAGACCAGCACGTCCGGGCCGCCGCGTGCCGGGCGGCGAAAGATGCGGGTCGGACGACCGTTGTCGTCCCGGAACGTCCAGAACAGGTAGCTGCTGCACGGCGAAAAGACGAAGTCGCCGGTGCTGCTCTCCACAGGGTTCTCAAGCAGGGTGCCGGCCTCGAGATCGCGCACGCGGATGCGATAGACCTCGGATCCCTGCGCGTCCTCGGCATAGGCGAACAGGCGGTGGTCGGGGCTGTGCTGCGCGTCGGCCACGACGAAGTAATCATGTGGCGTGGCCAGCGCATCGACATCGAGCAGCACCTCCTCGTGGCCGCCGCCCTTCGGGCGCCGCGCATAGAGCGGCTGCTCGGCGCCTTCGGCATAGCGGGCGAAGTACTCCCATGCACCGTCCGGCAACGGCGGCGACATCTCGTCCGGCTTCAGGCGGCCCTTCATCTCGGCGAGCAGCGTCGCCTGCAGCGCCTCGGTCGGCGCCAGCACCGACGCCGTGTAGGCGTTCTCGGCGCGCAGATGGGCGGCGATGTCCTCGCGCAAGATCGACGGGTCGCGCAGCACGCGCTGCCAGTTCGCGTCCTTCATCCAGGCATACTCGTCGATGCGCACCCGCCCGAGCTGCTCGATGCGCACCGGCCGGCGATCGGCCAAAGGCGGCCGGAGGGGTGTGCTGTCCATGGGAGAGGCTCCGTCGAATGAGGCAGGTGTTAGCATGCACCCGTGATCAGCCGGAATGCAGGGTCCGGAACGTGTCGGCGCGCCCGAACAGGTCGAGCAGCACCGTGACGGCCTGCCCGCGCGCCGAGCCGAGGGCGACGTCCCGGTCGAGCAGCATCTCGGAGTCCTGCCAGGCGAGGCGGAGCAGTTCGTCGAAGCGCGGGCCTGCGGCGAGCCGGAAGCCGGGGAGGCCGGATTGCCGGCGGCCCATCAGGTCGCCGCCGCCGCGCAGCCGGTGGTCCTCGTCGGCGATCAGGAAGCCGTCCTCGGTCTCGCGCAGCAGCGACAGGCGCTGGCGCGCGTTCGCGGTCAGCGCGTCGTCGTGCAGCAGCAGGCAGAAGCTGACCTCGCCGCCGCGCCCGACCCGGCCACGCAGCTGGTGCAGCTGGGCCAGCCCGAAGCGCTCGGCATGCTCGATCACCATGATTGTGGCCGCCGGCACGTCGACGCCCACCTCGATCACCGTGGTGGCGACCAGGATCCGCGTGCGCCCGAAGGCGAAATCCGCCAGCGCCGCCTCGCGCGCCGCGACCTCCTGGCGGCCATGCGCCAGCCCGACATTGACGAGCCCGAAACGCTCGGCCAGGGCCGCATGGCGCGCCTCCGCCGCCGCCACGTCGAGCAGCTCGCTCTCGCTGACCAGCGGGCAGACCCAGAACGCCTGCGCGCCGCCGGCCAGTGCCCGCGCGATGCCGGCGCAGACCTCCTCCGTGGCGCCGATGGCGTGCAGGCTGGTGCGGATCGGCTTGCGGCCGGGCGGCTTGCCGTCCAGCCGGCTGACCTGCATCTCGCCCCACTGGGTCAGCAGGAGCGTGCGCGGGATAGGGGTGGCCGTCATCACCAGGATGTCGGTGCGATCTCCCTTGTCGCCCAGCATGAGGCGCTGCTCGACGCCGAAGCGGTGCTGCTCGTCGATCACCGCCAAAGCGAGGTCGGCGAACGCGACGCCGTGCTGGAACAGGGCGTGCGTGCCGACCGCGAGCTTCACGCGGCCCGAGGCGAGCTCGTCCAGCGCCTGCTTCCGCGCGCGGCCCTTCACGCTGCCGGTGAGCAGGGCGACCGGCACCGGTGACAGGCGGCTCAGGGTGGCGTGGTGCTGGCGGGCCAGGATCTCGGTCGGCACCATCAGCGCCGATTGCAGCCCGCATTCCGCCGCGCGCAGCATGGCCAGCAGGGCCACCAGCGTCTTGCCGGCGCCGACATCGCCCTGCAGCAGGCGCAGCATGCGGGTGGGTGCTGCAAGATCGGCGTCGATCTCGGCCAGCACGTGGCGCTGCGCCGGCGTCGGCTGGTGGCCGAAGGTTGCCAGCGCCTGGTGGCGCAGGGTGTCGTCGCCCGCAAGACTGCGGCCGGGCCGCTCGCGCGAGCGCCTCCGGGCGCGTCCCATGGCCACCTGGCCGGCCAGCAATTCGTCGCAGCCAAGGCGTTCGCGGGCGCCGTCCAGGGCCTTCGCGAGGTGGCTGGGATCGCTGTCGGCGAGGCTGTCGCCGGGAAAATGGATCAGCCGCAGCGCCTGCGCGAAACCGGGCCAGCCCTCGCGGGCCACCACCGAAGGCTCCAGCCATTCCGGCAGGTCGGGCAGCCGTTCCAGCGCCGCCCGCATGCACCGCGCGACGACACGCGGCTGCAGGCCGGCGGTCAGCGGCCAGGAGGCTTCCAGCAGCGGCAGTTCCGCGGCCCGGGCGCGCGGCAGCAGGTGGTCGGGATGCGCCATGGTGAGGCGGTCGCCGTACTGCTCGAGCCGGCCGGACACCAGCAGTTCGGTGCCCGGGGTCAGCCCGCGCGCCTGGTGCGGGCTGAAGAAGATGAGGTCGGCGGCGCCGCTGCCGTCCTCCACCAGGACCCGCCAGGGCTGCCGGGGCCGCAGCGGGCGCTCGATGCGCTGTATGGTGACCGCGAGCGTCGCGATGCGTCCGGGCTTCGCCTCTGCGAGACGCGGCCGGTAGCGGCGGTCGATCAGGCCTTCCGGCAGGTGGAACAGCAGGTCGAGCAGGGTGGGGCCGCCGACGGCGCGGACCAGCAGCCTGGCGAGAGCGGGGTTGAGCGACGGCAAGGCGGCGATCGGCATCCGGAGCGGGGCGAGCATCGCGAACGATGGCGTCATCACGGCCGGGTGGACGGGACGCGGACCTGAGGTCACTCGGACGGTCTGCTGGGTCACGCGGTTGTCGGGTGCCTCTGGTCGCGAGTGGGCTGACAGGAAGGGGGTGCGCCGCTATATGACACCGCGCGCCATGGAACAAACCGTCATTCCCGATCCGTCCCCGCACTCCGTGGCCCCCCATTCCGAGGCTGATGCGTCGCGTCGCCGG
The DNA here is from genome assembly GCA_964247695.1 of uncultured Acetobacteraceae bacterium. Classification (GTDB taxonomy): domain Bacteria; phylum Pseudomonadota; class Alphaproteobacteria; order Acetobacterales; family Acetobacteraceae; genus Lichenicoccus. Next base: position 34,272 of record CAXTVI010000034.1, read on the forward strand.
CGTATGCTGTTCCGCGCGACGCACCGCGGCACGCACGAGACCGACATCCTGATCGGCGGCTTCGTGCAGCACCGGCTTGCGGAGTTCAGTGCCGAGGACCTCGATGCGCTCGAGGAGATCATGGAGCTGCCCGACGTCGATCTCGCCGACTGGCTGACCGGGCGCCGTCCGATCCCGCCGGAGGCCGACACGCCGATGCTGCGACGCATCGAGCAGGCGTCGCACGAGACCGCCCGCAACGCACGGCTGGGCCTGGTGACGCGGTGAGCCTCGGGATCGCGGGCAACCGTCCGGCGGCCAGGGCAATGGTCGCGAAGCAGGCCGGCATCACCCAGGTCTGGGGCGTTCCCGAAGGCTTCGACGCGCTGCTGCTGACTGCGCGCCTCGCCGAGCATGACGGACCGCTGCTGCATGTGGCGCGTGATGATGCCGGACTCGCGCGGCTGGCCGACCTGCTGGTCTATTTCTCGCCGCACACCGAGATCCTGCGCTTCCCGGCCTGGGACTGCCTGCCGTACGACCGCGTCTCGCCGAACCCGGTGATCGTGTCCGAGCGGGTGGCCACGCTGGCGCGGCTGGTGGAGACCCCAGGCCGCGATGCGCCGCGCCGCATCGTGCTCACCACGGTGAACGCCCTGGTGCAGCGGGTGCCGCCGCGCCGCACCTTCGAGGGCACCTCGCTGTCGGTGAAAGCCGGCGAGTCGCTGGACTCCGCCTTCCTGTCCGAGCTGCTGGTGGCGAACGGCTATCACCGCGTCGATACGGTGATGGAGCCGGGCGAATTTGCGACCCGCGGCGGCATCTTCGACGTGTTTCCGTCGGGCGAGACCGAGCCTGTGCGCCTCGACCTGTTCGGCGACGAGGTCGACAACATACGCGGCTTCGATCCGACCACGCAGCGCTCGACCGGCAAGCGCGCCGAGTTCGTGCTGCGGCCGGTGGCGGAGCTGTCGTTCGATGCGGACAGCGTGTCGCGGTTCCGCACCGGCTGGCGCGCGCATTTCGGTCAGGATTCGACGAACGACCCGATCTATCTGAGCGTCTCCGACCAGCGCCGCCATACCGGCATCGAGCACTGGCTGCCGCTGTTCCATGACCGGCTCGAAACCCTGCTGGACTATCTGCCCGGTGTCTCGGTCAGCCTCGACCACCAGGCCGACGAGGTGCTGACGGCGCGCCTGGAAATGATCGCGGACCATGCCGAGGCCCGTAAGCTGCCCTCGCGCGAGGGCGACGTGCCGTACCGGCCGCTGCCGCCGGGGCTGCTCTATCTTGATCGCGAAGCATGGAACGCGATGCTGGGCGGGCTGCCGATGCTGGCCTTCAGCCCGTTCGCGAAACCCGACGGCGCCGAGGGCTACGATGCCGGTGGACGGCCGGGGATCATGTTCGCCCGCTCGCTGCCGCCCGGATCGCGCGACACCGTGTTCTCGGTGCTGGGCGAGCAGGCAAAATCCTGGGCAGAGGCGAAGCGCCGCACGTTGGTCACCGCATGGACGCGCGGCTCGCGCGAGCGCATCGGCACCCTGCTGCGCGACCACAAGCTGCCGGTCGAGGTGGTGGAGACCTGGCGCGAGGCACGCCGGCTGAAGCCGGGCGTCGTCGGGCTGCTGACCCTGCAGCTCGATCGCGGCTTTGTTGCCGACGACACCGCCCTGGTTTCCGAGCAGGATCTGCTGGGCGAGCGCATCTCGAGGCCGCCGCGTCGGCGCAAGCGTGCCGACCAGTTCATCGCCGAAGCCACCGAGATCGCCGAGGGCGACCTCGTGGTGCACCAGGATTACGGCATCGGCCGCTATGACGGGCTGGAAACCATCGGGGTCGGAACCGCGCCGCACGATTGCCTGCGGCTGATCTATGACGGCAGCGAGAAGCTGTTCCTGCCGGTCGAGAACATCGAGCTGCTGAGCCGCTTCGGCAGCGAGCAGAACGGCGTGGCGCTCGACAGGCTCGGCGGCGCGTCCTGGCAGACCCGCAAGGCGCGGATGAAGCAGCGCATCCGCGACATGGCGGGCGAGCTGATCCGGGTCGCCGCCATGCGGCAGTTGCGCGAGGCGCCGTCTCTGGCCCCGGCGGAAGGCAGCTGGGACGAGTTCTGCGCCCGTTTCCCGTTCATGGAGACCGAGGACCAGGCGCGTGCGATCGCGGACGTGCTGGAGGACATGGCGGCGGGCCGGCCGATGGACCGGCTGATCTGCGGCGATGTCGGCTTCGGCAAGACCGAGGTGGCGCTGCGGGCGGCCTTTGTCGCCGCGATGTCAGGGTCGCAGGTGGCGGTCGTGGTGCCGACGACGCTGCTGGCTCGACAGCACCACCGCACCTTCGTCGCGCGTTTCGACGGGTTGCCGGTGCGCGTCGAGCAGCTCTCGCGCATGGTGAACGCCAAGGACGCGGCGGCGGTGAAGAAGGGTGTTACCGACGGCTCGGTGAACATCATCGTCGGCACCCACGCGCTGCTTGCCAAGGGTATTGAATTTGCCGATCTCGGCCTGCTGATCATCGACGAGGAGCAGCATTTCGGCGTCGCTCACAAGGAGAAGCTGAAGGCGCTGCGCGAGGACGTGCATGTTCTGACGCTGAGCGCCACGCCGATCCCGCGCACGCTGCAGCTCGCACTCACCGGCGTGCGCGAGATGAGCCTGATCGCGACGCCGCCGGCCGACCGTCTGGCGGTTCGCACCTTCATCATGCCGTTCGACGCCGTGGTGATACGCGAGGCGCTGCAGCGCGAGCGCTTCCGTGGTGGCCAGGTATTCTGCGTGGTGCCGCGCATCGAGGACCTGCCGCGCATGGCCGAGCGGCTGCGCGAGATCGTGCCGGAGGCGCGTCTGGTCGAGGCGCACGGCCGCCTCACGCCGACCGAGCTCGAGCGCGTGATGACCGAGTTCGGCGACGGGAAATACGACATCCTGCTCTCGACCAACATCGTCGAAAGCGGGCTCGACATGCCGGCGGTGAACACGCTGCTGATCCATCGTGCCGACATGTTCGGGCTCGGGCAGCTCTACCAGCTCCGGGGCCGGGTCGGGCGCGGCAAGCAGCGTGGCTACGCCTACCTCACCTGGCCGCAGAGCCACCGGCTGTCGCCGGCCGCCGAGAAGCGGCTGGAGGTGATGCAGACGCTGGATGCGCTCGGCGCCGGCTTCACGCTCGCGTCGCACGATCTCGATTTGCGCGGCGCCGGCAATCTGCTGGGTGATGAACAGTCCGGGCATATCCGCGAGGTCGGCATCGAGCTGTACCAGCAGATGCTGGAGGATGCGGTCGCCGACCTCCGCGTCGAGAAGGGTCGCCGCAAGGCCGAGGACCGCGACTGGACGCCGAACATCGTGCTCGGGCTGCCGGTGCTGATCCCGGAGACCTACGTGCCCGACCTGCCGGTGCGGCTGGGGCTGTACCGGCGCATCGGCGCGCTGACCTCGGACGCCGAGAGCGAGGCGATGGCGGCCGAGCTGGTGGATCGTTTCGGACCGCTGCCCGACGAGGTGGAGAACCTGCTGCAGGTGGTGTCGCTGAAGCGGCTCTGCCGCAGCGCCGGGGTGGAGAAGCTGGAGGCCGGGCCGAAGGGCATGGTGGTGCAGTTCCGCGGCAACTCGTTCGGCAATCCGGCCGGGCTGATCTCCTGGATCGGCAACAAGCAGCAGGACGGCGTGCGGCTGCGCCCGGACCACAAGCTGGCGGTGGCGCGCGAGATGACCACGGCGCAGCGCATCGGGCTGGCCCGCAAGGTGGTGGCGAGCCTGGACGAGCTGGCACGGCAGGGCCGGGCCGCCTGATGGAGCTGCAGGGGCGGGTCGCGCTGGTAACCGGCGCCGCCAGCGGCATCGGGGCGGCGGTCGCGGCGCGCCTGGTCCGGGCCGGCGCGTCGGTCGCCATCGCCGATCTGAATCTCGATGCGGCCGGGCAGGTGGCGGCATCGCTCGGCACCGACGTCGCCATGGCGGTGGCGATGGATGTGACCGACGAGGCGCAGGTCGAGGCCGGGGTGGCCGCGGTGGTGCACCGTTACGGCCGGCTCGACATCCTGGTCAGCAATGCCGGCGTGCAGCATGTGGCGCCGGTGGTGGAACTGTCGCTGGCCGACTGGCGGCGGGTCACCGCGATCCATCTGGACGCCGCCTTCCTGACCACCCGGGCGGCGATGCGGGCGATGCAGGCCCAGGGCGCGAGCGGTCGCGGCGGCGGCAGCATCATCTACATGGGGTCGGTGCATTCCAAGGAGGCGTCGCCGTACAAGGCGCCGTATGTCGCGGCCAAGCATGCGCTGATCGGGCTCGCCAAGGTGGTGGCCAAGGAAGGCGCCCCTGATGGCATCCGTGCCAATGTCGTCTGCCCCGGCTTCGTGCTCACTCCTCTGGTGCAGCGGCAGATCCCCGAGCATGCCGCGCGCCTGGGCATCAACGAGGATGCGGTGCGCAGCCAGGTCCTGCTCAAGGACACCGTCGATGGCGAGTTCACCACCGTCGAGGACGTGGCCGAAGCGGTGCTGTTCTTCGCGGCGTTCGGCAGCAATGCCCTGACCGGGCAGTCGCTGGTGGTCAGCCACGGCTGGAGCATGCAGTAACGCCGGCGCGGTCGGAGCACGAAACCAAGTCTTAAGCTGTCTGAAGTAGGATCTGTGGGACTGGACCGGCCCACGGATGACGGAATTGCTTGCCATCGCAAGTAAGGTCGATTTTCCGCGGGCTCGTTGTTGTGGCAACAGACCTGAGGCGGCATCTGCATCATGCTTTTCGACCAATGCCGCAATCGCGAGCGTCGTCTGCTGCTCGGAGCAGCCCTTGGCGCCGCCCTGCTGCCGCCCCGGCGGGCCGCGGCCTCGCAGAACTCGCCGGCGCTCCCGACACCGCCGGCCCTGCGCAGCGTCGGCATCAATTATTCGCTCTGGCACCGATCCGACCAGTGGCCGGCGACCGGGCCGGACGCAGGATGGGGAACACCGAGCCTCGGCGACTATGCGTCGAACAATCCTGCCGTGCTGGCGACCCACGCCGGATGGCTCGCGGCGGCCGGGGTGGATTTCATCGTCATCGACTGGTCGAACGATCTCGGCATGGACATCCGCGTGCCGGGTGGCCCCGTGACGCAGCGCTTCATCGAGGCTGCGACACTCGAATTGTTCCAGGTCTGGCGGCCGCTGACCGCCCGGCCTCAGGTCGCGCTGATGATCGGCTGCCCGGGCGATCCGGCGGCGGTCTCCAATGGCGCTCTGACCGCCAAGGCGAACGAGGTGCACGACCTGTTCGTCGCCAGCCCCGTCTATGGCGGCATGCTGCAGACCTATCTCGGCAAGCCGTTGCTCCTGGTCTATGTCAACACGCCGTCGCCCTGGGCGCAGTCACTGCCGCCGTGGAGCGATCCGCGCTTCACCGTGCGCTTCGTCACCGGCTTCATCACCCAGCAGCAGACCCTGCTGGGGGCCGGAGGCCTCAGCCGATTCGGCTACTGGTCGTGGGAAGACCGCGTGGTGCCGACCTACGCGGCCAGTGCCGGCTACGCCGAGTGCATGACCGTGGTCGCCGCCTGGCGTGGCGCCGGCACGCCGGGTCGGGCGAACGGGGCGACCTATCTCGGGCAGTGGGCGCATGCGCGCGCCATCGGACCGCGCTTCGTCATCGCGGGGACGTTCAACGAGTGGTGGATCAGCGAACAGATCGACGTGCAGCACAGCAAGGACATCGAGCCGTCGCGCCAGCTCGGCTGGACCTACATGACGATCCTCCAGCAGCAGGCAGCCTTGTTCAAGTCGGGCCGGTAACGACCCGTGCCCCGCCTCAGCGCAGCGGGATCGGCACGTTGTTCACGCTGAGCAGGCCGCTACCGTATCGCAGGTCCCATTCGAGGTTGTCGCCAGCCTGGCGCGCCATCAGCCGGGACAGGAACAGAGTTGTGTGCACGCGCATCATGTTCTGCAGCGCTGCCGCGCTGACCAGTGCGTCGAAATCATGCGCGACCAGATGGATGTCGGCGGCGCTGTCCTGCGGGGTGGCGGCGGCACTGGCCGTCCCGGTGCCGTGCAGGGTGGCGCTGCCTCGGCGCATGTCGATGTCGTCGATGGTGACCGGGATGCGTGCATCGGGCGCAGCGCCCCCGGCCGCCGACAGCAGCGTCGGCAGGCTGGAGGCAGGCAGGGTGGCGCTGACCGACAGGTGCTCGGGGAGCAATGTCGGTGGCGTCAGGGCCCCGGTGATCCCGTCCAGGCTGAGCGTCATGTGCACCGGGGCGTCGGCGCCCGATCCGCCGGCGCCGTCCATCCGGAGCTGCATGCGCCGGGCGAGCACGTGGCCGGCGGTGCCGCCCAGGACGACGTCCTGCCAGGTGGCGAGGTAGCCGCCACCACCCAGCAGCCCGTCCATTACCGGATAGGCTGCCGCCTGCAGCGCATCGGCCGGGCATCCGCTCCGCCCGCTGCCGGTGAGCGCGATCAGCAGCGAGGCCCCCGCCGCGGTGGAGGCGCGCTCGAGCGCTTCCGGACCCGTCTCGGCGCCGTGGCTCGCGACATGCAGCGAGGCGGCCGCGAACGAGGGCGGGTGGCCGGCAGCGTCGGGTGGAAGCTGGATCCGGAGCGCGCCGGCCTCGAAGGCGGCGCCCCTGCCAGCGGCAGCGGCGATGCGGCGCGCGGAGGTCGCGGTGGCGCTGCCGCAGCCTGCGGGAAGTGCAAGCGTCCCGGCGGCGGCCCGACCCGGAATTGCGACCGCCGGCGGCACGCAGAGCATCCACAGAACGGGGCAGAACCGAGCGACCAGGTTTGAGGCGGCCCGGCTCGACGGGTGGAAGATGGTCTTGTCAGGCATCGGGCATTAAGGGTGGCGCACCTCGTGCGGCCTTGCAAATGCCGCCCCGCCTGGATGCCGACATGCCGAAGCTCGACCCGTTCCTGTTGGCCCTGATCGCGACGCTGGCGCTGGCCAGCGTGCTGCCCTGCCGGGGTGCTGCGGTGCACGTCTTCTCGGTGCTCACCGTGCTGGTGATCGCGCTGATGTTCTTCCTGCAGGGCGCGCGGCTGTCGCGCCAGGCGATGCTCGCGGGCGTTGGCCACTGGCGCCTGCACCTGGCGATCCTCGGCTGCACCTTCGCGGTGTTTCCGCTGATGGGGCTCGCGCTGCATGCGCTGCTCCCCGGGCTGTTGACGCCGACTCTGTGGCTCGGGGTGCTGTTCGTGTGCGCCCTGCCGTCGACGGTGCAGTCCTCGATCGCCTTCACCTCGATCGGCCGCGGCAACGTGCCGGCCGCGGTCTGCGCCGCCACCGCGTCGAACCTGCTCGGCATCGCGATCACGCCGGTCCTGGTCGGGCTGCTGCTCAGCCGCAACGGCGCCGGTGTCTCGGCGCACGCCGTGCTCGACATCGTGCTGCAACTGCTGCTGCCGTTCGTGCTGGGACAGGTGCTGCAGCCCTGGATCGGCGGCTGGGCGCACCGCAACAAGCGCCTGCTCAGCTTCACCGACCGGGGCTCGATCCTGATCGTGGTCTATACCGCCTTCAGCGAGGCGGTGGTGCAGGGCCTGTGGCACCGCCTGCCGCCATCGATGCTGGCGCTGGTGCTGATGGTGGACGCGGTGCTGCTCGCTGCGATACTGCTCATCACCCGCTACGGCGCGCGGGCACTCGGGTTCGCGCGCGAGGACGAGATCGCGATCGTGTTCTGCGGCTCGAAGAAGACGCTGGCCTCGGGCGTTCCGATGGCGGGCGTGCTGTTCCCGCCGGCGACCGTCGGCATGGTGGTGCTGCCGCTGATGATCTTCCACCAGTTGCAGCTGTTCGTCTGTGCGCTGCTGGCACGGCGCTACGGGGCCGAAGCCATGCCGGTATCCGCGCTGGAGCCGGTTCAGCCGCGCACGTAGTCGAACGCCTCGACGGCCGCGATGTCGAGCAGCCGGTGGAACACCTCCGGCTCCTGTGCGCCGGACACCGCCATGCGGTCGCCGATCACGAAGCAGGGCACGCCGCTGATGCCCAGCCGGTGCGCGCGCAGGTTCTCGCCATGCACGATGTCCGCACCCTCGCGCGAACGCAGGAACTGCCCGGCCTGCGCGCCGTCCAGGCCGGCTTCCTGCGCGATGGCGGCGAGAGTCGCGAGATCGCCGATGTCGCGGCCTTCGGAGAAATGGGCGACGAACAGCGCCTCGACGAGCACGGTCGCCGCACCATGGCGCTGCGCGAAGCCGACCAGGCGGTGCGCGTCCACACTGGAGGGCACGTGCAGGATGCGGTCGAAGCGGAAATCCAGCCCCTCCGCCGCGCCGAGATGGGTGACGGCGGCATAGAGGCGGCGCGCGCGCTCCTCGCCGCCGAACTTGCGCACCACGTAGTCGAAGCGCGACATGCCGAGGCGCGGCATGTCCGGATTGAGCAGGAACGGCCGCCAGGTGATGTCGTAGCCGTAGGCGGCGCGCTCCGACAGCGCCCGCATCAGCCGCCGCACGCCCAGATAGCACCAGGGGCAGACGAAATCGTGGACGATCTCGAGCGCGATGCGCGGGCGCGGTGGGACGAGGGCGTTCACAGTCTGGCGGCGTTCACGGTTTGGAAGCGTTCAAGGTCTGGCCACGTTCACGGGATGACGATCGTTCGGTTTTTGCGATAATCGTTGAAAAGCCGGGCGAAAGCCAGCGTTCGTAGGGCTCGACGAGGCGCTGTGCGCCACGAGGAGTCGAACATGGACCACGCAGCCGCGCACGATCGCTTCGCAAGCTTCGTGGCGACCCTCGGGCGCGGTCCCGGACGGTCGCGCGCCTTGACCCGGGAGGAGGCGCGCGAGGCCTTCGCGATGGTTCTGCGTGGGGATGCGGATCCGGCCCAGGTCGGCGCCTTCTTGATGCTGCTGCGCTATCGCGGCGAGGACCCGGCGGAGATTGCCGGACTGGTCGAGGCGGCACGCGGCGAGCAGCGCCTCGGACGCGGCGGGGTTGCAGCGGAGTTTCCGCCGGTCGCGCTGGATTGGCCGAGCTATGGCGCCGGCCGCACCCGCGGTGCCCCATGGTTCCTGCTCTCGGCGCTGGCGCTGGCGCAGTCCGGCGTCCGGATCCTGATGCACGGCTCCAACGAGTTCTCCGGCGGCCTGAGCGTCGACAGCGTGCTGCCGGCCCTCGGCGTGGCAACCTGTCTCGACGCGGACCAGGTGGCGGCGTCCCTGGCGCGGGGCGGCTTCGCATACTGGCCGGTCGCGGCGATGGCGCCGGCAGTGGCGCGGTGCCTGGCCATGCGCCGGCTGTTCGGACTGCGCTCGCCGGTCAACACAGTGGCGCGGCTGCTCGATCCGGCCGATGCCGGCGCCTCGGTCGACGGCGTGTTTCATCCGCCCTACATCGCGCTGCATCTCGGCGTCGCAGCCTTGCTGGAGCGCCCGGCGCTGCTGGTGCTCAAGGGCGGCGGCGGCGAGGCGGAGCGGCCACCGGGCAAGGCGACCGCCGTGCACCTGCAGGTCGCGGGCGAGGCGCGGGAACTGCTGCTGCCGGCCCTGCAGGCGACGGGGCCGCGCGCCGGTCCGGCATCGGACACGGAGGCGCTGATGCAGCGCGTCTGGCACGAGCGCCACACACCTGACGCGGGCACCGCGACCGCTTCACATACCGTCGTCGGAACCATCGCCATGGCGCTGCTGGCCTTGCGGCGTCACGACACGACAGAGGCGGCCGATGCGGCCGCCCGGGCGATATGGGAGGCGCGTCGTGCGGAGCCCGGTTTCAATGCCGGCTGATCGCAATGTCGGGAACCGTTGCCTTTTGACACGTTGATGCCGCACTAGACGCTGACCAAGAGGAGTTCCGCTCGATGAAGACCATTCTGCTTTCCACAGGCGCCGCCATGCTGATGCTGTCCGCCGTTGCCGCCCAAGCCCCGGCCGACGCGAAGGGTTGCCTCAAGGGAGCCGCGGTTGGCGGTGTCGGTGGCCACATGGCCGGCCATCACGGCCTGGTCGGCGCAGGCGTCGGCTGCGCGGTCGGCCACCACATGGCCAACAAGAAGGCCAAGGAAGCCGCCAACCCGCCGAGCTGATCCCGGTTTCTCGAGCCGGCGCCTCGCAGGAATGACATCTGCGGGGCTGCGGCCTGATCAGGATTGCTGGTTGGGGTCGTCGGCGACCTGGCTCATGTCGCCGAGGGTCTGGGTCATGCTGCCCAGGCTCTGAGTCATTCCTCCGAGCGACTGGGTACCCATCGTCTGGCTCATGCCGCCCTCGCCCTGCGACTGAGCCATGGTGCTGGCGCCCCGATCGATCGCCTGTTCCGGCATCAGCAGCTCCGGGGGTGGCGGCCAGAATGCTATGGCGATGCTCTCCTGGATCTGCCGCAACTCGAGCTGGACCCAGTCCAGGAACTCATGCAGCCCGCGTACGATGATCTCCTCGATGGTCTGGTCGACCAGGGAGGCCCGCAACTCGTCGAGCCGCTCCAGGATGACGCCGCTGCGGCGCAGGCCGTAGTCGGTGCGCAACTGGCCGACCGCCCAGTAGACCTGCCGCAGGGTGAGTGCCAGCGAGCGCGGGAACGCATTGTTCAGCAGCAGGAAGCCGGCAACATCCTTGGGCTGCAGCACCCGCGGCATCGTGCGGCGGAAGGCGTGGTAGCCGGCGGCGGCCCGCAGGACGGCGCTCCACTGGCTGACATCCACCTCCGAGCCGATCCCCGCCTGGCTGGGCAGGAGCGTATGGTACTTGATGTCGACCAGCCGGGTGATCTGGTCGGCCCGCTCGAGATACTTGCCGATCATGTAGAAATACCAGCCCTGGTCCCGGTAGAAGGTGCCCTCGGTGATGCCGTAATGGGTCTGGCATTCCTGCTTGACGCGCGCACACAGCGCTGACAGGTGCGACGGCCGGACGTCGTTCGGCCCGAGCCTGCGGATCCAGTTGTGGAACACGTTGATATGCGTCCACATCTCGGTTGAGATCAGCGGCCGCAGGGTGCGCGCGTTCTCCCGCGCCATGTTCACGATCGACGAGATCGAATTGCCGTGCCCGGTATCGAGCACGTAGAAATCGGTGACGCTGGCGGCATCGGGCCCGGCGTGGCGCTGAAAGAACGGCTCGTCGTCGGCATTGATCTGCACCACGGACGCCCAGCCGTCGCGTCCCTGGCCGGTGCGCACGAAGGTCTCCGTTACGTCCAGCACGCGGGCGAGGTTCTCGATGCGCTCCATGTAGCGCGCCAGCCAGACGGTGCTCTCGGCGTAGCGCGAGAGCAGGTCCGAGGAGCGGATCGGCTCCATCTCGTCCGGGTAGCGCCCGCTGCCCCGGTTGCCGCCGCTGCTCATGCGAGCACCCAGGTGTCCTTGGAGCCGCCTCCCTGCGAGGAGTTCACCACCAGGGAGTTCTTTCGCAGGGCGACCCGCGACAGCCCTCCGGGCAGCACCCAGGTCGACCGCCCGGTCACCGCGAACGGCCGCAGGTCGACATGGCGCGGCTCGAGCGCGGTCTCGCACAGGGTCGGGCAGGTGGACAGGCTGATCACCGGCTGGCTGATATAGTTGGCAGGGTCGGCGAGCAGCTTGGCGCGGAACTCCGCGATCTCCTCCCTGGAGGCGTGCGGCCCGATGATCAGCCCGTAGCCGCCGCTCTCGCCGACCGGCTTCACCACAAGCTCGGCGAGGTGGTCGAGGGTGTATTGCAGACCGTCCGGCTCGGCGCAGATCCGGGTGTCCACATTGTGCAGGATCGGGTCCTGGTCGAGGTAGTAGCGGATGATGCGCGGCATGTAGGCGTAGATCGCCTTGTCGTCGGCGACCCCGGTGCCGACCGCATTGGCGATGGCGACGTTGCCGGACCGCCAGGCCTCGATCAGGCCGCGCACGCCGAGCTGGCTGTCCGGGCGGAACACGTCCGGATCCAGGAAGTCGTCGTTCAGGCGGCGGTAGATCGCGTGCACCGGGCGGAGGCCGGCGATGGTGCGCATGTAGACCCGCCGGTTCTCGACGATGAGGTCGCGCCCCTCGACCAGCGGCACGCCCATCTCGCGGGCCAGGAACACGTGCTCGAAATAGGCCGAGTTGTAGATGCCGGGCGACAGCAGCACCACCTGCGGGTCCAGCACCCCGGCGGGGGACGCCTCCACCAGCGCCTGGCGCAGCCGCATGCCGTACTCCTCGACGCCGCGCAGCCGGAAGCCGGCGGCGAGGTCGGGGAGCACGCGCAGCGTCATGTGGCGGTTCTCGATGACGTAGGAGACGCCGGACGGGGTGCGGGCGTTATCCTCCAGCACCAGGAAGCGGCCCTCGCCGTCGCGCACGATGTCGGTGCCGTTGACGTGGACATAGACGCCGAGCGGCACGTCGAGGCCCATCATCTCGGGGCGGAAGTTGCTGTTGCCCAGCACCAGGGCACGCGGCAGGATGCCGTCGGCCAGGATCTTCTGGTCGTGGTAGATGTCCCACAGGAAGTGGTTGATGGCGGTGACCCGCTGGATCACGCCGCGCTCGATGACGTCCCACTCGGTCGCGGTCAGCACGCGCGGGATCAGGTCGAAGGGCAGGATGCGGTCGATGGCGTTGCGGTCGGAGTACACCGTGAACGTGATGCCGAGGTTGTACAGCTCGGCCTCGGCGGTGGCGGCCCGGCGGCCGAGCTCGGCGAGGTCCATGCGGGACAGGCGCTCGCGGATCAGGGCGAGGTCGGGGTTGTCCGGCTCGAGCCCGTTCATCAGCTCGCAGAAGAAGCTGGAATCATAGCCCTCAAGCAGGCCACCGGTCGGGGCCTGGCCGGTCATGCCGAGGGCAGCCTCGGGCGCCAGGGGGTGAGGGACTGAGGCCGGCGCGGGCCGGGGATCAGGCGCGAGGAGAGCATTCCGTCCACCTGCTGTTAGACCGGCCCCTACGGAAGCAAGAAACGAACCGCTCGCCAAGCCCCATCTCGGATGGAGCGGCTCCGCAGGCGTTGTCGGGGCGCGGAGGTGGCCTTATGTGGAAGGCCGGGATGGGTGGCCGAGTGGTTTAAGGCAGCGGTCTTGAAAACCGCCGTGCGCGTGAGCGTACCGTGGGTTCGAATCCCACCTCATCCGCCA
>CAXTVI010000035.1:0-42964 GCA_964247695.1 uncultured Acetobacteraceae bacterium
CTAGCGCTCGGAATTGCCCGGGATCGGCCTCCACCGCGATGACCCGGAAGCCCTTCGCCAGATAATAGGCCGTGTCATTTCCTTCGGACACGCCGAGGTCGACGATCAGGCCCTGGAAGCAGTCGTCCGCCATCGCGTTGCGCTCCTTGGAACAGGCTTGCCTCGCATGTGCTGCTGGCACTTGCACACCAGCCTCTCCAACAGCGGCGCCTATGAGGGCCATCTGCGCCTGCAACGCCGGCAGGAACCGCAGCGGCGTCCGGTCCTCGATCTCGTTGACATCGTATCCACGCCACAGGTCGGACCGCTTGGGAAGATCCGTGCGCTTGCGCAGCCGTTCCAGGAAGTGTTCCATGCTGCGACACTGGTAGTGCATGAGCTTGGCGACATTCCAATCCGGCGCGGAACGTAGAATGCCGGGTTGTCTGCCCCACGCGAATTCATTGTGGCTTGCGTCGCGATACCGATTGAGCTCGATGTCGAAGGCGTGCATGTTGAGCCATCTCGGGCCGACTTTTTCCGGTCGCACGAAGCTTTTGACGTGCTTATTGATCGGCTGTTGCGCATCTCCGTGCCAGGTAAAGGCCTCGATCGGAGGGAGCATCGGCTTCAGGGCGTGGTTGCTGCTACCATAGTTACACCAGTTGACGACAATACCGTCAGCATCTTCGAAGCGGTCAAGGAAGCTTCGCACATCGATGCCCTCGGAAAACGACAGAAATTCGTCGGAGTCGAAAAAGGCGATCCACTCGAACTCCGCACCGTACTGTTGCAGCGCCATCCGGTACGACATCTGCTGCCGCAGGTCGAAGAAAATATCCCTCGAGCCGAGAGTTCTGGACAGCCTGATATCCTGCACTTTGGCGGCGCGCTGCAGGATCTCCCAGGTCCCATCTGTCGAGTCATCATCGAATACGATGCAGGTATCGAAGCCCAGGATACGATACCACGCCAGCCAACAAGCGATGTCTTCGGCCTCGTCCTTTACGACCAGAACGACCGCATGTTTTTTCCCTGTCATGAGGCCGGTGCGGCAAGACCTGCCTCGATACCATCCTCAAGCAAAAGCAGAAGCAGAAGCGTTGCACTGACAGGGCGAAGGGTTGGGCTTCCGGACCGATTGCCGCCGGCAGGCCCGGTAGGCGGCGCCATTCCCGGCTCGACACGTCGACGTTTGTTTTGCTGCATCATCGAAGTCAACGTGCCACTGTCGTGGACAGGGCGTCAACGCCATACCAGTAATCGCAAAAACCCGTTGTTTGCGATATCTTGTTCATGGATAGTTTACTTACAACCTGGCTGCTGCTCGATCCCGGTTCCAAGCCTGAAACCGAGCCTGGGACCCGCACTCTTCTGCATCGCGATCGCAAACCATGTGCAAGCTGTAGCCGGCGTCGGGCCTATGGGGGCACCCGTGCTCCGTCCCACGCCAGCACCTGCCCGCTCTGCGCCGGCAGCGCCGCTTCACATACCGCCAGCAGGCTCGCAGCACAGAACTCCGGCGTGAACAGCCGCCCGGCCGGGACCCCCGCCTGGAACGGCTGGCTCAACCCGGTATCCACGGTGCCCGGATGCAGCCCGAGGCAGATCGCCTCCGGCCGCGTGCGCGCAAGCTCGATGGCCAGGTTGCGCAGGATCATGTTCAGCCCGGCCTTGGACGCGCGATAGGCGTGCCAGCCCCCCAGGCTGTTGTCGCCGATGCTGCCGACACGCGCCGACAGCGCCGCGAACACGCTGCGGCCGGCTTTCGGCAGCAGCGGCAGCATGTGCTTGGCGACCAGTGCGGGACCGACCGCGTTCACTCGCCAGGCCAGGGTCAGTGCGTCCGCGTCGAGCGCCCGCCAGCTTCGCTCCGGCTGGATGCCATCGCCATGAAGCAGCCCGGTAGCCACCAGTACCAGGGTCGGCGGTGAACCCGCCCCGGCGACCGGCCCATGCACCGCAGCCGCGATACTGGCCTCTTCCAGCAGGTCGATCCGGCCCCGTATCAGGCGGACGTCCGATGCCGCGCCGGCCGGCTCCTCGCCCGCGCGCGACAGCGCCACGACCGTCGCGAGATCCGGTCGCTGCAGCAGCGCCCGCACCAGCGCCCCGCCGATGCCGCCCGAGGCGCCAATCACGACAGCGCAACCCGGCTGCGCCACGCGAGGTCAGGCCTCGTCCGGCACCCGTCCCACGTCGCCCAGATATTCCGGGTCACCGAACTCGTCGGCCTCGGCGTCGTGCCACACGCGCACCACGCGGGCGCCGACGATCGAGCCGCCGTTCATTGCCTTTTCGGCGCGCAGCAGGCCCTCCTCCCGCGTCCGGCACACGATCGGCACGCCCGCCTGCAAGGCGCCGCGCTTTCCCGCAAGATAGGGCTGGTAGATGATCTGGGGCGTCGCCGGCATGTGCCTGGTCCTTGTTCCGGTTGGCCGCAGCGGTGACTATACCCCCGGCAGGGCTCCGAGACAGCCAGCCGATTGCGCGGCATCCCGGGTCCCGATCGGCTGCCGCATCGGGCGGCGGCCTCGAGCCAGGGGCGCGCATGGGCCAGTTCCTCGCCATGGAGGGCACCAGTGCCGCGACCGTCACCGAACCGGTGCCGGCCGCGCAGAAGACGATGCGGCTCGACCGCGTGTTCTGGAGCCATTTCTCGCCGAATCTCGGCCCTGGCGGCTGGGTAGTCGGCGTCCTGCTGGTGCATCTCGGCCTCGGGCTGCGCAGCGGCGTGCTCGCCATCCTGCTCGGCAACCTGATCGGCGCCCTGCCCGTCGCGCTGGCCGCCGCCATCGGACCGGTGACCGGACTGCCGCAGATGGAGGCGTCGCGCCGCGTGCTCGGCAAGCTGGGCATCCGACTGCCCTCGTTCCTGAACTGGATCTACTGCATCGGCTGGGACGCGGTGAACAACGTGCCGGCCGCCGCCGCCCTGGTGGCGCTGCTGGCGCTCCGGGGCATCGTCGCACCCTTCTGGCTGGCGCTGGCGGTGCTGGCCGGGCTGCAGATGCTGGCCAGCATCTATGGCCACGACATGGTTCAGGCGCTGCAGAAATATCTCGGCGGCCTGCTGCTGGTAACCTTCGCGATCATCGGCGGGCTGGATTTCATCCATGCCGGCTCGGCGCTGGTGCCGCATCCGGCCGACGCACCGGCGACACTGACCCTGCCGACCTTCCTGCTCGCGGTCGCGATCCTGGCCAGCTTCAACCTGTCCTGGGCGACCTATTCGTCAGACTACACGCGCTACCTGCCGGCCGCGACCGATCCCGGGCGCGTGGTGCGGCTGGCGCTCGCCGGGCTGCTGCTGTCGGCGATCCCGTTCCAGCTGCTCGGCCTGATCACCGCCGGCAGCGTCGGCGAGGCGTCGCCCACCGCGGTCATTGCCGGCCTGCAGCATGCGGCGGGCGGTCTCGGGCCGGTGGTGCTGGCGGCCATCGCGCTCTCTTCGATCAGCGGCAACTCGTTCAACGACAACACCGCCAGCTACAGCCTGATCTCGGCGGGTATCCGCGTACCACGGATGTGGGCGGCGGTCGCCACCGCGACGCTGGGCTACCTGCTCGCGGTATTCGGCGCCGGGCACTACGCCGAGCTCTACACCAACTACCTGGTGGTCACCCTGTACTGGATCGCGCCGTTCATCGGCATCGTGCTCGCCGACTGGTATCTGATCGGCAGCCGGCCGCGCCAGGTGCCCCCCGGCTGGACCCCGGCCGCCACCATCTTCGTGGTGACCGCCATCGTCACCATCGGGCTGTTCTCGGTGAGCGATCCCTATACCGGGCCGGTGGCGCGCTGGCTCGGGGGAGCCGATATCGGCTATTATGTCGGCTTCGTGACAGCCGCAGCGGCCTATGTCCGCATTGCAAGCAAAAGCAACAGCGGGCTGCATTGGCACGAGACGTGAACTATAGTTCACGATTTCCACGCGAGGCGAACTGGATGCCCATGCGGTCCACGATGACGAAACTGATCGACCCGCATGTCTGCCCGGTCTGCAAGGTGCTGGTCCTCGGGCTTGTCTACCCGGTGCTGCCTGTCGACGTCATCCCCGACCGCCTGCCCTATATCGGTCATGTCGATAATTACGGGCTGCCGCTCGTGGGCGCCATCGCCGCCCTGATGCTGGTGCTCGACATCCTGGGCCGCGCGATGGTCCTCGGTCGCCTTACGCACGGCAGCATCCGGGCCGTCCTGCCGATCGGTCGGCTGGTCGCGGCGCGGACCCCGGGTCGGTTCATCCTGCGACTCATCCTTGGTCGCTGGCCAGACGCGCAGGAGCAGCAGGCCTTTCTCCGCGGTCTCGCGGCCACCTCGCATTCGCTGCCGCCCCTGCTGCGTGCCATCGCCTACGTGCCGGCGGCGGCGCCTCTGCTCAGCCGCGGCATGCTGCTCAGCGCCGCCGCCAGCCAGCCAGGGGCGGCCCACGGCCCCGCGCTCAGCGATGCGCAGATGCGTGGCAACCTGCTGACCATCTGGCGCGGACCGAAGGTGCGGTTCCTGCATTTCGAGAAGACCGCCGGCTCGTCGCTGGTCGTGGCCCTGCAGTCGAACTTTCATCCGCTGCAGATCCATTCCGCGACCGCGCTGAAGACGATCGCCTCGCTCGATCCGGATCGGCTTGAGGCTCTGCGCATCGCCCACCGGCAGGCCGACCTGGCCTGGGGGCACTACGACCTGCCGTCCCTGCTCTGCCTCGACGGCGACGACCCCTGCTTCCGCCTCTGCCTGCTGCGCGACCCGAGGCAGCGTATCCTGTCGCTGTACTATTTCTGGAAGGGCAATCTCGACGAGCCGGGCCGCCACGTCCGCCTGGCCCACGAGAACGACCTGCTGGCATTCCTGCGCATCCGGGAGCCCACGATCCGCAACGAGATCGACAACCTCTATGTCCGTCGCCTGACCGGGCTCTACGCGACCGAGGCCGGCGACCCCCTGGAAACCGACCCCTCGCTGGCCTTCCAGTCAGCCCGCCAGGCAATCGGCAGGCTCGATTTCGTGGGAGTATCGGAACGGCTCGGCGACAGCCTGGCCGTGCTGGGAAGAACTCTCGGCTTCGCTCCGCCGCGCCGGACCCCGAAGGTGAACGTCCAGGCCGACCTCGAACGCAATGGCCTGCGGCCGGTCCGCGCCATCGCCCGGGAGACGATCACACCCGAGATCGACGCCGAGCTGGCAGCGCTGACCCGCCTCGACATGGTGCTGTACCGGGAAGCCGAGCGACGCCTGGACCAGATGCGGCTGGCCTGCCCGAAGGCGGCATAGGAAACGCCGCCGCTGGCCTGAACTCAGTGCAGACCGGGACCGGCGACGCCCGGGTTCGCCAGGTTGCCTGATCCGATCGCCGAGTTCTGGCCGGCCGGCCCGAGGCCCGCGGCGCCCACACTGGTCGGTCCCGGCTGCATCGCCGGCAGCGCCGCATTCTGTCCCGGCCCTTCCGGCGGCGTGGACCCGTTGCAGGCGACGAGCGACAACAGACCCGCGCCACCGATTACGGCTGCGAGCAGGCGCCTGAGGCGTTGGAGGCTGGTCGACGACATCGGCGGATTCCTGAAGGGTGGTGCCCGTCAACGGAACCGGAGCGCTGCAGTTTGCCGATCTCGCGCGTCAGGCCGAGGCAAGACCGTGCGCCCGGTCGAGCCGCCGGCTTACCGGCAGCAGCAGGCCGAACAAGGCGGTCAAGGCGGATGCCACCACGAACAGACGGAAGAACAGGTTCGTGTAGATCGGCAGGCTCTGCGCCGGCCCGGCTGGGCCGCCTCCCGTTCCTGCCAGATCGGGAACCGCGGCTAGGTTGGCGACGGCGCTGCCGAGATACAGCGCAACGCCGATGGACACGAAGAGGGCGCCCATCATGAATGCGCTCATCCGGCCCGGCACGTAGCGAGCGACCACCGCGAGCCCCAGGCCGCTGATCAGCAGCTCTCCCAGCGAGAGCAGCAGGTAGCCCCATACCATCACCCAAGGCGAGATCAGCGGGTTCGTGGCGAATTTGCAGGCCAGCCACCAGATCAGGAACCCGGCGGCGACGCAGGCAAATCCGAGCACGAACTTGGTGGCAATGCTGACGTCACGCCTCGCTGCACCGAGCCGATTGTAGAGCCACGCCAGTGGCGGGCTCGCGAGCATGATCCATATCGCGTTGAGGGCCTGGAACTGCCCGGCCGACCAATGGAACAGCGCCACCCCGCCCAGCGTGAACTCGAGCTGCACGTTGCGGAGGGCGAACAGGGTCAGCGACGTCGACATCTGCTGGTAGAAGATGAAGAACACCATTACCTGCACGGTGAGCAGGTACATCATCAGCAGCCCGGCCCGCTCGTGGCCCGCGCTGCGGAGATAGATCCAGATCCAGAGAGCCACGACCGCAGCACCTGCCAGCCAGACGCAGGCCCGGGCGATGGCAGCATGCTGCAGCACGAAGCCTACCAGCACGATCGCCAGCGCCGCACCGGCGATCACCCCCGCGAGCAAGCCGGGACGCAGCGGTCGGCTGTCTGGCAGCGAGCCGACATGGTCGAGCCGCCGGTGCATGACGGCATAGTTCACCAGCCCGATCACGAGGCCCGCGCAGCACATGCCGAAGGCGACGTGCCAGCCGAACCGGTCCTTGAGCCACGGGCACAGCAGGATCGACACCGTCGAGCCGACATTGACCGCCATGTAGTAGATCGTGAAGGCGCCATCGAGGCGGCTGTCGTCGCCTTCGTAGATGCGCCGCACCATGTTGGCGGCGTTCGACTTGAACAGGCCGTTGCCGATGCTGATCGTGCCCATCGCCGCATACAGCAGCACCGTGCCCGCCGTCGGCCACGCCATCAACAGGTAGCCGATCGCGAGGGTCACCGCGCCCAGCAGCATGGTGCGGCGCGAGCCCAGCACCTTGTCGCCGATCCAGCCGCCGATGGCGGGTGCCGCGTAGGTGAGGGCGGCGAACGCGCCCCAGAGCAGGTTGGACCGGGCATCCGAGAAGCCGAGCTGCTGCACCATGAACAGCAGCAGGATCGCCTGCATGCCGTAATAGCCGAACCGCTCCCACAGCTCGATCAGCAGGACGACGGTGAAGGATTGGGTGCGGGTGACGCCGGACGCAAGCGTGGGCGGCGCGGGCGGCAATGTGGAGGCCGGGGCGTGCATGATCGGGTCCGGTCAAGTTTGGCGATCACTCGCCCGGATGGCGCCGATTTGCAACCAGCGCTCAGGACAGGTTCTGGCCCATGTCCATCCCCGGGGTGAGCCCGCTCAGCCAGCTCGCGGCGAGCACGGCGAGCAGCCCAAGCCCCACCTGCACCAGGATGCTGACCAGCAGGCGGTGGCGAGCCGCCTCCGGTCGCCCGCCGCGCAACGCGGGCGCCAGCCGGTAGCGGTTCAGGGCGGCGAGGCCGGTCAGCATCAGGAACAGCGCCGTCTTGACCAGCACCACCCAGCCATAGGGGGAGCCGGACAGCGCCCGCGTGCTGCCGACCAGCACCCACCCCTGCACCAGCGCCGAGCCGCCAAGCGCCACGACACAGAGGCGCCCCATCGGCGAGAAGCAGCGGGCCACCCGCGCGCCGGTGGCGGGTGCTGCGAGCCGGACCACCAGCAGCAAGGGCAGCAGGCCGCCGATCCAGGCGCCGGAGGCCAGCAGGTGCAGCACGTCGGCGGCGCACAGCAGGCTGAACCCGCCATCCATCGCCATCGCGTGGCCGTGTCCGGCCTGCGGCGCGAGGTTCGCCACCGCCGCGACCAGGGCACTCCGGCCGCGCAGCTGCCCGAGCCGCAGCAGCCCGGCGGTCGCTCCGAGCACTGCGAGCTGCAGCAATGCAAGGTGGCCGAACGACGTGCCGCCGAGCACCGGCGGCAGGGCCTCGAAGGCCTGCAGCGGCGCGGTCGCGTCGTCGATCGCGGCGGACTGCAGGACCATCCAGCCCGCCAGTGCAGCAGCGGACAGGCCAAGGCTGGCCCAGGTCAGCCGGTCCAGCATCCGGTGGACCGCGGCCGCCTCGTCGGGGATCGCCCGCACCAGCGCCGGCGCCGCCACGAGCACCCTGAACGCCAGGGCGCCCCCGAGCGACAGCAGGCTGGCCACGAAGACCGACCTGACGAGGACGAGCGTCAGGCCGCCGTCGGCCATGCTACCGGGCGACGGTGAAGGTGAAGCTGCCCTGCGTCTTGTGGGTGTCGGTCGCGGTCACGTGCCAGCGGACCTCGTAGCGGCCGGGCGCCAGCGGCCGCACCGCCACAGCGAGCCGTCGATGGCTGCCCGCCAGATGCGCGGCACCGTCGGTCATGCCCGCCCCGCTTGTGTCGGTAACAGCTATGGTGCTGAAGGCCGGCTCGACGCCTTCGGTGAAGTCGATCACCACCTCCCGGGGAGCCGCGCCCGTGCTGCCGACCGCCGGGTTCGCCTGTTTCAGGAAGGCGTGCGCGCGGGCGGCCCCGGCGTGGCAGGTGAGACCCGCAAGAGCGAGCGCAAGCGTGAGGTTCGAGGATCGCGCGGTCACTGGAAGAACGGGTGTCCAATGATGTTGTTCGGGAACAGGTCGTCAAAGAAAAGATGCACGAGGCCGACCGCGCCGACCGTGGTCCCCGTCGCCTTGTTGAGCGGGACCAGCGCCTCGAGGCCGATCTCGCCCCACTGCGCCAGGTAGATCACGCCGGGTGCCGCGGTCCATGTGGTGCCCTGTGCGGCGTGTGCCGAGGCCGGTGACGTCCAGGTGAATTCCACCAGCGGGATCATGTTGCCGAGGTAAGCGGGGAGCCCGAGATCCTTCACCTGCGACTGCAGGTAGGGGATGCTGTACTGGATCGAGAGCGCTCCGGCCCAGGCATTGTTGTTGCCGTTGTTGTATTGGGCGGCAACGCCGTCAACGAACGGCGCCGAGGCGCCGACCGGCTGCTGCGCGATCTCCTTCACCTGCCGGTCGGCGATCGTGTAGCCGAGTTCGCCGGTGACCGCGAACGGCCGCAGCATCCCGGTCGGCAGATCACCGAGGCCCTTGCCAAAATAGGCGGTCGGAGCGGTCGAACCGTCATGGTCGGCGCCGGTATGGTCGGTGCCGCTGCCGCCGATCTCGCGGATGATGCCGAGCGAGGTCACGAATTCATGGTCGGCGTTGGTATAGGCCTGCCACTTGCCGGTGATGTAGATGTTCTCGAACCCGGTCTGCGTCTTCGAGCCGTTCATCTGCTGGATGTCGTAGCCGTCATTGAGGATCAGCGCGGTGTCCGGCGTGATTGTCTTGTCGTACTCCCAGCCGGAATCGACCGCGTGGGTTGGTCCGTTACCCGCGTCCGACCCGTCGCGCTGATAGGTGAAGGCCGGCAGCGAGGCCTCGTCGCTGACGCCGGGATCGTCGAAGGTGAGCGTCACCGGAAAGACGCGGGCGCCGGCGATGACATGGGCGTAGGCAGGGGCGTAGGCCGGAACGGAAGCGGCCGTCACCAGAGCCAGCCCGGTGCACACGAGGCGCGCGGCTGAACATTCGTTTCGCATGGGTTCTTTTCCTGGAATCCGGAAAGTCGGAGACGCCCACGGTGGCGGGCATCTGCTCGAGCCTGTCTCAGACCATCAGGGGCGGACCTCGCGGAGATCCGACATGCAGGGCAACAGCGGGTGGACCGCGTCCCGGCGGCCGCAGGAATGCCGCGCGCACCGTCATGCTTGCAGGTGGCGGCAGCACCGCCGATTGGATCAGGATGGACGCCGGCAGTTCCAGCGCGAGGGTGGCCGGGCACAGCGCCAGGTCGGCTGCGTGGTGGTGTCTCCGGTGCCCATCGGCCGGGACGTTGCTGCTGCTGCACAGCACGCCCGCGGCCACCAGCGCCACGCGCTCCGCCCGGTCGGGCTCCGCCGTCATCATGCCGCCGAGCAGAAGCCGTGCCGCCATGGCCACGAGCACGGCCAGGCAGCCCAGCCTGCCACGTGTCAGGCGCCAGCTTCGTTGGCTGGACGGAACCATCTGCCCAACCTAGCGGGAGCGTCGCCGCCAAACAATGGTCGCGACGGGCTGCCCGTTCAGGAGCGCACCGGCAGGGCCATCTCCGGCTTGGCGGTGACGTCCTGCGGCGAGGCGGCGGTGCGGCCATAGGTCGTGTAGAGCGCGGCACCCGTGAACAGCACCGCGCCCACCATGTTGCCGAGTGTCACCGGAATCTCGTTCCACACCCACCAGTCGTACATCGAGACCTTTGCGCCCAGCATCATGCCGGCGGGGATCGCGAACATGTTCACCACCGAATGCTCGAAGCCCTGCGCGACAAAGATGAAGATCGGCAGCCAGGCACCGAGGATCTTGCCGGTGGTCGAGGTCGAGGCGAGGCCCATCACCGAGCCGAGGCTGACCATCCAGTTGCACAGGATCGCCTTGACGAACACGGTCAGCATGCCGGCGGCGCCGAACGCCTCGTAGGCGGTCGTCTTGCTGACCGCCAGCGCCCGCAGCTTGTCGCCGATCGGACCGCCGCCGGTATGACCGCACTCGGTGGCCGCGATCCAGAACAGGCAGGCATAGACAAGGCTGCCGATGAGGTTGCCGATGAACACCAGGACCCAGTTGGACAGCACCTTGCCAATGCCGATGCGGCGGGCCATGAACGCCGTCGGCATGATGCAGAAATTGCCTGTCAGCAGTTCCAGGCCCAGTATCACGATCAGCGCAAAGCCTGCCGGGAACAGCAGGGCGCCCACGATGAACTGCCCGGTCTGCGCCGCGACCAGGAACGCCAGGCTGGTCACGAAGCCAAGGTAGGCGCCGGCCAGCGCGCCCCGGATCAGCAGGTCGACCGGCGCGAGGCCCGCCTTGACGACGCCCGCCTCGACCATGTTGCCCACGATCTGGGCCGGCTTTATGTAGTCCGCCATACGCACTCTTTCTTCCTGACGATACGCACCCGCCCCGGCGACGCCAGAGCAGCATCCGGCTCCTGGCCGTCGCTTCGCGATGCCGTGTGCCGGACCGAGCTGCCCTGTCAAGCAACAAGAGTGCATTATCGAACAGATCATGCTCCGGGACCGGCGGAGGTCACGCGAGGATGAATTGCATCGGCGCCGCCGCGCGTCGAGAGAAGAGGAAGATGGAACAGACCCTGCTCTACCGCGATGTCCGCTACGTGATCGGCCCCGAACAGGACGGTCGCCGGCGGTGGTCGATCCACCCGGACGGCAGCACGGAAAGCGGCGTGGTGAGTTCCAGCGGCCTGCGCGGCTCCTTCAAGACCGCGGTGTTCGCGGCGCGCGCGGCGATCGATGCCTGGCTCGAGCCGCAACCGCAGGCGGAAGCGCCCGAGCCGAGCGCTGCCTGAGCGTGATGCCATGAGTGACCTCGAGGGCTTCCACCCAGCAGCCTTCAGCAAGGCCGATCCCGAACCGGACGCGTTGTTCTATGCGGAGCCGCGCTTCGTGACGCACATCGACGACGGCGCCATCAACGCGGTCACCGCGCTCTACCGCACCGTGCTGCCGGAGAATGGCGTCATCCTCGACCTGATGAGCAGCTGGGTCAGCCACCTGCCCGAGGAGATGGTGTTCGAGCGGGTGATCGGGCACGGGCTGAACGAGGCGGAGCTGGCCGAGAACCCCCGTCTCGACGACCATTTCGTTACCGACCTGAATTTGGCGCCGTCGCTGCCGCTGGCGGACCGGTCGCTGGATGCCGCCTGCCTTTGCGTCTCGGTGCAGTATCTGCAGCAGCCGGTCGCGGTGTTCCGTGAGCTGGCGCGGGTGCTGCGTCCGGGAGCCCCCCTGGTGATCACCTTTTCCGACCGCTACTTCCCGACCAAGGCGGTAGCGATCTGGCAGGCGCTGGACGGGCCCGACCGCCAGAAGCTGGTCTCGATCTGCGCAACGCGCGCCGGCTTCACCGCGGTCGAGACCGGCGAGGTGCGGCCGGACGCGGACGATCCCGCATGGCAGGATCCGATCTGGGCGGTTATCGGACGCCAGCCGGTTCCGCTATAGAGGCGCCATGCCCTTTCCAACGACCCATGCCTCGCTCGCGCAGGCGCTCGCCGCGCGCGGCTATGCCGAACCCACTCCCGTCCAGGCCGCCGTCCTGGCAGCGGATGCCGATGGCCGCGATCTGGTCGTCTCCGCCCAGACCGGCTCCGGCAAGACCGTGGCCTACGGCCTTGCCGCGGCGCCCACGCTGCTCGGCGACGAGCCGTTCTTCGGCCGCGCCACCGTACCGCTGGCGCTGGTGATCGCGCCGACCCGCGAACTCGCGGTGCAGGTGCACAAGGAGCTGTCCTGGCTCTATGCCGACGCCCGCGCGCGCATCGTCTCCTGCATCGGCGGCATGGATGTCCGCCGCGAGGCGCGGGCGCTGGAGGGCGGCTGCCACATCGTCGTCGGCACGCCGGGGCGGCTGTGCGACCATCTCAGCCGCGGCCGGCTGGACCTCTCGGCACTGCGCATCGTCGTGCTCGACGAGGCCGACGAGATGCTCGATCTCGGCTTCCGCGACGAACTGGAGACGCTGCTCAAGCAGACCCCCGGGACACGCCGCACCTTGCTGTTCTCGGCCACCATCCCGCGCGAGATCGCGGCACTCGCCAAGCGCTACCAGCGCGACGCGCTGCGCATCGACACCGTCAGCGGCACCCGCCAGCACGCCGACATCGAGTATCGCGCGGTGATCGCGGGGCGGAATGACGAGGAGCACGCCGTCGTCAACGTGCTGCGCTACTTCGAGAGTCCCACGGCCATGGTGTTCTGCTCGACACGCGAGATGGTGCGCCACATGCACGGCAGCCTGCTCGAGCGTGGCTTCGCATCCGTGGCGCTGTCCGGCGAACTCAGCCAGAGCGAGCGCTCGCGTGCCCTGGAGTCGCTGCGCACCGGCCAGGCGCGCGTCTGCGTCGCCACCGACGTCGCCGCACGCGGCCTCGACCTGCCCGATCTCGGGCTGGTGGTGCATGCGGCACTGCCCACCGACAGCCCGACCCTGCTGCACCGGAGCGGCCGCACCGGACGCGCCGGGCGCAAGGGCACCTGCGTGATCATCGTGCCGATCGCTCGCCGCCGGAAGGCCGAGCAGCTGCTGGCCGGCGCGCGCGTCGAGGCCGGCTGGAGCGGGCCGCCGACCCCGGAGGAGATCCGTGCCCGCGACAGCGCCCGGCTGCTCGCCGACCCGGTGCTGGCCGAGGAGGTGGCACCGGAGGATCTCGCCCTGGCCCGCAGCCTGCTCGAGGGCCGTACCGCCGAGGAGATCGCCGCCGCCCTGATCCGGATGCATCGTGCCCGGTTGCCGGAGCCCGAGGAGGTGACCCAGCCGCCGACCCACATTGCCGAGCATCGCCCGCGCGTCGTGTCGGACGGCCCGCGCTCGCCGCGCGCCGAACGGACGCGCGAGCCCTATCAGCGCGATGTCGGGCCTCCTCGCGAGCCAGGCATCTGGTACCGCATGTCGATCGGACGCCAGGACAAGGCCGACCCGAAATGGCTGGTGCCGCTGATCTGCCGGCTCGGCGGCGTGACCAAGCGTGACATCGGCGCGATCAAGATCAGCGACCAGGAGACGCATTTCGAGATCACGCCGGCGATGAGCGAGCGCTTCGCCGCCTGCGTGGTTGCGACCGACGCCGACGAGGTGCAGATCGAGCGCGCCACCGGCGGGCCGGGCGGCCCGCCATCGGCGCCGCGCAAGCCGTATCGCGCAGCCAATCGCCCGGGGAGCGGTCCGGGCGAGGCATCGACCCGCAAGCGGGCCGCCTCGCGGCCACGGTGACGTTGCCGGCGGTGCGTCTCGACGAGGTATCGCAAGATGACGCGGCCGGGTTGATCCGCTGCAACCTGGCAAGCCGGGCCCACCACTCTCCCTGGGCCAGCCCGTTCACCGACCGGCGCGGCTTCCAGGCCTGGTTCGACTGCATCACCAAGGGAACACTCGTCGCCCGCATCGCGCGCGAGGCGGATACCGGCGAGGTCGTCGGGGTCATGACGCTCAGCGGCATCCTGCGCGGCCCCTTCCAGAACGGCTTTCTCGGCTATTACGGCATGGCCGGATGTGGCGGCCGTGGCCTGATGACCGCCGGGGTCGCGGCGATGTGCCGCCTGGCGTTCGGGGCGTTCGGCCTGCATCGCCTCGAAGCCAACATACAGCCTGCCAATGCGGCTTCGATCAGGCTGGCCAGGCGCGTCGGCTTCCGCCTGGAAGGTTTCTCCCCACGCTACCTGCAGGTCGACGGGGTCTGGCAGGACCATGAGCGCTACGCGCTGCTGGCGGATGAACCGGTCTGACGAATTCTGGAACTCGTTCCCACATCCGAGATAAGCTGCGCGCAGCGATACATGTCCGAGTCGGGAGCCCGCAGGTGAACTCGGGGAGTCTTGCCGTGGTGGCTCTTTGGCTCGGTGGCGTCGCGGCGATCACCCGCGGTGATCCGTTCGGCCGGCCAGCGTTGGGTGCGGCCATCGCGCTCGCGCTGGTCGCACTTGTCGGGCTGCTCGGGTGATCAGGCGGCGAACAGCGAGACGATCTCCTTGCAGAACGCCGGCAGGTCCTTCGGATTGCGCGACGTCACCAGGTGGCCGTCACGCACGACGGTCTCGTCGACCCAGGTCGCCCCGGCATTGCGCAGGTCGGTCTGCAGCGACGGCCAGGACGTCATCGTCTTGCCGTTCACGCCGCCCGCATTGATAAGCGTCCACGCGCCGTGGCAGATCGCCGCGATCGGCTTGTCGGCCTGCACGAACTTCGCAACGAAGCCGACCGCATGGTCGTCCATGCGAAGCTTGTCCGGGTTGGTGGTGCCGCCGGGCAGCACCAGCCCGTCGAACTGGCCGGCATCCGCGTCCGACACCGCCTGATCGACGTCGATCCTGCTCGAGGGCTTGACGTCCTCCTGCATGGCCTGGATCTGGCCAGTCTTGAGCGACAGGATGGTGACGGTCGCACCGGCCTGCTGCAACGCCTTGACCGGCTCCGTCAGCTCGACCTCCTCGACACCGTCCGTGGCAAGCAACGCGATCCGGCGACCTGATAGTTCTGGCATGGGTTCCTCCTGTTGCAGTCGCCTGCAGAACAGGGCACAGCGGCTTGCGTTGCCGGTCGACCGGCGTCAACAGAACGTGCTGGTCATCGAAGGAGCGGCGTCTCAGAGCGCGCGGCCGCGCTGCACCGCGTCGCGGCCGAAGCGGTCGCGCAGCCGGTCGATCGCCACCTGCGCCGCGACCCGGCGCTGCATCGAAGGGTCGGCGAGGTCGGCGGCGTCGGCCTCCTCGAGCGGCAGGATCGGCGCGGCGCCGATGCCGATCAGCCGGAACGGGGTCCCGTCGATCTCGCGGGCCAGCAGCCGTCGCGCCGCCTCGAACAGGCGTTCCGGCAAAATCGTCGGCGTGGCAAGCCGGGCCGCCCGGGTGCGGGTCAGGAACCGCTGCGTCTTGAGCTTCAGCACCACACCGCCGGCACTCGCTTCGCCCTGGCGCAGACGGCCACCAAGCTTCTCGCAGAGCTGCCACAAGTGGCGCTCGAGGGAGGCGGCGTCGGCGAGGTCGGCGGAAAACGTGGTCTCCGCGCTGATCGACTTCGTCTCCCGGCCGGGATCGACCGGACGCCGGTCCTCGCCGCGTGCCCGCGCTGCCAGGAATGGCCCGTCCTCGCCAAGCAGCGACTGCGCCTCGCGGACGGTCAGCCCCTGCAACTGGCTCAGCCGGGTGATGCCCTTCGCCGCGAGGCGCCGCTCCTGCGCCGGACCGACACCGGGCAGCAGCCGCACCGGCTTCGGCCCGAGCCAGGCCCGCGCGTCGCTGCCCAGAACGCCGAATCCGCGCGGCTTGTCGAGGCCGGCGGCGAGCTTGGCGAGCAGGCGGTTCGGCGCCAGCCCGATCGAGATGGTGATGCCGATCTCGCGCTCGACCCGGTTCGCGAGGCGCGCCAGCATCACCGCCGGCGGTGCGCCGTGCAGCGCCTCGGTGCCGGAGAGGTCGAGCACCGCCTCGTCGATCGAGAGCGACTGCACCAGCGGGGTGAGCTGCTGCATCAGGTTCCGCAGGGCCCGCGAGGCGGCGGTGTATTTCGGGAAATCCGGCCGGATCACGACCGCGTCCGGGCAGGCCTTCAGGGCCTGGAACATCGGCATCGCGCTGCGGACGCCGCGCATGCGGGCGACATAGCAGGCGGCCGTGACCACGCCGCGTGTGCCGCCGCCGACCAGGACCGGCACTCCCGCCAGCTCGGGCCGGTCGCGCTTTTCGACACTGCAGTAGAAGGCGTCGGCATCGACATGCGCGACCGCGAGCTCGAGCAGCTCAGCGTGCCGGACAAGGCGGTGGCCGCGGCACCGGTCGCAGCGTTGGACGGTCTCGCCAGCCGCCGGCTCGACGTGCTGGCAGTCCAGGCAGAGCGTTGGAGCGTCAGGCGACACTGGTCATGTGCGCGCGCAGCACCTCGCGCGGCCACAGCCAGGCGGCGCCGCGCACGCCGGAGCTGTCGCCGTGCAGGTTGCGCAGGATCGGCGTGGTGACGCGCGGGCTGACCACGTAGCGCCCGATCATCGCCGGCACCTTGTCGTACAGGTGCGCCATGTTGGACAGGCCGCCGCCGATGACGATGGCGTCCGGGTCGAGGAAGTTGATCGCCATCGCAAGGCAGCGCGCGAGCCGGTCGGAATGGCGGTCGAGGGCGGCGATGGCGCGCTCCTCGCCGGCGGCGGCACGCGCGGGGATCGAGCTGGCGTCGCGCGCGCCGGGGCCGTCGCAGTCGCTGGCCAGCGCCGAACCGCACAGGAAGCGCTCGATGCAGCCCTCGTTGCCGCAGAAGCATTTCGGCATCGGGAATTCGTCGAGCCGCGGCCAGGGCAGCGGGTTGTGGCCCCACTCGCCGGCGATGTGGTGCGGGCCGGTGAGCGCGCGCTCGTCGACGATGATGCCGCCGCCGACCCCGGTGCCCAGGATGATGCCAAACACCACCCGCTTGCCGGCGCCGGCGCCGTCCACCGCCTCCGACAGCGCAAAGCAGTTGGCATCGTTCTCGACCCGCACCTCGCGCGCCATCGCCTCGCTCAGGTCGCGCGCGAACGGACGGCCGTTCAGCCACACAGAGTTGGCGTTCTTGACCAGGCCGCTATCCGGGCTGATCGCGCCGGGAATCCCGACGCCGACCGTGGCCAGGCCCTGCTGCTCGTGTTCGGCCTGCTGCACCAGGGCGCCCATGGCGATGATGGCGGCCTCGTAGGTGCCCGGGTTCGGCACCCGCCGCCGCAGCAGCATCGAGCCGTCCTTGGCCAGGGCCGCGATCTCGATCTTGGTGCCGCCGAAATCGATCCCGATCCTGAAATCCGCCATGCTGCCTCGTTGCTCCGGAGGTTTTGCCGGTATCATGTACCGTGCCGGCCGGATCGGCCAGAGATGCGCGTTCGACGCGGTTTTGGGGGTGCGCCGATGGGCGAGACGTTGCTGGACGTGAAGGCGCTGAGCTGCCCGCTGCCGGTGCTGCGCGCCAATCGCGCGCTCCGCTCCATGCAGCCGGGCGAGCGGCTACGCGTGCTGGCGACCGACCGAGCATCGATCGCCGACTTCCAGGCCTTCTGCCGGGAGACCGGCCACGCCTTGATCGCGTTCAGCGAGGAAGGCGGGGTGTTCAGCTTCGTCATCCGCCGGCGTCCGGAGCCCCCCGCGCAGCAGCCCAGCCCCAAACCGGATCGGGCCGTCCCCGGCTGAGGCCCTTTCACCGTACGGCCGCCCGGGTTATTGCCCTGCCGGGACAGCAGGGAGAGATCCGCATGGCCGATGACCTGACGCAGCTTTCCTTCGAGGACGCGCTCGCCGAGCTGGAGACGATCGTGCGCGGACTCGAGGGCGGCCAGCAGAAACTCGAGGATGCGATCACCTGCTACGAGCGCGGCGCGGCGCTGCGGCGGCATTGCGAGGCCAAGCTGAGCCAGGCCGAGGCGCGCGTGCAGGCGATCGTCGAGCGTGCGGACGGCACCCCCGAACTCCGGCCGCTCGACTGAGCGCCGGCATGACTGTTCGATTGCAGGAGACGTTGGCGCACCATGCCGCCGCGATAGAACGCACCCTGGACCGGGTGATCGCTCCCGTCGCAGGCGGTGAGGCGCGACTGGTCGAGGCGATGCGCTATGCGACGCTGGGTGGCGGCAAGCGCCTGCGCGGCTTCCTCGTGGTCGAGGCGGCCGCGCTGTTCGGCGCTCCCGAGGCCGGCGCGCTGCGCGCCGCCGCTTCGGTCGAGATGCTGCACGCATACTCGCTGGTGCATGACGACCTGCCCTGCATGGACGATGACGACCTGCGCCGCGGACAGCCCTCGACGCATATCCGCTACGACGTGGCGACCGCGACCCTGGCCGGCGACGCGCTTCAGACGCTCGCCTTCGAGGTCATCGCCGCGCCCGGGACGCATCCCGACGCGGCGGTGCGGATCGCCCTGGTGCAGGCGCTGGCGGGTGCCTCGGGCGCGGCCGGCATGGTCGGCGGCCAGATGATCGACATGGAGGGCGAGGGACGCCGCCTCGCGCTGCCGGAGGTGGAGCGGCTGCACGCCCTCAAGACCGGACGCCTGATCCGCTACAGCGCCGAGGCCGGCGCGATCCTCGGTGGTGCGTCCGAAACAGAGCGCGAGCGCCTCGCCGCCTACGGCCGCGACCTCGGGGCCGCCTTCCAGGTCGCCGACGACGTGCTTGATGCCACCGCCAGCGAGGCCGAGCTCGGCAAGACGGCTGGCAAGGACCAGGAGGCCGGCAAGTCCACCTTTGTCTCGCTGCTCGGCATCGATGGCGCCCGCGCGGCCGCATCGCGACTGGCCGAGGCGGCGGTGTCGCACCTGGCACCGTTCGGGTCGCGCGCGAGCCTGCTGCGCGACCTGGCGGGCTACGTGGTGGAACGCCGGAACTGACACAGCCGAAACCGACACCGGGGGGCCGCAAGACGCGCGCCGACCAGTTGCTGGTCGAACGCGGATTGGTCGAGAGTCGCACCCGGGCGCAGGCACTGATCCTGGCCGGCCTGGTATTCAGCGGGGAGACCCGCATCGACAAGGCCGGCGACATGCTGGCCGAGGCTGCCGCGCTGGCGCTGCGTGGCCAGGACCATCCGTGGGTTTCGCGCGGCGGCCTCAAGCTGGCCCATGCGCTCGGACATTTCGGACTCCAGGCAACCGGGCGACGCTGCCTCGACATCGGCGCCTCCACCGGCGGCTTCACCGACGTCCTGCTCGTGTCCGGGGCGGCGCACGTACACGCCGTCGATGTCGGGCATGGCCAGCTCGCCTGGAAGTTGCGCCAGGATCCGCGGGTAACGGTGCTGGAGCGGGTCAATGCCCGTATTCTGGATGCCGCGATGATCGCGGGCCCGGTGGACGCGCTGGTCTGCGATGCCAGCTTCATCGGCCTGCGCACGGTGCTGCCGGCCGGGCTGTCGCTGTGCGTATCGGGCGCCTGGGCCATCGCGCTGATCAAGCCGCAATTTGAAGCGGGACGCGGTGCGGTCGGTGCGAAAGGCGTGGTGCGCGATCAGGCGATCCACGAGCAGGTCTGCCTGGCTGTCCACGCCTGGTGGGACGCCCTGCCCGGCTGGTCGGTGCTCGGCATCGAAGCGAGCCCGATCACCGGTCCGGAAGGCAACCGCGAGTTCCTGATCGCGGCCCTGCGCGAGTAGCCTATGGCTCCACGGACTGGTCAGGCGGCGCTCAGGCAGTCCCGCACCGGCACGGCAGCCGGCTCCTGGAACGGGTCGGCTCTGTCGAGCAATGCCAGGACCGCATCGGATGTGATTGGACGACTGTAGAAGAAGCCCTGCAGCTCGCCGCAATTCTCCGCCGCCAGCGTTTCGAGCTGCTCGATGTTCTCCACGCCTTCGGCAGTGACCGAAACGCCGAGGCTGCTGCCGAGGCCCACGACCGCGCGGACGATGGCCAGGGACTTGCCGTCATGGCCGAGCGACTGCACGAAGCTGCGATCGATCTTGATGCGGTCGAAGGGAAAGCTCTGGAGGTAGTTCAGCGAGGAATAGCCGGTACCGAAGTCGTCCATGGCAATGCGCACGCCGAGCGCGCGCAACCGGTGCATGACGTCGAGCGCGGCCTTGCTGTCGTTCAACATCGCGGTTTCGGTCACCTCGAGTTCGAGCCGCCCCGGCGGCAGCCCGCTCGCCTGCAGCGCCTCGATCACGGAGTGGAACAGGGCTGGCCCCCGCAGCTGGACGGCGGACACGTTCACCGCGATGCTGATGCCGTCCGGCCAGCGCATCGCCTCCCGGCAGGCGACACGCAGCACCCAGTCGCCGATCGGCACGATGAGGCCGCTCTCTTCCGACAACGGAATGAAATCGGTCGGCGGGATCACCCCGCGGGTCGGGTGCCGCCAGCGCAGCAGGGCCTCGAAGCCGATGATCTGGTCGTCCTGCACCCGTACCTGCGGCTGATAGGCCAGCTCGAACTGGCCTTCGGCTAATGCGATCCGAAGATCATGCTCCAGGGTACGGCGGACCTGCAGCGCGGTATCCATGTTCACCTCGAAGGCGAGATAGCATCCCCGTCCGTTCGCCTTGGCCCGGTACAGCGCCATGTCGGCATGACGCAGAAGCTCCTCGTGCGTCTCGCCGTCGGTCGGGGAAACGGCAATGCCGATGCTGACGCCGACATGGATGATGTTGCCCTCGATCTCGAACTGGGTCGCCAGCGAGTTGACCATCCGGCCGGCTGTTTTGGATGCATCCGCAAGGCCGCCGGCCATGACCACGGCGAACTCGTCGCCGCCGAGCCGCGCCAGCGTCTCGCCGGCGCGAACCTGGCGCCTGAGCCGGGCGGTGACGGCACGCAGCAGAATGTCGCCTGCCGGATGGCCATACGTGTCGTTGACCGTCTTGAACCCGTCGAGATCGAGGCAAAGCACCGCGCAGGGCCCGCGCTGGATCGCCTGTTCGAGCCGCTCGCGCAGCAGCGCCCGGTTCGGCAGTTCGGTGAGCGTGTCGTGGTAGGCGAGGAACTGGATCCTCGCCGCCGCCTGGTTGTGTTCCGTCACGTCCGAGCAGGTGGTCAGGAAGCCGCCATCCCGTGTCGGCCGGAAGGCGACCCGTATCTCGTGGCCATCCAGCAGGATCTGCTGGAGTTCGGCTTCCACACGCGCGTCCGCGAGTTGCAGACGCTCCCTGACGGCGGACTCCGAGAGCTGCGTGCTGGCACGCAGGAACTGCTCGTAGC
Source organism: uncultured Acetobacteraceae bacterium (assembly GCA_964247695.1). GTDB lineage: Bacteria > Pseudomonadota > Alphaproteobacteria > Acetobacterales > Acetobacteraceae > Lichenicoccus. The sequence continues at coordinate 21,123 of CAXTVI010000035.1, forward strand.
CGAGCCCTGGCCGGGTCGCGACGGACGGGATGCCCAGGATCTCGCACTGCCGGCGATTGCAGACGACCAGCCGGGCGTCGGCGTCGAACAGCGCCAGGCCGTTCGCCATGTTGTCGAGTGCGAAGCTGAAGCGCAGGTTCTGCGACTGCAGGTCGCTCACCGAGTCGCCGAGCGCGGCGTTGGCCTGCTCGAGTTCGGCCGCCATCAGCGTGGATGACTGTTCGGTACGCCGACGATCGCGGTCCGCCTCGACATAGGCACCGACAACCAGTTCGCGCAGGCGCGCGAGATCGATCGCACCCCCGCAGTCCGCAGCGCGTGCCATCTGGCGGTCGAACAGACGCTCCGCGGCACCCGTCATGGCGCTTCCGCCAGCAATGTCACGACCATCGTCTGGTTCTGCAGCATGGAGAGGCCGGACAGCCGATCCGGCGCAATCTCGCCGTGCGAGTAGAAACCGATCCGGGTGAGGCCGGTCCCGAGCGCCTTGCCGACCGCGTGCAGCTCATCGCCGACGCGCTGGCCGAACGCCATCTGACGCCCGACGCAGCTGATCACCAGCGCCAGTGCATTCTGCCCGGCGTCCCGGACCTGCGGGTCGAGGGAGTCGCGGGCCAGTTCGGCGGCGCGGGCCGCACCATCCACGAGATGGTCCAGGTTGCCGCGCATGAGCTGCGCGCCCCAGCCTTCCGGCACGCAGCCCGAGAAGGTCATGGTGCCATGCGCACGGTCGATCCCCAGCACGGCCCGCACCACGGTCCGCGCCGGCGCGTCCGGATCCCACACCAGAAGCGGGAACAGCATCGCCGTCGCCGGCAGCCCCGCGGACTCCTCGCCGAGATAGCGCTCATAGAGTTCGAGCGCCGGCTTGCCGTCGAGTTCCTCAAGCAGGCAGCCGCTCGAGCGGGTGATCCGCCGGCGTGGCCCGAACGGGTCCCAGCCGCCCGCGCTGCCGAAAGCCAGCCGTACGGAGCCGCCGTACAGGCCGAGCGCGGCTGCGTACCCTGAGCGCACCACCGCGCCGACGCCGACCACGGTGTGCACGAACCGGGCGCCGTCCGATGCCATGCCGCCACTGACCGGGACATGGCCGCCAACCGCGCGCTGCAGTCCGGCGGTGAGTGCGCCGCCTTCGACACGTACGCCGTCGGACAGGAGGATCACCCCGGCCAGTCGCTGTCCGTCCAGGTCGTCGCGAAGCGCCTCGCCGAGTTGACGGCCCGCCGCCTCGGAGCCGGCTGCAGCCGCGACCGGCGCCTCCACCAGCCGGAGCGTGGCGGCGCGGAAATGGCAAGCCACCGCTACCACCCCACCCTCCTCCATCTCGTTGCCGAGGATGCCGGCGGCGGTGCTGCAGCCGAACAGGAGCGCGTCAGGGTAGAGTTCCGCAAGGATGGCGGGGGCTTTCGACACCTCGATGGCGTCCGATGAGCCGAAATACAGGATCAGGGTGGCGGAGGCGGCAGGGCTCGTGGAAGCACAACCGCGACTCAGCCAACCCTCGCGTGATTGCCAATGCAGTTGATCCACACGCATCTGGGTCGCCCTCCCGGCTCTGGCGCAAAGCTAGCGGAACCGGGTTAACAAGAGCCTTACATGGATGGCGTCAGCGGGCGGGCAGCACGCCCTGTAGATCGTGGTGGGAGACCTCCGCCAGCAGCGACCAGATCTCGGACGGCTCGACCTCGATCTCCGGGTCGTTCAGGAGATGGTCTAGCTCGTCGAGCTTCGCGAGGTATTCGCAGTCATCCATCGCCCTGCTCCCGATAGCGTCCAAGGAATGCGCATGCCGGACGCCGCCGGCTCGTTGCGAAACCGCACCGTGAACGTGACATTGATGTGACGGTTGCGTGCCTTAATCCAGCCCCTTTGGCTGCCTCCCAAGAACGTGAAGCAAGTGGCTCGGCCGGCAGGATGGATGCGCGTGTGCCCCACCTGGGATATAGGGCAGCACCATGACGGACGCTCCACTCCCTGAACCACTGCCGGCGTATGCGCCGGCATCCGATCCGCAAGCGGGCCTCGGGGCTGACAGCCTGACCGCGACCGAGCGCGACCGCATCCTGGCCAAGTCCGCCCGGCTCTCGCCGCCGCCGCCGGTGCTTCCGGATGGACGTCGCGAACTGGTCGGGTTGTCGCGGGACGAGATGACGCAGGCGCTGGCGGAAATCGGCGAGAAGCCGTTCCGCACCAAGCAGCTCTGGCACTGGATCTACCACCAGGGCGTCACCGACTTTGCCCGCATGAGCTCGATCGCGAGGCCCCTGCAGGCGGTGCTGGCGGAGCGGTTCGTGGTGGGCCGCCCGACGGCGACAATGGTGCAGACCAGTTCGGACGAGACGCGGAAATTCCTGTTCCGCTTCCGCGACGGGCAGGAGGCGGAGACCGTCTATATCCCCGACCGCCGGGAGGATCGCGGCGCCGTCTGCATCTCCAGCCAGGTCGGCTGCACCCTGTCCTGCCGGTTCTGCCATACCGGCACGCAGGGGCTGGCGCGCAACCTCGGCGCGGCCGAGATCGTCGGCCAGTTCATGGCCGCCCGCGACAGCTACGGCGAGTGGCCTAGTCCCAGAGGGGAGACCCCGCGCCTGCTCTCGACCATCGTGCTGATGGGCATGGGCGAGCCACTGTACAACTACGAGAACGTGGCCCGCGCCATGCGCATCGCCATGGACGGCGAAGGCATCGGGCTGTCGCGCCGACGCATCACGCTCTCGACCTCCGGCGTGGTGCCGATGATGGATCGCTGTGGGGAGGAACTCGGAGTCAATCTCGCGGTCTCGCTGCATGCGGTGCACGACGCGCTGCGCGACGAGATCGTGCCGCTGAACCGGAAATACCCGATCGCCGAACTGATTGCGGCCTGCCGGCGCTATCCCGCCGCCTCCAATGCCCGCCGCATCACCTTCGAATACGTCATGCTGCGTGGCGTGAACGACAGCGAGGCGGAGGCGCGCGAGCTGGTGCGCCTGATCGCGGGCATCCCGGCCAAGGTGAACCTGATCCCGTTCAACCCGTGGCCGGGCAGCGCCTACCTACCCTCGACCCGCGAGCAGCTCGACCGGTTCGCACAGATCGTGATGGATGCCGGCTTCGCATCCCCGATCCGCATGCCGCGCGGACGCGATATCCTCGCGGCCTGCGGGCAGTTGCGCACCGAGAGCCGCCGCGTGCGTTCCGCCGCGGCGTGAGCATCTCCGAGGCCGGCCAGAAAGCGGACCACACGGCCGCGACCCTCCGCACCCTCGCGGAGCGCAAGGAGGCTGGTGCCGACCTGCGCGGCGTCGTGCCTCGCCACCGCCATGCCAAATGGATGTCGCCGCCCGACCGGCGCGATCCGGTCGCCATCCTGATCGAGCAGGGGCGGCAGCGCATCCCGGAGCTGCTGCCGGTCCGCTACGGCCGCATGCGCAACTCGCCGCTGGCCTTCCTGCGCGGGGCCGCCGCGATCATGGCCGCCGATCTCGCCGGGACCCCGGTCTCCGGGCTGCGCGTGCAGAGCTGCGGTGATTGCCACCTGGCCAATTTCGGCAGCTACGCGACGCCGGAAGGTCTGCCGGTGTTCGACATCAACGATTTCGACGAGACGCTGCCCGCACCGTTCGAATGGGACATCAAGCGCCTGGCGAGCAGCCTGGTGCTGGCCGGGCGCGAGGACGGGCTGCCGGACGACGCCTGCCGGGCGCTCGCATCCGATGCCGCGCAGGCCTACTGCGCCGAGCTGGCGGCGGTCGCGGGGCTGCCGCCGCTGGTCGCCTGGAGCAAGCGGATCGACCTGCAGCAGGCCATCGAGGCGATAGGCGGGAAGGCAGGTGCCCGGGCAGCGAAGCGCCTGCACGCGCGCCTGCAGAGTGCCGAGGGCCAATACGGCCTGATCGACAGCAGCGGCCCGGCGCCGCGCCTGCGCGAGAAGCCGCCGCTCGTGGTCCGGCTCTCGGGGCATGACGACGCGGTGCGGCAGGCCTTTGCCCACTATCCCGACACGCTGGCGCCCGAGCGTCGCGCCCTGCTGCGGCGCTACCGGCTGCAGGATGTCATCTTCAAGGTGGTCGGCGTCGGCAGTGTCGGCACCTTCTGCGCGATCGGCCTGTTCGTGACCGCCGACGACCAGCCGCTGCTGCTGCAGATCAAGCAGGCGCAGGCATCCGTGCTGGCGCCCTATGCGGGCCCCTCCGACTTCAAGAACCAGGGCGAGCGCGTGGTGACCGGCCAGCGCACCATGCAGGCCGCCACCGACCTGTTCCTCGGCTGGACCCGGATGCCCGAGGACGGGCGGCAGTTCTATGTCCGCCGGCTGAAGGATTCCCGGCTGGCCGCGGTCGGCTCGCAGATCGAGGCCGAAAGCCTGCCCGCCTATGCCGTCCTGTGCGGCCGGACGCTGGGACGGGCGCATGCGCGCTCCGGCGACGCGGCCATGCTGTCGGGCTATCTAGGGCGCGGCCGCCGCTTCGCCGAGGCGGTCGCGGAGTTCGGGATGCTTTATGCCGACCGCACCCAGGCCGACTGGCGGCTGTTCGAGGACGCGATCGCGTCGGGACGGATCAAGGCGGCGGCGTAAGGCAGGCAACCGCTTCCCCTGCGGCGCGTGGTTGTGTCCGGCCTTCGACCAGAGGGACGAAATCAGTGAGCCTGCACATGGATGCGATAGAGCGTTCGGCGACGCCCCGGCACCCCGATGCGGTGGCGCATGTCCTCGACCGGATCACGGGCGCCCTGCCGCAGATCGAGGCAGAAGCCGGGCGGCTGGACCGGGAGGGCGGCTTCCCGGAGCAGGCCTTCGCTCTGCTGGAAGCAGCCGGCGCACTGGCCGCTCCGCTGCCGCAGCCGCTTGGGGGACTGGGTCTCGGAACGGAGCCCGAGGCCGGCGAGGCGATCTTGGAGGCCCTGCGCCTGATCGGACGCGGCAGCCTGGCGGTCGGCCGGCTCTACGAGGGCCATGTCAACGCCATCCGGCTGGTCATGCAGTATGGATCGGCGGAGCAACGACAACACGCGGCGGCGGATGCGCGCGACGGGCATCTGTTCGGGATCTGGGTCACCGACGGACGCGACCCGCTACGCCTGCGAACCGACGAGGCCGGGCTCGCGCTGCAGGGCGGCAAGCTGTTCGCGTCCGGCGCCCGGCATGTGACCCGGCCGCTGGTGACCGCGCAGCCGGAGGGCGGGCTGCCGCGCATGCTGCTGGTGCCGCTCGGGCAGGACCGGCGCGCGCTCGACACGCTCGGCGGCGTGCACGGCATGCGCGGCGCCTGCACCGGCTCCTGCGACTTCACAGGCATGCGCATCGAGGACACCGCCGTCATCGGCGCTCCCGGCGATTATCTGCGCCAGCCCGAGTTCTCCGCCGGCGCATGGCGCGGCATCGCAGTGGCGCTCGGCGGGATCGACCGGCTGCTCGACGCGCTGCGCGACCAGTTGCGCGCGCGCAACCGGCACGAGGGCCCACACCAGCTTGCCCGGATCGGCGAGGCGCTGATCGCGCGCGAGACCGCCGCGATGTGGGCGAGCCGTGCCGCGAAAATCGCCGAGCAGCCGGGCTATGAACAGGGCGATGTGGTTGCTGTGGTCGGACTGGCTCGCATCGCGGCCGAGCAGGCGGCGCTCGAGGTGATCCGGCTGGTGCAGCGCGGCCTGGGGCTGGGCGTGTTCCTCCAGGACAATCCTGCCGAGCGGGTGATGCGCGATCTCGCCACCTATCTGCGCCAGCCGGCGCCGGACGAGACGTTGTGCGAGGCGGCCGGCTGGTTCACCACTCGCGACCTGCCGCTCTGATGCGTGCCGATGCCCTGCACGCGATGCTGCGCGCACTTCCGGTCTCGACGGACGATGCCCTGCTACGCGCTGGCCGTTCCCTGGTGCTGGCGCCGCATGCCGACGACGAGACGCTGGGCTGCGGCGGCCTGATCGCCAGGCTGTGCGGCGCGGGGCGCCCCCCCTATGTGCTGGTGGTGACCGACGGTACCGGGTCGCACCCGAACTCGCGCACGCATCCGGCCGAACGGCTGCGCGCGGTGCGCGAGGCCGAGGCGCTGGCGGCAGCGGCGCATCTCGGGCTGGATGCGGCCGATGTCGGCTTCCTGCGCCTGCGCGACACCGCGGCGCCGCGCGAGGGCGCCGCGTTCGAGGCAGCCTGCACCAGGATCGTGGCGCTGGCACAGGAGCAGGGTTGCGACACGCTGCTCGCACCCTGGATGCTGGATCCGCATTGCGACCATGAAGCGGTGCAGCGCATGGCGCAGCGCGTGGCGGCGCGGGCCGGACTGCGCCTGCTCTCCTATCCGGTCTGGGGCTGGCTCATCGCGCCCGATGTCGAGCTGGCGCCCGTCCTGCCGCTGCATGGGTTCCGCCTCGATATCTCCGCGGAGCTGCGCCGCAAGTCGGAGGCGATCCGCCTGCACGCCTCGCAATATGGCGACCTGATCAAGGATGACCCGGACGGGTTCAGGCTGCCGGAGAGCCTGCTTTCGGTGTTCGAGGCCCCGTTCGAGACCTTCATCGAGACGGACGTCTCGCAAGCGGGGCCGCCATGAGCCGCGAATCCTGGGGCCGGGCCGTGTTCGAGCGACTGTACGCCGACGATCCGGACCCCTGGCAGTTCGAGACCAGCGACTACGAGCAGGCGAAATATGCCGACACGCTGGCCCAACTGGACGGACGGCGTTTCGACTCCGGCCTCGAGCTGGGATGTTCGATCGGCGTGATGACGCGGGCGTTGTCCGGTCGTTGCGAGCGCCTGCTGGCCGTCGATCTGGCCGAGGCGGCGCTGACCCGCGCCCGCGAGCGGTGCGCCGATCTGGTCCAGGTCAGCTTCCGCCGGGCCGTGCTGCCCGGCGAGTGGGATTGGGCCGGGCAGTCCTTCGACCTGATCCTGGTCTCGGAACTGCTTTATTTCCTGTCGCCCGACGACATCGCCGACCTGGCACGGCGATGCATCGCGCAGGCCCGGCCGGGAGGTGTCGTGCTCCTGGTGAACTGGACTGGCCCGACCGACACGCCATGCACCGGGGACGAGGCGGCCGGTCTGTTCGCCGCCGCTTGCATCGGGGCCGGTTTCAGGCGGTCAGCGCCGCTGGTTCGGAAAGGCTATCGGCTCGACCGGCTGCACCGACCCGAATCGTAGCGGCGGTCGCTACGGGCCGCGCGGCGACGGCGCGGATCGACTCCAGGATGCGTTGCGCCGCCGCCACCTGCACATGCAGCGCCCTGCGCACCACCTCGATCCGGATCAGGGCCGGGCTGGCGGCTTCGATGCATGCCCAGGCGGCGCCGAACCGATCCATACGCACCCAGCGCGCGACATCCAGGACCGGAAGCTGCGCCTCGGTGGCCAGATCCTGCACCGCCTGCGGCCATGTGGACGAGATCATGTCGCGCTCGTTCCAGACCAGGCGGGTTCGTGCGCGCAGGTCGGCGCGACGCAGGCAGATCGCGGCCGGCTCCAGGTCAGCGTCGAGCATCTCGTCCTGCCGGATCATCCGGCGCGCGATGGTCTCGGCCATGCCACCGGCAGCACGGCCCTGCGTGCGACCGGAGACGGCGACACGCACCTCGGGGGCATGGCGCACCTTGGCATCGACCAGGCGCAGCGAGCGCAGGAACCCGCGATCCTCGCCGCTCGGCAGCGGCAGCATGCCGCCGGCGCGGCGATACGCCGCCACCGTGACGGCAATGCTGGCGCCGGAATGCTCGGTGTGCCGGGGCAACGGGTCGGCCGGATCGGGATCCGCCAGGGCGTGGATCTCGTCGAGCATCGCACCGTAGGCGACCTCGCGATCGTCATCCTCCTGAAGTGACGCGGGGATCCGTATCGCGTCGGCCGGGTGGAGTTCCGCGCGTCCGCACACCGCGTCCACTCCACGCAGGAAGGCCGCCCTGATGTTGGCGGCCCAGTCGGGCGCCACCTCCCCGTCGGCATCGGTGGTTGCCACGATGCCGTGTGGACCGGCAACGAGCGCCGCCAGCTCCATCGCCTCGCTGCGCGCATGCCCGGCAGTGGATTGCTCCGGACCGAAGCACCTGACATGGATGGTGACCGGCACATCCAGCATGGGGCGCAACCGCTCGACCACTGCACTTGTCGCATCGGTGCAATTGTTCAGCAGCAGCACGACGTGGTCGATCGAGGTGCCACGCTGCATGTCCAGGGCGCACAGGCACCTGCCGATCAGGTCCGCCTCGTTGCGCACCGGAATGGCAACGACGAACGGCTGTGCCTGCGTTGTCATGGTCACGGAACTCCTGTGGGCATACGGGCTTGCCCGAAACCTGCGACGGCGGCGGCGGTTGCGCGTCCGCTCCCCACAGTTTCGTGTCGGGCACAGCCGGGGCGTGCTGTTCGCTCCTGCGGCCGGATGCTACGACCGAGCCCTCCGACCCTGGCAGCAGAGGAAGTCCGCATGGCCGTGAAGGACGTCAAGAAGGTGGTGCTCGCCTATTCCGGCGGCCTCGACACCAGCGTGATCCTGCGCTGGCTGCAGACCGAGTACGGCTGCGAGGTGGTGACCTTCACCGCGGATCTCGGACAGGGCGAGGAGCTGGAGCCGGCGCGACGCAAGGCCGAGCTGTTCGGGATCAAGCAGATCTTCGTCGAGGACCTGCGCGAGACGTTCGTGCGCGACTTCGTGTTCCCGATGTTCCGGGCCAACACGCTCTACGAGGGCCAGTACCTGCTCGGCACCTCGATCGCGCGGCCGCTGATCGCGCAGCGGCAGATCGAGATCGCGGAGATGGTTGGCGCCGATGCGGTGGCGCACGGGGCAACCGGCAAAGGCAACGACCAGGTCCGCTTCGAGCTGTCGTACTACGCGCTGAAGCCCGACGTGAAGGTGATCGCGCCATGGCGCGAGTGGGAGCTGACCAGCCGGACCAGGCTGCTGGCGTTCGCCGAGCAGCACCAGATCCCGATCTCGCGCGACAAGCGCGGCGAGGCGCCGTTCTCGGTCGATGCGAACCTGCTGCACTCGTCGTCTGAGGGGAAGATCCTCGAGGATCCGGCCATGGCTCCGGATGAGATCGTGTTCCAGCGCACCATCAGTCCGGAGGCGGCGCCGGACGTCGCCACCGAGATCACCATCGACTTCGTCGCCGGTGATCCGGTCGCGGTGAACGGCGAGGGCCTGTCGCCGGCAACGCTGCTGACCAGGCTGAACGAGCTTGGGCGCGCGAACGGCATCGGCCGGCTCGACCTGGTCGAGAACCGGTATGTCGGCATGAAGTCGCGCGGCATCTACGAGACCCCGGGTGGCACCATCCTGCTCGCGGCGCATCGCAACATGGAGACCATCACGCTCGACCGCGAGGCGGGACACCTCAAGGACAGCCTGATGCCGCGCTATGCCGAGCTCATCTACAACGGTTACTGGTTCAGCCCGGAGCGCCGCATGCTGCAGGCGCTGATCGATACCAGCCAGCATTCGGTCACCGGCCGGGTGCGGCTCAAGCTCTACAAGGGCAACGTGATCACCATCGGGCGCGAGAGCCCGAACAGCCTGTACGACACGCGCGTGGTGACATTCGAGGACGACCAGGGCGCATACGACCAGATCGACGCGCAGGGCTTCATCAAGCTGAACGCCCTGCGGCTGCGTCTCGGCGCGATCGCCGGACGCCGCGGCGGTGCGCTGTAGGCGCTGCGATGCGGGCGATGCAAGGCGATGCGTGGAAACATTGCGTAACCGGAAATAAAATCTTGGCTGGATGAACACGACGCCGCCCGGTGCGTTGGCTGCTCAAGAAGAGGAGCCGACATGACCAAGCGACTGCTGATGATTCTCACCCTGGCCTGCGTGCTGCCGACGGCGGGGTGCGTGTGGTGGGGCCCGCATCATCACGATCATGGCTATTATGGACCCCGGGGTCCGGGCCCGGGCTACTACCACTAAGTCCTCGCCGTCTCCGGGCCTCGTCAGCGGGCGCCGCGACCCAACCAGTCGCGGACGCCGTCGAGGCCCTGGAACTCTTCCAGCGCCCGCGCCTCGGCCTGCGGCACGGCAGCGGAGGCAAGGCGGGCGAGCACGCGACCGGGTCCGAGCTCGAGCATCGCAGGCGCGCCCGCCTCTTCGCAGCGCGACAGGCACGCCGCCCAGTCGATGGTGTCGGCGATCTGGCGCGCCAGCTTGTCGCAGCCTTCCGCCAGGTCCCGCACCCGATCGCCATCGAGGCCGCTGAGCAGCGCATGGCAGGGTGACCGCGGGGAGGCGGCGGCCAGCGCCGCACGGAAGCCGGCGACGGCGGGCAGCAGTAACGAGGTGTGCGCCGGGACCGCGACCCGCAGCCTGACCACACGGGTGGCACCCGCCACGCGCGCCTGGGCGCAAAACGCCTGCAAACCAGTGTCGCTGCCGCCGGCTACGACGCTGTCGGGGGCGTTGACGATCGCGATCTCGCAGCCGGTCTCGCGCAGCATCGGGTCGAGCCGTTCCCGGCGCAATCCGACGATGGCCGCAAGCCCGGCCCGCTGACCGGCGGCGGCCGCGTCCATGACCCTGGCGCGCAGGGCAACGAGTTCGAGCGTCTGCGCGACGTCGAGCGACCCGGCGCAGAACCACGCCGCGACCTCCCCGACGCTGTATCCGGCGATGATGGCGCTGGCTCCGGTCATCCCGCCGAGCGCCGCCCAGGCGGCCATGGCCTGGGTGCAGCACAGCACCTGTCCCGCATGGTTGGAGAACAGCGCCGCGTCGTCGGCCGCGCGGACGAAATCGCGTGGATCGACCCCGTCGAGATGGGCTGCGGCCGCGGCGAATACCGGTCCGGCAGCCGGCGCCGTTCCGGTCAGTGCGAACATGTCGCGGTGCTGGGCGCCCTGCCCGCTGCACAGGATCGCGACCGGGCCGCGCATCATGCCTCGGCGCGATCGATCATGATGGTCATGGCTAGGAGGTCGGCGCTGCCGCCTGGCGACAGGCGGCGGGCCACGAATGCCTTATGCGTTCGCACCGCCCGATCCTGCCATCCGGGGCCGCTGACCCCGCCTTCCGCAAGAAACCTGCGGGCGGCGTGCTGGGCGAAGGCGAGGCCGTCGCGACCGCCGCGATGCAGCAGGTTGGTATCCTCGAGCACCGCGATCAGCGCGAAACATGCCTGGACAAGCGCGGACTGTGCGTCGGCACCGGCCGCGCGCGCGGCCCTCAGTGCCGGCAGTGCCACCTGATGCACATGCGGGAAACCGCTCGCGGCCTCGACGCGCGCACCACCCGCGCCGTAGTGCCGCAGCGCCTCGGCACCGTGGCTCGCAGTTGGGGCGACCGCCAGGATCTCCCGGCCCCATCGCCGATGCACCAGCCTCCCGAGCCGAACCGATCCGAGATGCGGTGTCGCAACACGCAGTCCGGCGGCGGCGCAGATCAGGCCCAGCCCGAAGATCGCGCCGCGATGGGTGTTGATGCCGCCTGTCGTGCGTAGCATGGCGGCTTCCGCCCGCAGCCCGATCGCGCGCAGTACCGGCATGCCGCGATCCGCGCGACCGGCCACGGCAAGCTCGCCGAAATATGGCGTCAACGTCCGTGCGCTCGCCCGCAGCATCGCCGCATCCATGTCGAGGTGGCTGCCATTGTCGCGATCGCTGACCAACCCGGGCTTCGGCCACGCCGAGACCTCGGCCAGCAGTGCATCGGTCGCGACTTGCGCGACGCGTGCCTCGTCCCGGCAATCCGGTGCTTCGAGAAACGCCTCCATGGCGCTCATGCGCCCAACCGGTGCGCCAGAAGATCTGCGACACGGATCAGGCGAACCGCGTCCAGGGACTTGGCCAGCACGCTCGCCCGGTCCTGCTCGATCGCGCCGAGCAGTTCGGACCACTGCACCGCCTCGCCGCCGGGAAACACGACCTCGCCGTCCACCGCCGGCAGGCCGCAGGCAGCGACGGACGCGATCCCGCGCAGCAGCGGGATCAGGTCGGTCGCATCCTCGATGGGCCAGAGCAGGTCGAGGTCGGAGGCGTGCCGGAGGTAGCGCAGGCCGGTGACGGATTGCCACATCAGGCTGCCGAACACACGTGGCTCGGTGCCGTGACGCTGCCCGATCGCGACCAGGCGGCGGGCCTTCCCGCGGCAGGGTTCCGGCGCTGCCGGCAGGGTCGCCGACAGCAGCGGCGGCCGTGTCCAGGCAAGCACGGCAGCCTCCGGGAGGACGAACCCGATCCGCCGCTGGGTCGCCTCCGGTGGCAGCGCTATCGCCGCCGGAATGGCGCCCAATGCGTCGCCCGGCATGCGGCGGCGGCGCATGACCGGCCAGCCCCGTCGCATGACCCAGTCCTGCAGCAAGGGCAGCGACGCCATGGCGGCATTCGCCGCGACGATCAGGCTCCAGGCCTCCGGTCGGACCTCAAGCAGGTCGTGCCGATGCGGCGCGACCGGTTCACGGGCCGGCATGCACGCGCGCCTGCGCCATCACCAGGCTGGCCACGCGCGCCGCCGCCTGTCGGCCGCCGCGCTCCGCGCCGAGGTGGCCACGGTCGTCGGCGGACGATGCAGGCCGGCGCAGCAGCTCCTGCAGGCGCTGTGCGAAGTCGGCGCGATCGGTCCAGTCTTCCGCCACGGCGCCGGTGCGTGTCAGTGCCTCGATCCCCGGCGCGAAGATCGGTGTCGAGGCAGCCATCCGCTGCAGGGTCTCGAGCTCGAGCTTGGTTACGCGGGCGATCGAGGGCAGGTCCATCACGCTCGGCTCCGCCCCCGGCACCGCGACCAGGGCGTCGGTCGCGAGGGCGGTCGCGATGAAGGCGCCGGCCGCGGCGGCTCCGTGCAGGATGCTGACGGTGCGGTGGCCGTTCGAACCCGCCAGGTGCAGGCACTTTGCGAGGTGCGCGAGGTACTCGTTCAGCCCGAGCAGCTCGTCCCGCCGCGCCATGAGCTGGCTCGCGGTATCGACCAGCAGCACCAGCGGGACGGCATCCTCGCGTCGGGCAACGTCGAGGACGTGCGAGGCGAGCACGATGGCGGTGTCGATGCCGAGCGGCGCCCCGCCGGTGATCCCGAGCACCACCGCCTCGCCGCCATCCCCAAGGCGGCCGGTGCCGGCGGCGATATCGTGCGGCCCGGACTCGACATGATGGCCGGCGGGGAACAGCGCGGGCAGCAACTCATCGAGCGTCATGCGAGGACCCCCGTGCCGCCAGCAGATCGGCGAATGCATCGTCGGAGAGGTCGGCGACCCGGTCCGGCTCCGCGATACCCATCGCGCTCCAGATCCCGATCGAGTCGCGGCAGCCGCCATGGGCCTGCAGACGCTGCTCCAGCCGACGCTGCTCGGCGTCGAGCGTCGGCAGGTCGAACGGTGTCGTCCGGTGCGCGAGGTCGGAGGCCGCCTCGCGGAAGCATGCGATCCGGTCCGGCACGTAGCGGTCCGCGATCCCGAGCAGCGCGCGGGTGCGGCCGCCGGTGATGCGCCAGACCATGGCCCGGTCGCGGCTGTCGAACTCCTCGACACCCTTGTTGGTCTCGATCACCTCCGGGCCGGTGACGCTGATGCGGGCCTGCTCGGACACGACCACGTGCGAGCAGCATGCGGCGATCAGCCCGGCGCCCCCGAAGGTGCCGGCGCGGCCACCGACCAGGGCGATGACCGCGACGCCGGCTGCGCGTGCCTCCAGGATCGCCCGGATGATTTCCGAGATCGCGATCTCTCCGGCATTGGCCTCCTGCAGCCGCACGCCGCCACTGTCGAGCAGCAGCAGCACCGCGGCAGGTCCGCCGACGTCCTGCATCGCGCGAGCCGCGCGCAGCAGCCCGGTCAGCTTGGCGCCGGCGATCTCGCCGAAGGTGCCGCCCATGAACCGGCCTTCCTGAGCCGCCACGAACACGCGGTCGCCTGCAAGGCGGCCGGAGCCCACGATCATCCCGTCGTCGAAGGCGACCGGCAGGTCGAAGAGATGCAGATGCGGACTGGTCGCGCGCTCGGTCGGCGGGAGGAACTCGTTGAAGCTCCCGGCATCGAGCATGCCTGCGACACGCTCCCGCGCGCTGGCCTCGTACCAGCTCGCACCGGTCTCCCTGCCGACCAGTATCGGGCCGGACTGCGGCGCGCCGGACATCAGGCCGCCTCGCTGATCAGGCGCACGCCCTGCATCAGGCGCAGCGACACCGTGTCCGGCCTGGCACCGCCATCGTTGATCGAGATGCGCAGGCCGCCGGGCGAGGCGCGTTCCACGAAGTCGGCCACCACCGCCTCCCAGATCGGGCGGAAGCCTGCGGCCGAGGTGGCGACCTCGATCGTGCAGGCTTCGCCCTCGATCCGCTCGAGCAGCACCTCGAGGTTGCCGGAGGCGACCACGCCGATGATCGCGCTGGCTTGCTTGCCGGCGCAGCGCGCGGCGGCGCGGGCGTGTATGGTGAAATGCTCCATGCCGCGTCTCCCTACCAGTTGCGGAACTTCGAAGGCGGCCGGTAGAGGTTCTTCGACCACGCGACGAGGTCCCGGATCGAGCGGGCCGCGAGCAGATGACGCGTGGCATCGAGCGGGTCCAGGCCGAGATCCTCGGGCCGCTGGATGATCCCGCGCTCACGCAGCGCCTGCACCATGGCGCGATCGCGTCCGCGGCCGATCTCCGTGTAGCCGGCGACCCCGCGGATTGCCTGCTCGCGTTCGGCACGGCTGCGGCAGAGCAGCAGGTTTGCGATGCCTTCCTCGGTGACGATGTGGGTCACGTCGTCGCCATAGATCATCACCGGCACCAGCTCGAGATGAAGCTTTTCGGCTAGCGCCACGCTGTCGAGCCGCTCCACGAAGGCCGGCGCCATCGCGGCGCCGAAGGTCTCGACGATCTGCACCACCAGCTTGCGACCACGCGTCATGGCGGCTTCGCCGTCACTGGCCTGGCGACCCGCCTTGAGCCAGGCATCCGAGGCATGCCGGCGGCCATGCGCGTCGGCCCCCATGTTCGGCGCGCCGCCGAAGCCCGCGATGCGGTCCGGGGTGACGGTGGAGGAATTGCCGTCGAGGTCGATCTGCAGGGTTGAGCCGATGAACATGTCGCAGGCGTACAGGCCGGCGTTCTGGCACATCATGCGGTTGGAGCGCAGCGTGCCGTCACGGCCGGTGAAGTAGATGTCCGGCCGCGCCGCCATGTAGTCGTCCATGCCGACCTCGCTGCCGAAGCTGTGGATCTGCTCGACCCAGCCGCTCTCGATCGCCGGGATCAGCGTCGGATGCGGGTTGAGCGCCCAGTGCGTGGCGATGCGTCCGCGCAGGCCGAGCCGCTCGCCGAAGGTGGGCAGCAGCAGCTCGATGGCGGCGGTGCCGAAGCCGATGCCATGGTTGAGGCGCTTCACGCCGTACTCGGCGTAGATCCCCTTGATGGCCATCATCGCCATCAGGATCTGGGTCTCGGTGATGCTCGCCGGATCACGGGTGAACAGCGGCTCGACATAGAAGGGCGTGTCAGCCTGGATGATGAAATCGACCTGGTCGCCGGGGATGTCGACGCGGGGAAGCGTGTCCACGATGCGGTTCACCTGGGCTACCACGATGCCCGACTTGAACGCGGTCGCCTCGACGATGGTCGGCGTGTCCTCGGTGTTGGGGCCGGTATAGAGGTTGCCGCGCGCGTCCGCCTGCACCGCGGCGATCAGCGCCACGTGCGGCGTCAGGTCCATGTAGTAGCGGGCGAACAGCTCGATGTAGGTGTGGATGGCGCCGAGTTCGATGCGCCCCTTGTTCAGCGCACGCGCGATCGAGGCGCCCTGCGGGCCGGAGTAGGAGAAGTCGAGCTTGCGGGCGATGCCGCGCTCGAAGATCTCCAGGTGCTCGGGCAGCACGATGCCGGACTGCACGATGTGCAGGTCGTGCACGCGGGCCGGATCGGCGGCGGCCAGGGCACGGGCCAGCAGGTCGGCCTGCTTCTGGTTGTCGCCTTCCAGACACACCCGGTCGCCGGGCTGCAGCAGCGCCTCGAGCAGGGCCGTGGCATCCGACGCCTGCACCTGCTTGCCGCGCGCAAGCGGCGCCGCGCGGGAGAGCCGCGCATGGCGCGCCGTGCGCTGGCGGTCCCACTGCTTCGCGTCCAGGCCGGTCATGCAGCTCTCCGGGGCAGGCGCCCATCTTGGCGCAGCGGACCCGGTCCGTGAACCACCGGCCGGGCCGCAAGTTGCGCCGGTGGCGGAAGGCCGCCATGACGGATAGCCGCGATGCCCGACATGCCTCCGACCCTGCACCCGCCGGCCACCGTCACCGTCGCGGTGCCACCATTCTGGCTCCTGGCCGCGGTCACCATGACCGGCACCGCGGCGCTGCACATCTTCGTCCCGGCGCTGCCCGACATGGCCCGCCAGTTCGACGTGAGCCGGCACACCGCGCAATACGCCATCACCCTCTACCTGGTCGGCATGGCGTTCGGGCAGCTCGTGTACGGCCCGCTGTCCGACCGCTTCGGTCGTCGGCCGCTGCTGGTATTCGGACTGGCGCTGTACCTCGCCGGCCTGCTGCTGGGGAGCCTCTCCCTGGGGATCGGGACGCTGCTGACCGCGCGCGTGCTGCAGTCGCTCGGCGGGTGCGGCGCGCTGGTGCTCGGCCGCGCCATGGTGCGCGACGTCGCCGGCCGCGAGGATGCGGCCCGCCAGCTCGCGACGCTGGGCCTGGTCATGGGGCTGACGCCGGCGGTGGCGCCGGCGATCGGTGGCCTGATCGACACCTGGCTCGGCTGGCGGGCGATCTTCGCGGGCCTGGCGATCGTGGTAGCAACGCTGCTGGCCCTGGTGCTGCGCCGGCTGCCGGAGACCAACCTGGCGCCGTTGCCGATGCCCGGACCGGGCGCGATCCTGCGCGGCTACTGGGTGCTGTGGCGTTCGCCGGTCTATCGCCGCTACACCGTCGCCGGCGCCTGTGCCGCCACCAGCCTGTACGCCTTTCTCGCCGAGGCGCCCTTCCTGCTGGTCGAGGTCATGCACCGGACGCCTGCCTCGGTCGGCTTCTACTGCCTGCTGGCGGTCGCCGGGATGATGCTCGGAACCTTCGTCGCGCGGCAGATGGCGGCATGGACGGCAACGGCGACCGCGGCAAGGCGCGGCAACCTGCTCTGCCTGGCCAGCGCCGGCCTGCTGGTGCTGCTGAGCCTCACGCATCAGCTCGGGCTGGCCGCGATGATGACGCTGCTGGTGCTGTATGCGATCGGCATCGGCATTGTCAGTCCGAACGCCCTCGCCGGCCTGATGAACACGCATCCCGAGCGCGCAGGCGCCGCCTCCAGCCTGTATGGCTTCCTGCAGATGGCGTTCGGCGCCGTCTTTACCTGGTCGGTGTCGCTCGGGTCCGGCGAGCCGGAGACTGCGGTGGCGCTGGTCCTGCTGGTTGCCGCGGCCTGCGCCGGCGCCTCATTGCAGCGGGTGTAGAACCGCGTCGGAGGACCAGAGCCGGCGATCCGCCGGGAGGCGCGTGACGCTGTCGCAGTAGGCCAGATCCAGCGCATAGGCCTTCTCGTAGGCGCCCAGGTCGCGGTAGCCGATCGCCTCGTGGTCCAGCGCATCGCCGATCTCGTTGTAGGTCGCGAAATTGGTGAGGTCTGGAACCGGCGTGCGGCCAGCCAGGTGCTCGTCCCAGATCCGGTGGTACAGGCCCTCCAGGCGTCCAACCAGGAGCGGCATGTCGAACAGGGTGCAGGTGTCGCGTCCGTCCTGCAGGCGCGCCCGCAGCGCGCCGAGCCGGTCCGGCTCCCGGCCGCACGCGATCGCGCACGCGACGTAGGAAGCAGGATCCGTGTGAACCAGCTCCGGCAGCCCAGCTGCGCGCACCAGGCTGGAGCAGACGCGGGCAGCGAAGCTGTTTCCCTGCAGGGTCACCACCGGAACCCCCATCCAGAGCGCGTCCGACGCGGTGGTGTGGGCGCCGTATGGCCACGTGTCGAGAAACAGGTCGGCCGCGGGGTAGCGCGCGAGATGCCCGGCATTGGGCTGGCGCCCGGCGAACACCAGCCTCCCTGACGCAATGCCGTGAAGCTCTGCCTGCCGGCGCAGGCGCGCATCGGTCGCCGCGTCGCATGACAGCAACCAGAGGACCGCGTCGGATACCCCGGCGAGGATGCTCATCCAGCACGCGAACATCGCCGGCGTGATCTTCTGGGTGCCGTTGAAGCAGCAATAGACCATGGCATCCTCGGGCAGTCCGAGGTCCCGCCGCGATGGCCCCGGACCCGCCACTTCGCGCCTGCGGTCGGTCGGCTGGTAGCAGGGCAGCCGGACCACGCGCTCGCTGAAGAAACGCTCGCTGTCCGGAGGAATGATCACGTCGTCGGCGATGATGTACTGGTGGTGCGGCGTGCCCATGCTGCCCGGGTAGCCGAGCCAGTTCACGATCACCGGCGCCGGCCGCAGCGCGATGGCCGAGGCTGGCGTATCGCCGGTATGGCCGCCCAGATCGATGAGGATGTCGATGCCGTCCTGCACGATGCGGCTTGCCACCGCCCGGTCGCTCCAGCCGGAGATGGTCTGCCAGTGCGGCGCCGCCTTGCGGGTGCGGGCCTGCAGCGCGTCGGGCGGCGCGCGGCCGGAATAATAGGCGAACACCTCCACCTGCGCCGGGTCGTGCAGCTCGAACAGCTCAACGGTCAGGAAGCCGATGGCATGGCCGCGCAGGTCAGGCGAGACGTAGCCGATGCGCAGCGGCCGCATGGCGTGTGTCGAGCCGGGCGCCGGTTCGGGTGCCGGCCAGACGCCCACCGTGCAGGGGCCGGACGGACGGCCGCCGTCGCGCTGCATGCTGCGCCACGCATTGGCCAGCTGGAACATCGGGTCGTCGGCATGGATCGCCAGCGCCAGCGGCGCCAGCGAGGCGGTGAGCATGCACCGGGTCACGCTGCCGCAGGGCACGATCACCGGCCATTTGCACTGCATCTCGCGCAAGGCGACCCAGTGCTGCCGCGCATCGCGCTGGTGCGGATCGATATCGAGGCAGCGGCGCAGCGCCTCCTCGGCGCTTGCGAGATCGCCGACCGACTTGAACACCCGCGCCGCGTGCTTGAGGGCCACGATCTTGTTGGAGACGAGATCGCCATCGGTCGGCGCCAGCACCCCGGCGACGTGCAGCCATTGCCCGACCGCGCCCTGCAGGTCGCCCAGCCGTTCGCGGGCGAGACCGCCATTGATGGTGGCGGCGAGGAAGCCCGGACGGAGCTTGATCGCGGCGTCGAACGAAGCGGCCGCCTCGGCATCGCGGCCGGCCTGGGTCAGCAGCACGCCCTGGTTGAAGCAGGCGGCGTAGCGCAGCGGATCGACCGGGTGATGCGCGAGCCACAGCGCGTAGAGTGCCGCGCCGTCCGCCGTTCGCGCCGGGGCGCCGAGCGCCTCGACGGCCCCGATCAGGTCGGCAAGCCCAAACTCGCCATGCTCGGGACCGAACGGCGCCGTTGCCATTGCTGGCATCGCCTGCGCCCGCGACATCAGCACGCGGCGAGCCGGTCCGCCACGAGGTCAGTCAGGGTGAGCTCGAACTCGCGGGTGAAGCGGTCGATGTTGCCGGCGGTGCGGTGCCAGGCGTCGTCGGTGAAAAGCTGCCGGTAGGCGGCGTAGGCCTGCGGCTGGGTCGCCAGCAGCGCGGCGCTCTCGACATACTCCGCGAGGCTGCCCGCGATGCCCTGGTGGGCGTCGATCGCGTGCAGCATCGAGCCGGCCATGCGCGACGCGAACGAGTCGCCGGCGAGCGTCAGCAACGGCAACTGCATCCGGATCGCATCGCTTGCGACGGTGCCGGCATTGTACGGGAACGTGTCGAGAAACAGGTCGGCGGCGCCGAGGCGACGCATGTACAGCTCCGGACTGGTGCGGTCGGCGAACAGGAGGCGCGCCGAGGCGATGCCCGCTCGTTCCGCATGAGCCAACAGGTTCTGCTGCGCCCAGCGGTTGTCCACCGCCAGCCAGAGCACCGCGTTCTCCGCACGGCGCATGATCTCGAGCCAGGCCGCGAACATGACTTCGGTGATCTTGTACGAGTTGGAGAAGCAGCAGAGCACGAAGGCATCTTCCGGCAGGCAGGCCTCCGCGCGTGTCAGCTTCGCACCGATTTCCCGCCTGCTGTCGTTCGCCTGGTAGAGCCGCGCAATCGCAAGTGGCGCCGGCAGATACGAGGCCGCCCGCTCAGGCGGGATGACGAAATCATCGCACAGCAGGTAATCGATCTCGGGGATCGGCACCGGACCGATGAAGCCGAGATATGTGGCCTGGATTGGCGCGGGCCGCCACTTCAGCACGGCGAGGCGCGTGTGCGCGGTCAGGCCGTTCAGGTCGATCAGGATATCGATCTCGTCCTCACGGATGATGCGCGCCGCCTGCTCGTCCGACAGGTCACGGATGCGGCGCAGGTGATCGAAGCCCGCGAGCACGCGTTGCCTGATCTCGCTGCCATCCTCCAGGGTGGAGCAATAGCCATAGATCTCGAAGCGGCTGCGATCGTGATGCTCGAACAGCTCGGCGACGAGAAAACTCATGGCATGCCGGCAGAAATCCGACGACAGGTAGCCGATCCTGATGCGGTTGTGCCGGTACGGCGGCGGCGGGTCGAGGCATCCTGCGACCGGTCCGATCTTGCGCGCGATCCAGCCCGCGATGACCTCGCGCTGCATGTCGACATCGTCGGTCAGCGCCAGCAGGCCGAGCGGTCCCGCCTGCCGCAGCAGGGTCTCGGGCGACAGCCCCGGCATGTCGGCCTGCAGCACCGGCCAGCGGCAGGCCTTCTGGCGGACATGCACCCAGTGCTGCACGACGTCGGGCTGTGCTGCATCGGTCAGCAGCGAGATCCGCATCACCGCTTCCGCCTCGTCCAGGCGCCCCGCCTGCTCCAGCAGTCGGGCGCGATGATTGAGCAGGGACGTGCGGGCCTCGTTGGTCTGGATGGCACCATCCCAGGTGGCGAGTGCGAGATCGAGCTGGCCGGCTGACTCGAGCCCGAGCCCCAGATTGACCGCGGCCGGGAAGAAGTCGGGCCGCAGCGCTCGAGCATTGCCGTAGGCGACCAGGGCACCGCTCTTGTCACCGGCCGGTCCGAGGAGGGCGCCGACATTGAACCAGGCCGCGAACACGTGCGGACTGACGCCGGCGTTGGCTGCGATCCAGCGCCGGTACAGCAGGATCTCGGCCGCCGTCCTGGTACCCGGGCGGCCGGCCTCTATCGCGGCAATGACCGCCTCGAACGGGATCTGTCGAAGATGCTCATCGGCGGCGCTCGAAAGCGAACCGCGTCCATCGTCGGTCGCAAGCAGCCCCCCCAGCCACGCGGCGTTGGCCGCCGGCGTGGTCGTGGGACTGTGTCCAGCGGCGGCAGACGCGGTCACTGCGAGATCAAGCATGCGGCAGATCCGGATATGAACGTGGATGCGTCCGACCAAGGGCCACGCCCTGGTTCCACAGGAGCCGGCGTGGATGTGCCCATCCGCACTGAGACCAGCCTCACTGGTAGTAGAGCGCGTGCAACTGGTCCGTGGTCATGTGCTGGATCTGGGTGCTGGTAAAGGACGGTGACTCGGTGGTGGTGAAGTAGCCCATCTGGGTCGTTGTCAGCGCTCCGATCTGGCTTGTCGTGAAGGCCGCGATGTCCTTGGTTCCCAGGGCTTGAAGCTGCGTCGATGTCAGCAGCGCGACGTCGGCGAGAGAAATTGCTGCGAACTGCCCGGTGCTCATCGCCAGGACCTGCGCCGAGCCGATGAGGGTTGCCTGGTCCGTGGTGAGGGCCGCGATCGCCGCCGTCGTCAGAGCCGCGAACTGCAGGCTGGACAGCACGCTCATGGCTGTCGTGCCCAACGCGACGATATCGGTGGACGTCAGGCCGGCCATCCCGGAAATGCTGAGGCCAGGCATGTTCGTCGTCGTAATGGCTCCGATATCGGTCGAGTTCAGCGCCGCCACCTGCGTCGAGGACAGGCCCGA
>CAXTVI010000035.1:43064-45149 GCA_964247695.1 uncultured Acetobacteraceae bacterium
TCGAGTTCAGCGCCGCCACCTGCGTCGAGGACAGGCCCGAAAGCTGCGTCGAGGCGAAGGTTGCAAAATCTCCTGACGCCATCGCAGCGATCGCGCTTGTGGGTAGCGCTGCAACGCCGCTCGAGGTCAGACTTGAAACCGTTACCATGAAACTCTCTTCTCGATGCGACGCATTGCGCAGACTTGCGCTTCCCACTGTCGGACCTGAAGACCTGGCCGGCAGACCGGGGGATCGCTTCCGGCCGCCTGTTCTCCATCATTATTGGTGAAGGATTCGTTAAGATGCTATAACGAGTCTGGCGGCAATTCGAAGCCGAGGTTTCGCTTTCGCATCAGTACGTTCCATGCCCTCCGACCCTGGAATCGCAGTCAGGCTGAGGCACCGCGGCGTCAGGCGAACTCGGCTACATGGCGTCGCGAGGGTGCCGGAACCGCGGCATCTGTTGCGTCGCGTGTGACCGTTGGCCCCGACTGCGCGCGATCCAGATGCATGGACAGCGCGGACAGCGCTCCCGGGTGCCCGGAGGCGGCGGCCTTGCGGAGGAAGGTGTGCGCAGCCTCGAGATCCACCGGCTGATCGTAGCGGCCCAGCGCCAGGACGCCCAGCGCGTAAAGCGCTCCGAGATGTCCTGCTTCGGCTGCATGCCGGAACAGGGCCATCGCCGTTGCCGGGTCCGTTGGTCCACCCCGGCCGTTGAGCAGCATCTCGCCCGCGAGTGCCTCCGCCTCGGGCAGTCCCTGATCGGACGCCTGCAGCAGGTATCGGCGGGCAGCCGGCAGGTCCTGCGCCACGCCCCTGCCCTCGGCAAGCATCCTGCCGCACGAATACTGCGCTATCGGCAGGCGGTCCGCGGCAAGCCGGAACCAGACCAGCGCCTGGGCATCGTCCGCCGCCATGCCGAGACCGGCGGCGTAGCAGAGGCCGACATTGTAGGCTGCCGCCGGATCGCCGTGCGCCGCCATCGTCTGAAACCAGTCCAGAATGACGCGCCAATCTTCGTGTTCCGATTCGGAAAGGCCCGCTCCGCGCGAGCCTGCCTCCGCAAGCATGAGGGCGGCGAACTCCTCGCAGACCGGCGTATCAGACTGGCCGGCCGTCATGCGCAGCAACTGCAGCGCTTCCCGCCGATCGCCGCCCACTGCCTCGCCGCGCAGATGCATCCTCGCCAGTGCGCGCGCCGCGCCGGCGTGGCCGGATGCAGCCGCACGGCCGAACCAGAGCATCGCCTCGGCATGGTTGGGCGGCAACACCCCCGGCTGGCCATATAACTCGCCGAGCGCCGCCTCCGCCTGCACCTCGCCGGAGAGGGCCGCGCGACGGATCCAGGACTCGCCCAGGAAGGCGTCCGCCGCGACGCCGTGCCCGCGCAGCAGCGCAAGCCCGTAGGCGAGTTGCGAGGGTCCGTGGCCGAGCTGCGCGCCGGCCCGGTAATGCTCCAGAGCCGCATCGGGGGCGCCGTCCGACCGGCCAGCCAGGAGTGCCAGCAGGTAATGCGCCACCGGCAGATTCGTGGCCGCCGCCTGCGCGAGCAGAAGCTGCGCCTCGCCGGAGTTCGCGAGCGGATCCTTGTGCAACATCGCGAGCGCCCAGCCGAGCTGGCCGTGCGCGCACCCTGCCTCGGCGGCGCGGCGGTAGCAGTCCTCGCCGCGCGCAACGTCCCGCATGGCCTGCGGCCCGTTGATGAGGATGAAACCGAGCAGCGCCTGCGACGGCGCATGGGCCGCTTGCGTTGCGATCTCGCTCCAGTG
The DNA here is from genome assembly GCA_964247695.1 of uncultured Acetobacteraceae bacterium. GTDB lineage: Bacteria > Pseudomonadota > Alphaproteobacteria > Acetobacterales > Acetobacteraceae > Lichenicoccus. Next base: position 44,814 of record CAXTVI010000035.1, read on the forward strand.
CAGCGCCGCCTCGTAGTCGGGGATACCGCTCGGGACCTGAGAGGCCAGATCGAACACAGTGCCGGACCCGGCTTCGGTCACGCCCTGCAAGGCCAGGGAGGCAAACATGAACTGGGCCTCGGTCTCGCCGGCCCGCGCCGCCGCGATGAGCCACCGCATCGCGACGGCCGGACACGGCGGCACCCCGCGTCCGGACAGATAGGCTCGCCCGAGCTCGAAGCAGGCGGCGCTCGATCCCGCCCGCGCCGCCCGCGCCAGCAGATCCATCGCCGGGAGGTGGTCGCCGCGCGCAACCAGACGCTGCGCATGGTCGACCAGCACGGATGGGCGTCCTAG
>CAXTVI010000036.1:0-44498 GCA_964247695.1 uncultured Acetobacteraceae bacterium
TCGATGACGTCCGCGAGCGGGCCATCGTAGAAGGCGTCGCGGCCACCTTCGGCGATCTTGCGGTAGGTGCGGGCGAGATCGGGATTGCGCCGCACGTCGCCCTCGTTCGGCATGTGGCCGCCGGGCGCGTACGTGTGCATCGCGTTCGCCGTCTCCTCGACGCCGATGCCGGGGTGCAGGAATATCTTCAGGTTGCGCTTGATGTAGTAGCCGATGATCTGCGGCACCGGCGCGCCCTGCTCGCAAAGCGCGATCGCCGGCTCGAACAGCGTGCGCCAGGGCAGGCGGCCATAGCGTTGGTGCAGCGTCCACCAGGCATCGAGCGCGCCGGGCACCGACACGCTGATCGCGCCCAGCTTGGGGATGACGCCGTGCTTCGCCCGCGCCCGCACGGTCTCCAGACTGAGGGCGCGCGGCGAGGCGCCGGAGCCGGCGAGCGAGACCACGCGCTGCAGCTTCGGGTCCCAGATCATGGCGTAGCAGTCGCCGCCGAGGCCGGCACTTGTGGGCTCCAGGAAGCCGAGGCAGGCATTGGCCGCGACCGCCGCATCCACCGCCGAGCCGCCCCGCCGCAGGATGGCGATCGCCGCCTGGGTAGCGATCGGATGCGCGGTGCCGGCGGCGCCGTTCAGGCCCATCGCGGCCGAGCGCGAGGCGAAGCTGGCGCCGGACGGCCGGTCGCCGGCATGCACGTCCGGGCGGTCGAACCGCTCGGCGCCTTCGGGCTGGAACTTCGGCAGGACCTCGGAGGCGGCGTCCGGCGGCAGGGCGTGGGAGCCGCCCGGGACCGGGCCCGCGGTCGTCGCAACCGGGTGTGTCTGCGCAGCGGCGGCGACCGGCAATGCGGCTGCGGGGAGGGCTGCGATGAAGGTGCGTCTCTGCAAGGTGTCTGTTTCTCCGAAGCCGGCGGTCCCAAAAGCCGACCGCCGATGTCATCGAAGCGTCACGGCGGAGGGCGCCCGGGTCAAGCCGGCAGGGGCATCGCGTGCTTTGCTCGGGGTGCGATCTGCCCTACCGTCGAGAGGCAATCGCTGACGAGTGTGCTGGTGCCGGATACCGCGGATCGACCCAAACGCAACGCCCCACCACGCAAGGGCCGGCCCCGGGCCATGGCGGTGGCCGCTGCCTCCGCGAGCGTGCAGGCGAGGCCTATGTCCGGGGCTCGCCGGCAGGGACTGGTCGCGGTGAAGGCGCTGCACGCCGACGCAGCCGAGGCGGTGCCGGCGATCGCGCCGGACCAGCCGGACCGGTACATCAACCGCGAGCTGTCCTGGCTCGATTTCAACCAGCGCGTGGTGGAGGAGGCCGACAACGCGCGCAACCCGCTGCTCGAGCGGCTGCGCTTCCTGTCGATTTCCGCCGGCAACCTCGACGAGTTCTATTCCGTGCGTGTGGCCGGGCTCGTCGGCCAGGTGCGCGAGAGCCTGACCTCGCGCTCGCCGGATGGCCGCACGCCGGCGCAGCAATTGCAGGCGGTGGCCGAGCGCGCCCGCCTCCTGCTCGACGAGCAGCAGCGGATCTGGCGCGAGCTGCGCGCCGCCATGCAGAAGCAGGGCATCCTCGTCTGCGAGCAGGCCGCGCTGGGCACCGAGGAGCATGCGTGGCTCGAGAGCTTCTTCATGGACCGGCTGTTCCCGGTGCTGACGCCGCTCGCCATCGATCCTGCGCATCCGTTCCCGTTCATTCCCAACATGGGCCAGGTGCTGGCGCTGCGCCTGCTGCGCGACGACGACGAGCGGCACGTGATGAGCGGGCTCGTCATGCTGCCGGCGCAGGTCGAGCGTTTCATCAGGCTCCCGGCAGCAGGCCAGGATCTCGCACGTTTCATCCTGCTCGAGGACGTGGTGAGCCTGTTCCTCGACCGGCTGTTCCCGGGGTTCCATGTCGGCGGCAGCGGCGTGTTCCGGGTGATCCGCGACACCGACGTGGAGTTCGAGGAAGAGGCCGAGGATCTCGTGCGCTCGTACGAGACCGCGCTCAAGCGTCGTCGCCGCGGCGTGGTGATCCATCTCGATGTCGAGGCCGACATGCCGCCGGATCTCTCGGCGCTGGTCGCCGACGAGCTCGACGTGCCGGTGGACGAGATGCAGCTGCATGCCGGGCTGATCGGCATGGTCGACGTGAAGCAGCTCATCGTGGACGACCGTCCCGACCTGCTGTTCGCGCCGTACGCGCCGCGTTTCCCCGAGCGCATCCGCGATTTCGGCGGCGACTGTTTTGCCGCGATCCGCACCAAGGACATCATCGTCCACCATCCGTTCGAGAGCTTCGACGTGGTGGTGCAGTTCCTGCGCCAGGCGGCACTCGATCCCGCGGTGGTGGCGATCAAGCAGACGCTGTACCGCACGTCGCGCGACAGCCCGATCGTGAAGGCGCTGATCGAGGCGGCGGAATCCGGTAAATCCGTCACCGCGATGGTCGAGCTGCGCGCGCGCTTCGACGAGGAGGCCAACATCCGTCTGGCGCGCACCCTGGAGGCGGCCGGGGTGCAGGTGGTGTTCGGCTTCGCCGAGCTGAAGACGCACGCCAAGCTCAGCCTGGTGGTGCGTCGCGAGGGCGGCGGCGTGCGCAGCTACGCGCATTTCGGCACCGGCAACTACCACCCGATCACCGCGCGCATCTATACCGACCTGAGTTTCTTCACCTGCGACGCGGCGCTGGTGCGCGACAGCGCGCGGCTGTTCAACTACATGACCGGCTATGCGCGTCCCGCGGCGATGGACGTGCTGGCGTTCTCGCCGCTGACCACGCGCAGCACGCTGACCGGCCTGATCGACGCCGAGATCGCGTTCGCGCGCGCCGGCAAGCCCGCGCAGATCTGGCTCAAGATGAATTCGCTGGTGGACGAGGAGCTGATCGACAAGCTCTACGACGCGTCCCGCGCCGGCGTGCGCATCCTGATCGTGGTGCGCGGCATCTGCTGCCTGCGCCCCGGCGTGCCGGGGCTGTCGGAAACCATCCAGGTGAAGTCGATCGTCGGCCGTTTCCTCGAGCACAGCCGGGTGTTCGCGTTCAGCAACGGCCACCGCATGCCGTCGCGCGACGCACTGGTCTACATCTCCAGCGCCGACTGGATGGCGCGCAACATGGACTGGCGCGTCGAGAGCATGGTGCCGATACGCAACCCGACGGTGCATGCGCAGGTGCTCGACCAGATCATGGTGATGGACCTGAAGGACAACCTGCAATCCTGGCAGCTCGGCCCGGACGCGGTCTGGCGCCGGCTCGATCCGGGCAGCAAGCCGTTCTCGGCGCACGAGTATTTCATGACCAACCCGTCCTTGTCGGGACGCGGCTCGGCGGCGCGCGGACAGGTGGTGCCGGTGGCGCGTCCGTTGCCGCGCCGTCCCGACCGTATCCTCGAGGATTGAGGCCCAGGAGTGAGGCCAGCAGCATGAGCGCAGCTACAAGTTCCGGCCGGCCGAGGCGGTCGGCCGTCGTGGATCTCGGATCGAATTCCGTGCGCCTGGTGGTGTTCGAGGGCCATGCACGCAATCCGGTCACCATCTTCAACGAGAAGGCGGTGCTGCGCCTCGGGCGCGGGCTGGAGGCGACCGGGCGGCTGAACGAGGACGGCGTCGCGCAGGCGATGAGCGTGATGGCGCGCTTCAATGCGGTCGTGCGCGGCATGCAGGCCGAGCCGTTCGAGGTGCTGGCGACGGCGGCGGTGCGTGATGCGAGCAATGGCGGCGAATTCATCGAGGTGCTGCGCGCGGCGATGCCGGACGCCAGCATACGCATCCTGTCGGGCCTGGAAGAGGCCGACTACTCGGCCACCGGCGTGCTGTGCGGCCTGCCGCAGGCGGAAGGGCTGATGGCCGATATCGGCGGCGGCTCGCTGGAGCTGGTGCGGCTCGCCGATGGCCGCATGCACGAGGCGCGCACGCTGCGGCTGGGCGTGATCCGGCTGTCGGATCGGGCGGGTGGCGACGTGCAGCGCGCGCGGGCGCTGGTCGAGAACGATCTCGATGGCGTCGAGTGGCTTCCCGCTGCCGCCGGCCGCACGCTGTACCTTGTCGGTGGCGCGTTCCGCGCGCTGGCCAGGCTGCAGATCGCGCGCACGTTCTATCCGCTCAATATCGTGCACCAGTACGAGCTGACTCCCGAGGACGCCCGCGAGATGACCGGCTGGGTGATCGGCGCCACCCGCCGCACCCTGGAGCGGTTGCCCGGCGCGCCGCGCAAGCGCCTCGACGACATGCCATTCGCGGCCACCGTGCTGCGCCGGTTGCTGCGCCGCGTGCAGCCCGACCGCGTGGTGTTCAGCGTCGACGGCCTGCGGGAGGGCTGGTACATGCGCCGGGTCGCCCCGGGCGTGATGGACGAGCCGCCGCTCGAGGCCAGCTCGCACGACCTCGCCACCCGCCTGAGCCGGAGCACCACGCTGCCGCCGGCGCTGATCGACTGGACCGGCGCGCTGTTCGCGGGCGAAGGCGCCGAGGACCGACGGCTGCGGGTCAGCGCCTGCTGGGTGTCAGATACCGGGGCGCTCGATCATCCGGAATATCGCGCCGAGCAGACTTTTCTTCGTATCCTGCGCCAGCCCGGCATGGCGCTGTCGCATCCGACGCGGGCGTTCCTCGCCCTGGTGCTGGCGATGCGTTACGAGGCGGAGCTCGACCAGGCCTTCCTGCAGCCGGCGCGCCGCCTGCTCGATGCGCGCGGCTTCCAGCAGGCCGAGATCCTCGGTCTCGCCCTGCGCCTCGCGTACGTGCTGTGCGCCGGCATCCCCGAGTTGCTCGCCGGCACCAGCCTGCTGCGCGACGGCAACCGCCTGGTGCTGCGCCTGTCCGCCGAGCGGCTGGCGTCCGGCACCGAGAGCGTCGGCCGCCGGCTCGACCGGTTGGCCCAGGCGGCCGGCCTCGCTCCGGTGATCGAGGGCGCGTGAGGCTGCCGGGGTTGGCTGCGGCGCTGCTCGCGATAGGGTGCGCCGCACCGGTCGCGCACGCTGCCGATCCGTCCGCCTTGTGGAAGATCGTCGACAGGCGCTGCGTTCCCGACGAGACGATGCATGCACGTCCGGAGCCTTGCGCCGCGGTCGACCTCGCGCAGGGGTTCGCGGTGCTCAAGGACATCCGGGGGCGCGAGCAATATCTGCTGATCCCGACCCGACGGCTGGGCGGCATCGAGAGTCCGGAGCTGCTGCAGCCGCAGACGCCGAACTACTTCGCGGATGCCTGGACGCAGGTGCGGCTTGTCGAGGCCCGCGTCGGCCATGGCCTGCCGCGCGAGGACCTGTCGCTTGCGGTCAACTCGGCCTATGGACGCAGCCAGAACCAGTTGCACATCCATATCGACTGCATCGGCATGGCGGCGCATGCAATGCTGCGGTCGCAGGCTGGCAGGATCGGCACCGGATGGTCGGTGCTGCCACCGATCGGCGGCACGCGGTACCGGGCGATGTACATCCCCGGCGAGACGCTGGGAGCGCACGATCCGTTCCACCTTCTGGCGGCATCGCTGCATGATCCTCACGGCGAGATGGGCCGGCACACCCTGGTACTGGTCGGGACAGCCATGCCGCAACCGGGCTTCTTCCTGCTCGACGGCGAGATCCACCGGCTGCGTCTCGACTTTGCCACAGGCGAGAACCTGCAGGACCATACCTGCAGGATCGGAGACACAGGCTTGAAATGAAGCCGTCGACAATCCTCAGGGCCGTTCTGGCGCATGACCTCCGTTGATCAGCAAAGGAGACGACTGCGACGTCTTGAATTTCCTGCCGCCGAGGTAGTGGCGGTCATCATTGGGCATTATGACGAGCTACGCAGCGCCGGGGTGTGTCGACCGCCATGGAGAGCTCCTCGGACGCCGGCGGATCCGACGCGGCACCGCGCCGTGACCTACGGCAGGAACGACGACAGCCGAACAGGCTGGCCCCGATCCGTCATTCCGAGGCGGCCATGGTGCTGCTTGCGCCCGCAGGCACCCGAGCCGTGGCGTCCGTGAGGGTCGGGATGTCGCCTGCCGCTTCCTGGGAAACGCGAACGCAGGCAGCCACTGCCTCCGCCAGGCTGCCCGCATAGAGGTCTGCGCCGATCTGGCCGCGGAACTCTTCGTCGGCGCCTTCGTCTGCCGATGAGCCATTGTCTTCGGCATCCCCGGCCATTTCCGGCCATAGTCCGATCAGGATCGTCACGTTCGGGATGCGCTGGCGCAGGCGGCGCAAAAGCGCCCGGATGCGCAGCGGATTGCCGCCGAGATCCAGATATGACACGCAGACCATGACCACGCGGGAGACGTCGAGCGTCTCGATGCTCTCCCGCGAGGCCTCCCTGTAGGCCGCGACCCGAGCGCCGATGGCGTGTTTCTGCAGCAGTTGCGCAAGCATGGTGGCGGCGGCGAGGTCGAGGGGTCCGCGCCCTGCAAGACAAAGCACCGGGCACTCGCCCTGCCAGTGCGGGGGGAGCTGGTGCGCGGGGGGCGCCGCGTCGGGAGGCGGCGGCGTCATCGGGACCTGCCGGTCGTCATGCTGCTTGCCGGCAAGCGGCGGCTCGGTAGCGCCTGGCGCCGGGTCCAAGTCCTCGTATCCATCCAGGTCGTGCACCAGTTCCTGCACCGCCTGGTTGATCTGCACGGCTCGCTCGGCAAGCAGGGCGCCGCGCGAGATGTCGGCGGCGGCCAGCGCCAGCGCCCTGAGCACGATGTCGTCATAGTACGAGGACAGCGAGCGCTGCCTGAGCGAGGCGCCTGCCTGGCGCAGCATCTCGTCGTCGTCGCCGGCGAGCAGCCGCTGATAGAGGGTCTCGATCGGCGTCAGCGCCGGCCGGTCCCCGAGCACGATGTCCAGGAACTCCAGGTGATCGACATGCCGTCCGAGGACGACCAGGCACAAGGTCAGCGGCGTGGAGAGGATCAGCCCGATCGGCCCCCAGATCCAGCTCCAGAAGATCGCCACCACGATCACCGCGACCGGTGACAGGCCGGTCGCGTGACCATAGACAAGCGGCTCGACGACCTGGCCGATCGCGCCCTCGGTCACCAGGAACAGCCCTGCGGTCCATGCGACCATCGACCATCCGGGGGCTACCGCCGCGGCGAGCGCCGCCGGCAGGATTGCAGCGATGGCGGACCCGACATACGGCACGAAGCGGAGCAGGGCGGCCAGGATGCCCCAGAGCACCGGGTCCGGCACGCCGATGATCGTCAGCCCGACACCGATGATCACGCCGAACAGCGTGTTGATGCCGAGCTGGGTCAGGAAATAGCGGCCGAGGCGCGATGCGGCATCGTCGAGCGCCACCGTGGTCCGGATCAGGTCGTTCGAGCCGAACAGCCTGATCATCCGGTCGCGGAGATCCTCGCGCTGCATCAGGATGAAGATCGCGACGACGAACACGATGCCGATCGTCTCGAAGGGGCCGACGATCGGTCCCACCACCTGTTGCAGCAGATGGACCGGAGTGGGCGGGGGTTCCTGCACGATGACCGGCATCGCCTTGCGGCCATCGGCCGCCACGGGCGCAGTCGTCGCCCCGGCGCCGCCGCCGGCGGTCTCCCGGCCAATCCTGCTGGTGATCTGCCTGAGCCGGCCGGAAGCGAACTGCTGTACCGCCGAGACCTTGTGCTCGATCGTGCTCTGGTAGCGCGGCAGGTCCTGACTGAGCGAGGCGATCTGGGTGCCGATGATCGCGCCCAGAACCAGCAGCACTCCGAGCGCCGTGAGGACGGACAGCAGGACTGCCGGTATTTTGGGTATCCTTGCACGCTGCAGCAGCCTGACCAGGGGCGCCAGCACGAAGCTGAGCAGCACCGACAGGGTGATCGGGATCAGGACTTCGCGCCCTAGATAGAGCGCGGCGATTATCACGACGCCGGCGACGATCCCGGTGAGCTTCTCCGGTCGCGGCGCATCCGCACCAGGAACGCGCGCGCGCGGGAGTGCGATCGCGGGGCGGCGGCTGGTGGCTGACATGGAAAACGCCTTTCAAGCGAAACGAGTTGTCAGCCGCTCCAGGCCAATCCGGAACCGCCACCAGGTTTGGTCCGGCGACGAAGCTCCGCTCGCGCCCGCTCTGCCCGAGCCTAGCACGTTGCGGAGGCGCAAAGTTTGTCTTGCTGTGGTTCAGAACGACTTCAGCAGCCGGTCCAGATAGTCGAGCTCGGCCGGCGGCCGCGTGCGGTCGGTGTCGCGCCGGCGCAGCTCCTGCTCGATCTCGCGCGAGCGCAGCCGTTCCGCGGTATCCGGCACGTGGGTGTCGCCGTCATCCGCGTGCGGGCCGGTGCCGATCGGGCGCCCGAGCGGATCGCGCTGGCCGGGATGCGGGTCCTGGCCGTCGCCCTGCGCCTCCTGGCCCGGCGCATCGCCGGGATCGTCGGACGGGCTGTTGCCCGGCATCCCCGGCAGCAGGATCGGACTGCCGCCGCTGCTGGACGAGGCCAGCGTCTGCTGCATCTGCTGGCCGCCCTTCTGCAACGCCGCCAGCGCCTGCTGCTGCGCCTGCTGCGCCGCCTGGTCCTGGCCGGCCGCGAGCGCCTCGCGGGCGCTCCGCATGGCGCGCCCGGCCTCGTTGAAGCCTCCCGGCTGCTTGCCGCTCAACCCCTTGAACTCCTGGCCGAGCTCCTCGAGCGCCCGCGACAGCGCGTGCTGGGTGCGGGTGTCGCTGGCCCGCTGCGCCGTGCGCGCCTGCTCGGCCGCTTCGTCCGCCTTCTGGCGCTTCGCCTCCGCCTGCGGGTCCGGCGCGTCCTCGTCGCGGCCGGTCGGGTTCGGCGGCGGGAAGCCCTGCTCCTGCGGCGGCGACACCCCGAGCCGGCTCAGCAGCTCCGCCGTCGCCTCGTCCATCTGGCCACGCTGGTCGGCGCCGTTGCGGGCCTGCGCCGCGCGCTGCTGCGCGCTCTGCCGCGCCTGGCTCTGGTCGAGCAGGCCGGACTGGCGGCGCTCAAGGTCGTGCAGCCCCTCCATCTGCTCGCGCACCTGCGCCTGCGCCTGCGCCTGCTCGCGCAGGCTCTGCAGGTCCTGCGGCGTGGCGCTGCGCATGCGGTCGAGCATCGACTGCATCTTCTGGAGCTGCTGCATCGCTTCCTGGGTATGGCCCTGCGAGGCGGCGTCGCGCATCTGCTGCATCATGCGCGCGAGGTCGCCGCCGCTGAGCGCGCGCGCATCCGGCATCGGCGGCAGCATGGTGTGCTCGCGGTGCGCCTGCTCGGCCAGCGCCTGCAGCCGGCGTGCGATGGCGGCGGTCAGCGCCTGGATGCGTCGTTCCAGCTCGGACTGCTCGTGGGCGGCCTGGCCCTTGTCGCCGAGCTGGCGCATGTGCTCGAGCTGCTGGGCGAGGGCGTCGCGGGCGCCCCGCACGTCGGCCGCGGCGCGGGCGCCGGCGCGATCGTTGTGCAGCCCGTCCTCCAGCGCCAGCGCCAGGTCCCACAGCCGGGCGGTCGCCTCGGCGACGGCGTCGTTGTCGCGGACGTCGTCGTTGCGTAGGAGCGATGCGGCGCTGGACAGGTTGAGGAACAGGCCCGGGTCGGTGGCAAAGGCGCCCGGCGCGTCGCCCAGCGCCTGCAGGTCCGAAGCGGTGGCGTCGCGGCTTTCATGCCCGAGTGCCAGGCGCTTGCGGGCGTCCAGCACCGCGCGCGCCAGCGGGTTGCGGAACGGCCGTTGCGGCAGGCGCAGCCGGGCCTCGGCCGAGGCGACGGTGTGTCCGGTGGCGTCGGTGGCCAGCAGGGTTGCCACCACCGGCTCGCCGGCGCGTGGATCGGCGGCGAGGTCAGGCAGGGCGGTGCCGCTGGCATCGCGCGTGTCCGAAGGCAGCGGGATCGGCACACGCAGTGGCGCGATGCCGGCCCGCTTCGGGTCGGCAAGCCGGATCTCGGCGGTGAGGCTGGTCACGCCATAGGGGTGCGCGACGTGCCAGGGCAGCCGGGTGAGCCAGGGCTCCGAGGCGGCCCCGGGGGTACCGTTCCAGGCGACGACGATCTGCGGCGGCAGTGCAACCCGCAGCGTCCAGTCGGCGAGCGCGCGGCCATTGGCGCGCAGGGTGAGGTGGGTGCCGGCCTGCAGCGCCTGGTGCAGGGCCCAGCTTCCGGCCGCCAGCCGATCGAGGCCGGTGGCCGGCCCGGGAGCCTGGTCGAGCGGTCGCAGGTCGAGCCGCGGCCGGCCCAGCACGCCGGTCAGGCTGAGCTGCAGCACCGAGCCGGCCGGCACGCCGACGTCCGCTTTCCCAGTGGTCAGGAACACCGGCGCCGTGTGGGTGTAGTCCGGCGGCGTGATCCAGGCCTGCAGGCGCGGCATCGGCCCGGGCGCCTCGAACAGGCCGGGTAGGAAGCCGGCGGCAAGCCGGTCGGGGATGTCGCCGCCTGCGATCAGCAGCGCCGCCAGCAACGCCGCTCCCAGCGCCAGGCTGAGGCGGTACGGATCGTGCCGCAGCACGCCCAGGCGCGGCCAGCCTGTGCGCAGGTCGCCGATGGCGGCGCTCATGCGCACGAGATGCGCCTCCCAGACGGAGCGGCCGGTGCTGTCGAGGTCACCCGCCGGACGGTCGGCAAGGGCCTGCAGGGGCCGGTGGCGCAGGCCGGAGCGCTGCTCGATGCGGCGATCGACCGCATGGGCCGGCGGTGCCGCGATCCGTCGCAGACGAGGCCAGGCCAGGGCGACGGCCGCGCAGAGCACCAGCAGCAGCAGCGGGACCTGCAGCCAGACCGGTAATTGCTGCGGCAGGTCGAGCAGCGCCAGGGTGGCATAGAAGGTCAGCAACGCGATCGAAGGCAGCAGCGCCGGCCATGCCTGCTCGATGCGCAGGATGCGGGACGCGCGCAGGCGGGCGCGACCGGCCCCGGCGGACCATGTCGAGTCCGCTCCGCTCATCCGAGCCACTCCGGGACCGTCTCGTCCCGCCACAGCGCCTCGACCGGCGGCCGGTCCCGGATCGTGGCCCATCGCCCGCGATCCACCAGGGCCTGCGCCGCCGGCGGACGCGCGTTGTAGGTCGAGCTCATCACCGACCCGTAGGCGCCGGTATCGAGAATGGCGACATGGTCGCCGGGCGCGAGCGCGGGCAGCAGGCGGTCGCGCGCGAACGTGTCTCCGGTCTCGCACACCGGTCCCACGACATGCGCGGGTGTGGCAGGACGCACCGCCGCCTCCGGCGAGAGCGGCACGATGCCGTGCCAGGAGCCGTACAGGCTCGGGCGCAGCAGGTCGTTCATCGCCGTGTCGAGCACGACGAACGGCGGCTCGGCGCGCTGGCGCTTGACCAGCAGCACGGTCGCCAGCAGCACGCCCGCCGGCGCGACCAGCCAGCGCCCCGGCTCGACGGCGAGACGCAGGCCGAGATCGCCGAGCGTCGCGCGCATGACGCCGGCGAGCGCGCGCGGCGAGAGGCTCGGTTCGTCACGATAGCGGACCCCGAGGCCGCCGCCGCAATCGACCGCCTCGACCGCCTCTCCCGCTTCGCGCAGGGCGGCGACGAGGCCGGCGATGCGAGCGAACGCCCGGCGGAACGGCGCCGCGTCGGCGATCTGGCTGCCGATATGCACGGCGAGGCCGACAGGGCGCAGGCCGGGCAGCCGGGCGGCTTTGGCGTAAAGCAGCGGGATGTCGCGATGATCGATGCCGAACTTGTCGCCGAGCCGGCCGGTGCTGATCTTGTCGTGGGTGCCGGCATCGATGTCCGGATTGACCCGCAGCGCGATGCGGCTGACCCGACTCATGGCCGCGGACAGTGCCGCCAACCGCACCATCTCCTCGGCGCTCTCGACATTGATCTGGCCTACCTCGACATCGATCGCCAGCCGCAGCTCGTCGTCCGACTTGCCGACGCCGGAGAACACGATGCCTGCGGGCGGCATCCCGGCGGCCAGCGCACGGCGCAGCTCGCCGCCGCTCACCACATCCGCTCCGGCCCCTTCGGCCTGCAGCACGCGCAGCACGGCGAGGTGGTCGTTGGCCTTCACGGCATAGTGCACCGCGACGGGAAGCCGCGCCTCCCGGAAGGCATCGGCCAGCACGTGGTAGCGCGCGCGGAGCGTATCCGCCCCGGTCACCCAGGTCGGCGTGCCGAGTGCGTCCGCGACCGCCTGCAGCGGCAGACCCTCCAGCATCAGTCCGGAGACGGCATGCATGGAGAGGTGCGGGCGGGCGGCCAGAAGCTCGTCGAGCGTCGGGTCCGGGTGCATCTGGACGAGCGGGGCGGCGCTGTGCATCCCCGTCACGATACCGGCGGTGGCCCGTGCGACCAAGGCTCCTTTGCACGGCGAGACAGCCTGGGTAGCTTTGCGGTTCATCGATTGGGGGAAGCCGTGACCGATCCGCTGATCGATGCCGCCGTGGCCGCCCGTCTGCGGGCGCATGCCCCGTATTCCCGCTTCCTGGTTGGGGCAGCGCTGCGCTGCGACGACGGCAGCGTGCATTCCGGGTGCAACGTCGAGAACGCCGCCTATCCGCAGGGCGTCTGCGCGGAGGCGGGTGCGATCTCGGCGATGGTGCTGGCCGGCTCGCGCCGCATCACCGAGATCGTCATCGCCGGCCGTGGCAGCCGCCCGTGTTCGCCTTGCGGCGGCTGCCGGCAGAAGCTGCGCGAGTTCGCAGGTCCCGACGCCACCGTCCGCATGGTCGACGAGCACGGGCAGGTTCTGCTGCAGGCCACCCTGGACGTCCTGCTGCCGCACTCCTTCGGCCCGGAGGATCTGGGAGTGTGACCTCCCGCGCCGCCCTTCAGGCCCGGCTGCCTACAGTATCGGCTTGCCGCCGGTGACGGGGATGATCGCGCCGCTCATGTAGCTGCTGTCGTCCGAGGCGAGCAGCACGTAGGCGGCGGCCAGTTCGGCCGGCTGCCCGGGACGGCCGAGCGGGGTCTGCCCGCCGAAGCCCTGCACGGACTCCGCATCCATCGTGGACGGGATCAGCGGCGTCCAGATCGGACCCGGCGCCACCGCGTTCATGCGTATGCCGTGCTGCTTTGCCAGCAACTGGCCGGCGCCCCCGGTGAAGTTCGAGATCGCGCCCTTGGTCGCGTCATAGGCGATCATCGTCGGCGGCGGCATGTCGGCATTCACCGACGTGGTGTTGATGATCGTGCTACCCGGCTGCATGTGCGGCACCGCCGCCTGGGTCAGGTGGAACATCGCGTGCACGTTGGTGGCGAAAGTAAGTTCCCACTCGTCGCCGTCGATCTCCTCGAACGCCTCGTGCGTGCGCTGGAAGGCGGCGTTGTTCACCAGGATGTCGATGCGCCCGAACGTGCCCACGACCTTCTCGACGAGGGAGCGGCACAGCGCGCGGCTGGTGATGTCCCCCGGCAGCGACAGCGCGCGTCGGCCGGCCTGCTCGATCCACTCGATGGTGCCGCGCGCATCGGCGCTCTCCTCGAGGAACGAGATCGCGACGTCGGCGCCCTCGCGGGCAAAGGCGATCGCGACCGCGCGGCCAATGCCGCTGTCGCCGCCGGTGATCAGCGCGACCTTGCCCTGCAGCTTGCCCGAGCCCGTGTAGCTGCTCTCGCCATGGTCGGGCTTCGGGGTCATCGCCTCGATCGAGCCGGGCGGCTCGAACTTCGCCTGCTCGAAGGGCGGTGTCGGATAGCGAGTGCGCGGGTCGCTGCTCATCTGGGGCCTCCTGCTTGATGGAGCTCCACGAACCGGCGGCCGAGGGATCGGTTGCCGGCGGCATGCATCACGCCCCGGTGCGACCGCCAGGGCTGCAACCGCCTGTCGAGGTCACCGTTTGAACCGAGAGCAAGGCCGCAAGTGGCCGGAGGGAAGATCGACATGCCGCATCTCGAGACGCCGGACGGAACCCGCCTGTTCTACAAGGACTGGGGCTCCCCACAGGGCAAGCCGGTCGTGTTCATCCATGGCTGGCCGCTGAATGCCGACATGTGGGAGTACCAGATGACGCCGCTGGCGCGTCAGGGCCTGCGCACCATCGCCTATGACCGCCGCGGGTTCGGCCGCTCGGACCAGCCGCTCGGTCCGTATGACTATGACGCGTTCGCAGACGACCTGAAGGCGCTGCTGGACGGCCTCGACCTGCAGGATGTGACCCTGGTCGGCTTCTCGATGGGCGGCGGCGAGATCGCGCGCTACCTGTCGCGGCATGCCGGCGCCCGCGTCGGCCGCGTGGCGCTGGTCTCGACGGTGGTGCCGTTCCTGCTCAAGACGCCGGACCATCCCGAAGGCGTCGATCGCGGCGTCTTCGACCAGATGGTCGGCGGCCTGGAGGAAGACCGGCCGCAGTTCCTGAGCGACTTCGGCAAGATGTTCTTCGGCGCCGGCCTGCTCGGCTCGCCGGTCTCCGCCGGCATCATGCAGTGGACGATGTTCATGGCGCTGCAGGCATCACCAGTCGCCACCATCGACTGCGTCCGGGCATTCTCGGAGACCGACTTCCGGCCCGACCTCGCATCCTTCAAGGTGCCGACGCTCATCATCCACGGCACCGGCGACAAGACGGTGCCGGCCGGAATCACCGGCGATGCCGCCGCCGCCGCGCTGCCAAGTGCCACGCATCTGCGTTACGACAACGCGCCGCACGGCCTGTTCATCACCGACAAGGACCGCCTCACCGAGGACCTGGCCCGCTTCATCCGGTCCTGACCGTCCGTGACGCGACGGGACTACTTGTTGCTTAGGCGCACCGCGTCGACGATGCGCCAACCCTGGCCATCGGCGATGAGCCGCTCGATCTCCTGCGGGTCATCGACGAAATCGGCCTCGTGGTAGTGTCCGAAGGCATGGATCACGATCACGCCATGCTGGCCGTCGGGTGACCTAATCGGACTGCTCATCGCCCCGATCCCCAAGGATGTGGCCGCCACAGATATGCTGCGGAAACATGCGCTCGTAGAGCCGGTCGCGAGCCTGCTGCGACATCAGGCTTGCGGTCGGCCGCGGGGCGAGCAGGCCAAGAGCCCGGTGCGCCAATCTTTCTTTCACCGGCGACCTTTCCGTCACCGGCGCCGGGTCCGGCCTGTCCTGTCTGTACACGAGAACCTCCTCGGGACGGGCTTGACGCCCGTACTGGCCGATCTTCATGGGCTTCGTGGCAGGTTGATGGCACGATCATGTCGATCTCAGGCCTTGATGCTCCAAGCTAAGACAGTTTGAATACGGAATGATTAAGGCTGCGCGCGTTTTCCTTCTCGCTGCGGCTTTCGCGCCATGTTTCGTGCCGCGACCGGCCATGGCGCACGCCGGGTCCGGGCTGCCCGGCGAGGATGGCCGTCCGCGTCTCGAAATATCCCTTGCAGGGCCGCCGTGGCAGGCGCTGCTGCGCGTGCAGACCCGCTACGGCGTCCGCTGCACCGGCTTCCTGATCGCGCCGGCGATTGCCATGACCGCCGGGCACTGCGTGTTCGCCGCCCGGACCGGACGCCTCCTGCAACCCGGCTCGGTACATGTTCTGCTGCGCTATCGCCTGGGACGATATGCGGCCCATGCGATAGCGGTGCGTCTCGTGCTGCCGCCCGGCTACGATCCTGCCCGGGAGGCCCCGCAGGAAGCGAAGGACCGGGCGCTGCTGCTGCTGGACCATCCGATCGCCACGCCGGGGGAGGTGCTCCGGATCGCCGCGACGCTGCCGCCGGCCGGCACCGCGCTGGCGCTCGCCGGCTACGGCGCCGATCGCGACGAGGTGGCGGTGCGGGGCGCTCCCTGCCGGCTGCTCGCGATCAGCCAGGGGGTGCTGGAGCACGATTGTGCCGGGACCCGTGGCACCAGCGGCGCCCCGCTGCTGGCGCCCGACCGGAGCGGGCGCTGGGTGGTCATCGGCGTGCAGATCGAGGCCCGCATCGGGGCCGCCGGCGGCCGCGCCTCGGCGCTGGTGGCGGCGTCCGCTACTCGGTCGGATACGCCTTCGGATAGATGATGTGGTCCGCCGGGCCCGGCGCATGCGGGGCGCCCTTGCGTCCACAGGCGCCGAGCGGCAGGCACAGCAGCAGGGCCGCCACGGTCAGCAACACGATCCGGCTCATGCGCCCGTCTCCGAATGGTCCGTGTCCGCCGCGGCGGGCTCCAGTTGCGCGATCCAGGTCCGCGCCGCGCGGCCGACATTGTCCGGCGCAGTGCCGCCCTCGCTGGTGCGCGAGGCGACCGAGGCGGCCACCGTCAGCACCGAGAACACGTCCCCGGTGATGCCCGGCTCCTCTGCCTGCATCTCGGCGAGGTCGAGCCCGGCGAGGTCGACGCCTTTCGCCTCCGCGCGTCCCACCAGCCGCCCGGTGACGTGGTGCGCGGTGCGGAACGGCAGCCTCAGCACACGCACCAGCCAGTCGGCGAGGTCGGTCGCGGTGGAGAACCCCGACCCGGCCAGCGCCTGCATGCGCGCGGTGTCGGCGGCGAGGTCGCGCACCATGCCGTCGATCGCGGCCAGCGACAGGCTGGCGGCGTCGGTCGCCTGGAACACCGGCTCCTTGTCCTCCTGCATGTCCTTCGCATAAGCCAGCGGCAGCCCCTTCATCACCGTCAGCAGCCCGACCAGCGCACCCGTGATGCGGCCGGTCTTGGCCCGGGTCAGCTCGGCGGCGTCCGGGTTGCGCTTCTGCGGCATGATCGAGGAGCCGGTGGTAAAGGCGTCCGACAGCCGGATGAAGCCGAATGGCGACGAGCACCAGGTGACGATCTCCTCGGCGAGGCGCGACAGGTGCATCGCCATGATCGCCAGCGCTGCGAGGTACTCGAGCGCGAAGTCGCGATCCGAGACCGCATCCAGCGAGTTCGCGCACGGGCGGTCGAAGCCCAGCGCCGCCGCCGTCATGCGGCGGTCGATCGGGAACGAGGTGCCGGCGAGTGCCGCCGCCCCCAGCGGGCATTCGTTGAGCCGGCGCCTCGTATCGGCCAGCCGACCGCGGTCGCGCGACAGCATCTCGACATAGGCCAGCAGGTGGTGGCCGAAGGTGACCGGCTGCGCGGTCTGCAGGTGCGTGAAGCCCGGCATCGCGTCGGCTGCGTGCTCCAGCGCGCGCCGCGACAGGCTCAGCATCAGGGCGGCCGCCTGCGCATCGAGCCCGTCGATGGCGTCGCGCACCCAGAGCCGGAAGTCGGTGGCGACCTGGTCGTTGCGGCTGCGCGCGGTGTGCAGCCGGCGGCCGGGCTCGCCGACCTGCTCGGACAGCCGCGCCTCGATGTTCATGTGGATGTCCTCGAGCGCCACGTCGAAGCTGAAGCGCCCGGCCGCGATCTCGGTCGCGATGTGTTGCAGGCCACCGCGGATCGCCTGCTCGTCGGCGGCCGCGATGATCCCGGTGCGGGCCAGCATCGCGGCATGTGCGAGCGAGCCGCGTATGTCCTGCCGCCAAAGCGCCCGGTCGAAGCCGATCGAGGCGTTGATCTCCTGCATGATCGCCGACGGGCCGCCGGCGAAGCGGCCGCCCCATTGGGCATTCGACGGATCGGCGCTGCCTGGCTTCCCCTGGCTGCTGCCCTCTTCTAAAGACATCGCCATGCCCCTGCTAACGCCGCCCCGGATCACGCGGACTATCATGCGCCGCGGCCTGCTTGCGGCGGGCGGGACCCTACTGGCCGCTTTGGTTGCGCGCAATTCCCTGCGCACGCCGGCCAAAGTACCCCCTCAGGCCCCGGACGTGCCGGCGGGACCGACCCCGCGCCCGATCGCCGACCTCGCCGGGCATCCGCCGACGGTGCTGCCGACCCTCGGCTTCCTCACCGCCGAAGGCACCCGGCGCACGCTCGCGGACTATGCCGGGCATGGCGTGGTGCTGAACTTCTGGGCGACCTGGTGCACGCCCTGCGTCTCCGAGATGCCGGCGCTCGATGCGCTGTCGCGCACGCTGGCCGCTGCCAGTCCTCCGATGACGGTGCTGGCGGTGTCGCTGGATCGCGGCGGCGCTGGGGCGGTGGCGCCGTTCTATGCCTCGCACGGCATACGCAGCCTGCCGGTGCTGCTCGATCCGCACAGCGAGACGATGACGGCGCTCAGGCTGGACGGTATCCCGACCACGCTGGTGATCGACCCACACGGCATGGAAGTGGCGCGCATCCAGGGGCCGGTGCAGTGGGACGCCGGCGAGGCGGCGGCCGCGCTGAAACGGCTGGCCGCCTGACGCTGCCGTGTCAGGCTCTTTGAGAGACGCTCCGCGTCAGGCGGTCGCGGATTCGTTCTGCACGTCGCCAATCTTCGAGTCTGGGGTCTGCTCGTAGGTGATCACCTCGAAGCCGGCGAGCCAGGCGCTGCCGAAGGCGGTCGAGATCGCGACATCCGTGGCGTCGCGGCCACGCGCCATCAGCAGCCTGCCGATACGCGGCTTGTTGTGGCGAGCATCGCAGGTGATCCAGTGGCCGCCGAGATAGACGTCGAACCAGGCCGAGAAATCCATCGGGTTCTCGTCGAGCGGCACGCCGATATCGCCGAGATAGCCGGTGCAGTAGCGCGCCGGAATGTTCATGCAGCGGCACAGCGTCACCGCCAGGTGCGCAAAGTCGCGGCACACGCCCTGGCGCTCCATGAACGCCTCGTGCGCGGTGCGCGTCGAGCGGGCGAACTCGTAGCCGAAGGTGATGCGGTCGTGCGTGTAGTCGAGGATCGCCTGCACGCGCGCCCAGCCCGGCGCCGTCTGGCCGAACAGCGACCAGGCGGTGTCCGACAGCCGGTCGGTCTCGCAGTAGCGGCTGCCGAGCAGGTAGACCAGCACATCGGAGGGCAGTTCTTCCACCGGCACCTGCTGCGCCCCGGCGCCGGACACGTCCGGCACGCCGCTATCGTGGATGGTGAACTGGTTGGTGATGCGCAGCAGGCCCGGGGGTGCGACCACGCGGGTGCAGATGTTGCCGAAGCCGTCGGTATAGTCGGTCGCGGGTACTGGAGGATCGAACACCATCGCGTGCGGGGTCTGCAGGTCGGCATTACGGCTCGGGTGCAGGTTGAGCATGAGCAGCAGGGGCGTCGGAACCGGTGCGTTGAAGGCAATGTCGAATCCGGCGCGGATGAGCATGGTGTCGTTCTCGCTTTTCTGAGATGGGGTCAGCTTCAAATAGGAGCAGCGTAGTTGCGGTCGCGACGGCGCTCGAAAGGATCGCCGCCGGGCGGGGCAGGCGGCGGCTTCTCGCGGTCGAGCAGGCGCACCACCGAACTGTCGGGCGCGCAAGCGCCGGCCGCCTCCGCGTTGATGTCTCCCGCACCGACATGCACGGACACCGTCATGCCCAGGCTGTCGGCGGGAAACCCGGTCCAGGTTCCGGCCAGCGGCACCGCCTGGCGCGGCTCGCGCACGCTGGCCACCCGGATCAGGTCGCGCGATCCGACGATGCCGTTGGTCGGGTCGAAATCCACCCAGCCGCAGCCGGGCACGAAGACCTCGACCCAGGCGTGCGTCGCTCCGCCGCCCTGGTTCACGCGGCCTTCCACCGCCGGGGAATAGATGTAGCCGGTGACGAAGCGCGACGCCATGCCGAGCGCCCGCACCGCTTCCATCATCAGCACCGCGTAGTCGCGGCAGGTGCCGGCCTGCAGCGCCAGCGTGCGGGCCGGGTCCTGCACGCCCTCCTCGTAGCGCGCGCAATAGGTGAAGTCGTGCTTGATCGCCCGGGTCATGGCCATCAGCACGTCCATCGTCGAGCCGGTGCGGCTCTCCGGCAGCAGGCTGCGCGCCCAGGCATCGACACGGTGCTCCGGATCGGGGTAGTGCCGCTCCATCACCCGGGCGAGGTCGACCATGTCGTCCAGGTCGTACGTGAACGGCCAATTCCGTGCGTAGGGCGCCACCTGCGCCGCATCGAGCACGGTCTCGGTATGGTCCACCACGAGGCGGTTCTCGACGCGCAACTCGCGCCCCCGTCGGGTGAAGCCGGCCAGGGTGATGACGTTGCCGAAAGCATCCGGGATCGAGCGCAGCACGGCGGGTTCCGGCGTGATCTCGACCATCCAGGACACCAACCGCTGGTCGACGCAATCGCGTGGCCGGAACATCATCCGGTGCTCGCCAAAGCCGACCGGGCGACGGTATCGGTAGGTCGTGACATGCTGGACAGACAGAACCGGCATGAAGATCCTTCTCCGGAGGTGTGGCCCCGGCCATTCGGCGGCGTTGCCATTCTGTGCGTTAGTTGAGTCGGCGAGATGATCGGAAACGACCAGCGTGGATGATAAGAACACGGTGCAAGATCATGGCCAAAGCAAATCGGGGCCGGCCGTGCTGCCCGGTTCGCCACTGCTGGGGACGGCCGATCCGCCGCCGGTGACGGTGCTGCGGGAAGACTCCGACTCGCCCTTCGTGCTGGCCTCGGACCACGCCGGACGCGCAATTCCCGGCGCACTCGGCGATCTCGGCGTGGCGGCCGCCGACCTCGTCCGGCATATCGCCTGGGACATCGGCATCGCCGGCGTCGGTCGCCTGCTCGGCGAGGCGCTCGCGGCACCGCTGGTGGCGCAGGCCTATTCGCGCCTGGTGATCGACTGCAACCGTCGACCGGGCCATGCCTCGTCCATCCCGGCCGAGAGCGACGCGACTCCGGTGCCGGGCAATCACGATCTCTCCAGCGCGCAGCGCGCGGCCCGGGAACGCGAGATCTTCGGGCCGTATCATGCGCGACTCGGAGCCTTGCTGGACCGCCGCCGGGAGCGCCGGCTGCCGACGGTGCTGGTGGCGCTGCACAGCTTCACGCCGCAGCTCGGACGCGCGGATCGTCCGGCGCCCGGGGGCGCGGCGCCGCGGCCGTGGCATGTCGGCCTGCTGCACAACCACGATCCACGCTTCGCGCACATTCTGCTGGCGCTGCTGGAAGCGGAGGGCGACCTCGTGGTTGGCAACAACGAGCCGTATTTCCTGTCGGATCTCGACGACTATACGGTGCCGGTGCATGGCGAGCAGCGCGGCCTGGCGCAGGTCGAGATCGAGATCCGGCAGGACCTGATCGGGGATGCGGCCGGCGAGGCGGCCTGGGCCGCCCGGCTCGCGCGCCTGCTGCCGCTGGCCTGGACGCGTTACCAGGCCTGCGTCCCGTGATCACCGGCTCCGGCCGCCTCGCCGGGGTGATCGGCTATCCGGTGTCGCATTCCCGCTCGCCGCTGCTGCACAACCACTGGCTGGGCCGCCATGGCATCGACGGCGCATACGTCCCGCTGCCGGTGCATCCGGGGCAGCTCGACATCGCGTTGCGCGGCTTGCGAGCGGCCGGTTTGGCGGGAGTGAACGTCACGGTTCCGCACAAGCAGGTGGTCGCGGCATCTTGCGACGTGCTCGACGAGGCCGCTGCCTGCACCGGCAGCGTCAACACGCTGGTGTTCACGGATGACGGACGTTGCCTCGGCCGCAGCACCGATGGCGCCGGCTTCCTGGCCAGCCTGGGCGCTGCCGGGGTGGATGCAGGCGCGGGGCCGGCGCTGCTGCTCGGGGCCGGAGGCGCCGCTCTTGCGGTGGCCGCTGCCCTGCGCGCGCGCGGCGTTCCGGTGCGGGTCGCCAACCGCACCCGCGCGCGCAGCGAGGCGCTGGCACGGCGTCTCGTCACCGGGGTCGAGGTGGTCGGCTGGGACGCGTGGCCGGCGGCGCTGGCGGACGTGGCCCTGCTGGTCAACACCACCTCGCTCGGCATGCAGGGCCAGCCACCCCTGCCGGCCGACCTGTCGCGGGCCGCACGGTCGCTGGTGGTGGCAGACATCGTCTATGTGCCGCTGCAGACCGCCCTGCTGGCCGACGCGCGCGCGCGGGGCCTGCGCACGGTCGGTGGCCTCGGCATGCTGCTGCACCAGGCGGTGCCGGGCTTTGCCGCCTGGTTCGGGGTGACACCGGTGGTCGATGACGAGGTCACGGCGCTGCTGGCTGCGAGCATCACGGCACCGGGTGCTTCCTAGTTGAAGGTCATCGGCCTGACCGGCGGCATCGGCATGGGCAAGTCCACCGCGGCCAAGGCGCTGCGCCGGGCCGGCCTGCCGGTGTTCGATGCCGACCGCGAGGTCCACCGGCTGCAGGCGCGCGGCGGTGCGGCGGTACCGGCCATCGCCGTCCTGGTGCCGGAGGCCGTGCGGGACGGCCGCATCGATCGCGGCGTGCTGCGCGCCGCCGCGATCGCCAGGCCCGAGATCTTCCATGCCCTCGAGCAGATCATGCATCCGATGGTGCGCGTGGCACAGCGCCGCTTCCTGCGTCGCGCGCGCGACCGCGGCGCCCGCTTCGCGGTGCTCGACATCCCGCTGCTGTTCGAGCGCGGCGGCTGGCGCGCCTGCGATGTGCTGGTGGTGGTGTCGGCACCCGCCTCGACGCAGATCCGCCGGATCCGGCACCGCCGCGGCATGAGCGAGAGCGAGGCCCGGTCGCTTATCGCGCGGCAGATGCCGGACGGAGAGAAGCGGCGCCGCGCCGATGTCGTGATACGCACCGGCTTGTCGCGCTGGCACAGCCTACGGCAGATCAGGCGCATGCTTGTGCGACTCCGGGAGATGCCTTGATGAAGCGTGCCGTGCTGTTCGACACCGAGACCACGGGGCTCGACCCGCGCACCGGCGACCGGATCATCGAGATCGCCGCAGTCGAGCTGATCGACGACCTGCCGACCGGCCGGCACTACCACGTGCTGCTCGATCCCGAGCGCGACGTGCCCGAGGAGGCGTCGCGCGTGCACGGCTACACCCGCGCGCATCTCGTCGGCCAGCCCAAGTTCGCCCACGTGATCGACGAGTTTCTCGCCTTTGTCGGCGACGATCCGCTGGTCGCGCACAACGCGCCGTTCGATTTCGGCTTTCTCGACGCGGAACTGGCTCATCTCGAGCTGCCGCCGCTTGATCGTGGGCGCATGGTCGACACGCTGGACATGGCGCGCGAGCGTTTCCCGGGACTGCCGAACAGCCTCGACAGCCTGTGCCGGCGCTACGGCATCGATCTGTCCGAGCGCACCACCCACAACGCGCTGCTCGACTGCCGGCTGCTGGCGCAGGTCTATCTCGAGCTGATGGGCGGCCGGCAGCGCGGCCTCGCCCTGGCGGTCGAGGAGGGCGGCGGCGACGCCCGCGTCTCTTACGCTGCGAACTCGGCGCGTCGCCCGCGTCTGCTGGTGCCGGACGCGCAGGCCGTTCAGGCGCACGCGGCATTTGTTTCGAAACTCAAGGATGCGGTCTGGCTCAGGGCCGGATGACCGCCTGATGGCGTTCCCTCTCGCAGCGCCGATGGCGAACCAGTCCATCGACGACGTCGCGCACATCATCCAGATCGCGCTGACGCCGGTGTTCATGCTGTCGGGCATCGGCACGTTGCTGAACCTGTTCAACACCCGTCTGGCGCGGGTCTCGGATCACCTGGAGACGATTGCCGACAAGCAGTCCGACCGGACGGACGACACCTCGGATGTCCTGCTGCTTGGGCATTCACGGCGCCTGCACCAGCGCCTGGTGATGCTCGATTGCGCAATCGGACTTGGGGCCGTGGGTGGTGCCGCCACCTGTGGCGCGGCGCTCGTGCTGTTCCTCGGCAGCCTGCGCAATTCCGGCGCCGGGTCCTGGCTGGTGCTGCTGTTCGGCGTCGCCCTGCTCTGCACGATGGGGGCGCTGGCATGCTTCACCGCCGACAGCGTGCTCGCCTGGCACGGGCTGCGCATGGAAGGTCCGTTGCCGAAGCCCGGGCCGAAGCCGGCCGCCGGCTGATCGGCGACATGACCCCGCTGCGCCACCCGGCCTTCCGGGCGTCCTGGCTCGCCCTGGTCGCCGGCCTGTGCGACGGTCTGGGCTGGCTGCAGACCGGGCTGTTCGCTGCCCAGATGACCGGCAATACCGCGCTCCTCGGCGTGGCACTGGCCGAGGGTCACTGGCATGGTGCCGCGCAGAAGGCCGCGGCGATCCTGTGCTTCCTCACGGGATCCCTGGTCTCGAGGCTGCTGCTGCGTCCGGAGCAGGGGCCGCGACGGGGTCGGCTGCTTGCCATCCTGGTCGCAACCCTGCTGATCCTGTTGGCCGCGTTCCTGCCGAGGCCGGTCAACGTGCTGGTGCTGGGTGCGGCCCTTGGCGGCCAGAACGCCGTCTTCACCCGGTTCGGCGGCCAGAGCATCAATACCAGCTTCGTCTCCGGCGACCTGCAGAAGCTCGGGCAGGTGCTGGCCAGGCGGATCTCCCGGCGGCGGCTGGACGAGGGCGACTGGATCGTGCTGGTGACGGTGCCGTCGCTGTGGCTCACCTACGTGGCGGGTGCGGCCGCCGGCGTGTTCTGCGAGCGCAGCCTGGCATTGCCGCTGCTGGTTCCAGCCGCGATGCTGCCCCTGGTTCTGCTGCTGCCGAAGGACCGGAGCGAGGAAGCCGGCTAAGTCTCGAGGATGACAGGAGGTCTGCGGTGGACAGCAAGTATCGGTTCGGGATCGAGGAGGAATATTTCCTTGCCGACGCCTCCAGCCGCGGCACGCCGGCGTCTGGCGCCGCCAAGGCCTTCCATGTCGCAGCGAACGACCGGCTGCCGGGCAGCGGACGCGAGGTGCTGCAGAGCCAGGTCGAGGTGTCGACCTCGCCCGGAACCGATTTCGCCGAGGCGCATGACCGGCTGAGTTTCCTGCGCTCGGAACTCGCCGGGATCGGGCGCGAGAACGGGCTGCTGGTGTTCGCGTCCGGAACGCATCCGCTCGCCGCATGGCCGGAGCAGGAACACAGCGAAGGCGAGCGCTACGACCGCATGGTCGCCGACTATGGCATCCTGGCGACGCGCAACATGGTCTGTGCCCTGCATGTCCATGTCGAGGTGCCCGACCCCCGGCACCGGGCCGATCTCATGCGGCGCATGGTGCCGTACGTGCCGATGTTCCTCGCATTGTCGGTGTCGTCGCCGTTCTGGGAGGGCCGCGAAACCGGTCTCGCCGGCTACCGGATGGCCGCCTACCGGGAATGGCCGCGCTCCGGGTTGCCCGACCTGATGGATGGCGCGGCCGACTACGAGCACTACCTGCAGGTGATGACGCAGTCGGGCGCGATCCCGGATGCGAGCTACCTGTGGTGGGCGCTGCGGCCCTCGATGCATTATCCGACCCTGGAGCTGCGTGTCTGCGACAGTTGTGTCCGCGTCGGCGACGCTGTCGCGATCGCGGCGCTGTATCGCTGCGTCGTGCGCATGCTCGACAGGCGCGGCGACATCCACGCCAGCCTGACCGGCGCCTCGCGTGCGATCGCCAGCGAGAACTTCTGGCGCGTTCAGCGCGACGGGGCGCACGCCTCGGTGATCGACGAGCAGGCGCGCGCCATGGTGCCGCTCGCGCAGTCGATGGAGACGCTGCTGGCCCTGGTCGGCGAGGACGCGGCAGCGTTCGGCTGCGAGCGGGAGATGGAGGCGGTGCGCGCGATCCTCGCGCGCGGAACCGGAGCCGACCGCCAGCTCGAGATCTACCGTCGCGGATTGCAGGCCGGCCTGGACAATGAGGCGGCCCTGCGGGGCGTCGTGGACTGGCTGGCCGCCGGGAGCGCCGCTCAGACGATCGACGCGTAGGCGGCCGGCACCTGGTGCGACAGCGCCGCCGACACCGCGCGCAGCGCGTCGGCGAGGCGCGTCCGGTCGGGGGCCGCGCCGAGTGCGATCCGCACCGCGCGCTGGCCCGGGCCGTCGAGCCGGAAGGCGTCCTCGGGGACGATCGCCAGGCCCTGCCGGCGCACGTAGGCGGCGAACTCATGCGCCTGCCAGTGTGCCGGCAGCCGCAGCCAGACATGCAGGCCTTCCGGATGCGCACAGGCCACGCTCTCCGGCAGGAACGAGCGGGCGATCACCTGCCTTGCACCCGCCTCGGCGCGCACCGCGGCCAGGATCTCGCTGGCCTGTCCCGACTTGATCCAGGCGGTGACGATGCCGCTCAGCAGGCCCGAGCTCGCCATCGCGGTGGCCCGCAGCGCCGCCGTCAGCCGCATCGCCTGCGCCTGCCCGGGTGCGACCAGGTAGGCGATGCGCAGGCCCGGTGACAGGCTCTTCGCCGTGGTCGCGACATACCAGGTCAGCTCCGGAGCGAAAGTGGCGATCGCCGGCATCGGGCTGGCCGGGAACAGCCCGTATGCGTCGTCCTCCAGGATCGGCAGGTGATGCCGCCGCGCGATCGCCGCGAGCTCAGCGCGCCGGCGCAGGCTGATGGTGAGGGTGGTCGGGTTCTGGATCGTCGGGTTGCAGTACAGCAGGCGCGGCCGCAGGCGCCGGCAGGCCTCGTCGAGGCTGTCCGGCAGCAGGCCTTCGCGATCCCAGGCAACCCCGTGCAGAATGAGCCCGAGCTGCGCCGCCAGTGCCTTGATCCCGGGATAGGTGATGCGCTCGCTCAGGATCACGTCGCCCGGCCGTGCCAGGGTGGTGAGCACCGCCAGCATCGCGATCTGCGCGCCGGGCGTCACCAGCAGGTGCTGCGGATCGATCCGTCCCAGGCAGGGACGCAACCAGGTGGCGCCGGCGGCGCGGTCCTCGCTGGTGCCCGCACCCCAGCGATACGACATCAGCGTGCCCGCATCCTGCTGGCGCAGCAGCCGCTGCAGCGTGTCCTGCATGGCGCGGCCGAGCGGGAATGCCGGCAGCGACGGCGGCAGGTTCATCGTCAGGTCGATGATGCCGCGCTCGCTGGCCTGCCCCAGCACCGGGGCCTCGGCGCGCACGAACGTACCGCTGCCGATCGTGGCCTCGACCAGCCCCTGTCGCTGCGCTTCCGCATAGGCGCGCGTCACCGTGGTGATGTCGATGCCCATGGCGGCGGCCAGCGCCCGATGCGGCGGCAGCCGGTCGCCGGGCTGCAGGCCGCCGCTGCGGATCGCATCTCCGATGGCGTTGGCGATTGCCCGATAGATCGGGCCCGACAGCGTACGCCGCTCGGGCAGCCAGCTGATATCGGCGCGGCCGAGCGGTGTGTTCACGCGGCGCGTCTTGCGCGCTCCACCATCACCGCCGCGCGCGTCGCGCGATCTGCTCGGCGACGTGCTCGGAGTCGCGCGCAATGCCCGAGAAGCGGCCGGACCCCCAGCTATGCAGCCAGGGCAGCCCCAGGAAATACAGCCCCTCCTGCTCGGTGACGCCGCGCCGGTGCCGGGGCGCGCCGCGCTCGTCGAACACCGGCAGCTCGACCCAGGAGAAGTTCATTCTGAACCCGATGCACCAGATCACGCTGGTGATGCCGAGCGCCGCACAATCGATCGAGGTACGCTCGGCGGCGGGGCGCCAGGGCGGCACGTAGGCGGCCTCGACCAGCGCCTCGATTTCCTGTTTGGCAATCCAGCCATCGATGCTGCGCTTGATGCTCTCGCCGACCTCGTCGGCGGCGTCGAGATTGCGCGCGAGGTCCGGCGCCACCGCAACGGTGCGGCCCTGCATGCCGATGAGCTTGCCGTAGAGCTGCATGCCTTCGATGGCACGCAGGCGCAGATCGATGTCGCGGCCGCCATCGCGTCCGGTGACGTAGTGGTTGGTCTTGTCGCGCACGCCTTCGCGCAGCGGATGCTCGTCGACCGGAATGTCGTAATAGCCCATGAGGTCCAGCCATTCGACGACGTCCTTGCCGCGATAGCGTCTCGCCACGCGCGGCGCCTCGCCGACGCACAGATGCACCGTCCGGCCGGCCAGATGCAGGTCCTCGGCGATCTGGCAACCGGACTGTCCGGTGCCGACCACCAGGACGGCGCCTTCGGGCATGCTTTCCGGACGGCGATACTCAGACGAGTGGATCTGCAGGATCGCGGGATCCAGCGCGCTCGCATAGGGGGGCACGATCGGATCGTGGTAGCCCCCGGTGGCGACGATCACCTGGCCGGCGAGCATGTCGCCGTCCGCGGTGCGCACGCGATACCCATCATCAAGCGGCTGCACGGCCACCACCTTGGCGCCGGGGCGGACCGGAGCGCCGAATGACGCGGCGTAGCCTTCGACGTAATCCACGATCTCGTCGCGCAGCATGAAGCCGTGCGGATCGGAGCCGGCATAGGGATAGCCGGGCAGGGTGCATTGCCAGTTCGGCGTCACCAGGCAGAACGTGTCCCAGCGCTCGTCGCGCCAGGCATGCGCGGTCGCGTGCTGCTCGAGCACGACATGCTCGATGCCACGCTGGGTGAGTTGCCAGGAGGCAGACAGTCCGGCCTGTCCGCCGCCGATGATGACGACATCATGCGGGGAGCTCCGCGCAGCGCTCATGGCATGAACTCCGTCACCGTGACGGCGGCATCCTGCGAGTAGCGCGACGCCCGCGTCTCGATGTCCCCGAGCTGCCCGATGGCGCGCGCGCAGGGCATGCCGTATTTCTGCTGCACGCGGTCGCTGGCAATCCGCAGCGCCATGCGCACGCGCTCCAGGAAATCCGGCAGCGCGTAGATGCCGCCGGCGGCAAGATGCTCGCGTATCACCAGGGAGGGCGAGTAGCACAGCGTCTCGCCGCCATCCGGCCAGCGCACCCTGAAGCGCATCTCAGGCATCGGCCATCTCCCTGTGATGGTGGTAGCCGGCGAGATGCGCGGCCGCGACCTCGTCCCAGCCGTAGCGCGTCGCCCGCACCGGGCCATGCCGCCGCGCGCGTTCGGCGTGGCCGGGCTGCAGGCCGCGCAGGATCGCGGAGGCGATGTCGGCGTCGCTGCGCGGATCGACACGCAGCGCATCCGCAGGGTCGAGATATTCGTCGAACGGCGCGCCGTGCGGCGCGATCACCGGGATGCCGCAGGCCAGGGCTTCCAGGACGCAGAGCCCGTAGCCTTCCTGCAGGGAGGCGAAGCAGAGCAGGGCAGCCGACCGGTATAGCGCCGGCATGTCCGCATCCGGCATCACGCCTGCCAGGATCACGCGGTCCGCGTGGCCGGAACGCTCCAGCACCGCGTTGAACTCGCGCCGGTAGGCGCTGTGGTCGAGCAGGCTGGCACCGCCCGCGATCACCAGCCGCAGGCCGGGATGCGTCTGCGCGCGGGTGATGCGCAGGAAGGCGCGCAGCGTGCCGAGCGTGTTCTTGCGTTCCTCGATGCCGCCGACGGCCAGCACGAACGGCTCGCCGCCCGGCACCAGGCGGCTCCGCAGCGCTGCATCGCGATGGTCCGGCCGTGGCGTGTACCGCCGTGTCTCGACGCCGTTGCCGACCACAACGCTGCGCCGCCCGTAACGCCCGGCGATGATCTCGCGCCACATCCGGCTGACGCAGAACAGGCCGCGCGCCCGGGTCACCGCCATGTCCTGCCACTGCGCCAGCACCGGGTTCCGGAACGCATCGAGATGGTGCACCGTGCGCACGAAGCCCCTGATGTGGCCGGCGACCTCAAGGTCGGACAAGGCAAGGGCCGAGATCGGATCCTGGGCGTGCAGCAGGTCGTACTGCTGCGTCTCCAGGAAGTCGGTGATCTCGGCGCGCCGCGTGCGCACCAGCGTCTCGGTCGCCGCCTCGGCGACGGGCGCCGCCGGGATCAGGACCGAACGGCATTGCGGCTGGCGGAACAGCGTGGCGCCCGGGGTTGCGGGTGCGAGCAGGGTGGCGTCGACGCCATGCGCGCTCAGCGCCTCGGCAAGGCTGAGCGCATGCACGACGCCGCCGCGCGGAATGGTCGAGTGCGTCAGGATGCCGACGCGCAGAGCGCTCATGCGGCCACCATGCAGCCGGTCAGCGTCGCCTCCGCGAGGTCCCACAGCGTCTCGCGCTCACCGTGGTGGAGCAGGTCGACACGCGAACCCGCCTCGCAGCGCCCGATCGGGTTGCAGGCAATGCCGCGCTGCCTGAACATCGCGATGATCGTGGCGGCGTTCTCCGCGCTGCAGGTGATCAGGTAGCCGAACGAGGGAAAGGCGGTGAGCCAGCGTTCGAGGTCGGCGCCGTCCGGGCGGGGCACCGCGTCGAGCTCGATGGCGAGGCCGATGCGGGAACATTCCGCCAGCATGATCGCCGTGCCGACCAGGCCGCCCATGCTGATATCCTTGGCCGCCCGGCTCAGCCCGGCTTCGGCGATGCAAGGCAGCACCTCGAGATCCTGGCGCAGGCGTTCGGGATCCGGGCAGTCGGAACTCGCATCCCACCACGCGAACGGCTCGTGGTAGCGGCCGCGCAGGTCGATCGCGGCCAGCAGCAACTCGCCGGGCCGCGCATCGAACGAGGTGAGCAGCGCGCCAGCCCGTCCGAGCACGGCGACGCTGAGCTGCTCGTCGGCGGCGCGGATGTTGCTGTGGCCACCGACGATCGGAACGCCGTACCGGGTGCTGGCGTCGCGCAGGCCGCTCAGGATCGGAGCGGCGTGCTCGTCGTCGCGCGCGAACACGGCGTCCACCACCGCGAGCGGCCGACCGCCCATCGCGGCGATGTCGGACAGGTTGACCATGACGCCGCACCAGCCGGCGAATTCCGGCTCGCGCGCGATGAACGCCGGCAGGAACCCCTCGATGGCGAGCAGCAGCCAGCCATCGCCGTCTGGAATGGCGGCGCAATCGTCGCCGACTCGCACTGCGGTCCCGGCAAGACCAAGGGACGCCAGGACCGGTGCGATATCCTGCTTGTGCAGCAGGCCGATGCCCGTTCGCAGCGATTTGGCAAGAGACGACAGGCTCATGCGGCGATCCGGCGGTGCGGGCGCACGAAGCCGAGCGTTTCGCGGCCATGCGGGCGGTA
This sequence comes from uncultured Acetobacteraceae bacterium, assembly GCA_964247695.1. Lineage (GTDB taxonomy): Bacteria > Pseudomonadota > Alphaproteobacteria > Acetobacterales > Acetobacteraceae > Lichenicoccus. The sequence goes on from CAXTVI010000036.1 coordinate 30,430, forward strand.
GCGGGTGAGGTCGGCCTGCATGAGATGATGCGCTCGGCCGTGCAGCGAGACGGTGTCGAGCGACCGCCAGTGCAGCCGCTCGAAGAACTCGACATTCTGCACCTGCACGTGCGCGAGGAAACGCTCGCAGCCGCGCGCGGTGGCGGTGCAGACCGCGAGCCGCACCAGCTCGGCGCCGATGCTGCCGATGCGCCGGAAATGCCGGTGCACCCCGAGGCGCGAGCCCCACCACAGGCTCGGCTCGGGTTGGTGGATGCGTACCACGCCCACCACGCCGTCAGCGGCACCCGCGATGCAGCTCAACGCCACGATCGGCGTGGCAACTTCGTCGAAGCCGTCGCGGTCGTCGTCTGCGAAGATACCCTGCTCGTCGCAGAAGATCTCGCGGCGCAGCCGGAAATGCGCCCGCCGCTCCCAGGCCTCGACGGCAAGCTTGACGCGGTATTCGCCCGGCACGAAGGGCAGGATCGCGTCCTCGTACAGGCTGCGGCCGGCCAACATCTCAGGCGGCATTTTCATAGGCGGCCCCCTCGAATGCAGACTGGGATGAGCAGGCGCCGCAGCGGCTGCAGCCTGCCTTCACCTGCGCCGAGAGCAGCCGGCTGTCGCGCAGCATGCGTCCGAGCGGCGCCAGCACCGAGCGCATGAAGGCCGCGCTCGGCGGCGCATGGCCCTCGAGCGGCGTTCCGGTGATCGGCACGAACGGCACCACGAACGGATGCACGCCGATGCCGACCAGGATCTCGCACAGCGCGAGGATCTCGGCGGCGGTGTCGCCAAGGCCGGCGAGCAGGTAGGTGCTGACCTGGCCGCGGCCGAACACCGGAACCGCGTCACGGAACGCATCCAGATAACGCTCGACGCTGACGGTGGCCTTGCCCGGCATGATGCGCGCGCGCACCGCCTGTGTCGCCGCCTCCAGATGCATCCCGAGGCTGTCGACGCCGGCCTGGCGCAGGCGGCCGTACCAGGCGGCATCGCGCGGCGGCTCGCACTGCGCCTGCACCGGCAGGTCGACCGCCGCCTTGATCGCGCGCGTGCTTTCGCACAGCAGGTCGGCGCCGCGATCGATGACGTTCGGCGTGCCGGTCGTCAGCACCATGTGCCGCACGCCGTCGAGCAGCACCGCGGCTCGCGCGACCTCGGCCAGCTGCGCCGGCGTCTTGTGGGCGATGGTGCGGCCGGCTGCGAGCGACTGGCCGATGGCGCAGAACTGGCAGGCGGTGCGGCGGTCGGCATAGCGGATGCAGGTCTGCAGGACGGTGGTCGCCAGCACGTCGGTGCCGTGCAGCATGGCGATCTTCCAGTACGGCACGCCATCCAGCGTCTGCAGCGCATAGAACCGCGGCTGCGACGGAAAGCTGATGCGGCCGACCGGGGTGCCGTCGCGCAGCAGCAGGGCGGCGCCGTCCTCGCCAGGCGGCGAGGCGCTGAACGGCGAGCTGCGCGACGCAGCCGTATGGATCGGCACCATGATGGTCTGGCCGGCGAGCTGGATCGCCTTGTGGTCGGATGGCCCGGCGCCGCCGCGTCGCGAGGCGGCACCGGTGGCGTCAGTCAGCCGCATCCCGAGCGATTGCAGCTCGGTCAGCAGGGTCGACGAGGGCCGCGTGGCGGACTGCAGCATGGTCGCTCCTCATCTCCTGGGTGGTGTGCGTGTCGCGCGTGTCATGCAGCAGCGAAAGCAGTTCGGGGCGCGCATAATGGCCGACGCTGTCCATCATCCGCTTGCGCTTGGTGATCAGCGCCATGTCGAGATCGGCGATCACCATGCCCTCGCCTTCGTGCAGCGGCGGCGCCAGATGGTTGCCCTCCGGCGAGATGATCGCCGAACAGGTGCCGCCGCGCAGCGCCTTGTGCATCGCGACGTCCGGGGTGATGGCGTGCAGCTGCTCGTCGGTCAGCCAGCCGGTCGCGTTGATCACGAAGCAGCCGGCTTCGAGCGCATGGTGGCGAATGGTGACCTCCATCTGGTCGGCGAAGATCTGCCCGACCATGGAGCCCGGAAATTGCGCACAGTGGATTTCCTCGTGCTGCGTCATCAGCGCGTAGCGGGCGAGGGGATTGTAGTGCTCCCAGCACGCCAGCGCGCCGATGCGTCCGACGCGGCTGTCGACGACACGCAGGCCGGCGCCGTCGCCCTGGCCCCAGATCATCCGCTCGTGATAGGTCGGCGTGATCTTGCGCCGTTGCAGCAGCAGGCTGCCATCGGCATCGAAGACCAGTTGCGTGTTGTAGAGCGAGCCGTGGTCGCGCTCGTTGATCCCCAGCACCACGACCATGCCGGCCTCGCGCGCGGTTTCGGCGACGGCCTCGGTAAACGGGCCCGGCACGCTCGGCGCATTCTCGTACAGGCGAAGATGGTCGGGCCCGATCAGCACCGGCGCCTTCACGAACGAGAAATAAGGATAGTACGGCACGAAGGTCTCGGGGAACACGGCGATCTGCACGCCTTCGCGGGCGGCGTCGCGGATCGCGGCGAGCACCTTCTGCTCGGTGCCGGTGCCGTCCTCCAGCACCGGCACGAGCTGGATGGCGGCGGCCCGGACCGTGCGACTGCCCGCTGTCCGGTGCACCGCCATCGCCGTCAGACCGTCCAGGTATCGATGATGACGGCGTTGTCGCGCTTGTGGATCAGCATGCAGTCGAGCACGTCGAGCGGATTGATCGGGCGGATGCCCTCCATCAGCGACGGCTCGCCATGGCCATACAGCGCCTGCAGCGAGAACCGGCAGGCATAGACCTTGCCGCCCTCATCCATGAACTTCTTCAACTGGTTGTTGAAATTCTGGTGGCCCGGGAAGGCCTCGTCGCCGAGGCGCGGGAAGCCGCGCAGCACGCCCAGGGTGACGCCCGGGCCATACAGCAGGATGGAGGTCTCGTAGCCCTTGCGCTGCAGGCGCGTCGCCTGGAGCAGGTTCACCAGGCCGATCGAGCCCTCGAAGGCGACGGTATGGAACGTCACCAGGGCCTTCTCGCCAGGCTTCGCCTTGACGTCCTCGAAGACCTTCTCCTCGTAGTCGACGAGATAGTCGCCCGGCTCGTGACGCTTTGCTTCTACTGCTGGCATGTCTCGAAAGCCTTTCGTTGCGATCGGCCCTACGACAGCAAGCGTTGTGCCAGCGATGACGGCGAGCCGGATGCCGACAATCCGGTTGGAATGTGTGCATCGGATCGCGCACGGATCCAGACACTGCGCCGTGCCATCCCGACATTCCACCGGACGGCGTCCTCCCGTGCATCGCGATCGGGCATGGCCTGGCGGCGACCGAGGCATCTGCTTCGCTTGCAGGCATATTATCGCGAGCAGGTAACCGTGGAGCGAGGTCCGGCGTAGTGAAGCTTGCGAGTGAAACCCAACAGGGCCGCGGCCCGGAGGCGACGATGTTGAGATCCATGCTTGCTGCGTCTGCGATCTTGGTCATCGCCGGCGCAGGTATCACACAAGCGCGAGCGCAGGCCGGCACCATGTCCGGCCCGAACACGATGAGTTCGCCGAACGCGATCCAGCCCTCCCCGAACGCGATGCAACCGTCGCCGAACGCCCTTGCGCCAGGCCTCGCCGCCCCCGGCACCATGTCTCCGGGCACCATGTCACCTGGCACGGCGTCTCCGGGCACCTTGGCGCCGAATACGATGGCGGCGCCGGTGGCTCCGCGTGCCGCCGCGCCGCGTAACACCATGGCGATGCCGCCGCATCAGTAGCCGGCCGGCTTCCTGCTGCTATGCTTGGGGGATGAGACACGCTTCGTGCCTACGGTGACCGGCCAGGTCGCGGATGAGCAGGCGCTTTCGGATCGCATGGCGGCGGCACTCGGTGGTGACGCCGCCGCCTACCGCGGCCTGCTTCGTGACTGCGTGCCAGTCATCATGGGCGCAGCCCGGGCGCAGGGTGTCGGGCAGGACCTGATGGATGACGCGATCCAGGAGACCTTGCTCACCTTGCACCGGGCTCGCGCCACCTATGATCCCGCCCGGCCCTTCCTGCCCTGGCTGCGCGCCATCGCCCGCCACCGCGCGGTCGATGTGCTGCGCCGGCAGGGGCGCGATCGCCTGCGCGAGGTGCATGACCAGGCGACCTACGAGGTGCAGCCGGACCCGGCGCCGCCGGCGAGCGAACTGCTCGCGCAGCGCCAGGAGGGTCAGGCGCTGCGCGCGATGATCGACCGCCTGCCGGCGGGGCAGCGACAGGCGGTCGAGCAGCTCGCACTGGCCGAACGCTCGCTCGAGGAGGCGTCACGCCTGACCGGACGCAGCAAGGGTGCGCTGAAGGTCAACTTCCATCGGGCGCTGGCAGCCCTGCGCCGGCGGTCGGGAGGCAGCCCGGATGTCTGACACCCGCATGCCCGACCGGCTCATCGACCACCTGGCGCTCGACCTGCGCCCGGTCCGCCCGCTGTCGCGCCCGGCACTTCGCGCGACGCTGTGGCTGGGTGCGGTCTGCCTCATCGGCCTGGGGCTCGCCGGCTTCTCCGACCTCGGCCGGATGTGGGCCCGGCTGACCGCGACGCCCGACATGGCCATGGCCGCCATCGGTGCCGCCGCGTCTGCGGTTCTCGCGGCGGTGGCGGCATTCATGTCCAGCCTGCCGGACCGCCCGCGGGCCTGGGCCCTGCTGCCGGTACCGGCGGTGGCGCTCTGGATCGGCGCCAGCGGCCTCGGCTGCCTGCGCGGCTACTGGCTGCCGACCACGCTCGTCGAGCCGCCTCAGGACGGCATGGCCTGCCTCGTCTTCATCCTGGGCTTCTCGGTGCCGCTCTCGGCGCTGCTGGTGCTGATGCTGCGGCGCGGCTGCCCGTTGAACCCGAGCCTGACCGCGATCCTGGCCGGCCTGGCCTCCGCCGCCGCGGCCGCCACGCTGCTCAACCTGTTCCATCCGTTCGACGCGGCGGCCACCGATCTCGCGGTGCACGGACTCGCGGTGGCGCTGGTGATCCTGCTGAACCGGCTGCTGGGCGGCCGGCTGCTGGGCTAGCATCTTTGCAGCGTGTCCGATCTTCCGGGGATTGTCTGCGTTGGCCGTCACTCGAACAGCCAGCAGGGCATCGTCATGATCAAGGCGACCGGGTACGCCGCCAAGCATTCCTGCAGCCGCCTGGAGCCGTTGAGCTTCGAACGCGAGGAGCCGAAGGCAAACGAGGTCGAGATCGAGGTGCTGTATTGCGGCGTCTGCCACTCCGACATCCATCAGGTGTGGAACGAGTGGGCAACAGGGTCTCTCCGTGCATGCCCGGGCACGAGATCGTGGCCGGGTCCGGCAGGCGGCGGCGTCCGTCACGCGTCATGCGGTCGGCGACATGGTCGGTGTCGGCTGCATGATCGACAGCTGCCGGCATTGCGAGCCTTGCGAGGCAGGCGACCAGAACTATTGCGAGGGCCCGAACAGCTGGCTCGCCACCTATAACGGCCCGATGGTGCCGGCGAAGATGGTGCCGACCGGCGAGGACAGCTACGGCCGCGACAATACCTATGGCGGCTATTCCGACGTGATCGTGGTGCCGGAGGATTTCGTGCTCAGCATCCCGCCGGGCCTGCGACCCGAAGTGGCGGCGCCGATCCTGCGCGCGGGTGTCACGACCTTCTCGCCGCTGCCGCACTGGAACGTGAAGGCGGGCGGGCTCATCATCGGCAGCATCGCGCTGGATTTCTGCGCCGAGCACGGCATCGGCCCGGATATCGAGATCATCGCAATCCAGGACATCAACGATGGCTACAAGAAGGTCCTCAATGGTGACGTCCGCTTTCGCTACGTCATCGACATGGCGTCGCTGAGGCTCGAGGAAGCCGCCTGAGCCAGGCCACCAACCCAGCAACCGACCTGGATACGACCTGATGCAGATCGCGATCTACGCCTTTCCCGTGCTGGCCGGGGTGTTGAACGCGATACATTCCGGGACCAATGCACAATTGACCCACAGCCTGTCGCGACCGTGGTGGGCGGCGGTGTTCGTCTGCCTGGTCTCCGGGATCGCCATTCTGCCCGGTGTGCTGATCAGCCGGGAGAGCCTGCCCTCGATCGCCAGCATTGCGGGAACGCCCTGGTGGGCGTGGGTTGGAACGGTGATCGCCGCGGTGCCGGTGATCACCACCCTGCTGTTCGCGGGCCGGCTGGGGGGCGCGGCGTTCAACGGCCTCGTGGTCACTTCGACCATCGCGACCTCGATCCTGCTCGACCATTACGGCCTGCTCGGCTTCGAGGTCCATGCCGTGAACATCTGGCGCATCGTGGGCGCCGTGACGATGATCGCGGGGCTGTCCCTGGTCTGCCTGTTCTAAATCAGGAGATCGGTCAGGCGGCCACCGCAGGGTCCGGCACCCGCCGGCCGAGGCTGCCATAGACCGGAACCCCGGCCACCGGGGGCACCAGCCGCAGATCGCGGCTCGACAGCACCAGCCTGCCGCTGAAGCCTGTCGGCATGGTGGCCAGCTTCAGCTTTGCCGCCGCCTCGATCAGCATGCGGAAGCGGTCGAACGAGCGCCGGCGCAAGGTCAGGCTGGAGGCCGCATCGAGGCACGCCACTGCCTCTAGTGCCTCGTCGGAGACGTTGCACGTGATCAGGTGGATGCCGTTCCTGACCTGGAACCAGACCAGCTCGGGATCGAGCGGAGCGGAAACGGTGCGGGCTGCCATCAGGTCCGGACTTTCATGCAACGGCCTTCACTTGCCGGAAGTCTTGGTAGGCAGCGGCCGCACGGTCTTGCTCTGGATGAAGGCCGAGGGCGGGACGACGACCGTCTTGGCAGCCTTGGGCTTCTTGACCTCGCGGTTGCCGCGCTTCTGTCCTTTGGCCATGGATGTCTCCTGCAATGGACGGCGGCATGATCGAGGTCGATCACGTCGTGCGTGTGGTTCGACGCAAGCAGCACCGGAAGTGCGCGTACGATCGCTACTGCGGCTTGTGTTTCCTGGACGACTTGTGAGCGACTTGCCGCTGCGGCGGATTTTACCGTCTGCCGTGATGCTACCCGGCGCGATCAGGCAAGTCAGTCGATCGCTCAAAATAGCGACAGGGGCGGCACATTACAATGCCAAAAATCGTCAGTCCGAAGTCGGCGCCGCGTCCGTGGCAAGTCCGGCGAGCTGCCGCCAGCCCGCCTCGTCGAGGGTCGCGATTCCAAGCTCCGCCGCCTTTTTCGCCTTCGATCCGGCCTCGGCGCCGAGGACCACGATGTCGGTCTTCTTAGAGACGCTGTCGGTGACCTTCGCACCCAGCCGCACGGCCATCGCGCGCGCTTCCGGGCGCGTCATGCTGACGAGCGTGCCGGTGAACACGATGGTCTTGCCGGCCAGCGCACCGTCCGCCACCGGCTGCTCGCTCTGGATGCTCAGCAAGCCTGCAAGTTCGTCGACACCGTCGAGGTTGTGTTCTTCTGCGAAGAACGCCGCCAGCTCGTCGGCGATGCTGCTGCCGATGCCGGTGATCGAGCCGAGCGCCAGCCGCGCATCCGAGCCGATGACCGTCGCCTCCTGCATCTGCGCGCGCCACTCGGGATAGCCGACATAGTGCCGCGCCAGCAGGCGGGCATTGGTCTCGCCGATCCGGCGCATGCCGAGGCCGAAGATGAAGCGCGCGAGCGGGATCGTGCGCCGCGCCTCGATGGCGCGGATCAGGTTGGACGCCGAGACCGCGCCCCAGCCCTCGCGGGCGGCGATCGCCTCCTGGTGAGCGCCCAGCCGGAAGATGTCGGCCGGTCGCCGGATCAGCCCCTCCGCATGGAACTCCTCGATGGTCTTCTGGCCGAGCCCGTCGATGTCGAAGGCGGCGCGCGACACCAGGTGGATCAGCCGTTCGACCGCCTGCGCCGGACAGATCAAGCCGCCGGTACAGCGCCGCACCACCTCGCCGGCCGGGCGTTCGGCGCGGCTGCCGCAGGCCGGGCAGGTGTCGGGGAACAGGTAGGGCGGCCCGCGCGGCGGGTCGTCCTCGGTGCGCGGCAGCACGCCCAGGATCTGCGGGATCACGTCGCCGGCGCGCTGCAACTGCACCCGGTCGCCGGGGCGCACGTCCTTGCGCGCGATCTCGTCCTCGTTGTGCAGGGTGGCGCGGGTCACCAGCACGCCGCCGACATTGACCGGCTCGAGCACCGCGACCGGCGTCAGCGAGCCTGTGCGGCCGACCTGGATGCGGATCTCGGAGAGCCGGGTGATCGCCTGCTCGGCCGGAAACTTCCACGCCGTCGCCCAGCGCGGCGTGCGCCCGACGAAGCCGAGCCGCTCCTGCAGCGCGAGATCGTCGATCTTGTAGACCACGCCGTCGATGTCGTAGCCGAGCCCGGAACGCTCGCGCGCCATGCGGTCCTGGAACGTCTCCGCCGCCTCGGCATCCCCGAGCCGCTCGGACAGCGGATTGACCGCGAAGCCCCACGCCTCGAGCTGCTTGAGGTATTCCCAGTGGCTGGTGGCGACCGGCTCGCTCGAGCGGCCTTGCGCATAGGCGAACAAGGACAGCGGGCGTCCCGCGGTGATGCGTGCATCCATCTGGCGAAGCGACCCGGCGGCGGCGTTGCGCGGGTTGGCGAACAGGCGCTGGCGGCTCGCAGCCTGCGCCTCGTTCAGCGCCAGGAAGTCGGCCTTGGCCAGGAACACCTCGCCGCGTATCTCGATCAGCCCCGGACCGCCGCCATGCAGACGGGACGGGACCGCGCGCATGGTACGCACGTTGGCGGTGACGTCCTCTCCGGTGGCGCCGTCGCCGCGGGTGGCGGCCCCGACCAGGCGGCCACGCTCATAGGTCAGGCTGATCGACAGCCCGTCGATCTTGGGTTCGGCCACCAGCGGCAACGACTCGTCGGTCATGCCGAGGAAGCGGCGCGCGCGCGCGATGAAGGCGTCGAAGTCGGCGCGGTCGAACACGTTGTCCAGCGAGAGCATCGGCACCAGGTGGGTGTGCTTCGCGAACCCTCCCTCGGGCGCCGCGCCGACACGGGCGGACGGGCTGTCGGCGCGCACCAGCGTCGGATGCATCCGCTCGATGGCGTCGTTGCGACGGCGCAGCGCGTCGTAGCCGGCATCGTCGATGCTCGGCGCGTCGCCGCCATGGTAGGCGCGGTCGTGGCCCGCGATCTCGGCGGCAAGGCGCTCCAGCTCGGTGGCGGCCTCGGGCTCGGTAAGCGCCTCGGGTCCTACGTCCGGCAGCGGCCGCTCCGGCTTCAAGCCGCCCCCAGCAGGCTGTCGGCGGCGGCGCGGGCGGCCTCGGTGATCGTCTCGCCGGCCAGCATGCGGGCGATCTCCTCGCGACGGGTGCTCCCGCCGAGCGGCTCGGCGCGGGTCTCGGTGCGGTCGCGCGCCATGTGCTTGCTGATGCGCAGGTGCGAATTGCCGCGCGCCGCGACCTGCGGGCTGTGCGTCACCACCAGCACCTGCACGTCGCGCGCGATCGCCGCCAGCCGGTCGCCGATCGCCGCCGCGGTGGCGCCGCCCACGCCGGAATCGACCTCGTCGAAGATGATCGTCGGCACCGCCGAACGCCCGGCCAGCACGACCTTCATCGCCAGCATCAGCCGCGACAGCTCGCCACCGGAGGCGACCCGCGCCAGCGGTCCGGGCTCCTGGCCCGGGTTGGCGGCGATCAGGAAGCTCGCCTGCTCGGCGCCGCGCAGGTTCCACGCCTCCGGGGCGAGCTTCGGCAGCGCGATCGAGAAGCGCGCGCGCTCGAGGCGCAGCGGCCGCAGCTCGGCGGCGAGCGCCGTCTCCAGGCGCCGTGCGGCCGCCGTGCGCGCGGTGGTCAGACTGGCGCAGGCGGTCTCGTAGCCGGCGCGCGCCGAGCGCACGGCGGCGTCCAGCGCCTCGAGCTGCACGTTGCCGTCTTCCAGCGAGGCGAGGCGCCCCTGCAATTCGGCCAGCAGCACCGGCAGCTCGACGACGGCCACGCCATGCTTGCGTGCCGCCGCCCGCAGCGCGAACAGCCGCTCCTCGGTCTGCTCCAGCAGCCTGGGATCGGCCTCGGAATCGCTGGCGAGCCGGTCGAGCAGCGTCTCGGCCTCCGACAGCGCCTCCTCGGCATGATCGAGAGCGGCGAGTGCCGCCTGTGCGCGCGCCTGCGGCGAGGCCGGATCGGCCTGATCCGGGGGTTGGTCGGACGGCGACGGCAGCAGCCGCTGCAGGGCGCGGCTGGCGGCGCGCAGGGCTGCCGCCGGACCGTGGTTGCGGCGGTCGCGCGGCGTGATCTCGGCCAGCGCCGCCGCGATCGCTTCTCCCCTTCGCTCGCCCTGCTGCAGGATCTGCCGGGTGCCGGCCAGCGCCGCCTCCTCGTCCTCCTGCGGGGCGAGGGCGGCGAGCTCCTGCACCGAGAGACGCAGCCAGTCCTCCTCGCGCGCCGCCTCGTCGAGCCGGGCACGCGCCGCGGCCAAAGCCGCGGTGGTCTCGATCCAGATGCGGTAGTGCCGGGCGACCGTCTCGCGCAGCCTGGGCGGCGTGCCGTAGGCGTCGAGCAGGTCGAGATGCGTCGAGGGGTCTGCGAGACCCATCTGCTCGTGCTGGCCCTGGATCTCGATCAGCAGCGCGGCCGCGCGGCGCAGCAGCCCCACGCCCACCGGCTGGTCGTTGATATAGGCGCGCGAGCGTCCGTCCAGCGTGACGATCCGGCGCAGCACCACCGGCTCGTCCGGCTCCGGCCCCATCCCCTGCTCGGCGAGGAGGGCGTGCAGCGGATGGGCGGAGCCGATCTCGAAGCAGGCGGTCACGCTCGCCTGCGCCGTGCCGTTGCGCACCAGGGAGGCGGCCGAGCGCTCGCCCAGTGCCAGCCCGAGACTGTCCAGCAGGATCGACTTGCCGGCGCCGGTCTCGCCGGTCAGCACGGTCAGCCCAGGATGCAGCACCAGGTCGAGCTTCTCGATGAGCACCACGTCGCGGATCGAGAGCAGGGTCAGCATGCGGGTGCCAATCTGCGGAGAACTGCCTGCGGGTCTCTTAGAACACGGAGTTCCAGGCGCGGCTCAGGAAGCCCGGATGCGGGGTCCGGGTGGCGGTCGTCATCGGCCCGCTGGTGCCGGGCGGCCGCATGGCTGGATCCAGCGCCTTCGCCGAGCGCAGCTCGCGGTAGCTGGCCTGATACCAGGGGCTGCCGGGGTAGTTGTAGCCGAGCACGCTCGCCGTGCGTCGCGCCTGGTCGGTCAGCCCGAGCTTGAGGTAGAGCTCGACCAGCCGGGACAGCGCCTCGGCGGTATGGTTGGTGGTCTGGAAGTCCTGCACCACGCGCTGGTAGCGGTTGATCGCCGCCTCGTAATAATGCTGGCTCTCATAGTAGCGGCCGACCAGCATCTCCTTGCCGGCGATGTGGTCGCGGCACAGGTCGATCTTCAGCCTGGCGTCACGGGCATAGGCGCTGTCGGGAAACCGGGTGACCACTTCCTGCAGCGCCGACATCGCCTCCACCGTGCCCTGCTGGTCGCGGCTCACATCGGCGATCTGCTCGTAGTAGCACAGTGCCCGCAGGTAGTAGGCGTAGGCGGCATCCTTGCTGGTGGGATGCAGCTGCAGGAACCGGTTGAGCTGCGAGACAGCGTCCGGATAGCTGTTCTGCAGGTAGTAGGCGTAGCCCTCCATGAGCTGCGCGTTCGAGGTCCAGGCGGAATACGGGAAGTTCTGCTGGATGGCCTCGAACTGCGCCTGCGCCAGCGGGTAGCGCCCGGTATGCAGGGCATCGATCCCGTTGTTGTACAGCGTCTCCGGACTCTGGTTCGGCAGGACCGCGATCTCCCTCTGGGAGTGCGAGCTGCCAAACGGGTTGATCGCATCCAGCGTCGAGCAGCCGGACAGCAGCAGCGCGAGGGTCACGGCCGGCACGGCCCTGGTGAGATGCGTCGTGGAGGGTCGGGGGATGCGCGACATGCCGGCTCTTCCAAAAGGGCCCGCCTTATATCACGCAGCGCCGGAGGGTGAAGAGGCGGCCCCTGTTCCAGCGGTCAGGCGGCGAGGCTGACGTCCGGGAGGGCACCACGGCCGCTCAGGCGCCAGGCGACCGGATCCGACAACAGGGCATGCAGCAGGCGGTTGTTCAGCCCGTGCCCGGACCGGTGGCCGATGAAGGCGCCGCGTAGCGGCTGGCCGGCGAGGGCGAGGTCGCCGACCGCGTCGAGCAGCTTGTGGCGGACGAACTCGTCGCGCCGCCGCAGGCCGGCCGGGTTCAACACCCGGGCATCGTCCACCACCACGGCGTTGTCGAGGGAGCCGCCGCGGGCGAGCCCGGATGCACGCAGGGCCTCGATCTCGCCGAGCATGGTAAAGGTGCGGCAATCGGCGACCTCGGTGCGAAAGGCACGGTCGGTCAGGGTCATGCTGTAGGCCTGGCGGCCGATCGCCTGCGCCGGAAAGGCGATCGAGAGCGACAGCGAGAGACAGGGCTGGGTGGCGGGACGCAGTTCGGCGAAAGCCTCTCCCTCGTCGACTCGAACCCGCTTCAGCACCTCGATCATGCCGCGCGAGCCCTGCTGCTCCTGGCGTCCGGCGCAGTCGAGCAGGAACACGAAAGGCGCCGCGGACCCGTCCAGCACCGGGATCTCGGGTCCATCGACCTCGATGACCACGTTGTCGATCAGGCAGCCGGCGAGCGCTGCCATGACATGCTCGACGGTAGCGACGCGTGCCTGCGGCTGCTCCCGACTGGCGATCACCGTGCTGAGGCGCGTATCGACCACCATGTCGTGCCGGGCCGGGATGCGGATGTCGAGATCGGTGCGGTGGACGACGATCCCGCTATCCACCGGACCCGGGCGCAAGGTCAGATGGATGGTCCGCCCGGTATGCAGGCCGACGCCGACACAGGAGATCGGATTGCGCAGGGTATGCTGACGGACCCGGCCGAACCGGATCGGCATGTCGGCGGCAAGCGAGGTGACTGTCTCGATGGCACTCCCGGCGCCGGGCTGGACGGCCCGGTCCGCGATGCGGGCCATGCCGTCGTGGCTGCCGCTGGTCTGCAGGCTCCCGAGCGTGGCCAGACCATCCATCAGCAAACCCCGTTCCCCGTGCACCAGGCCCAGGCCGCATCGCTGCGGAGGGAACCCAACATCGTTGATCTTATGTCTAGTCGGATCAACAAGCCCATGGCCAGTCAACGATTATTGCCGACTATTTCGACCTAACTCCCTGACTCGTCATGAGTTTTTGTATCAAAAACAGATCGGCCGGCTGGTTGCCCAGCCGGCCGATCGTGCGTCTGCCGGGACGATCAGGACTGGCGGCGCAGGAAGGCCGGAATATCGAGCCCCGCCTCCTCGGCTGCGACCGGCCGCACCGACGCGGTTGGTGCCTCGGCGCGGTCCGCCGCCGCGTCGCGCCGCATTTCGTCATGCTGCTGCTCGTTGAACTGCGGCTCGGCGCGGCGCGCCTCGTGCGTCATCTGCGACGGCGCTCCGGGCATCGGCGCGGCCCCTCGGCGCAGCGCACCGGTCACGATGCCGAACAGGCTGCGGCTCGGCGCCGGTGCCGGCATCGGCTCCTGGTGCCCACGCGGCGGCTCGGAGAACAGGCCCGAGCGTGGCGATGCGGGGCGGAGGCCGGCCGCCTGCTGGGACGGCAACTGGTGCGGCAGGGCACTCGGCGAGGGTGCCTGCACGTAGTCCTGCTCGTCATGCTGCGACCCGGCGCTGGAATAGCCGGCATGCGACGCATTCGACGGCGCGGCGTAGTTCGGCGTGGGCGCCGGGGCTTCCGCCGCCGCGGCGAACTGCGACCAGTTGTCGCTCGCATGGCCGGGAGCGTGCCCGGGCGCATGCCGCTGGCGTGGGTCCTGCTGGGTCAGCACCGGTGCGCCGATCGGCCCGGTCGCCGGCACCGCCTTGCGCGCCGGCGCGCCGAAGCGTGACCCGCCATAGGCCGGCGCCGGTGCGCCGTGACCGATCGCTCCCGGGGTCGGATACGGGATCGGCTGGCTGATCTGCGCCGCCTCGTTCATGCGCGGCCGCTCGGACTGCGCCACCGGCGTGTCGATCCCGGTCGCGACCACCGAGACGCGGATGCGCCCGGTCAGGCTCTCGTCGATCGCCGAGCCGAAGATGATGTTGGCGTCCTCGGCCACTTCCTCGCGGATGCGGTTGGCGGCCTGGTCCACCTCGAACAGCGTCATGTC
>CAXTVI010000037.1:0-43543 GCA_964247695.1 uncultured Acetobacteraceae bacterium
CAAGAGCTCTCTCCTTGGATCCGTACACCAATAAAAGCGCCTTCGTTCTTGCTAGGTAACTGTCCGGCCCAGCTCCTGTCCTACTATCACGACCATGTCGGAGAGGCTGACACCGGGATCTACCGGCTCAAGAACACGGGTGTCACCAGATCGGGGATGATCATCCACGACTCGATGCTTGTTGCCAGCAACCAACTCGGTCACAGCGCCGACTACTGCGAGAGGCAAGTTTCGTCGGGCCAGGTCGGAGATCCGGATCGCTACCTACGCCGCCATGTCGAAAGTGCCGTGCTGCTGCTTGGTGGCGGGTATGACATCTATGGTCACTGGCTGGTCGATATCATGCCAAAACTGTTTGCCCTTCACTTGGTCGGGCTGAAACTGTCGGATCTGTACTACTTGATCCCGTCCGATATCCAAGCATTCGGCCTCTCCTGGCTCGCTATCGTCGGGATTGAAGAACGCCAGATGATCCGATATGATCCGGTGGATGAAATAGTTGTGGCAGAAGAACTGATCGTTCCGGTCCTGCTTCGCTCCGGCAGCCGAGCATCCTCGCTTTTTCGTGGCGCCGTCGATTTCATCTTGCTGACGATCGACCGCCATTCTGCTCAGAGCACGCAGTCGACGTCTGATGCGGAGGCAGTCTTCATCTCGCGCGCTCGAAGCAATCGCGACGGCCGTTCGCTCAGGAACCGTGAGGAGATTGAGGCGATGGCGGTAGACCAAGGTTATGAGCTGGTTTACCCGGAACTCATGCCGGTCGGAGAGCAGGTCGCGCTGTTCCGAAGAGCGACACGGATAATCGGTGAATACGGATCAGGGCTGCATGGCTCGGTCTTCTCTCCGCAAGACAGCCGCGTCTGTAGCCTGCGAGGATCGGCCCGCCACCCGGGCTTCCTGCAATCCGGATTGGCTCAGGCGCTCAATCAGGAGTGTGGCTATGTCCTGGGCGACGCTCCAATCGACGCGATCCAATACCAGTTCGCGATCGATCCCGATCACGTTCGCCAGGCGCTCCGGCTGATGTCGCTGCCGCGTGCATGATCCAGGAGGTCATCCACCATGCACATGATCAAGATCGGCAAACCGGGTGAACTCACCCTCGAAGAACAGGTCGATCTTGCCCGTCGGCCCATGCCGCTGCTTCTCCAGCAGCAACTCCGCCTTGTTGTGCACCTGCTCCATGTCGCGCTGCCACTTGTCGAGCGCCGTCTGGTACTTGTCCTCGCTATCGTACGCCATCTGCTTGGGCGCCCGCTGCTGCAGGTAGTACTCGTCACGATACACGAACATTACCGCGTCCGCATCCTGTTCGATCGATCCGCTCTCGCGCAGATCCGAGAGCTGCGGCCGCTTGTCCTCGCGGCTCTCCACCGAGCGGCTGAGCTGGCTCAGTGCCAGCACCGGCACCTCCAGCTCCTTGGCGATCGCCTTCAGCCCCTGGGTGATCTGGCTGACCTCCTGCACCCGGTTCTCCGGTCGCGTCCCCACGCACGGCCGCATCAGCTGCAGGTAGTCGACCACCACCAGGCTCAGCCCCTTGGTGCGGGCCAGCCTGCGGCAGCGCGTGCGCAGCGCCGACAGCGTGATCGCCGGGGTGTCGTCGATATGCAGCGGCAAGGTCGGCAGCTCGCGCGACACCTGGATGAAGCGGTCGAACTCCTTCTGCCCGATCTCGCCGCGGCGGATGCGCTCGGAGGACACCCGGCTCTCCTCGGACAGCAGCCGCGTCGCCAGTTGCTCGGCGCTCATCTCCAGCGAGAAGATCGCCACCGACCCCTTCGGCTGCACCTGGCCGCCGCCTTTGCCCGCCCCATGCAGCGCCTCGTACTCGCGCGCCTCGCGCATCAGCGCCCGCGCCGCCCCGAAGGCGATCTTGGTCGCCAGCGCCGTCTTGCCCATCGCCGGCCGCCCGGCCAGGATCAGCAGGTCGGACGGATGCAGCCCGCCGGTCTTCTTGTCGAGGTCGCGCAGGCCTGTGGTCAGCCCGGCCACGTCGCCCTGGCGATGAAAGGCCTTTTCGGCAATGCCGATCGCATCCGTCAGCGCCCGCTCGAAGGTGACGAAGCCTCCCTCCTGGCTCTTCTCGGTGGCAAGCCGGAACAGCGCCTCCTCGCCCGCCTCGATCTGCTTGGCGCCGTCCAGCTCCGGCGTCTGCCCGAACGCGTTGTTGACCACGTTCTCGCCGATATCGATCAACTGCCGCCGCAGCCAGGCATCATGGATCGCCCGGCCATACTCGCCGGCATTGATGATGCCCACCATCGCGGTCAGCAGCTGCCCGAGATAGGCCACGCCGCCGACCTCGTCGAGCAGCCCGGAATGCTCGAACTCGGCTCGCAGCGTGATCGCATCCGCCAGTTGCCCGGCCTCGACCCGCCGCGTGATCGCCTGGAAGATCCGGCCATGCAGCGGATCGGCAAAATGCTCGGGCGAGAGGAACTCGCTGACCCGGTCGTATGCCTTGTTGTTGGCGAGCAGGGCGCCCAGCAGCGCCTGCTCCGCCTGCAGGTTGGAAGGCGGCAGCCGCTGCGACAGGCCGAACAGGCTCTCGCGCTGGGTCGATTCGATCTGGTTCACGCGCGGACTCTAGCCCCTTTTCCGATCGGCGAGACACGGGCTCCGCCCCTGACCCGCTGGGGCCTCAGGCCCCAGATCCCTAATCCTAAAAGATTCGTTTGCGAAGGCGTGCCTTTGCCGGGGTCGAGGGGCAGAGCCCCTCGCCTTGCTTCTGCTTAAGGCCTGCGGCGCTGTTAAGCTCGCGCCACGTGGCTGTGGATCACGGGGAAGGCGCTGTATAACGGGGATAACCGGCCCGGATCCGCTCCAGGGTCGCAGTCGTGGACTGCTCAGGCACCAGACCGGTCAGCACCACCCTTCCGCCGGCTCCCTGCACCACGTCTGCGCCGACCGTCGTGGCCAGCGTGTAGTCGCCGCCCTTGACCAGCACGTCGGGCGACAGCGCCTGGATCAGCGCGAGCGGCGTGTCCTCGTCGAAGCTCACCACGCAATCGACATGCCGGATCGCCGCCATCACCTGGGCGCGAGCCGCCAGGCGGTTCACCGGCCGCGTGGGTCCCTTGAGGCGGCTCACCGAGTCGTCGCCGTTCAGCGCCACGACGAGGCGGTCGCATTCGGCGCGTGCGGTGGCAAGCAAGGCGATGTGGCCCGGATGGATGATGTCGAAGCAACCGTTCGTGAAGCCGACCCGCAGCCCCAGCGCCTTCCAGCGCGCCACCTGGGCCTGCGCGTGCGACAGCGTGGAGAGCGCGGTCTCGGCGACATGCTCGCCGAACTGCTGGTCCAGCAGCAGCAGCTCCTGCATGACCTCCACGATGTCGGCGGTCGCGGTGCCGAGCTTGCCGACCACCACGCCGGCGGCGGCATTGGCGATCCGCATCGCCTGCGCCAGCGACTGCCCGGCCCCACGCGCCAGCGCCATGGCCGCGATCACCGTGTCGCCGGCGCCGGAAACGTCGAACACCTCGCGCGCTCGCGCCGGCACCGACAGCGCCGGGCCGTCACGCTCGACCAGGATCATGCCCTTGTCGGAGCGCGTCGCCAGGATCGCACCGGCCTCGGCCTGCAGCATCACGGCCCGGGCCGCGGCTTCCACCTGCGCCTCGTCCTCGACCGGCAGGCCGGCTGCCGCCGACAGCTCGCGTGCATTCGGCGTGATGCAGTCGGCACCCCGGTAGCGCGAGAAGTCGTTGGATTTCGGGTCGACGAACACCGGAATGCGGCGCTGATGGGCCTGCGCGATGGCATGCGCGACCAGGTCCGGGGCGCAGACGCCCTTGCCGTAGTCCGACAGCAGCAGCACCTGCGCCTGGCCGATATGGCGGTCGATGGCGGTCTTCAGCGCGAGCGCCTCGTCGGGCTGCAGCGCCAGCCGGCTTTCCTCGTCGGCCCGCACCACCTGCTGGTGAGCGGCGATGTAGCGCGTCTTGCAGATCGTCGGACGCGCCTCGCTCTCGACGAGCGCGTCCACCACGCCGCCCTGCCCGACCAGGATCCGCCGCAGCCCGGCACCGGCGGCATCGCGTCCGATGAGCCCGACCAGCACCGCCGAGCCGCCCAGTGAGAGGATGTTGCTGGCGACGTTGCCGACCCCGCCCGCCATCTCGCGGGTCCGGTTCAGCCGGAGCACCGGCACCGGCGCCTCGGGCGAGATCCGCTCCATGTCGCCATAGACGTAGCGATCGAGCATGACATCACCGACGCAGAGCACCCGGATCGCGCCAAAGTCCATCATGGAAATCGGGCCATCATGGAAGCTTGGCCATCATGCGCTGAAGGAGTCTACCATGGCCGCCAGCCCGGTCTGGCGGCCGGTGCGCAGCCGGGCAGCCTGCAGCACGGCGCGGGCGTTGCGGATCGAGCGATCCAGTTCCGCATTGACGATCACGTGGTCGAACTCGCGCCAGTGCGCGATCTCGTCGCGGGCGGACTGCATGCGCCGGGCGATCTCGGCCGGATCGTCGGCGGCGCGAGAGCGCAGTCGCTGCTCCAGCACGCCGAGCGACGGCGGCAGCACGAACAGGCTGACCACGTCCTCGGGCAGGGCCGCGCGTATCTGCCGGTGGCCCTGCCAGTCGATGTCGAACACCATGTCGCGGCCGGCCGTCAGCGTAGCCTCGACCGGCTGGCGTGGGGTGCCGTAGCCGCGCCCGAACACCATCGCCCACTCGATCAGGGCGCCGGACTGCGCCATCGCCTCGAAGTCCGCCATGCTGCGGTAGTGGTAATGAACGCCCTCGACCTCGCCCGGGCGCGGCGCCCGCGTGGTCACGCTGACCGAATGCATCAGCTCCGGCTCGGCGGCGCGCAACGCGTTGGCGATCGTGCTCTTGCCGGCCCCGGAGGGCGCCGAGATCACCAGGCAGACGCCGCGTCTGCGAACCGCCGTCTCCGCCATGCGCCCTGTCCTCGCAGCCCCGGTGCGGCTTCTACCAGCCCATCCGGGTGGCGCGAAGCCTCCCCCTGCAAGGTGCGCTTGCCTGCCGCGCCCCGACCTATGCCTTGATCAGCATGACCTGGGAGCTCGGCAGCTCGATGACCTTTTCCTGCCGCCTTGCCAGGTATTCGGCGAACGCCTCGCGCACGCCGTCGAGGTAGGAGTAGTCGTGGCTGAGGATGACGCCGCCCGGCAGCATGCGTGGATAGAAGAACTCCAGGCAGGCGCGGGTGCCCTCCTTGAGATCGACATCGAGATGCACGAACGAGAAGCGCTCGCCGCTGCAGGCGACGTTCTCGCCGGTGAACAGTCCCTGGTGGAAGACGAGGTTCGGCTGGTCGTGCAGGTAGGAGCGCACCGCCTCCAGCGAGGCGGCATAGTGTCCCTTGCGCATCGCCCGGCGCTCGTCACGATCCGGCTCCGGCAGGCCTTCGAAGGTGTCGAACAGGTGCAGCGCGGTGGGGCGGCCGGCGAGGCTGATCAGCTTGGCCGAACAGCCCTGGAACACACCGACCTCGGCCATCACGCCGCCGACCGCGCTTTGTGCCGCCGCCAGCGAGGTGATCATGAAGGCCTCGTTGCCGCTGAGCAGCGATTCCCGCTCGCTGCGGACCCGGCGGATGACGTCGAGCCGGCCGCGCTGCTTGTGGCCGCCCATGATGGCGAGCTCGATCCGGCTGAGCGTGCCGACCGTCACCCGCCGCAGCAGGCGTGAGCGGGCGAACAGTCGGTGCACCGTCGCCTGCGGCACCAGGCCGGCGAGCTTGCGTGGCCGCCGCGAGGTCGCGGCGGCCGACACGGCCAGGCTTGACATGACCGGAGTGACAGCCGCCATGCCGTCGGCCTCGCGGGGTGCCGCGGGCCGGTTCGTGTGTTCGTGATAGATGGGGGATACTCCATGGCCGCGTGTCTCAACGCAGCGGTCCGGACCGGTTCTGATCACGATGGTGGTTCGCGGCAGACGTGTGGTTGTAGAGGCCCGACGCGGCGCGTCCAGCAATTAAGTTACGACAGCGTATCGCCGGAACCCAGGACGGCGAGGGCCTGGGCCAGGTCCGCGACGAGATCCTCGGCGTTCTCGATGCCGACACTGAGCCGGATCAGCCCGTCCACCACTCCGGCCCGCTCGCGCAGTTCGGCCGGCACGCCGGAATGGGTGGTCGAAGCCGGATGGCACACCAGCGACTCCGTGCCCCCGAGGCTGACCGCGAGCTTGAAGATGCGCAGCGCGTTCAGCACCCGGAACGCCTCCGCCTGGCCGCCCTTGATGACGATGCTGAAGGTCGAGCCGGCACCGGTCGCCTGCCGGGCCTGTACTGCAGCGGCCGGATCGCCCTCCTGCAGCCGGTTCAGGGCGTGCAGCCGCAGCACCTGCGAATGGGCAGCGAGGAAGCCGAGCACGATCTCCGCGTTGCGAGCGGCTTCGCGCATGCGCAGCCCCAGCGTCTCCAGCGAGCGGCCGATCAGCCAGCAGGTGTTGGGATCGAGCTGGGTGCCGATGGCGCCGCGCAGCAGCCGGATCGGCCGCATCAGCGCCGCCGGGCCCAGCGCCGCGCCGCCGATCAGGTCGCTATGGCCGCCGATATACTTGGTCAGCGAGTACAGCACGATGTCGACGCCATGCAGCAGCGGCGCCTGGAAAACCGGTCCCAGCAGGGTGTTGTCGCAGACGATCAGCGGCGCATGGCCCTGCCGGGCCGCGATGCGGTCGCGCACCCTGGCCACCAGGGAGAAATCGACCAGCGAGATCAGCGGGTTGGACGGTGTCTCCAGCATGATGATGGACACCCGGCCGCGGGCGCAGGCGCGGTCCGCCGCCGCCTCGATCGCTGCCTCGTGCAGCCCGTCGGTGAAGCCCTCGGCCTCGATGCCCCAGCCGGCGAAGGTGCGCATCAGCAGGGTTTCGGTGCCGCCGTACAGCGGCTGGCTGTGCAGGATGACGTCGCCGGGCTTGACGTAGGCCAGCAGGGTGGTGGCGATGGCCGACATGCCGGCGCTGAACAGCAGCGCCTGTTCGGCGCCCTCGAACACCGCGAGCCGCTCCTCGACGATCTCGGTGTTGGGGTGGTTGAAGCGCGAATAGACCAGGCCGGCGCCTCCCTGCGGCACCGGCTTGCGGCCGGCGACCACGTCGAAGAAGTCGCGGCCCTCCTCGGCGGAGCGGAACACGAAGGTGGAGGTCATGAAGATCGGCGGCTTCACCGAGCCTTCCGACAGCGCCGGATCGTAGGCATAGCCCAGCATCAGGGTTTCCGGGTGCAGCACATGCTCGCCCAGGGCGCGGTGCCGGCTGCGGTCTTCGGCCATGAAGGTCCCCTGAATGTTATGGCGTGTCAGAGTAGCGTGAACCACTCGCGCCCCGCAGCGTCAAAGCGGCGACGCGAAGCTGAAAAGGAGCCTTGTCATGGAACAGAGATTTCTCGGCCGATCCGGCTTCAGGGTGCCGGTGCTGAGCCTGGGCACCGGCACGTTCGGCGGCGGCAACGAATTCTTCAAGGCCTGGGGCGACACCGACGTGCAGGGCGCGACCCGTCTGGTCGATATCTGCCTCGAGCACGGCCTGACCATGTTCGACAGCGCCGACATCTACTCGGGCGGCCTTGCCGAGGAGGTGCTGGGCGGCGCGATCAAGGGGCGGCGCGAGAAGGTCATCGTCTCGACCAAGGCGACCTTCCGCGCCGGTGACGGCCCGAACGAGGTCGGCTCGTCCCGCCACCACCTGATCCAGGCGGTCGAGCACTCGCTCCGGCGCCTCGGCACCGACTATATCGACCTGTTCCAGCTGCACGGGTTCGACGCCAGGACGCCGGTCGAGGAGACGCTGAATGCGCTCGACGACCTCGTCCGCGCCGGCAAGATCCGCTATCTCGGGGTGTCGAACTTCTCTGGCTGGCACCTGATGAAGTCGCTCTCGGTGTCCGAGCGCTATAACCTGTCCCGCTACGTCGCCAACCAGACCTACTACTCGCTGATTGGCCGAGACTACGAGTGGGAGCTGATGCCGCTCGGATTGGAGCAGGGCGTCGGCGCCGTGGTCTGGAGCCCGCTCGGCTGGGGACGCCTGACCGGCAAGATCCGCCGGGGCCAGCCGCTGCCGGCCGGCTCGCGCCTGCACAAGACCGCCGAGATGGGGCCGCCGGTGGCTGACGAGCACGTCTTCAAGGTGGTGGACGCGCTGGACCGCGTGGCGTCGGAGACCGGCAAGAGCGTGCCGCAGATCGCGCTCAACTGGCTGCTGCAGCGCCCGACGGTGTCCAACATCATCGTCGGCGCCCGCAACGAGGAGCAGCTGCGCCAGAACCTCGGCGCGGTCGGCTGGAACCTGACGCCCGGACAGGTGGCGGCCCTCGACGAGGCCAGTGCCGTCACCCTGCCCTACCCGTTCTGGCACCAGGCCGGGTTCGCCGAGCGCAACCCTACGCCCGTATAGCTCGCACTCAGGCCGCGGCCTTGCCCTGCGCGAAGGCCGCCGCCGCCGCGATCTGCTCGTCCGTCGGGGTCTGGCCGGTATAGAGGATGAACTGCTCGACGGCCTGCACGGTCTGGATCTCGGCGCCGGTCACGATGCGCTTGCCCAGGGCGCGCGCCGCCCTGATCGTCGGAGTCTCGGATGGCAGCGCCACCACGTCGACGACAACCTTCGCTGCCTCGAGCGCCGCCTCCGGAAACGCCAGCTCCTCGGCCTCCGGACCGCCTTCCATCCCGATCGGCGTCACGTTGATCAGCATGCCCGCGGCGTTCCCGGAAGCGGACGCGTCGCCCAGTCCGGGTGCCCAGCCGTAACCGCAGGCGTCGGCCAGAGCGGTGCCGGTCGCCTGGTTGCGGGCCACGATGGTGCCGTTGGTGAAGCCGTGGTCGCGCAGCGCCGAGGCCACCGCCTTCGCCATGCCGCCGCTGCCAGTCAGCAGGAACCGGATCTCCCGGTCGATCGGCGTCTCGGCTACCAGCCGGACGATGGCGATGTAGTCGGTGTTGTAGGCGTGCAGATGGCCGTCGCTATTGACGATGGTGTTGACCGAGCCGATCGCCTGCGCCGACGGATCCAGGCTGTCCAGCAGCGGGATGACGGCTTCCTTGAACGGCATCGACACCGCGCATCCCCGGATGCCGAGGGCCCGGATGCCGCGGACCGCGCCCTCGAGGTCCCGGGTGCCGAACGCCTTGTAGACAAAGTCGAGGCCGAGCGCCTCGTAGAGGTGGTTATGGAACCGGGTGCCGAAATTGCCCGGTCGCGCCGAGAGCGACATGCACAGCCGCGTCGTCCGGTTGATCGACAGTTTGCTCATGCTCGGATCATTATCCTCAGACTTCGCGCCAGCCTGGCTGGCGTGGATCGACCAGGTTGAAATGGATCGGGCCGATCCCCGAGATCGCCAGGATCGCCGGGCTGCCTGCATGCTTCTTGACACCGTCATAATGCGGCGTGCCGGCGACACGCCGTACGAAGCCGCCGGCTTCGACGGGCACCGTGGCGTCGGGCGCAAAATCGGTTCCGCTGGCAACCCACCAGGTGCCGGACAGGACGATGCAGAGGCGATCGGTCTCGTAGGAATGCGGGGCGCTCATATAGCCCGGATGCCAGCGGATCAGCACGAAATACTGCCCCGGCTTGCCGAGTGCGCCATGCATCGTGGCCTGCTCGGCGGTTCCCGGCGGAAAATTATAGAGCTGTCGCCACGGGATGGAGCCGGCCTGCACCACCTGCGTCATCGCCGGGTCGGCCCCGGCCGCATTGGCGGTCCGCGACGTCATCGACGCTCCCGCCACCAGCACCGAAGCCGCCAACAGATCACGGCGCATCAACATGTCCATGCTCGATTCCCCCCGGGTCATGATGCCGCCTGGTGAGAAGCGCAGCAAACGGCCTTCGAAACCATAGGACGCCAACACGCTTGACTGCGTCTCCAAGCATGTCAATCTCATGACATGAGACGTGTCTCAGCTGGAGGCCAGGGTGGTTGTTGCTGAATTCACGTGTATCGAATGCGGCGCGGACATCACCGCTCATGTCGGGCCACAAGCGCGATGCGGCGTCTGCGAGTGGCTGGCCACGATGCCGGATACACGGGATCGAGACGGCTTGCGCCGGCAGATGGTCAGAAACGGGCTGGTCGGTCCCGCCCACTGAGGCGGCGCGCACCGCAGATAGCGGCACCGTGCCCGCGACACCCCGCTGAGGTCGGCCCCGGCCTTTCCAAGCCTGCGCGACACGATGGTAGTCAACATGGCCGGTGAACCTGCCACTGACGATTACTGCGATCGCCATGCGAACGGCTGACCGTATCGAGGCGTTGGCCTCCCTGGGGCGTGCTGCAGGGGATGGTCGATGCGGGGTGTGCTGTTCTTCGGCCTGACCTGCCTCGCCTGCATAGCCTGGTACCAGCTGCTGGCCGGCAGTCCCAGCGCCTCCGAAACCTATGCCGGGATACCGGTCGCCATCGCTGGCGCGGTGCTGGCATTGCTGCTGCGCCAGCGTTCGCGACGGTTCGACTATCCGCGCGGTGCGGCACGCGCCGCGCTGCGGGCGGTTGGCGCGATCCTGCCCGACAGCTTGCGGGTCGGGCGGGAACTCGCCCTCGCCACCATGCAGCGACGCCGGCCCTCGCGCGGCCGGATCACCCAGCAGCCGTTCCACGCCGGGGGTGAAGACGGCCACGATGCCTCGCGACGGGCGCTGGTGATCCTCGGCGTCTCGCTCTCGCCGAACGGCTTCGTCATCGACGCGCCTCCCGGCGGCACGTCGCCGACGATCGGCATCCACCAGCTCAGGCCGGCGCCCCCCAGGCCCGATCCGGAGTGGCCGGTATGACCGACTGGACGCTCGCCGTGCTGGTGCTGCTGCCGGCGCTGCTGGTCCCGGTCGCCGGTGCCTGCCGCGGCGGCACCGCGTCGAGGCTGGCGGCGGTGCAGCTCGGCTCCGGGGTCGCCGTCCTCTGCCTCGAGCTGATGACGTTCGCCTTCGACCAGAGCGCCTTCATCGACCTGCCGCTCTGCCTCGCCCTGCTGACCCTCCCCGGCACGCTGCTCCTGGCGCTGTTCCTGGAACGCTGGCTGTGACGAAGCTGGCGATCGACGTGCTGCTGGTCGCGGTGGTGCTCGCGACCTGGCTCGGCTGTGTCGGCTACGCGCGCCTGCACAGCCCGCTCGACCGGCTGCATTGCTCCAGCTTCATCAATGCGGTAGCCGGGATCGTGATGGCCATCATCGGCTTCCTCGCGGACGGCCTGTCCACCCGCTCGGGCAAGATGCTGGTCATCGCGGCGCTCGGCATCCTGGTCGGCGCCGCCGTCTCGCATGCCGCGGCCCGGGCCATGGTGCAGCGGAACGCGAGCCTGGGAGGCGGTAGCCCCCGCCCGGAGGGCAGCAGCCGTTGACCCTCATGCTGGCGCTGCTGCTGCTGCTCGCAGCCGTCTCCGGGGCAGGCGTGGTGTTCTCCCGCACGCCGCGCCGGCAGGTCATGGCAATGTCGGTGAACGGGCTGGTGCTGGCGCTGCTGTTCATGGCGCTGCAGGCTCCCGATGTCGCATTCGCCGAAATCGCGGTCGGCACGGTCGCGGCGCCGCTGCTGTTCCTCGTCGTCATCGCCAGCGTGCGCATGGACCGCGAGCCTTCGAAAGACGTCCAGAAGTGAGCCCGCCCGTACGCATGGCAGTCTTCGCCCTGGGCTGCCTGTGCCTGCTGCCCGGCCTTGCGTGGGTCGCGCTGCATCTTCCGACATTCGGCGCGCACCCGCTGCCGTATGGCGATGCGGTGGATCGCGTGGGTCCGGCACGCAAGATGGCCAACATGGTCAGCGCGGTGAATTTCGATATTCGCGGCTTCGACACCCTCGGGGAGGAGTTCATGCTGCTCTGCGCGGTCACCGGCGTCACCGTGTTGTTGCGCGGCAGCCGTGGCGAGCAGACCAGCGCGCGGGCGGGCCGCGTCGATGGCCGGCCGATCCTGCCGCCCAGCGAGGCGGTGCGGCTGCTGACAGTGGTGTTCGGGCCGATCACGCTGGTCTACGGGCTCTATATCGCGCTGCACGCCATGACGACGCCCGGTGGCGGCTTCCAGGGTGGCGTCATCGCAGCATCCGGCCTGCTGCTGATCCTGCTCGGGCTGGGCTATCGCGGCTGGCGTAGCCTGGTGCGCAGCCAGGTGATGGATGGCTGCGAAGGTCTCGGAGCGTCGCTGTATGCGCTGTGCGGCTTTGCCTCGGTGCTGGCCGGCACGCCGTTCCTCACCAACATCCTGCCGTTCGGGACCTTTCGCGACGTGTGGTCCGGCGGACTGACGCTGGTGGAGAATGCCGGCGTGACCCTGGCGGTCACCGGCGGCTTCGTGGTCCTGTTCATAGAGTTCCTCGAGGAGACCCGGGTCGTCTCGCAGGATGACGGGGAATGATGCTGGCCGGACTGCTGCCGTGGGCGGTCGCTGCCTGGCTGCTCGGGATCGGGCTCTATGGCGTCGCCACCAGCCGGAACTACATCCACCTGATCGGCTGCCTGTCGGTGGTGCAGGCCTCGACCTATGTCCTGCTGCTGTCGATCGGGTTCCGCACAGGCAGCGGACCGCCGATCTTCTTCACCCACCCGCCCGGCACACCGGCGGTCGATCCGGTGCTGCAGGCCCTGGTGCTGACCGACATCGTCATCGGCGCCACCGTCACCGCCCTGCTGCTGGCGATGGCGCTGCAACTGCACAAGCGGCGCGGCACGCTCGATCCCCAGGAACTGCGGCCCCTGCGTCCGCTGCGCCGATGATCGGCACCCTCATCCCGATGCCGGTCGCGGGCCCGCTGCTGATCGCCGGCCTGCTGCTGGCGTTCGGCCGCCTGCTGCCAAGGCGCGGACCGGACGTGGTCGCCATCCTCACCGTACTGGCTGCGGCCGCGACCTGCGTCGTGCTGCTGTTGCACGCGACGGCTCACCCGCTGGTGCTGTGGTTCGGCGGCTGGACTCCGAAACCGGGCCTGGTGCTCGGCATCGCCTTTGCGGTCGACCAGCCAGGCGGGGCGATGGCCGTCTTCATCTGCGCGCTGTTCGCAACCACGCTGCTGTTCGCCTGGGGCTATTTCGACGAGGTGCACGCGCACTTCCACGTTCTGATGCTGCTGTTCCTGGCCGGCATGGTCGGGTTCTGCCTGACGCACGACCTGTTCAACCTGTTCGTCTGGTTCGAGGTGATGAGCGTCGCCGCCTTCGCGCTCACCGGCTACGAGCTGCGCAGTTCGGCGCTGGAGGGCGCGCTCAACTTCACCATCGTCAATACCATCGGCAGCTACTGCATCCTCGGCGGCATCGGCCTGATCTACAGCGTCGGCGGCGCGCTCGACTTCTCGGCCCTGGGTGCAGCGGTGGCGCGCTCGCCGCAGCAGCCGGTAATCGGCGCCGCCTTCGTGCTGATCGCGGCCGGGCTGCTGGTCAAGGGCGCCCAGGTGCCGTTCCAGTTCTGGCTGGCGGACGCGCATGCGGTGGCGCCGAGCCCGGTCTCGGTGATCTTCTCCGGCGCGATGGTCTCTATCGCGCTGTTCGGCCTCGCACGCCTCGGCTGGACGATCTTCATTCCGTCCCCCGTCGTGGTCGCGGTGATCCGCCACCTGCTGCTCGGGCTCGGCGCCGCCAGCGCCATCGTGGGCGGCATCATGGCGCTGACCCAGCGCCACCTGAAGCGCATGCTGGCGTTCTCCACCATCTCGCACGCCGGCATCCTGCTGGTCGGCTTCTCCCTGCTTGGACAGGGCAGCCTCGCCGGCCTGCTGGTCTATCTGGTCGGGCACGGGCTGGTGAAGGCGTCGCTGTTCATGGTCGCCGGCATCCTGCTCGCGACCCGCGCGAGCATCGACGAGCTCGAGCTGCGTGGCCTTGGCGGCGAGGTCTGGCCGGCCGGAATTGCCATGGGGCTGGGCGGCCTGCTGCTGGCCGGGATGCCGCTCGGCCTGATGGACCGCGGCTTCGGCCTGATCGGCAACGACGTCTGGGGAGCACGGCAGGCCTGGGTGCTGGTTCCGGTGCTGGTCGGCTCGGCGCTCACCGGTGCGGCCGTGCTGCGCGCCACCGGGCGGATCTTTCTCGGATGGGGCGAGGCGATCGACGAGGAGGAGGCCCAGGCCCCTACCGAGGAGGAACAGGAAAAGGCCGACCGGCCGCTCTGGCTGATGATGACGCCGGTGGTCGTGCTGCTGCTGCCGGCGCTGGTCGCGATGCCGCAGGTCGCGCCGTTCGCGATGCATGCCGCCGCGCAGATGACGCATCCGGAGACGGCCGCGATCCTGGGCCAGCCGGTTTCGATTCCCTCGGTCGCGGCCGCGGTGCGTCCGGCACAGGCACCCTGGTGGTTGTCCTGGTCGTCGCTGGCGGCGGCGCTGCTGATCGCGGGCTACCAGCTTGGCCACCAGCGTTTGCCGCGCCCGGCCGTGCGCGCCCTGGATCTGGTCGGCAAGGCGATCGCCGGCCCGATCGAGACCCTGCATAGCGGGCTGGTGGCAGACTATGTCACCTGGCTCGTCATGGGCCTCGCGCTGTTCTGCGCCACCTTCGCCCTCGCGCCTTGACCACGGCAGGCGGCTCGACGACAGGGTGCGGTAGCATGGGGCGTCCAACCATCCACAATGGAAGAACCCTGCGATGAACATCACACGAGCGGGCAGCGCGGCCTCCGTCAAGGGACCGGCGGACTGGTTCACCGGCACGGTCCGCATCGATCCGCTGTTCAGCCCGCCCGAGCCGGCCCGCGCTGGCGGTGCACTGGTCACCTTCGAGCCGGGTGCGCGCACCGCGTGGCATACGCATCCCCTCGGCCAGACCCTGATCGTGACCACCGGCCTGGGCTGGGTGCAGCGCGAGGGCGGACCGGTCGAGGAGATCAGGCCCGGCGACGTGGTCTGGTTTCCGCCCGGCGAGAAGCACTGGCACGGTGCGTCGGCCGCTATCGCGATGAGCCACATCGCCATCCAGGAGAAGCTGAACGGCTCGCCGGTCGACTGGCTGGAGCAGGTCAGCGATACGCAATACCGCCATGGGTCGTAGGCAAGATCCCAGGAACCGTGCCGCCGCCGTCCATCATCGAGCCGTGTGACCCGCATGTCGCGAACCGCCGGGCGACCACGGCCTTTCATGGCCGCGTTGCTCCCGATGGCGATCGCGCCGCTGCTGGGTCCGATCCTGGGCGCGCAGATCCTGGCGCTCCAGGACTGGCGCGCGATCTTCTGGACGCTGGTCGGCATCGGCGTGCTGGCACTCGCGTCGATGTCGGTGCTGCCGGAGACGCTGCCGCACGGGCGGCGCAACCCGGAGCCATCAGAGCGGGCATTCGCGCAATGGACTGCTGGCGGACGGCACGCCACGGCCGATGGGGCTGGTGGTCGCATCGGCCGGCGTCGGCGGCCTGCTGTCGCTCCGGCTGCTGCGGCGGACGTCGCACTGCTTGCGTCCGTAGCCCGGGTCGTGCCTGGCGCGGGCCAGCGGCCCCGGTGCGTCACTTGGATGCCGTCGCCAGAACGCTTGCCAGACACGGCCATCGGCCGCTCGATCGGCCACGACCCGGTTTCGACCTGCGATCTTGCAACGTAGAGCGCGGTCGGCGCGGCGCACGGCGTCGTCCGCGCAGGTGTCGGGTTCCGTCGCTTCCGCGACGCCAATGCTGACGGTGAGCTTGATGGTTCCGGGACTTCCCTGGATATCGGCAGCCTCGATGTTCTGAGCAAAACGTGCTGGCGCGACAGACCGGTAGCGCGATGACAAGCATCCCCGGCGATCGAGCGGCGCCGCAAACTATGGCCCGCATCTGGCCCGGTCCGGAACTCGGGTCGCGGCCGCGACCCGCTGCACCAGGCCGGGCCAGATGCGGGCGCCCAGCACCATCATCGCCTGGCCTGGTGCAGTCCGGCCCATCGCATACAGGCCGCTTGCCAGACGCATCTGCGGTCGCAATGTCCTGCATACCCGGCTGTGATAGCAAGCGGACGGCTCCCCGCCGAGCACCGAGCGCACCGACTGGGCCGCCGTGTGCAAGGCGATCGCCATGCCGTCACCGGTGAAGGACGGGATCACCGCCATCTGGTCCCCGAGGCGGAACAGGTCGCGGGGTGCATCGGCAGACGCGCGATGCAGGAAGCCGTACGGCACCTGCGCGATGGTCAACGGCCGCTCCAGGCGTTCCTCGGCTCCCTGCAGACGGTCCCGAAGATGCGGGCTTTCCACCACCAGCGCCGCCAGGAGCCTGCGCCAGGTACCCCCTTCACGCGCCAGCCTGGCGCTCGTGATCAGCAGGCAGAGGTTGGCCATGCCGCCCTCGACCATCTGCAGGCCGCCATAGCCGTCGCGGAACAGCAGCAGTTCGACATGCCCCTCGAGGGCGCGCCGACTGGACGCCGACAGCGAGAAATAGCTCTTGAAGCAGACCTGGTCCACGCCGGCCGGTGGACGGCGCACCCCGCGCAGGTCGTGCTTGCCGGTGGCCAGCAGCACGTGCTCGCCGCCGAGGCGTTCGCCGCCATCCAGTTCGAGCATGGTCGTGCCATCCCCGCTCGTCGTCGCACGCCGGACGATGCGGCCCTGCCTGACGTCGGCGCCGGCCGCCCGTGCGTGCGACAGCAGCGCCGCGTCGAGCCGCCGCCGTGTCAGGCTGCTGCCGGTGAACGGCAGTGCGGCCTCGATCAGGGAGCCCCGGAACGCGATCCGGACGCGCTCGATCGGCACCGCGCCGAGGGCGGCGAGATCCAGCCCGAGCGCTGCCAGATGACCCCGCGCCTCGATGCTGACGAATTCGCCGCAGACTTTGTGTCGGGCCTCCCGCTCGCGCTCGAACAGCGTGACCGCCCGCCCCTGCTGCGCCAGTTCGCAGGCCGCGGCCGCTCCGGCCAGGCCGCCGCCGGCCACCAGGATCAAGCGAGATGCTCGACGCAGAGGCGGAACATCGGCCTCCAGAAAAGGCGTGCCTCGACCCCCGCCTCGTCGAGCAGGGCGCGCCAGTCGGCAGGGCGAAAGCTGCGCGCCACCGAGAGCTGGCCGTCCTGGCGCACGATCGGATGCCAGCGCGCCAGCCGCGCCACCACCCCAAAGCCGTGATAGGCCAGAGGGTGTCGATGCAGATCGTTGATGAACCAGCCAAGTCGCGCGCGCTGCATCCAGTGCAGGAAACGCACCGCATCGGCGTCCGTCAGGTGGTGGGTGAACAGCGAGCTCACGATGAAGTCGGCATCGCCGTCGTGGTCGAACACGTTGCCTGTCTCGTACTCGATCGGCATCGAGACCGGCGTGCGAGCGCGCGCAGCCCCGGAAGCGCGCGGGTTGAGGTCGATGCCGGACAACCTGGCGCGAAGTCCACGACGCTGCGCCCAGCGTCCGATCCGGCGCAGCAGGTCGCCCTCGCCATAGCCGACATCGAGCACCGAGACACTCGTGCCGCGTGGCATGCCGCGCGTCGCGCGATCCAGGAAGCCGATGGTGGGCGCATGCGCCAGCATCACCCGGCTGACCGCGGCAAGGTCGTCCATCACGGCGGCGAACATGTCCGGCCCGATATCGCCCGCGTCGAGGATCTCGGGCCCCTCCGCCCGAGCGGACAGGTCCATCAGCGGCCGGCGCGACGGAAGCGGAAGCTCTCTGCCACCATCCCGGGGCCGAACGCCATGCCCAGCCCGCGCGCGCCGTCCTGCTCGGCCAGGATGCGGGCCAGGACGAACATGATGGTGGCCGAGGACATGTTGCCGTAGTCGTGCAGCACCGCACGCGAGTGCCGCAGCCGCGACGCGTCGAGCGACAGGCCGATCTCGACCGCGTCCAGCACCGTGCGGCCGCCGGCATGCACCGCCCAGAGATCATACGCATCGGTGCCAAGCCCGCGCAGCAGCCCGGCCGGGTCCTCGGGATCGCCACGCAGGGCGCCGGCGATGCGTCCCGGCACCTTGCCCGACAGGTGCATGTCGAAGCCCTGGTCGCCGATGCGCCAGGTGATCAGGTCGGCGCTGTCGGGGATGATCTCGCTGCGGAAATCCTCCACGGCCAGGCCAACCGGATCGGCGGTGACAAGTGCGGCCGACGCGCCGTCCGCGAACAGCATGAAGGACAGCACGGTCTCGAGGTCCGAGGTCTCCTGCAGGTGCAGCGTGCTGAGCTCGCAATTCACCATCAGCACCCGGGCCTGCGGATCGGCGCGCACCGTATCGCAGGCAAGCCGGAGCGTCGGCACCGCAGCCGCGCAGCCCATGAAGCCGACCATGGTGCGGGCCACGGTGGCGGAAAGCCCGAGACGATCGGCGATCTGCAGGTCGAGGCCAGGCGCGGTGAAGCCGGTGCAGGAGGCGACCATGATGTGGGTGATCCGGTCGATCTCGTCGGCAAGATCGAGCCTCGCGATCGCCTCCAGCGCCAGGGTGCGGGCGAACGGCTCGTAGAGCCGCATCCTCGCGCCGGTGGAGGGAAACGCGCCGCGCCGGTAGAAGCCGTCCGCATCGACCTCGCCGGCCGCAAGGGAGCCGGGGCGGAAGTTCGAATAGCGGTGCGCGATGCCCGAGCGCTCCGCCATGCGGTCGAACACCAGCCGGGTGCGGTCATCCCCCAGCAGGGTGCGGGCGAAGCCGAGGAACGGCAGATGCACGTCATGCGCCGGAACCGCCGTCCCGATCCGGTTGACGTGGGGGCCGTTGATGTGCGGGCTCAAGCGTGGCGGACGATCATGAGGGTCTCCGGGAGGATGTCGCGCGGCGGACGATCAGGGTGGCGTTGAGGCCGCCGAAGGCGAACGAGTTGGACAGCGCGACCTCGATCGGTCCCGGGCGGCCGATATTCGGCACGCAGTCGATGTCGCACTCCGGATCCGGCGTGGTGTAGCCCGCGGTCGGCGGCACCACGCTGTCGCGCAGCGCCGCCACCGTGACCGCAAGCTCCAGCGCGCCGCTCGCGGTCATGCAATGGCCGAGCATCGACTTCGTGGAGGAGACCGCCATGCGATCGAGGTGGCGGCCGAACACGGCGCGCAGGGCCGCGACCTCGGTCCGGTCGTTGAGGCGGGTTCCCGTGCCGTGCGCATTCACGTACTGAACGGAGTGGGCGCTCAGCCCCGCATCCTCGAGTGCCGCGCGCATGGCGGCCGCGGCGCCGTCGATGGCCGGCGCGGTGATGTCGCCGGCATCGGCGGAACTGCCGAACCCCACCAGTTCGGCCTGGATCCTCGCCCCCCGAGCCAATGCCTGATCCCACTCCTCCAGCACCAGCATGGCTGCGCCCTCGCCGATCACCAGGCCTTTCCGGTCCAGCGAGAACGGCTGGCACAGGTCCGGGCTGAGCACGCGCAGCCCCTCCCATGCCTTCAGGACGCCGACCACCACCGAGGCGTCCCCGCCGCCCGTGATGGCGACGTCGAGCATGCCGGCGCGGACCATCTGGAAGGCGTGGCCGATGGCATGGTTGGCGGAGGCACAAGCCGAGGCCATGGCAACGCTAGGGCCGCGCAGGCCGAGTTCCATCGAGACCTGGCTGGTGGCGCTGCTCGGCATCAGGCGCGGTACGGTCAACGGATGCACGCGCTTGGCGCCGTCGCCATAGAACGATTTGTACGTGGCATCGACGGTGTGCTGCCCAATGGCTGCCGCCAGCACCACCCCACCCCGCGCGCCGGCCCGCCTGGTGTCCACGCCGGACTCGCGCACCGCCTCGCGGGCGGCCACCAGGGCAAATTGTGTGTTGCGATCCAGCAGGGACATCTGTCGCGGATCGAACCAAGCCAGCGGATCGAAATCATGGATTTCGGCCGCGACGCGCGTGGTCAGGCGCTCGGTCGGGATCGTGCGGATCGGCCCGATGCCTGAGCGGCCCTGTCGCACCGCGCTCCACAGCGACGGCATGTCGGCTCCGATCGAGGCGATCGCGCCCAGGCCGGTGACCGCGACGCGGCGTGTCACCCGCGAGCCGTGTCCTGGGCGCCGTTGCTTGTCTTGTCGGCCACCTGGGCATCAGCAGACTTGGCTTCAACAGGCTTGGCTTCAACACGCTTGGCTTCAGCAGATTGGGCATCAGCAGCCCGGGCGGCGTCAATGGTGCGCAGGGCGTGAGCCACCAGGTCGCCGATAGTACTGAATTCGCTGCCGGCCCGCTCCGGCGCCACCGGGATCTCGACGTCGTAGCGGGCCTCGATCTCGAAGATGACCTGGACCATGTCCAGCGACGGGATGCCGAGGGCCTCGATCGAGGCGTCCGGCGTGAGACGCGCCCGGTCGATCTGGGTCTCCTTGGCAACGATATCGAGGATCTCGGCGGTTCTTGGATCGGTTGCCAGTTGAGGCTCGGGCTGAAGCATGGGCATCCTTGTGCTCACGGTGCCGTGTTTGTTGTCTGCCGGTCTTCCGTGTCGGAAGAGCATTAACGGCCAGCCGCGCCGCGTGCATCCGATTTTCTTGACGACGGCCACCGCGACCGCGATGGATGGCGCAGACATCGAGGGTCTCCAGGATGCTCCGATCCGCTGCGGCTGCCTTGTGCGGGAACGGACGAGCCTGGAAGGCGGTGCTGGCCGCCGCTTCCCTGGGGGGCCTGCTCTCCTCCGCCGGTCCTGCCCTGGCGATGAGCGCGGGCGGGATCACCATGCCGGACAGCATCGACATCGAGGGGCAGCATCTCCGGCTGAACGGCATGGGCGTCCGGCTCTTCACCTTCCTGCATATCCGCGGCTACGTCGCCGGGCTCTACGTGGCCTCGCAGAGTCACGACGCGGCCGCCCTGCTGACGCAGCCCGGCGCAAAGGTGCTCAAGATCGAGTTCGTCCGCACGGCCGGGGCCGGCCGGGTGCAGGACGAGTATCGCCGCGGCCATGTGCTGAACTGCGTTCCGGGCTGCTCGAAGACCGAGGAAGCCGGCTTCGTGCAGTTGCTCGACACGGCGAAGGCGGTGCGGCAAGGCGACACCACGACCTTCATCTTCCTGCCGGACCAGGTGGATGTGCTGTTCAACGACCGGAAGATCGCCGCCATCCAGGGGGCGGAGTTCAGCCACCACCTGCTTGCGAGCTTCCTCGGTCACCAGCCGCCAACCACGGCGCTGCGAGACGGGCTGCTGGGGATCGGCGCAAGCTGAGCCGTGAGTCATAACGACATTCTGACGTTATAAATTGCGGCTCGGCAACTTCCGTCGGCTGGCCAAGTTGCCTGATTCAGGACCGCAGGATGCCCGATGCCGCAGAGCTTCGCGACGGCGATGACGAGAAGGACCCGACGCGGCAGCGTGGCGGCTGCCGCGCAACCAGCCGAAGCGACTTCCGCGCACAGCATCCTGATCCTGCATCGCCAGTTCGACGAGCTGTCCGTCCTGGTGAGTCTTCTGGATGCCGCGGGCTACGACGCGCGTTGCCAGCGCGTCGGAACAGGAGATGTTTCGCCGCCGGCCGACATCGTGCCTGACCTGCTGCTGGTGCAGCCCGGCGCCGGGCCGGGCCATGCCGTGAGCATCCCGATCATCCTGATGCCGACCGAGACGGAACTCGCCGCGGGTGGTCCAGGCATGGTCGGCCATGACGACATCCTGGTCAGGCCGCTCCGAGCCGCCGAGGTCTTGGCACGGGTGGCCGCGATCCTCCGACGGCAGCCCGGGCTGGTCGTGGCGCGATCCGAGGTCGCCGGGCGGTCCCTGCCTGATCTTCCCGGCCCCCCCGTGCTCCCCGACCGTCTGGTGTTCGAGGCCGAACTGGCGCTGCGCATCGGCATGACGGTGCCATTGCAGGCGCCTCCCGGGGCCGTAGTGGTCATCACCCTCGATCGCATCCGCGAGATCAATACGATGTTCGGCTACCAGGCCGGCGATGCAGCTCTCGCCGAGGCGGCACGGCGGCTGCAGGCTTGCCTGTCACCCGACGAGCTGATCGCCCGCATCGGCAGCGATACCTTCGCGCTGCTGCTCGATCGTATTCCCGGCGCTTCCGAGGCGCAGGCGCGCGGCGACGAGATGATCGCAGGACTGCAGGCCGTCCGCACCGCCGGCGGCGAGATGCTGCCGCTCGGAGTTGTCGCCGGCATCAGCCTGTTCCCGTCCGATGCGCGCGAGCCGGAAGGCCTGCTGCGCCGCGCCGGCCTCGCGCTGCAAGAGGCGCGCAGTGCCGGCGTCGGACAGATCCGGCTGTTCCGTCCGGACGACCAGCCGCTGCAACGACGCGCGCTTCTGTCGCGCGATCTGCATGCGGCGGTGCAGCGCCAGGAGCTGACGCTGCACTACCAGCCGCAGATCCTGCTCCGTACGGGCGCGATCTGCGGAGTGGAAGCCCTGCTGCGCTGGACCCATCCCGAGTTCGGTGCGGTGCCGCCCGCGTGCTTCATTCCCCTGGCCGCGGAAGCCGGTTTGATGTGCGCGATCGGCCGGAACACCCTGGCTGTCGCCTGCATGCAGGCGGCTGAATGGCAGCGCGCCGGGTATCGGCCGATGCGTATGGCGGTCAACCTCTCGCCGCCCGAGTTCTACAGCGCGAGCTTGGTGCAGGATATCGCCACCATCCTCCGCGAGGCCGACCTCGAGCCGCACTGGCTCGAGCTCGAGATCACCGAGGCGATGCCGCTCGACGACCTCCCGGGCGCGATCCGCATCATGGGCGATCTCAAGCGCATCGGCGTCAGCCTTGCGGTCGATGATTTCGGCACCGGCTGGTCATCACTCGCCTATCTGCGCCACTTCCCGCTGGACCGGCTGAAGATCGACCGGTCGTTCACCCGCGACGTCACCAGGGCTGCGGACGCGGCCGCAATCACGCGTACTGTCATCGGCCTGTCCAGCACTCTCGACGTCGCCTGTCTCGCGGAAGGGATCGAGGAGGCCGAGCAGCTCGAATGGCTGCGCAGCCACGGCTGCAGCGAAGGCCAAGGCTACCTGATCAGCCGGCCGATGGCCGCGGACGGCATCACCCGCCTGCTCGACCTGCAGGACATCCGTCCGCCGGACGGCTTCGGGTTGCAGCCGCCGCACGGCTGAGGCATCGCTGGTCCCCTATCAGCAGCGAGGTATGCATGGCGCCTGATCCGGGAGACGACCTGCTCGACGCTCTGCGTGGCATGCTTGATGGCGAGACCGACTTCATTGCCAATTGCGCCAATACCGCCGCCCTGCTGTTCGAGCGGCTGGCGGAGGTGAACTGGGCCGGCTTCTACCTCCTGCGGTCCGACATGCTGGTGCTCGGACCGTTCCAGGGACGCATCGCCTGCGTGCGCATCTCGCTGGGCCAGGGGGTGTGCGGGACGGCGGCAGAACGGTGCGAGACCATCGTGGTGCCGGATGTGCACGAATTTCCCGGGCATATCGCCTGCGACGCCGCCTCCCGGTCGGAGATCGTGGTGCCGCTCATCCGGGACGGGCGCCTGCTGGGCGTCCTCGATATCGACAGCCCGGTGCGGGACCGCTTCAGGCAGGCGGATCGCGCGCTGTGCGAGCAGGTCGCCCGGCTGCTGGTGGACGCATCGGAGACATGATCCGGCCGGTCCCGGCGGCACTCGCCGTGGTGCTGCACGAGGACCGGGTGCTGCTGGTGCAACGGCGCAATCCCCCCGATGCGGGGCTGTGGGGCTATCCCGGCGGCAAGATCGAGATGGGGGAGACGATCGAGGGCGCCGCCATCCGCGAGCTGCTGGAAGAAACCGGCGTCGCGGCCGAGGCGCGGCACCTTTTGACGCCGTTCGACGTGTTGTACCGCGAGCCAGGCGGCCCGCTGCTCGGGCACTACATCCTGCTGCCGGTCCTGTGCGCGTTCCGCGGCGGCATCCCGAAGGCTGCAACCGACGCCCTGGATGCGGCCTGGTTCGACTCTGTTCAGTTGGAAAGAGCGGCCGTCGCGTTTTCCAGACGCGTCGTTGTCCTTATGCAGGAAGCGCGGTCGGCGTGATCAGGTGATTTCCAGCGCCTGCACCGCTGTCTCCAGGTCCTGGAAGGTTGGCATGTGCTCGCTCGGCACCATCTTGCGCCCGCTCTCGACGCTGACCTGCGGCGGATTGCCGTGCAGGTGCGCGACCAGCACCGCGCGGATCAGCTCGTAATATTTGCTCTCCTCCTTGATGATGGTCTGCAGGCGCGATGCGATCGGCGCCACCACGCCGTAAGCCAGCAGTACCCCCAGGAACGTCCCGACCAGCGCACCACCGATCATCTCGCCCAGCACTGACGGTGGCTCGTTGATGTGCGACATCGTCTTGATGACGCCAAGCACGGCGGCGACGATGCCGAGCGCCGGCAGTGCATCCGCCATCGTCTGCAGGGCGTGCGCCGGATGCAATTCCTCGTTGAGGATCTTCTTGAGTTCGCGCGCCATGACGTCGTCGATCTGGTGCGGATCGTCGGCATTCATGCCGACCATGCGCAGGTAGTCGCAGATCAGCACGGTGACATGGTGGTTCGAGCTGATCTTGGGAAACTTGCCGAAGGCGCTGCTGGCTTCGGGGTTCTCGATGTGCGGCTCCAGCGCCATGACGCCACGTGTGGATGCCAGCTTGACCAGGAAGAACAGCAGGCTGAGCAGCTCGACATAGTCGCTCTTCTTGAAGGCCGGTCCCTTGATCGTCTTGATCAGGCCGCCGATGGTGTGTTTCAGGTCGTGCATCGAGTTGGCCATGATGAAGGTGCCGATCGCCGCCCCCAGGATGCTCAGCAGCTCGAACGGCATCGATCCGATCAGCGCGCCGATGGCACCGCCGGATGCCATGAAGCTGCCGAACACGCACAGGATGAGGAAGACCAGGCCACCGATCGTCAGCATGCGACTTCCTCCTACGGCTGCAGGAGAGCGGCAGGATTGTCCGTGCCGGCCGCAGGATCGGCCACCGGCAGGATCCGCTGCAGCGTCAGCACGATGCGCCGGTTCGATGGCGACAGCGGGTCGGCCGGCAGCAGCAGGCCATGGTCGGCGTAACCGGTTACGTTGCTCAGCCGCGTCTCCGAAAGTCCCGATTGCACCAGCACGCTGCGCGCCGCATCGGCACGGCCGGCGGACAGGCTCCAATTGGAGACCTGGCCGCCGCGATAGGTGCCGGCATCCGTGTAGCCGCCGATCGAGACCGACTCGGGCAACTTGGCGATGAAGGGGGTGACCGCGCGCAGCAGCGACTGCGCCCGCTCGTTCGGCACCATCGAGCCGCTGGCGAACATCGGCTGCCGCTCGGAGTCCATGATCTGGATACGCAGGCCGTCCGGGGTGACATCGATTGCCATCTGTCGTGCGAGCACACGCAGCGCCGGGTCGTGGGCGATGGCATCGCGCAGTCCCTGCGCCGCATCACGCAGGGACTTGGTTTCCGCCTGGGCTCCAGCCTGCGCAGCCGCCTGGGCGGCCGCCTGGCCGTCGCCGCGGTTCGCATCCTGGGTAGCCTGGGTTCCGCTATCGCCTTTCGCGACGCCGCCGGGCGGACCGTTATTGTCCACCACGAGGATCCCGGCCGCCGTCGCCGGCGGCGTCTTGCTGTCCGCCGGCGTCGCGGGAGCGGGCGGATTGGCATGCGCGCCGGCGACGTTCGGTCCGACGCCGAGCGGACCGGGCTTGGCTTCCGCCGCCGTACCGGTATCCGGAGCGTTGTCGTTCTGCTGGGTCTGGCTGTCGGCATGCGCGGAAAGCGTCGCGAGCAGCGGCGGCCCCTGGTCCACGAGCTGCGCCCCATCGGCCACCGGAGCGGCACCCCCCGGCACCATGCCGGTGCCCGAGAAGCCGTTCTCGACCTTCGCCATCGGGCTGAAATAGGCGGCGATGCCACGGCGCTGGTCCTGCGTGGTGGCATTGATCAGCCACATCAGCAGGAAGAATGCCATCATCGCGGTCACGAAGTCGGCGTAGGCGACCTTCCAGGCGCCGCCATGGTGGCCGCCTTCGATGATCTCCTCGCGGCGGATAATGACGTTGCCGCCCCCGCGCGCCGCGTTCTTGCCGTTGGTTCGTCCGCCCGCCATGTGCCGCCGCCTCCGTCACGACCCGTGCGGGGCGCCTGCAGGCATTGTGACCGAACAGGGTTAAGCCAGGGCTAACGCAACGGCACCGGCATCACCACCACCTCGCTCTGCAAGGACGGCGGCAGGTTGTTCCGCAGCGTCACCCGGTAGAGGTCGTAGCGCTCCGCCACCCCGCCCTCACGGGCGCGCTCCACGCTCCCGGTCCGGAAGACGGTGCCGAACAGCCGCGGATCGGGGGCATCCTTGCGCCGCGCACTGCGGACCAGCAGCATCGTGACCCGGCCGGACGGCGGATGCGGCAGTCCGAACAGCCGCCAGCGCGGCTCGGCTGCGAACACCGTGCGGCCCGGGGCGGCGAAGGCGAGTTCGGCGGCCAGGCCATATTCGTCGGCCACCAGCGGGGTGCCGGGGCCGGCCGCGGTTGCCGCCTGCCGGGCGAGTGCCCGCCAGCCCGCGAGGCGCATCAGCGTCACATCGAGCCGGCGCGGCAGCGGCAGGGGCGCCGCCACCGACTGCACATAGACCAGCGCCGTCAGCACGAAGCCGAGGCCGGCACCGGCGCGCCACCAGCGGCAGGTCAGCGGGGCGGCGGCAATCGCGCAGGCCGGGTAGAGCAGGCCCGGCCAGTTCGCCTGCACCCGGTCGCCGAAGGCGTGCTGCACGAACACCAGGGCCGCCGGCACGGTAACCGCCACCAGCAGCGAGTGGCCCGGCGGCCCGGCGGCAGGATGCCGTGCCAGCCGGCCGATGCCGCACACCAGCAGGATGAACACCACCGGCGTCGCCAGCCCCGCCTGGCCGCCTGCCAGCTCGGCCAGGTAGCGCCAGGCCATGCCCGTATGCCAGTCGCCGGTGCGACCGCCCTGTTTCGCGAAGCTGGCCCAGCCATGGACCGCGTTCCAAGCCAGCACCGGAGCGAACACCAGCAGGGCGAGCCCCGCCGCCAGCCACGGCCAGGGCGTCCGCAGCCAGCGCCTCCCCTCCCGGGTCGCCACCAGCCAGAGCGGGATTCCGCTTGCCGTGAGCAACGCGGTGTACTTGCTGTCCATCGCCAGGCCGATGGCAAGGCCCACTGCGAGCCACCACGCACCCCGGCGGGTGGCGACGACCCGCCCCAGCGCCCCCAGGGCCGCCGTCCAGAAGAACAGCAGCGGCGTGTCCGGCGTCATCGTCACCGCGCCGATACCGAGCAACAGGGTGGCGTTCAGCAGGATGGCCGCCTTGATGCCGGGGCCGATGTCGCCGCCCATTTCGGGACAGGCGGGGGCCAGCAGGTCCCGTGCGGCAGCGACCAGCAGCAGCGACCCGGCGGCGGCGGCGAGTGGGGCGAACAGGCGGACGCCCAGCGCGGTGTCGCCGCAGAGCCTTGTGCCGGCGGCGATCCAGAGCGCCACCATCGGCGGATGGTCGAGATAGCCGGGTGCCAGGGCGCGCGACCAGGTCCAGTAATAGGCCTCATCGGCAGATATTGGCGAAAGTCCGGCGACCAGCAGCCGTAGCGCGGTCAGGGCGCCCAGCAGCAGCCAGATGCCGAGCCGTCCGGGCCGGCCCGGCGTTTGCCGCACCGCGAGCCGGGCCGGCCTACTTCCGGCGCCAGATTAGGGTCGAGGACATCGCGTAGTTCCAGACCACGCCGATGACGGCGCCCGCGGCCGACGCCGGCCCCCAGCCGCGATGCGCCAGGAACAGGGCGCGCGCGATGCCGACATTCGCGAGTGCGCCCACCGAGCAGACCAGCACGAACACCATCAGCCCCAGCCAGAGGCGGCCGCCGCGCAGGCGACGGTCGCGGTAGGTCAGCGAGTTGTCGAGCCAGAAATTGGCGAGGATGGCGACCAGCGTGCCGGCGAGCTGCGCCTCGGAGAACCGCATCCCGGCGAAGCGGGCGAGATCGAGCACGCCGATATTGACCGCGACCCCGACCGCGCCGACCAGCGCGAAGGCGATGAAGCGGGTCGGCAGCAGGCCGCCCATCGCCTTGTCGAGCAGCATGGCGAGGAACTGGGTCAGCACCAGGGCGTCGAGCTTGCTCTCGCCCGACACGCGCTGCTTGAAGTGGCAGGGGATCTCGACCAGGCGTGGCGGCGTGCGGGCGGTCAGGATCAGGTCCAGCAGGATCTTGAAGCCGGTGGCGCTCAGGCGCGGGGTCAGGCTGTCGAAGAAGTCGCGCCGGCAGGCGAAGAAGCCGCTCATCGGGTCGCCGAGCCGGACCGGCAGCATGGCCTGGGCCATGCGTATGCCGCCGTCCGACAGCCGGTGGCGCCATGCGTTGCTCAGGCCTTCGTTGTCGCCGCCCTCCACATGACGGCTGCCGACCGCGATGTCGCAGCCTCCGGACCGCACCGCCTCGACCATCGGCACCAGGCGCGTCTCGTCATGCTGCAGGTCGCCATCCATGACCGCGATGACCTCCGCCGAGGACGCCATCACACCCTCGATCACCGCCGAGGACAGGCCGCGCCGTCCGACCCGGCGCAGGCCGCGCACGCGGCTGTCGCGCGACGCCAGGGCGCGTATTTCGGTCGAGGTGCCATCCGGGCTGTCGTCATCGACGAAGATGACCTCCCAGCTGCCCGGGAAGATCGGATCCAGCGTCGCCTCGAGCGCCGCGACCAGGGGCCGGACGTTCGCACGCTCCTTGTAGCAGGGCACCACGACACTGAGCATCGGACCGGTGGCCACCACCGCCGGG
This sequence comes from uncultured Acetobacteraceae bacterium, assembly GCA_964247695.1. Taxonomy (GTDB): domain Bacteria; phylum Pseudomonadota; class Alphaproteobacteria; order Acetobacterales; family Acetobacteraceae; genus Lichenicoccus. Next base: position 28,535 of record CAXTVI010000037.1, read on the forward strand.
CGGTCCAGGATTGCTGACATCGCTCTCTGTCCTCAGCGTTGCTCGATCGGCACGCCGACCAGGTTGCGGCTCGTCCGGATGGTCTGCAGCGTCTGCACCCGGCTGACATGCGCCGCCTCTGTGAGCCGGCGCGTGAGCTGGTTCTCGTGCGACGTGTCGCGCGCGACCAGGCGCAGCAGGAAATCGCCGCCGCCGCGGATCATGTGGCACTCGCGCACCTCGGGCCACTCGGCCGCCATCGCCTCGAAACCGGCCAGCACCGCGTCCTTCTGGCTGTCCAGTCCGATCAGCGCGAAGAAGGTGATCGCCCAGCCGAGCAGTTGCGGATCGCTGTCGCCGTGGTAGCCGCGGATAACTCCGAGTTCCTCGAGCCGCCGCACCCGGCGCAGGCAGGGCGGCGCGGAGATCCCGGCGCGCCGGGCCAGCTCCACATTGGTGATGCGGCCGTCCTCCTGCAGCTCGGCCACGATTCGCCGGTCGATGGCATCGAGCTCGGTCATGAAGCCATCAGGTCCGAGCCAGATCGAATTGGCTTTGTAACGAAATAAGGCAGCATCGGGGGCTCTGGGTAGCGGAAGTCGGCATGTTTGGCGGGAACGCTGTCGGGATGCCAGCATATATGGCAGCAACCGGAAATGCCGCAAAGCCGGAGCTGTCGCGGCGGGTCCTGTGGGCCTGGGGCTGCGCGGCAGGCATCTTGCTTGCACCGCAGCAAATCCCACCGATATCTTCGGCACCATGGGAGTTCAGGCCGATCATGAGTGAGACCATCTCGACCGACGTCCTGGTCATCGGCGCCGGTCCCGCGGGCTACACGGCGGCGATCTATGCGGCGCGTGCCAACCTGCGGCCGGTGCTGGTGGCGGGCCTGCAGCCGGGCGGCCAGCTCATGATCACCACCGATGTCGAGAACTATCCGGGCTTCGCTGAGGCGGTCCAGGGTCCTTGGCTGATGGAGCAGATGAGCCAGCAGGCCGGGCATGTCGGCACCCGCATGATCCACGACCTGATCATGCAGGCCGACCTCGCGGCGCCCCGCGCGCCGGGCGCGCCGTTCCGGCTGGTCGGCGATTCGGGCGACATCTACCTTGCCCGCAGCGTGGTCATCGCCACCGGCGCCCAGGCGCGCTGGCTTGGCCTGCCGTCGGAAAAGAAACTCCAGGGCGCCGGGGTGTCGGCCTGCGCCACCTGCGACGGCTTCTTCTATCGCGGCCGCCGGGTGGCCGTGGTCGGCGGCGGCAACACCGCGGTCGAGGAGGCGCTCTACCTCACCCACCATGCCGACCACGTCACCGTGGTGCACCGGCGCGACAGCCTGCGCGCCGAGCGGATCCTGCAGGACCGGCTGTTCGCGCATCCGAAGATCTCGGTGGTCTGGAACAGCGTGGTGGAGGAGATCACCGAGACCGGCACGCCGCCGGTGGTGGGCGGCATCGTGCTGCGCGACGTCACCACCGACCAGAGCCGCGAGCTCGCGGTGGACGGCGTGTTCGTTGCGATCGGCCACACCCCCAATACATCGGTCTTTCGCGGCCAGGTCGAGCTCGACGACGAGGGCTACATCGTCACCAGGCCCGGCACCACGCAGACCTCGCTGTCCGGCGTGTTTGCCGCCGGCGACGTGCAGGACAAGATCTTCCGCCAGGCGGTCACCGCGGCCGGCACCGGCTGCATGGCGGCGCTGGAGGCGGAACGCTACCTGGCCGAAGTTCGTCCCGCGCAGGCCCTTGCCGCCGAATGACGGCCAGATCACTGACGACGCACCTCTGACGGCCGCTTGACGTTGAACCATGGCAGGGTAGGCGAGACAGCATGAGCATGGACTGGGACAAGCTCCGCATCTTCCATGCCGTGGCCGAGGCCGGCAGCTTCACCCATGCCGGGGACGTGCTCAACCTGAGCCAGTCGGCGGTGTCACGGCAGATCTCGGCACTGGAAGAGGCGCTGCAGGTGCCGCTGTTCCATCGGCACGCACGTGGGCTGATCCTGACCGAGCAGGGCGAGGCGATGAACCGCACCGTTCGCGAGGTATTCGCCAAGCTGGCGATGACCGAGGCGCTGCTCACCGAGAGCAAGGAGAAGGCGGCCGGTCGGCTCAAGGTCACCACCACCACCGGCTTCGGCGGCACCTGGTTGACGCCCCGGCTGCCCGCCTTCCTCGAGGCGCATCCCGACATCACGATCACGCTGATCCTGGAGGATGGCGACCTCGATCTCGGCATGCGGGAGGCCGACGTTGCGATACGCATGCACCCACCGCGGCAGCCCGACCTGGTGCAGCGCCATCTCGCCGACATCCACCTGCCGATCTGCGCGGCACAGTCCTATCTCGACCGGAGCGGCACGCCCGCCGCCATCGAGGATCTCGACCGCCACCGGCTGGTGCTGTTCGGCAGCTACCATCCGCCGTCGCCCGACATCAACTGGATAGCCGGCGCCGGCCGGCCGAACGGCTCCAAGCGAACGTCGACGCTCGAGGTCAACAACCTCGCGGCGATGGCCGACGCAATCGAAGCCGGGTTGGGGATCGGCTCGCTGCCGCACTACATGCTCAACGACCGGCCCGGGATAAAGAAGATCCTCACGGGGGTGAAGTCCCCGGTGATCGAGGCGTATTTCGTCTATCCGGAAGAGTTGCGCACCTCCAAGCGTGTCGCGGTATTCCGCGATTTCCTGCTCTCGGAAATGGCCTCGCGCAGCTAGCCGAGGCTGTAGCCCGCGCCGGGACGATCCGCTTCCGAGCGCCAAGACCCAGGCCTTGCCGGAACATCCAGAAAGCGCGTCCGCGTCATCCGCTTGAGGCGCGTGCACCCTGTTCAGGATGCCTCCTCGAAGAGGCCTGACCGAAACAGCCAGTTCCGCCAGCACTCATCCTCCGGGCCGGGGGGTCAACCATCCTCCGCATACCGAGCAGGCGGCAGCCATCGTCACGCGTCGGGAATATCCCGGGCGCTTCGCGACGGAGTTCGGGCCGGCCTTCGTTCAAGGCAGACCAGAACGGAGATCGTCATGCCTTCCACCGCACGGCTACTCGCCGCCGCCCTGATCATGCTGCCACCGCTCGCTGCATCGGCCCAGGAAGTGCGCGGCCGGGAAGCGCAACAGCAACAGCGGATCGGCCAGGGTTTTTCCAGCGGCCAGATCACCGCCGGCGGCGCGGCTCGTCTCGAGAACCGCGAGGGCCGCATCAACGCGAGCCGACGTGCCGACCTCGCGGCCAATGGCGGCCATCTGACGCCTGGCGAGCATCGCCGGCTCGACCGCCGGGAGAACGTCGCCTCAGCTCGTATCTACAACGACAAGCACAACGACATCGCGCAGCCGGGCGTGGTTTCAAAATAACCGCTCGGCTCGTACTGCGTCTCCACGACAGGGGAACTTCCGTGTTCAAGCAGAAGCTTTCGAGACTGACGGTCATCTGGATCGCAAGCGCGGCGCCATTCGCCGGAGCCGCGGCGGCGCAGGACACGCCAGCGGCCGCGTCATCACCAGGGCCGCATCGCCTGCAGAACAGGTTCGACGCCGCGAACACGTCGCACGACGGTCACCTCACGCTGTCGCAGGCGCAAGCTGCCAACATGCGGAGGGTCGCACGGCATTTCGACGACATCGATTTCGGCCACAAGGGCTACGTGACCCTCGATGACATCCGGCAATTCACGCGGGCGCGCCGCACCGCGCGGGCAGGCCAGGAACCGGCTGCGAATCATAATCCCTAGGAGAAAACGATGAAGTTTCTGTTCCGGACCGGCGTCATGCCCGTCCTCTTCGGCGCGCTGCTGCTGTCGAGCCTGGCCGGCTGCGCCTGCCGCCCCGGCCATGTCGGTCCCTATGGCGGCATCCATCCAGCTCGCTGCTGGATCTTCTAAGGAGGTCATCTGAATGAGCAACCTGTTCAAGCACCTGCAGATCGGTGCCGTCGCCCTCGCCCTGACCGGTTCGACCGCCTCGCTGCTCGTCCCGACGCCGGCCGCCGCCTGGGGTTGGCACCATCCGGGATGGGGATGGCATCGCGCCTGGCACCCGGGTTGGGGTTGGCGTCCGGGCTATGGCTGGGCCGCTCCCGGCTACGTCGTCCGGGTGGCCCCGCCGATCGTCGTCGCGCCGCCACCCGTCGTCTACGCGCGTCCCCCGGTCGTTGCTGGACCAGTATGGATCCGGCCGCACTGGAACGGCCCGTACTGGGTCCGCGGCCACTGGGGCTGACCCGGTGTGGTCTTCGAACAGAGCCTGGAGATCTGCCATCATGCGATATAGTGCTGCCGTGCTCCTGCTTGGAGCGCTCGGGGGCTGCGTCTACGCGCCACCCCCGGTTCCGGGCATGGCTCCGGCACCGATCGTCGAACGCGCACCACCGTCCCCGTCAGGCATCTATGCCTGGCGTCCCGGCCACTGGCGCTGGAACGGCTTCCGCTATGTCTGGGCGCCGGGGCACTACGTCATGCGACCCGTCTGAAGACAGGGTTCGCCTGTCGGGAACCATGCCCATGACACCTCCCCTCACTTCCCTCTCACCTGCGGCCATTGCACTCAATCGTTTCGGTCTGGGTGCGCGCGCAGACGAGGATCCACCACACGATCCGCGGCGATGGCTGCTTGGTCAGTTCGACAGCTTCGAGACCATGCCGGCATCCTTTTCCACCCTCGCGGATGCCGGTGCCGTCGTGCAGCGCTATCGTGTGCAGCAACGCGAGTTGCGGCGGTCGGCCAGGGCGAACGCCACCGACGAGAGCACAGATCTGAAGGCGGCCCGCAAGGCGTTCACCGATGATGCGCATTCGCTCTATCGCGATGCGGTGCAGGCACGGGCACAAAGCGCGCTCGCCACGCCGGCGCCGTTCATCGAGCGGATGGTGCATTTCTGGTCGAACCATTTCTGCATCTCGGTCGACGATCCGCAGCTCGCCGCCTATGCCGGCGCCTACGAGCGCGACGCCATCCGCCCGCACGTGCTGCGCCGGTTCTCCGACATGCTGATCGCCGCCGAACAGCATCCCGCGATGCTGATCTATCTCAACCAGATCACCTCGATCGGTCCGGACAGTCCGGCGGCGGAACGGACGCAGCAACGCCATCCGGGGCGGCGTCCCGGCCTCAACGAGAATTTCGGCCGCGAGATCATGGAGCTGCACACGCTCGGCGTGCGCTCCGGATACAGCCAGGCCGACGTGACCGGGTTCGCGCGCGCGCTGACCGGCTGGACCGTCGATGGTCTCGGGCCCGGCCATGGAGGGGACGGCGATCCCGATCGCTACGCCTTTCGTCCCGTGCTGCACGAGCCAGGCGCACGCACGATCATGGGCCGGACCTACGACCAGCCCGGCGCGCAGCAGGCCGAGGCAGCGTTGCTCGACTTCGCCCGGTCGCCGCACACCGCGACACATGTCGCCACCAAGCTTGCGCGCCATTTCGCTGGCGACACGCCGCCGCCGAGCCTGGTCGCGCGCCTTGCCGCAAGCTTTTCCGAGACCGGCGGCGACCTGCCGAGCGTCTACCGGACCCTGATCATGTCCCCCGAGCCCTGGACCACGCTGCCGCTGAAGTTCAAGACGCCTTGGGAGTGGACGATCTCGGCGCTGCGTGGGCTCGACCGCACCGATCCCGGGACAACGCAGCTTGCCGGCGTGGAAGCGGCACTCGGGCAGCCGGTCTGGAAGCCGGGTTCCCCGGCCGGCTGGGACGACACCGCAGCCAGCTGGGCAGCTCCCGATGCACTGCTGCGCCGCGTCGAGTTCGCCTCGCGTCTGGCGGCGCCGTTCGGAGATCGCATCGATGCGCGGGCGATCGGTGGCCGCCTGATCCCGGCATCGCTGTCCAGCAAAACCGCCGAGCAGGTCAGGCGCTCCGAGAGCCCGACCAGCGCGCTGGCGCTGCTGCTCGTTTCGCCCGACTTCCTGAGGAGATAGGCCGATGCCTGCCCGTCGCCAGTTCCTGTCCTTCGCAGCCCTCGGGGCCGGCGCGTTCTGGGTCAGCCGCCAGATGGCGCTGGCCCATGTCGCCAGCGACCGGCGCTTCGTCTTCGTCATCCAGCGCGGCGCCGCCGACGGGCTGGACATCGTGCGTCCGTACGGGGATCCCGCCTACGCCGCGCTGCGCGGCGACCTTGCCGGCAACGCCGCCGATACGATCAAGCTGGACAGCCTGTTCGCCCTGCATCCGAGCCTGGTCGAACTCGGGCGGATGTATGCACAGCGGCAGGCGCTGTTCGTGCACGCGGTTGCCTCACCATACCGCGACCGCTCGCACTTCGACGGCCAGAACGTTCTGGAGACCGGCGGCCTGCATCCTTACCAGGTCAAGGATGGCTGGCTGAACCGGTTGGCGGCGCTGCTGCCGCAAACCCGGGACGAGGCCATCGCGATCGCCGCCACGGTGCCGATGGCCTTGCGCGGACCGGCGCCGGTGACGTCCTACGCGCCGTCCGGCCTGCCGCAGGCATCCGACGACCTGCTGACGCGAGTCGCGACGCTCTACGACGCCGATCCGCAACTGCACCCGCTCTGGTCGGCCGCGGTGGATGCCAGCAGCCTGGCGGGGCCCGGCTCGGGGAAGCAGGATCCGGCCAGCCTTGGCCGGCTTGCGGCGAGCTTTCTGGACCAGGAAACCGGGCCGCGGATCGCCATGATCGAGACCGGCGGCTGGGACACGCACAGCGCGCAGGCGCCTCGCCTTGCAGCAGGGCTCAAGGCGCTCGACACCATGCTCGCCGCGCTGCGCGACGGGCTCGGGCCGGTCTGGAGACAGACGACGGTGCTGATCGCCACCGAGTTCGGGCGCACCGCAGCGGTGAACGGCACCGGCGGCACGGACCACGGCACCGGCACGGTCGCGATGCTGGCAGGGGGCGCGGTGCGCGGAGGCCGTGTGCTGGCGGACTGGCCGGGCCTTGGCGCGAGCCAGCTCTACGAGGATCGCGATCTGCGACCAACCGCCAGCCTGGACGCCCTGATCGCGGGCGTCGCCGGCGAGAGCCTGAGTCTCGATCCGGGACATGTCGCGCGCGCGTTGTTCGCCGCGGCGCCGCCCGGCCAGCCGATCACGGGACTGGTGCAGACCTGACGGATGCAGCCCGGTGCCCCAGGCCCAGGCGGCCCCCGCCAGAGCCGGCCTGCTGTTTTCCCCGCTCGTGTCCGGTTTCAGCCGTCGCCCTCGCCGGAGCGCACGATATCATCCTCGCCGAGATACGGGCCGGACTGGACCTCGATCAGGGTCAGCGGGATGCGTCCGGGATTCTCCAGCTTGTGCTCGCAGCCGAGCGGCAGGTAGATGCTCTCGTTCTCGCGGACCAATGTCTCCTCGCCCTCGCGCGTCACCAGCGCGACCCCGGCGACCACGATCCAGTGCTCGGCGCGGTGATAGTGCTTCTGCATCGCGATCTGCGCGCCGGGAGAAATCAGCACACGCTTGACCTGGAAACGATCGCCTTCCGTCAGGCTCTCCTTGAAACCCCACGGGCGATACACGCGGTTATGCGCCACCGCCTCGTGCCGCCCATGCGAACGCAGCCGCTCGACGACCTTTTTCACGTCCTGCGCGCGGTCGCGATGCGTGACCATCACCGCATCCTCGGTCACCACCACGATCGCGTCCTGCAGGCCGGTCACCGCGGTCACGATGCCGTCGCTGCGCACGTAGCAGTTCTTCGTATGCTCCAGGAACACGTCGCCGATACCGACATTCCCGGCCTCGTCCTTTGGACTGATCTCCCACAATGCATCCCAGCTGCCGACGTCGGACCAGCCGAGATCGGCGGGCACCACGGCCGCCCGGCTGGTATGTTCGGCGACCGCATAGTCGATGCTGATGTCCGGCGCCTGCCGGAACGTTGCAGGATCGAGTCGGATGAAATGCAGGTCGCTGGTGCGCGCCTCCACCGCCTTGCGCGCGGCGGCCAGTACCGCCGGCGCATAGAGCTGCATCTCTTCCAGCAGCGTCTCCGCGGTGAATACGAACATTCCAGAATTCCACAGGTGGCGTCCGGACTGGAACAGCTCGGCCGCGCGCTCGGCGTCGGGCTTCTCGACGAAAGCGGTCAGCTCGCGCACGCCGGGCAGCCCGGGCAGCGGCGCTCCCGCCTCGATATAGCCGTAGCCGGTTTCCGGCCGCACCGGCTTCATGCCGAAGGTTACCAGCCGTCCGCTGAGGGCGGCGGTGACCGCGGCCGACACCGCCTCGGCGAGTGCCGCCGGCTTGGTGATCGCCGCATCCGCCGCCATCATCCACAGCACCGCCTGCGGGTTCTCCTCGGCCACCAGCAAGGCGGCCGCCGCCAGCGCCGGCGCCGAGTTGCGGCCGACCGGCTCGAGTACGATGCGCGCACCCTCGATCCCGGCCTCGCGCATCTGCTCAGCGATCAGGAAGCGATGCTCCTGGTTGCATACGATGATCGGCGGCGCGAACCCCGGACCCACGCCGCGCAGCGCCGTCTCCTGCAGCATCGAGCGCTCGGAGATCAGTGGCCAGAGCTGCTTGGGGAAGCTCGCACGCGAGACCGGCCAGAGCCTGCTGCCGGAGCCTCCGGAGAGGATGACCGGAACGACCGTGACGCCGTCGACGTCGCCCGTCGCAAGCTGGAGCACACTATCCATGACGTAACGACCTTCGGGCCTGTCTCTGCGGTCCGATCATAGCGACGCGGAGGCGTCGCTTCCACTATCAGGAGACGGCCTAGCCGGAGATGGGCCGGAGCACTGGCCGAGGACCCAGCCTTCCCAACGTTGCACCCACGGATCGTCCGGAATCCGGTCGCGACGCTGCCCGCACAGCACCGAGAGCACGCACAGCAAGCCCGCCACGCTATCGAAACGATCCTCTCCGGCGGCATCGTTGCCGAAGCCGGACAGCGCCATGGCGGAGAAACGATCGTCCGGCACCCCGCCGAAGTTTTCCAGCGACGCGAGCAGGGCTGGCCCGACACCGGCGCGGTCGGCTTGCCGCCGCTTGCTGCCGCGCACGGTCGGGGCGTGCCCGCTGCGGGCGAGCCGCAGGCCGAGCTGGTCGAGCGCCTCCGCCGGATAGGTCTCGGCCAGCGTCACCAGGCCAGGTCGGGCGGCCGCGTCCGCGGCACAGGCGGCCAGCGTGCCATCGAACGGCCACAGGCGAAGCCGGTCGGGCTCGGCCGCAAGGGCCGGCAGCAACAGGTCACGCCAGGCGGCGATCGCGGCCTTGCCGGACTGGTTCGCTCCCAGGGTCCAGAAGACCGGCGCGCCGGCCGGGCGGGTCGGGGTGGCGCGGTCGCAGAGTCGCGACAACGCGTCGGCACCGACGAGCCCGAGGGCCGCGGCATGGGCCGCCCGGCTCATGCCGCGTATTCCACGCCGCGGATAGAACGGCCGCATAGCACCGACCTCGTCCAGGGTCGAGCAGACCTCGAGGAAGTCCGGCAGGACCGGGCCTGTGCCGCTGGCCAGCCGGCCCAGGACGCCGCGGAAGCTGCTGCCGAGAGCCGGATGCCGCTCGATGAACGCCCGGGGCAGGCCGAGCGGGCAATCGATTCCGAAGGCGATCGCGCCCCCGGGCGCCGCAGTAAGTGCCGCCAAGCGGCGCAGCCGGGCGAGCAGCGTCCCGACCGGGCCGACCGGTTCCGGCGCCGTCACGAACCACCTGGTATCTTCGCCGGGCGCGCCATGCCGGCGCGCAATCGTCATCCACCGTTTCGACGCCTGCACGCTCCAGTCGGCATGCAGCGCCAGCGCGTAGGGGTGCCGCGGGTCGGCGTTCAGATCGGCTTGTGCGCGCGGTCCAGCAGGCGCTTGAACAGGCCGGGCCTGGCCGGCTGCCGGGACTGCAGCGCCTTCCGCTCGGCCTCCTGCTCGGCCCGGACGCGCTTCTGCTTGTCGGCCATCCAGCGATCAAGGCTGACGCCCGCCTTGGCGGCCCGGCGCGCCTCGTAGGCGAGCTTCGCGGCGCTGGTCGCGGCGGCACTGGCCCCGGCGACAGCACTCCCAGGCCGCGCCGGTTCCGCCGCAGGACGGGTCGGCGCCTGCTCCTTGCTCGATTTCCTGAACATCGTCCCGCTCCCCGGCGACAGCAGCGCGTGTCGGCGCCGCGCTGTTCTCGGCGATGCGGGCGGCGTCTGCAAGCGCCCTCGAACTGGCTTCAGCGGCGCGGCACGGCCGTCCCCAACGCCTCATCCGCGCCGGCGCACTCGTGCCTTCCAGCGGCAGAGCGTGTACGGCCGGGAGAAATACATCGCGCTACGCACCGGGGCGTAATAATGGCGCGGCGCGAAGTGCTGGACGCGATGACCGGGCCGGGCCGCGGCCGGCGAAGTCGCGCAGTGCAGCAGCCGCTCATGCGCCACGGCCGGCGTGGCCCCAGGTCCCGTCAGCGCGGCCGTGGCAAGTGCCGCGATGCAGGTCGCCATCCGGATCGTCCCGCGCATCGAACCTTCCTCAGGTCGCCTCATGGGGCTTGCGGAACGACTTATGAACCACTGCCCCGAACAAATCAAGAACGCGCTTGGCTCAGATCCGGCGGCCGGTCGGCCGCTTGTTGACCCGTTCACGCAGTTCCTTGCCGGCCTTGAAGAACGGCACCACCTTCTCCCCAACCGCGACCGCCTCGCCGGTTCGCGGATTGCGACCGGTCCGGGCATCGCGCTGCTTGATGGTGAAGGCGCCGAAGCCGCGCAACTCGACGCGGGCGCCACGCGCCAGGGCGGCCGTGATCTCGTCGAACACGGTCGACACGATGAGCTCGATGTCGCGGCTGAGCAGGTGCGGGTTGGCCGAAGCGAGCTCTGCGATCAACTCCGACTTGGTCATCCTGTCCCCCCGAACAGGCTGTCAAGGCTGCCAGAGCGCCACCGGCCCGTCAAGCACAAGTCCTTGCGCTGCAAAGGTTTTTGCCGCCGAGCCCGAAACAAGAACATCCAGTGCGGACACCAGCAGCCCGTCCAGGGACGCGTGCATCTGGCGGCGCCACCAGGGGCCCTGGTCCTGCGGTTCCAGCGGCCGTACCGGCAGGCTGGCAGCAAGGTGGCGGTTCGCGGCCAGCCAGTCCCGCGCATCCTGCTCGGTGCCGATCTGGTCGATCAGCCCCAGTCCTATCGCCTGGTGGCCGGTATAGGGTCGGCCATCCGCCAGCGCCCGCACGCGCGCCGCATCCATGTGCCGCCCGGTCGCCACCATGCCGACGAACTGGTCGTAGAGGTCCATCACCACGCCCTGCAGCATCACCCGGCCCTCCGGCGACAGCGGCTTGACGATGCTGGGCTGCCCCTTCAGTGGCCCCGACACCAGCTCGTCGACGCCGACGCCCACCTTGTCGAGCAGGCCGGAAACATCGGGGGACTGCAGCAGCACGCCGATCGAACCCGTCAGGGTCGCGTTCGAGGCGAAGATGCGTGCGGAGGGCACCGCGATCATGTAGCCGGCCGAGGCGGCGGTGCCGCCCATGACCGTCACCACGGGCTTCGCGGCGGCGAAGCGCGCGATGGCGTCGTGCAGGTTCTCGCCACCGGCCACCGAGCCGCCCGGGCTGTCGATCGACAGGATCAGGCCCTTGACGCTCGCATTCCCGCGGGCCGCATCGATCCTGGCGACGCGCTCCGTATCGTCGGTGATGATCCCGTCCACCTTCAGCCGCGCCAGATGCGGGCCCGCCGCATGATGCACCCTGAAGCCGCCGACACCGAGCACCGCCAGCACGAAGGCAAGCACCGCCACCACGCGCCAGAAGGCGAGGCCGCGCTTCAGCCGCAGCCGGTCCGCGACCAGATCCGATTCAAGGCTCATCAGGCCGTCCAGACTTTCCGGAGAGGGTGGTGGGGCGAAGCGGTCTACTCAGCGCAGCAGGACACGCACGCTACGTCAAAATCGTCCGGCAGCAAATCGATCCCTGACGTCGATCTCCTGGGCCGTCACGCGTTGTCAGCGGCATCATCGGGCGGGACGGCATGACCGGGCAGTTGCAGCACAGCCTCCTCATCCAGAAGCGGGCCGCCCTGCGCGAGCCGGTGCCGGACGCCGCGTCGCGTCGCGCCGCCCTCGCCGGGCTCGAGCGTCTGCTGCGCGGCAACGCCGCCCGCTTGCAGCAGGCGGTCATGGCCGATTTCGGCAATCGCGCGCATCCCGAGACCGTCCTGGCCGAGATCCTGCCGCTGCTGGACGCCATCGCCTATGCGCGAAAGAGGGTCGCGGGCTGGATGCGGCCGCGGCCGGTGCCGGTGGGCTTGCGTTTCCAGCCCGGGCAAGCCTGGGTCGAGGTGCGTCCGATCGGCTGTGTCGGCATCCTCTCGCCCTGGAACTATCCGTTCCTGCTGTCGCTGCAGCCGGTGATCGACGCACTGGGCGCCGGCTGCCGGGTCATGCTCAAGCCGTCGGAGCTCAGCCCCGCCTGTGCCGAGCTGCTGGCGAGGCTGCTCGGCGAGGTCTTCGATCCCGAGGATGTCGCGGTCGTGCCAGGAGATGCGACCGTGGCGCGCGCCTTCTGCGCCCTGGAGTTCGATCACCTGCTGTTCACCGGCTCGACCGGCGTGGGCCGCGAGGTGATGCAGGCTGCCGCACGCAACCTCGTTCCGGTCACACTCGAACTTGGCGGCAAGTCGCCCGCGATCCTGTGTCCGGACAGCGTCGCCGGCGAGGCTGCGCGCCGCCAGACCGCGCACAGCCTGGCCGTCGGCAAGTTCTTCAATGCCGGCCAGACCTGCCTGGCGCCGGACTACGTGCTGGCGCCGCGCGCCCAGCTCGCCGCCACCGCCCAAGCCCTGGCGGAAGCCGCGAGGCGGCTATACCCGGGCATCCAGGACAACCCGGACTACACCGGACTGATCAGCACCCGCCACCAGGACCGCCTGCTCACCCTGGTCGCCGATGCAGCGCGGCGCGGCTTTTCGATCCTGCGGCACCCGGACGATCGCGCCGACCAGCAGGCGCTGCTGCGCGGCCAGCGACGGCTGCCGCCGACAATCGTCGTGCTGCCCGACCTCGCCGCTGCGGCCACAGATGCCGCCCTCATGCAGGAGGAGATCTTCGGACCGGTCTTGCCGGTGCTGCCGTATGACACGCTCGAGCAGGCGATCGACTTCGTGAACGCGCGCCCGGTGCCGCTCGCGCTGTACTGCTACACGAACGACCGCACGCTGCAGCGTCGCGTGCTCGACCGCACCCGATCCGGCGGCGCCACCCTGAACGGCACGCTGCTGCATTGTGCGCAACCGGGACTACCATTCGGCGGCCTCGGCCACAGCGGCACCGGCGCCTATCACGGCCACGCCGGCTTCCTGCGGTTCTCGCACCAGCGGGGGGTTTACCGGGCCGGCAGGTTCAGCGGCTTCACCTGGATGACCCCGCCGCACGGCGCCATGACACGCCGGGCCCTCGCGCTGATGCTGGGGCGCCGGTCCGGCTAGATCCTGATGGCCATCGTGATTACGCCTTGGCCGCGTTTGGAATAAGTCAGGCGCCGGCCGACTCGAAGGCTGCTGCGGCATGGCGGCACAGCAGCAACCAGGTCGCGGCATCGAAATCGTTCGCGTCGCTCAGCGATATCGAGCGCAGGGTGCCGCGCAGCAGCCGGTCAGAGACCCATTCGACGTCGCCGGGCCGGTGCCCTTCGTCTGCCGGCGTGACCCAGAGCAGCTTGTTCACCGTGCCGAACCGGTTCAGCGCGGCGTGCAGGGCCAGGATCTCATGCGGATCCTGGGTCACCGTACGCTTGTAGACGAAGATCTTCTCGCCATTTTCCAGATCCTCGCGCAGCTTGCGCGCAAGGTAGCGTGTCTTGACCTCGTTCTCGCGCAGCACGACGTCGGCCTTGCTGTCATGCGGATAGCGAAAGGTATGGTAGGCGACGCCGTAGCTGCAGTCCTGTATCCAGTATTCGCCGCCGACGACGATCGTGCGCAGCGAGCCAGGCTCGCCAAGGCTTCCGAAGCCGTCATCGAGCAGGCGGATCAGCCGGTACGCGTCGCCCAGCCCGGCGAAGCGCAGCAACCCGATCGGCTCCGCGCCGAAATGTCGCTGCACCAGGCCGAACTCGCAGTTGTCGCCGATATTCTCGAACAGCGTCATGAGTTCGGCGTCGGTGTCGTGCGGGACCGCCACGCTCTTGCCGAGCGACAGATCGAGACCGTCGAGATCGAAGCCCTCCGAATGATGGAATTCCAGCGCGAGCGGCCCAGGAGTGCCCTGGCCGGGCGGCAGCCAGAAGGCATAGCGTGCCCCCTCTCGCTGCCAGCGTGCATCCAGGGCAGCAACACCAATCGACCGGCCGTTGGCAACGATGCTGATGCGCGCAGGCGGCCCGTCGACCGCGGCGTGCCGCGCCTGCAGCGGCGTCAGGGTGACGCTCAGCAGCTGGCGTGACGTGGCCGGCAACATCGCCAGGCTGACCATGCACGGGGACGCGATCGCCCGCGCCGCCTTGCCGGCTTCATGCGACCAGCCGGCGCCGAACGTGAAGGTCGCGGTCGCCTTGCCGCCCGCCATTGCAGCCGGATAGCGCGCATAAGGCTGCAATCCCTGCGGCGCGCCGGACATCATCGGACACGGCGTGCCCGTAGGCGGCGGGACGTCCAGGATCTCCCGGCGCAGGCGCGCCTCGATGAACTGCAGCCCGTCGGCGATCAGTCCTTCGGGTTCGGCAAGGCCACGTTGCCGCACCGAGCGGCGCAGCAACGCGAGATCGGCCGGCTCCAGGTCAGACAACCTGTCGCCAAGCCGCCGGCCATCGGGCGACACGATCCAGGTTGCCTGGCTGCCATCCGGCCGCTCGAAGCCCAGCAGGTCGATGCCGGCAAGCCCGAGATAGACCAGCACCGGGGTCCATTCATGCCCGAATCGCTCAATCGGCGCACCGTCGCGATGCCTCAGTACGACATCCGGTCGCCCGCCGCGGCGAAGGTACCAAAGCCGGTCGCATCCGAAGACCGGATCAAGCAGCAGATGCCTGTACGAGACCAACCGGGAACCCCGCCCGCGATCCCTCTCGCCAGGATCGCCTGTACTGCACTAGCTAGCAGGTCGGGACCGCAAGCTACCAGCGCAACCAGGTCGACCGGTCATT
>CAXTVI010000038.1:0-39425 GCA_964247695.1 uncultured Acetobacteraceae bacterium
CTAGGTCGACGAAGCCGGCCTTGATCCGTTCCAGCTCGCCCGCCTTCATCTCCTCCAGGTCGAGCAGCGCCAGCCGCGCCCCTTCGGTGACGCGCAGCAGCTCGTCGATCTTGATCTGCAGGGCGTCGGTGTCGCGGTTCTGCGTGTTCTGGATCAGGAACACCATCAGGAAGGTCACGATGGTGGTGCCGGTGTTGATCACCAGCTGCCACGTGTTGCTGTACCCGAAGATCGGACCGCTGATCGCCCAGACCAGGACCAGGGCCAGGGCTGTGATGAAGCTCAGCGGGCGCCCGCAGGCGCGCGCCGCGCGCTGAGCCAGTCTGTCGAAGTCCATCGGTTCGCCTCGTGCCGCCTTGATCAGGAGGCCGCCGACAGCCGTCGCCCGGCATGGCGCTGGACCGCCCGGATGATCGCATCCACGTCGATGCCGTTCTGCGCGTAGAGGTCG
This sequence comes from uncultured Acetobacteraceae bacterium, assembly GCA_964247695.1. Lineage (GTDB taxonomy): Bacteria > Pseudomonadota > Alphaproteobacteria > Acetobacterales > Acetobacteraceae > Lichenicoccus. The sequence goes on from CAXTVI010000038.1 coordinate 452, forward strand.
GCGATGGTGCCGGTCTGTCCAAACTTCTCGACGCCGAGCGAAACCGTGCGGTGACCGCCTACCGATCCGAGCCAGCCCAGCGTGGCCGGATGCCCGTCGGTCACGGTGACCAGCAGGCAGTGCCGCGGCAGATCGGCCAGCAGCCGCGCGACATGGCTCTCCGCATCGCCGCGCTGTGCCGCGGTCCAGCCCGCCAGCAGCCGGTCCGCCGAGGTGATCGCAAGTACGCCGATGTCGCGGTAGCCGTCGCCGAGGCGCCCGGCCGCCTGCAGCACCTCATGGCCGATGCAGCCCTGGTAGGCGAGCACGATCTCAGCATTGGGACCCGGCTCGCGCCACCAGTAGGCGCCGTCGATCACGTTGTTCTGGAAGGCCGGGTCGGTGCGGCGCGCCGGCTGCGGCAGCCGCCGGGTGGTCAGGCGCAGATACACCGAGCCGCCATTCTCGCGCTGCATGTGGGCGAAGGTCCAGTCCATTAGCACCGCGAGCTCGTCGAGGTAGGCCGGCTCGTAGGCGGCGAGCCCAGGCTGGCTCATGCCGATGAGCTGGCTGCCGATCGACTGGTGCGCGCCGCCCTCCGGGGCCAGCGTCACGCCGGACGGGGTGCCCACGATCAGGAACCGCGCATCGGAGTAGCAGGCGTAGTTCAGCGCATCGAGGCCGCGCGCGATGAACGGGTCGTACACCGTGCCGACCGGAAGCAGGCGCTCGCCGAACAGCTCGTGCGACAGGCCGGCCGCACCCAGCAGCAGGAACAGGTTCATCTCCGCGATGCCGAGCTCGATATGCTGGCCGCTGTCGGTGAAATGCCATTTCTGCGTCGACGGGATGCGTTCGTCCTTGAACGTGTCGGCGAGCTTCGCACGCGCGAACAGTCCGCGCCGGTTCACCCATGGGCCGAGATTGGTCGAAACGGTGACGTCGGGCGACGTGGTGACGATGCGCCCGGCGAGCGGGCTGTCCGAGGCGCCGATGCGGTCGAGGATCTTGCCGAAGCCGGCCTGCGTCGAGAGCTCCGCGTCGTCGAGGAATACCGGCCCCCTGCCCTCGACCGTTTCGGCCTGGGTGCGGCGCGGCGAGCCGGCGAAGAACGGCACGACGTCCAGAAAGCCGCGCAGGCCCGCAGGATCGGCAACGGTGGCGAGCGGCTTCCACTCGTCTCCGGCGGCGATCCCCATGCGCACCTGGAAGTCGGCCATCTGCTCGCGGGTCATCAGCCCGGCATGGTTGTCCTTGTGCCCGGCCAGCGGCGTCTTCCAGCCCTTGATGGTGTAGGCGAGGAACACTGTCGGCCGGTCGTGGTCGATAGCGTCGAAGGCGTCGGCCAGGGTCTGCACGCACTGGCCGCCCAGGTTGTTCATGAGCTCGGCCAGTTCGTCGTCGCTGCGGCGGTCGAGCAGCGCGGTCGACGGGCCCTGGTCCCCGATTGCATCGAGCAGCCGGCGACGCCAGGCCGCACCCCCCTGGTAGGTCAGCGCCGAGTAGAGCTGGTTCGGACACGCGTCGATCCAGGCGCGCAGCCGGTCGCCGCCGGACTCGGCAAAGGCCGCCTGCTGCAGGGCGCCGTATTTCAGCCGCACCACGTCCCAGCCGAATGCGCCGAAGATCGCCTCGATGCGTTGCCACAGCCCCTCGCGGACTACGCCGTCCAGGCTCTGGCGGTTGTAGTCGATGATCCACCAGCAATTGCGCAGGCCGTGCTTCCAGCCCTCCTGCAGGCACTCGTAGATGTTGCCCTCGTCGAGTTCCGCATCGCCGACGAGGGCGATCATGCGGCCGGCCTTGCGCGGCGCGGCCCATTGGCTCGACCCGAGATAATCCTGCACCAGCGAGGCAAACGCGGTGAAGGCGACGCCGAGGCCAACCGAGCCTACGGAGAAATCCACATCGTCACCGTCCTTGGTGCGGCTCGGGTAGGACTGCGCGCCGCCGAGGCCGCGGAACCGCTCCAGCTTGTCCCGGCTTTGACGGCCCATCAGGTACTGGATGGCGTGGAACACCGGGCCGGCATGCGGCTTCACCGCCACCCGGTCCTCGGGCCGCAGGACGTGGAAGTACAGCGCCGTCATGATCGAGACCATCGAAGCACACGAGGCCTGGTGGCCGCCCACCTTGACGTCGCCGTCCTGCTTCGGCCGCAGGTGGTTGGCATTGTGGATGGTCCAGCAGGCAAGCCAGAGCAGGCGCTGCTCGATGGCCTTCAGGTGCGGGGTGTCGGCTGCCATGGCAGTCCCTCCAGGACACGCCGGCACTGCGGCCGGTCTCGCCTGAAGGGTAGTGCAGTCTTGGTTCAAGCGCAGCACCTGCGCCGGGTTCTCTTTGACCAGACCGACCCCAAGAGAAGGCTCATCCAAATAAGCGCCCGATGCCCGTCGCTCAGCTGATGCGCGCGGCATTCCCGATGACGACGGCCACATTCACGGAGCCGGGAGAAACGCAGCCGGGGCTTGTCGCCAAAGGTGAAGCGGCGTGGCGATCTTTGACAACCCCGAGCTGGCAGAGACGGGCTTCCATAACAGCCTTCGAACATCCGAAACGCGCTGCGAGCCGCTTGTAGAAGTAATCCTGCCTCCACAGCGACACGAGCTCATCATCAAGTTCTGGGTCCCAGCTGTGGTTGGAACTCCGTCTTGTTGAGCCGGCGAGTGAACGACTGGGTCTGGCTTGGAACAAGCTGTGCACATCCCTAGCCAACTCGAGCCATTCCGCTTTCTTCAGATTGAGCACCTGACCCGATGGCGTGATCAGCTTTGCCCTCGTGCCATCTCGGCTCCGTATCCGCTCAAGACGCATGACCTGCTCCCAGCTGTCGACCACACCTCGCGGCACATGGGAGTCCAGCAGCCTCAAGGTGAAAGATTTTATAATAGCGCGGGCATCGGCACTTGAACTTTCCGGACTAACCCTGGCAGAGGGATAACGTTATATTAACGAGGATCTCTGATGAGAAGTCGTCTGAAGCGCAACAGTCAGCCATCTGGACGGCTTCTGAGCCTGGGGATCGCCATCTCCCTCTCCGGCTGCGGCTACGGCGCGTCGCATGATGCGCACAAGGCGCAGATCGGCATGATCGGCATGTCGGCGAACGACGTCCAGGCCTGTGCCGGGCCGCCGGACAAGACCGTGCAGCTCAACCCGACGACCCAGTTGTTTTCGTATGTTTACAAGCCATCCGCGACCGGCGGCTTGACCGTCGACCTGCCGCTCAACCTCGGCGGCATCTCGCTCGGCGGCAGCGGCACCTATTGCAGCGCCACTCTCCGGCTGGTCCAAAACAAGGTGACCGACCTGCACTTCACCGGCGACGACGACAAGTCGGTCGGAGAAGACGGGGTCTGCGAGCCGCTGATCCGGGGCTGCCTGCGCCAGCCGGAGCCGACCATGCAGCCGGCCAGCGCCATGAGCAAGGCTTCCGGCTTCCATCCGCCGCCGGAGCCGCCGCAGCCGGCCGATGCCGAGATCAGCGCAACCCCGGCACCGGCCCCGGCTGCCAAGAAGTAGCCGGGTTTCAGAACCCGGCGACCGCGTGCGGAACGTAGTCGGCTTCCAGCCGCTCGATCTCGGCCTGGTCGAGATGGAGCGTCAGGGCCTCCAGGGCATCCTTCAGGTGGTGTTCCTTGGAGGCACCGATAATCGGCGCGGTGATGCCGGGCTTGTGCAGCATCCAGGCCAGCGCCACCGCCGCGCGTGACGCACCGCGCGCCTCGGCCACCGCGCCCACCGCATCCACGACCTTGCCGTCGGCCTCGGCGGTCTGCTCGTAGAGCTTGCGGGAAAAGGCGTCGGTCTGGTCGCGCTTGGTCTCTCCGGCAGAACCACGCGGCCGCGCCAGCTTGCCGCGTGCCAGCGGGCTCCACGGAATGACACCGATGCCCTCCTCGCGGCAGAGCCCGAGCATCTCGCGCTCCTCCTCGCGATAGAGCAGGTTGAGGTGGTTCTGCATCGAGACGAAGCGCGTCCAGCCATGCCGGTCGGCGAGGTACAGGGACTTCGCGAACTGCCATGAATACATCGAGGAGGCGCCGATATAGCGGGCCTTGCCGGCCTTCACCACGTCGTGCAGCGCCTCCAGCGTCTCCTCGATCGGGGTGTGCGGATCGAACCGGTGGATCTGGTACAGATCGACATAGTCGGTGCCGAGCCGGGTCAGCGAATGGTCGATCTCCGACAGGATCGCCTTGCGCGACAGGCCACCGCCGTTCGGATGCTTGGCCATCACGCCATGCACCTTGGTCGCCAGCACGATCTCGTCGCGCTTCGCGTAGTCACGCAGCGCGCGACCGACGATTTCCTCGCTCGAGCCGGCGGAATAGACGTTGGCGGTATCGAAGAAGTTGATGCCGGCCTCGAGCGCCTGCTTGATGAACGGCCGGCTCTGCTCCTCGCCGAGCGTCCATTCATGCGGTCCACGGTCCGGCTCGCCGTAGGTCATGCAGCCCAGGCACAGGCGCGATACCTTCAGGCCGGTGCGGCCGAGATTGACATAGTCCATCGTGTGTCTCCGTTACTTTCGGGCTGCTTCGATCAGCCCCTGCATGTGTCGGACAACGTGCGGCAGGCCGTGCAGGATCGCCTCGCCGATCAGGAAGTGTCCGATATTGAGTTCATGGATCTCGGGAATGGCGGCGACCGGCCCGACATTGTCGAACGTCAGGCCGTGTCCCGCATGCACTTCCAGCCCCAGGCTGGCCGCGAGCCGCGCGCCATCGCGCAGCCGCTGCAATTCGAGGGCGGGATGATGCGCATACGCGCCGGTATGCAGTTCGACCACGGCAGCGCCCATCATGGCCGCCGCCTCGATCTGCGCCGCGTCGGCGTCGATGAACAGCGACACCCGGACGCCCGCCGCCGACAGCCGCGCCACGATCGGCGCCAGCGTCTCCATCTGGCCCGCGGCATCCAGCCCGCCCTCGGTGGTTACCTCGGCGCGCCGCTCGGGCACGATGCAGCAGGCATGCGGACACAGGGCGACCGCGATGTCGGCCATCTCGACGGTCGCCGCCATCTCCAAATTGATCGGCGCGCTGACGCCATCCGCGATCCGCTGCAGGTCGTCGTCGCGTATGTGCCGCCGGTCCTCGCGCAGGTGCAGCGTGATGCCATCCGCCCCGGCCCCGATCGCGACCAGGGCGGCTTCGAGCGGATCGGGATGGCTGCCGCCGCGCGCATTCCGCACGGTGGCCACATGGTCGATATTGACGCCCAGGCGACAGGTCATGCGGCCACACTCCGGTTGCATGCGATCGTCTCGGCGAGACGCAGAGCCTCGATCAGGCTGACCGGCGACGCGATCCCCTGCCCCGCGATGTCGAACGCGGTGCCATGATCCGGCGACGTGCGCACCAGCGCCAGCCCGAGTGTGATGTTGACGCCGCGCTCCATGTCGAGCGTCTTGAGCGGGATCAGCGCCTGGTCGTGATACATGCAGATCGCCGCGTCGTAGCGCGCACGCGCCGCCGGCGTGAACATCGTGTCGGGCGGCAGCGGCCCGATCGTCTCGATGCCCTCTTCGGCCAGCACGCGCAGGGCGGGGCCGATCAGCGTCGTCTCCTCGTCGCCCATGCGGCCGCTCTCGCCGGCATGCGGGTTGAGGCCGGCGACGGCCAGGCGTGGCGCCGGGATGCCGAAATCCCGGACCAGCGCGTCACGGGTAGTACGCACAACGCGAATGATCGCTGCGGTACTGAGCGTTTCCACCGCCTGGCGCAGCGAGCAATGCACCGTCACCGGCACCACGCGCAGCGACGGGCCCGCCAGCATCATCACTTCCGCGCCCGGCGTCTGCATCAGCGCCCCGAGGTATTCGGTATGGCCCGGATAGGCGAAGCCCGCGGCCTGCAGCACCGCCTTGCTGATCGGATTGGTGACGATCCCCGTCACCGCTCCCGATTGCGCCAAAACGACAGCGCGCGCGATGCTGCCCGTGATCGCCGGTGCATTGGCGCTGTCGGGCCGGCCGGGGACTGCCGGCACCGCCAATTCGATCGGCAACACCGGCAACGCGCCCGCGAACCGCGTTCCTGCCTCCGCCGGATCCGACAGCACCGCCACCGGCAGGTCCGCGCCGCCGGCACAGGACCGCAGCCAGTCCGGGTCGGCGATCAGCAGGAAGGCCGGCCCATCGTAGCGCAGCATGCGCCACGCCTTGATGGCGATCTCGCCGCCGATCCCGGCCGGGTCTCCCATGGTCAGCGCCAGCATTGCACCCTCCGCCGACCGTCCCGCATTCAGATGTGGAGCGCGCGTCCCTCGACCGCGAGCGCCGCTTCCTTGACCGCCTCGTTCAGCGTTGGATGCGCGTGGCAGATCCGCGCCACATCCTCGGCACTGGCGCCGAACTCCATAGCCGTCGCCAGCTCCGCGATCAGCGTGCCGGCATCCGGACCCAGGATATGCGCACCCAGGATGCGATCGGTCTTCTTGTCGGCAAGGATCTTCACGAAGCCATCCGTTGCCGCCATCGCACGCGCGCGTCCGTTCGCGGTGAACGGGAACTTGCCGACCGTGTAGGCAACGCCGTCCGCCTTGAGCTCCTCCTCGGAGCGCCCGATCGCGGCCACTTCCGGCCAGGTGTAGATCACCGACGGGATCACCCCGTAATTCACGTGCCCGGCCTGCCCGGCCAGGATCTCGGCCAGCGCGACGCCCTCGTCCTCGGCCTTGTGCGCCAGCATCGGCCCCGAGATCACGTCGCCGATGGCATGGATCGAGGGAATGTTGGTCGCGTAGTGCGCGTCGGTCTTCACCCGCTTCCTGTCATCGAGCTCGACGCCGACCTCCTCAAGGCCGATGCCGTCGCTGACCGCGCGCCGGCCGATCGCGACCAGCACCACGTCCGCCTCGATGGTGGACGCATCCCCGCCCTTGGCCGGCTCGACCGTCAGCGTGACGCCGTTGGGGGTCTTCTCCGCCTTGGTGACCTTCGCCCCCAGCCTGAACTTCAGCCCCTGCTTGTCGAGCACGCGCTGGAACGACTTCGCGATCTCGGTGTCGATGCCGGGCACGATGCGGTCGAGATATTCCACCACGGTGACCTGCGCACCGAGCCGGTGCCAGACAGAGCCCAGCTCCAGCCCGATCACGCCGGCGCCGATCACCACCAGATGCTTTGGCACGCTCTGCAGTTCGAGCGCTCCGGTCGAGGTGACGACGGATTTCTCGTCGATCTCGATGCCGGGCAGCCCGATGCTGTCGCTGCCGGTCGCGATCACGATGTTCTTCGCCGAGAACGACTTGCCGTCCACCTCGACATGGTTCGGGCCGGTGATCCTGCCGGCGCCCTTGAGCCAGGTGACGCCGTTCTTCTTGAACAGGAACTCGACACCCTTGACGTTGGCCTCCACGACACCGGCCTTGCGGGCGTGCATCTTGGCGAGGTCGAGCTTGACGCCCTCGACCATGATGCCGTGGGAGGCAAAGCTCGAGGCAATCTCGTGGAAGTTCTCCGACGATTGGAGCAACGCCTTCGACGGGATGCAGCCGATATTGAGGCAGGTGCCCCCGAGCGTCGCGCGCTTTTCGACGCAGGCGGTCTTCAGGCCGAGCTGCGCCGCCCGCAGCGCGCACACATAGCCGCCTGGGCCGGAGCCGATGATGATGAGGTCGTAGTCGGTGTCGCCCACCGCCTGCGCGGGAGCTGCGGGCGCCGCGGTCGGGGCCGGCGGCGGCGCCTTGGCCGGGCTCGCCGGGGTTGCGGGCGGCGCATCCTTGGCCGGAACCGGCTTGGCCTTCGCCGCGCCTGCGGACGCCTTGCCGCCAGCTTCCACGGTCGTGAGCACCGCGCCGACCGCCACTTCCTCGCCCTCCTGCGCCGCCAGCGCCCCGAGCACTCCGGCTTCCGGCGCCGACACCTCGACGCTCACCTTGTCGGTCTCAAGCTCGACCACGGGCTCGTCGGCCGCGACCGTCTCGCCCGGCTGCTTGATCCAGCGCGCCACGGTCGCCGTGGTCACGCTTTCGCCCAGCACGGGCACCTTGATCTCGGTCGCCATGATCTCGTGTATGTCCTGATTTCTTCTGATGCTCGAGAGGTGGGGCGCGGAGAGCTAGATCTCCAGCAGCAGGCGGCGCGGATCCTCGACGCCTTCCTTGACGCGCACCAGGAAGCTGACCGCCTCCTTGCCGTCGACGATGCGGTGATCATACGAGAGTGCCAGGTACATCATCGGCCGGATCACCACCTGGCCGCCCACCGCGATCGGCCGCTCCTGGATCTTGTGCATGCCCAGGATCGCCGATTGCGGCGGGTTCAGGATCGGCGTCGACATCAACGAGCCGTAGATTCCGCCATTGGTGATCGAGAAAGTGCCGCCGGTCAGCTCGTCGAGCTTGAGCTGGCCGTCGCGCGCGCGCTTGCCGAAACTCGCAATGCCGCGCTCGATGGCCGCGAAACCCATCCGGTCGGCATCACGCAGCACCGGCACCACCAGCCCGTTCGCGCCACCGACCGCGATGCCCATGTGCACGAAGTTGCGATAGATCACGTCGTCGCCAGCGATCTCGGCATTCACCGCCGGAAACTCGCGCAGCGCCGAAACACACGCGCGTACGAAGATCGACATGAAGCCCAGCCGCGCGCCATTGTGCTTTTTCTCGAACGCTTCGCGATATTCCGCGCGCATCGCCATTGCCGCACTCATGTCCACCTCGTTGAAGGTGGTGAGGATGGCCGCGGTGTTCTGCGCGTCCTTCAGCCGGCCGGCGATGGTCTTGCGCAGCCGGGTCATCTTGACCCGCTCCTCGCGCGGATCGTCGGTGCGGGGTGCTGCCGGCGCCGGCGCCGGCTTGGCCGCCGGTCCCGCCGGGCGCTCGAGGAAGGCAAGCACGTCGCCCTTGGTGATGCGGCCGTCCTTGCCGGTGCCCTCGCCGACATCGCCGGTCTTCAAATGGCGTTCTGTCATCAGCTTGGCGGCCGAGGGCAGCGGCGCATGCGTCGCGAGATCGGCCGGCGGCGTTGCCGGGCGCGAGACCGGGCCACTGGTGCGCGGTGGAGGATTGACGCCGCCGCTCGGATTGGCGGCCTCGCGCGCCGGCTTCTGCGCGGCGGCCGGAGCAGCGGGAGCGGGCACCGGAGCCGTCGCCACCTGGGGCTTCGCGGCCGGCGCCGCACCCGATCCCGCCTCGACGGTCGTCAGCAGCGAGCCGACCTCGACCTCGCCGCCCTCGTCCACCGCATGTGCGCCGAGCACGCCGGCCTCCGGCGCCGCGACCTCGACACTGACCTTGTCGGTCTCGAGCTCCACCACCGCCTCGTCGGTGCTGACCGCCTCGCCCGGCTGCTTCAGCCAGCGCGCTACGGTGGCGCTCGTGACACTCTCACCCAGCACCGGAACCTTGATCTCGGCAGACATGCGCTTCCTTCAGTCCTACTCGCGCCCACCCGATGCAGCGGACACTCCTGCACCCCGGGCAGGATCCTGGTAAACAGGCGCCGGCCGGAACGACCGGAGCCTTTGCCTCAATGTGCTCTCAGGCGGATGCCCCGTCGAGGCCCAGCGCCTCGCGCACCAGCGTCGCCTGCTCGGTGGCGTGGGTCCGGGCCAGGCCGGTCGCCGGGCTCGCGGCCGCGCGGCGTCCGACATAGACCGGCCGCGACGCTGGGTGGCCGATGGCGCCCAGCACCGCCTCGATCCGCCGGTCCACGAACGACCAGGACCCCATGTTCTCGGGCTCCTCCTGGCACCAGATCACCGTCGCGTTCGCATACGGCGCCAGCGCCTCGCCGAGTTCGTAGTCGCTGAACGGATAGATCTGCTCCAGCCGCAGGATCGCCACCGTGTCGGCCTTCTGCTCGCGCCGTTCGGCCAGCAGGTCGTAATAGACCTTGCCCGAGCAGATCACGACGCGGGTCACCTGCTCGGGCGGGACGATCGGGTCCACCTCGCCGATCACCGGCAGGAAGTGCGTGCCCTCCTGCATGTCGGCCACCGCACTCACCGCCAGCTTGTGCCGCAGCAGCGACTTCGGCGTCATCATGATCAGCGGCTTGCGGTAGCGGCGCTTGAGCTGCCGGCGCAACGAGTGGAAGTAGTTCGCCGGGGTGGTGACGTTGCAGACCTGCAGGTTGTCCTCGGCGCAGAGCTGCAGGTAGCGCTCCAGCCGTGCCGAAGAATGCTCCGGGCCCTGCCCCTCGTAGCCGTGCGGCAGCAGCATCACCAGGCCCGACATGCGCAGCCACTTGGTCTCGCCGGAGGCGATGAACTGGTCGATGATGACCTGCGCGCCGTTGGCGAAGTCGCCAAACTGCGCCTCCCACAGCACCAGCGTGCGCGGATCGGCCAGCGAGTAGCCGTACTCGAAGCCGAGCACGCCGAACTCCGACAGCAGCGAGTTGTAGATCTCAATGCCGGCCTGATCGGGCCCGATATTGTTCAGCGGCACGTATTCGTTCTGGTTCGACTGGTCGATCAGCACCGCGTGCCGGTGGCTGAAGGTGCCGCGCTGGCAGTCCTCGCCGGACAGCCGGACCCGGTGCCCCTCGACCATGAGCGAGCCGAACGCCAGCGCCTCGCCGGTGGCCCAGTCGATGCCTTCGCCGGAAGCGAACATCGCCCCCTTGGCCTCGATCTGGCGAACGATCTTGGGATTGGCGTCGAAGTCGGCGGGTATCAGGGACAGCGCGCGACCGACCTCGTCCAGCACGTCGCGGGAAACGCCGGTCAGTTCCTCGGCATGGTGCCCGTTCTCGCCCGGCTGGTGCACGACCGGCTGCTTCATGCCCGACCAGCTGCCTTCCAGCCAGTCCGCCTTGTTCGGACGATATGACCTGGAGGCCTTGAAGGCATCCTCGAGCACCGCCTGGAAGGCGTCCCACTGCTCGGCCGCCGCCTCGGCGGACATCGCCCCCTCGCGCACCAGGCGCTCCGCATAGAGCGTCCGGCTGGTCGGACGGGCGCGGATCGCCTTGTACATGGTCGGCTGGGTGAAGGCCGGCTCGTCGCTCTCGTTATGGCCGTAGCGGCGGTAGCAGACGATATCGAGCACGATGTCGGTGGCGAAGCGCTGCCGGAATTCGGTGCAGAGCCGGGCGCAGAACACCACCGCTTCCGGCTCGTCGCCGTTCACGTGCAGGATCGGCGACTGCACCGCCTTGGCGATGTCGGTGCAGTACATGCCGGAATAGGCGTGCGCCGACACCGTGGTGAAGCCGATCTGGTTGTTGACCACGAGGTGGATGGTGCCGCCGGTGCGATAGCCGATGAGCTGGCTCATCGCCATGGTCTCGTACACCAGGCCCTGGCCGGCGAACGCCGCGTCGCCGTGCATCAGGATGCCCATCGCGGAGCGGCGCGTGGCGGTGTCGCCCGACATGTCCTGGTAGGCGCGCACCTTGCCGACCACCACCGGATCCACCGCCTCGAGGTGCGACGGGTTCGGCTGCAGCGAGATGTGCACCTTGTGGCCGGCGATCTCGACATCCACCGAGGTGCCGAGATGGTACTTCACGTCGCCCGAGCCCTGCACGTCGTCGGGCTTGAACGAGGCGCCGCCGAATTCGCTGAAGATCGCGGTGTACGGCTTGCGCACGATGTTGGCGAGCGTGTTCAGCCGGCCGCGATGCGGCATGCCGATGGTGATCGAGCGCACCCCGTCATGCGCCGCCTCGTCGATGATTGCCTGCAGCGCCGGGATGGCGACCTCGCCGCCCTCCAGCCCGAACCGCTTGGTGCCGACATAGCGCTTCTGGCAGAACGCCTCGAAGCCCTCCGCCTCGGTGAGCTGGCGCAGGATCTCGGTCTTCTGCTCGGCGGAATACATGTCGCGCCAGCGGCCGCCCTCGATGCGGTCCTGGATCCAGTCGCGCTGCTCAGGGTCCTGCACATGCGCGAACTCGACACCGACCGGCCCGCAATAGGTGTGGCGGATGGCAGCCAGGATCTCGTGCATGGTGGCGGTCTCGCCGCCGAGCAGGTTGGACATCGCGTGGCCGAGATAGATCGGTCGATCGAAATCCTCCTGGCCGAAGCCATAGGTCGCGGGGTTGAGATCGGCATGCTGCTTGGGGATCTGCAGCCCGAGCGGGTCGAGCCGCGCCTCCAGGTGGCCGCGCACCCGATAGGCCCGGATCATCTGCATGGCGCGCAGGCTGTCGTCGGCGGCGGCGCGCACCGCCTCGGCGGACGGCGTGCCGACCGCCTTCGCACCCGGGCGGTCCTGCACCGGCGCGGGCGCCGCGCGCGGAGCGGCCGGCTCCACCTCGAAGTGCCGCGGCGCCCAGGAGGCGCCGGAGGCATCCTGCGACACCGCGATGCCCTCCTCGCCGAGGGCAAGGAACAGCTCGACATAGCTGGGATCGACGCTGTCGGGGTCGTCCACCCAGCGGGCATAGAGGTCAGCCAGGTAGGCGGCATTGCCGCCGCTGAAGGCCGAAGCAAGGATATCGACGCCCGCCATGGGATACTCCTAGCAACGCGCCCGGCGCGGAGGCCGCGTCGGAGCCCGGGTGGTGCGCAAGATAGATAGCGCTGCCATGCCACCAGCAACGCGTGCGATCACCTGTGGCAGCAATGCTTCCAACGCATGGGAAGCCGCTGACGCATGACCGGCTATCCGGCTTGGACGCTGTATTCCGAGGCGGCACGGCATCGACGGCAGCATCGACGAGGGACGAGCAAGATCCGGACCAGGCTTCAGGCGCCGATCTTGCGAAAATCCGCCAGCAGCTTCTTCACCGCGTCGCAGGACGCGTCGAATGCCGCCTGCTCCCGCGGCTCGAGCTTCACCTCGATGATGCGCTCGACGCCGCCGGCGCCGATCACCACCGGCACGCCGACATAGAAGTCGGTCTGGCCGTACTCCCCGTTCAGCTTCACCGCGCAGGGCAGCACCCGCTTCTTGTCGCGCAGGTAGCTCTCGGCCATCGCCACCGCGGAGGCCGCCGGCGCGTAGAACGCCGAGCCGCGCTCCAGCAGCTTCACGATTTCGCCGCCGCCGTTGGCGGTGCGGGTCACGATGGCGTCGATCTTCTCCTGCGTGGTCCAGCCCATGCGGATCAGGTCGGGCACCGGGATGCCGGCCACCGTCGAATAGCGGGTCAGCGGCACCATGGTGTCGCCGTGGCCGCCGAGCACGAAGGCGGTCACGTCCTCGACCGAGACGCCGAACTCCTGCGCGAGGAACAGCCGGAAGCGGGCGCTGTCGAGCACGCCGGCCATGCCGACGACCTTGTGCGCGGGCAGGCCCGACTTCTCCTGCATGACCGCGACCATGACGTCGAGCGGGTTGGTGATGACGATGACGAAGGCGTCCGGCGCATGCGCCTTGATGCCGTCCGCGACCTGCCCGATGACCTCGGCGTTCTTGGACAGCAGGTCGTCGCGCGACATGCCCGGCATGCGCGGGAAGCCGGCGGTGACGATCACCACGTCCGCACCCTTGATCGCCGCATAGTCCGAGCCGCCGGTGAGCGTGGCGTCGAAGCCGTCGACCGGGGAAGACTGCGCCAGGTCCAGCGCCTTGCCGGCCGCGACCCCGCCGAACACGTCGAACAGGACGACGTCGCCAAGTTCCTTCAGGCCGATGAGGTGGGCAAGCGTGCCACCAATGTTGCCGGCGCCGATCAGGGCGATCTTGTTGCGGGCCATGGGCGTCCCTTGGAAGGTTTGGGGTCGATCAGCAAGCCTGCTGGAGACCAGCGCCAGCACGCTCGCAATGCGGCTGCTTGCTAGTCCTTCAGTTCCTGATCGGCAAGAGCGCCCGGAGCGCCTTACCGTCAGGCGATATGCGGCAGATCCAGATAGGCCTGGCTCTGCATTTCCTCCAGGCGCGAGGCCGTGCGCTCGAACGCCTTGGCCCCCTCGCCGCGCTCGAAGATGCGGTCCGGCCGGTCGGCGGCGGACGCCACCAGCTTCACCTTCTGTTCGTACAGCGCGTCGACCAGCACGATGAAGCGGCGCGCCACGTCGAAATTCCCCGGCCCAAGCCGAGGCACCCCGTCAATCACCAGCGCCGGATAGCGCGCCGCCAGCGCCAGGTAGTCGCCGGCGCCGAGCGGCCGGTCGCAGAGGGCCTCGAAGTCGAAACGCGCCACGCCGCCGGCGGCACACGGCACCTGGAACGGCCGACCCATCACCGTCAGCGTCTCCGGACCGGCGGCTGCACCCGCGGCAAGCTGGTCGAAGGCCGCATCCAGCCGCAGTTCCGCCCGCGTGTCGGCCGGCACGTGCCAAGTCGCCATCCCGCGCAGGCCGCCGCGACGGTAGTCGCGCGGGCTGTCAAGCGGGACGGTGTCCATCTCGCGCCGGATGGTGGCGATGAACGGCTTGAAGGCGTCGCTGCCGGGGCGGCCCTGGAACAGATCCTCCGGACGCGTGTTCGAGGTCGCCACCACCACCACGCCGCGCTCGAACAGGGCGTCGAACAGCCGGCCGAGGATCATCGCATCGGTGATATCGTTGACCTGGAACTCGTCGAAGCAGAGCAGGATGGCGTCGGTGCTGATCGCCTGCGCCAGCGGCGGGATCGGGTCGGCTAGGCCCGGATCGGCGCGCTTCATCGCGTGCAGCCGCCCATGCACGTCCTGCATGAAGCGATGGAAGTGGATGCGCTGCTTGCGCCGCACCGGCACGACCTCGAAGAACAGGTCCATCAGCATCGACTTGCCGCGTCCGACATCGCCGACGAGGTAGATCCCGCGTGGCCGCGCGGCGGTGCGGCTGGCGCGGCCGAACAGCCCGCGCAGGCCTCGCCGGGCGGCATGCGCGCCCGGATAGGTCCGGAGGTCCTCGAACAGCACGTCGAGCCGGGCTGCGGCACGCTCCTGCTCCGGGTCGGCAGCCAGCAGGCCGTCCGTCACGCGCCGGCGATAGGCCTCCAGCGGACCCGCCGGGCCGGAGGTTCCAGGCTCCGAGGTGACAGGCTCGGCCGGGATCGACAGCGAGGTGCTCATGGCGGCCGCAATAGCGGGCGCTGGCACGCTGATCAATCGATCAGGGTGTCCGTGACGGCCGCACGGGCCCGCTGTCACTCAATCGCGATCAGGTAACCCTTCCGCGGTCCCATCCATTGCAGGTTTGTTTCCCTCAGGAACCCGCCGTGCAGATGCCGTCCCTCCTCGCCGCCAGACGCTCCGGACTGTGCCTTGCGACGGTTGCCGTTGTCGTGCTGGCCGGCGCGAGTGCGGTCGCGGCACCTGGTGACGGCCTGCGCATGACGGTCGAGACGCCGCACTTCACCTGCGAAAGTGGCGGCACGACCCTTTCGCACGTGGTGTTCCACCCTGACCGCGACGCCAGTCACCACCGCGCGCTGCCGTGCTGCGATGGCCAGATCGGATGCGCCCAGTTCCTCTCGACGACCACGGTTGTGCGCCCGGGACGTCGCTGGCACGGCTGAGCCGGCTTGAAGCGGCGCCTCCACCCCTCTACGTGATCGGTGGTACTCGCGGACCGGGATCAAGCCATGCTCAAGACCGATCTTCTCGATCTGCGCTACGACGCGCTGGCGACGACGCCGGTGGCCAGCGATCCGTTCCCGCATGTCGTGGTGCCGGGCTTCGTGCCGGACGAGACGCTCCGCCAGGTTGTCGCAGCCTTGCCCGCGATGTCGAGCGGCGGCTCGTTTCCGCCCGCCTCGCTGCGGCTTGCGCCGATCGTCCGGGCGCTCGTCGATGAACTCGAAGGGACGCGCCTGCGCGTCGGCATCGCGTCGAAATTCGGGCTCGACCTCGAGCGCAGCCCGACCATGCTCACCCTGCGTGGCCGCACACGCGAGAAGGACGGCCGCATCCATCGCGATTCCGTCGCCAAGCGGGTGACGGTGCTGCTGTACCTGAACCCTTCGAGCGAGAGCTGGGCGCGGCGCGAAGGGTGCCTGCGGCTGCTGCGCAACAACACCGACCTGGAGGACTACGCCGTCGAGGTGCCTCCGGTGAACGGCACCCTGCTGGTGTTCCCGAACGGCGACACCACCTGGCATGGCCACCGGCAATATGTCGGGCGGCGCTATGCGATCCAGCTCAACTACATGGCGGACGGCCCGAAGGCGCGGTCCGAGATGCGCCGCCACCAGGTCTCGGCCTTCATGAAGCGCTTCGCCTCGGCCGCCTGACGCTTGTACACGGCGCGCCGGCATGCGCTCGCTGCGTGCCAGGCTGTGGCTACTCTGGCTCCTGGCAACTCTGGTGGCGCTGCTGGTCGGCATCATGCTGGTGCAGTTGGCGCGTAATTCGCAAACGGCGATCGAGGCCAGGACGGGCGCGGAGCTGACCCATGCCTGCGACCTGATCCATGACGGCCTTGCCTTCTACGCAACCGGATGGACCGGAGACGGCGCCGGGACAGCCGCGACCCGCCGTGACCTCGATGCGGTGCTGGCCGCTTCGCTCGCGCGGATGCCGGATGTTTCCGGCGGTATCTGGCTGCGCGGCCGCGGCGACCTGGCATCACGCCCGGAAGCGCCGGAGACAGATGCGCCGGATACATCGGACCCGACGGTTCGAGCCGAGGCAGCCGAAGCCGCCGTCTTCGGTGAACATGCCACGAGCATCCGGCGCAGGTTTGCCGGACACACCACCCTGGTTGCCGCCTGCCCGCTTGCCGGGCCGTTTCCCGGCATGGCGGCCTGGACGGCCAGCAGCCTGCATACCAGCGGTGGAGACCGCCTCGGGCTGGGGCTGGCCGGCCTGGCCGGGATGGTGCTGGGCATCGCCGGATGGCTGGTCTGGATCACGATGGGTTGGAGCCGGCGCATCCGCGGTATCGAGGCGACCCTGCGAAGGCACGACGTCGAGGCGCTGCCGGTGCTGGCGCCGACCGGGGAGCGTGAACTCGACCGCATCGTGAGCGCCCTGAACGAGACCGGCCGGCGGCTGGAGGCGGCCAGGCAGCGCAATGCCGCGCTCGCCGCGCGCATGGCGGTGGCGGAACGGCAGGCTCTGCTGGGGCGCATGGCGGCGGGCATCGCGCACGAGATACGCAACCCGCTGGCCTCGATGCGCCTGCGCGCCGAGAATGCCCTGCATGGCGATGCCACCGGCAAGGACCCGTCGCACAAGGACCGGGCGCTGCGGGCCGGCCTGGAGCAGGTCGCCCGCATCGACGCCCTGATCACCGAGCTGCTGAGCATGACCGAGCATCGGCCGGCGCAACGCGGCCTGGTGACGCTCGCGACATTCCTCGAGGCCAGACTGGCCGGCGTGCGCGACCTCGCGGAAAGCGGCACCGTCCGGCTGTCCGCCAGCGCGTCCACGCTCGACTGGCCACTGGACGAAAGCCTGATCGGGCGCGCGCTCGACAACCTGCTGCTGAATGCCGTCCAGCACAGCCCGCCCGGTGGCACGGTGCGGCTGGAGTGCCGCGAGGAGCCCGCCGGCCTGCGCTTCACGGTATCCGACGACGGCCCCGGTGTAGCGGCGGCCATGCTGCCGGACCGGCTGTTCGAGCCGTTTGCAGGCGAACGCACGGAAGGCACCGGCCTGGGCCTCGCCATCGCCCGCGAACTGGCCGCCGCCGATGGCGCGGTGCTGACGCTGGACGATGCCGGCGGCGGTAAAGGGAGCGGCGCGGTGTTCGGGCTACTGCTGCCGGCCCTCCCGGCATGAGCCGCGTCCTGGTCATCGACGACGACGCGGCGCTGCGCGAGGGCCTGGCGGAGACCATCGAGGATCTGGGCCACGAACCGGTGCGGGCCGCCGACGGCGAGGCCGGGCTCGCGGTCATCGCCGGCGGCGGTGTGGATGCGGTGCTGCTCGACCTGCGCATGCCGGGCCTCGGCGGCCTGGAGGTGCTGGCGCGACTGCGAGCCCGCACACCGCCGGTGCCGGTCGCGGTGCTCACCGCGCATGCCACGAGCGCCAACACCATCGAGGCGATCCGGCTCGGGGCGATCGATCACCTGACCAAGCCGGTTGGTCGCGAGGCGCTGGCGGTCCTGCTCGACCGCCTGCTGCGATCGGGGCCTGCCCCGGCAGCGGCCGCCCTGGCGCGGCGCGAGACGGAAACGCTGGTGGGGCGCTCGCCGCAATGGCGCGAGGTGCAGAAAGCAATCGGGCTGCTCGCCGACAGCGACGCCAGCGTGCTGATCACCGGCGAGACCGGCACCGGCAAGGAGGTCGTGGCCCGCACGATCCACCACCATGGCGAGCGGCGCCGCAAGCCCTTCGTCGCGGTGAACTGCGCCGCGATCCCCGCCGAGCTGCTCGAGAGCCAGCTCTTCGGCCATGTGCGCGGCGCCTTCACCGGCGCGGTCGCGGACCGGCTCGGCTCGTTCCGCGAGGCCGCGGGCGGCACGCTGTTCCTCGACGAGATCGGCGACATGGATCAGGGCATGCAGGCCAAGCTGCTGCGCGCGCTGCAGGAGCGGGTCGTGCTGCCGGTCGGCGGCCGGGCGTTGCCGATCGACGTGCGCATCCTGTCCGCGACGCATCGCAACCTGGCCGCCCGGATCGTCGAGGGACGCTTCCGCGAGGACCTGTTCTACCGGCTCGGCGTGGTGCCGCTGCACCTGCCGGCACTGCGCGAGCGGGCTGCCGACATCCCGCTGCTGGCGGAGCATTTCCTGCGCCTGGCCGATCCGGCCTCGCCACGCCGGCTGGATGTGGGCGCCGCCGGACGGCTGCTGGCGCACCACTGGCCGGGCAACGTGCGGGAGCTGCAGAACGCCATGCAGCGCGTGACCGCGATGGTGCGCCGGCGCGAGGTCGAGGTCGCGGATGTCGCCTTTCTCGGCGGCGGCGGGCCGCCCGAGGAGGCGGAGCCGGAGTTGGACGCCACCCTGGAGCAGGCGGTCATGCGCCTGGAGACGACGATGATCCAGCGTGCCCTGGCAGCCAGCGGCGGCAACCGCACCGAGGCGGCGCGGCGCCTGGGCATCCACCGGCAGCTCCTGCACACCAAGCTGCGCCGATATGGCCTGGAGCCCGGCTGAGGCGTCTGGATCGCGGACGCGGCGACTGGAAAGCGGACGCCGACGAACCGGTCCTTCTGAAAAGTTTCCAGCCAAGACAGTCCGTTAAGCGATGGCACGGGTCTTGGAGTAGGCCAGGCGGGAGCACCACGCTTCGTTACCGCAAGGATCTGCCATGACCCCCAAGCCTTATTTCGTGCCGATCGCCGTGGTTCTGATTGCCGGCGCCGCTGGCATCGCGGCTGCGCAGGTCGTCTCGCAGCAAGGGGCCTATGATCCCGCCCAGCTTCCCGCCTTCCACGGCATCGTGCAGCAGTACGACCTGACGCCGCGGGGCGATGTCGATGGCGTTCTGCTCGCGGATGGCACCGAGGTGCATTTCCCGCCGCATCTCGGCATCCAGGTAACCGCCGCGATCCGCCCCGGCGACGCGGTGACAATCCACGGCCTGAAGGCGCGCATGCTGCCTCTGGTGCAGGCGATGCAGATCAGGGCCGACAAGAGCGGCACGACGATTACCGATGACGGGCCGCCGCCGGGACCGCCGCCGGGTGGACCGCATCGGCATCCTCCCGGTCCCAGTGACCAGGAGTTCGCGGGCGCGCAGACGACGGTCAATGGGGTTGTGCAACGGCGCCTGTATGGGCCACGTGCCGACTTCAACGGCGCGCTGCTCAAGGACGGCACCGAACTGCACCTGCCGCCGCCGGAGGCCGACCGGCTGTCGGACCAGTTGCGGCCTGGGAGGACGATAACCGCCCGTGGCGACCTTCTCGCCAATGGCCTCGGCCGGGTGATGGGCGTCTCAGCGATTGGCCCGGATGCCAACCATATGACGAGCATCGCCATGCCGCCGCCGCCGCCGGGCGATCCGGACGGCGGCCCCAATGATGGCGGCCCCGATGGCAATCCGCCGCCGCCGGCGCCGTAGCGCCGGGACCGCACGACGGGTCGTGATGCCGGCTTAGGGGTGAGGCTCGTCAGGCGGCAGGTTGCGCGCCAGCTCCTCGAGCCAGACGCGGGCATTGCCGTCCGAGGGCGCCCGCCAGTCGCCGCGCGGCGACAGCGCGCCGCCGGACGACAGCTTGGGACCGTTCGGCATGGCCGAGCGCTTGAACTGGCTGAAACCGAAATACCGCCGCAGAAAAAGCTCCAGCCAATGCCGGATCTCGTCGAGGGCATAAGCGCGGCGGCGGTCTTCGGGGAAGCCCGCCGGCCAGTTGCCCACAGCCGCATCGCCCCAGGCCTGCAACGCCAGGAACGCGATCTTCGACGGGCGGAAGCCGTAGCGCAGCGTGTAGAACAGGTTGAAGTCCTGCAGCGCGTACGGGCCGATCTTCAGCTCGGTGCTCTGCAGCACCGCATCGTCGCTGGCCGGCACCAGCTCGGGCGAGATCTCGGTGCCCAGGATCAGCCCCAGCACGTGCAGCGCCTCGGGTGCGAACCGCCCGGTTGCGATCGACCAGCGGATCAGGTGCTGGATCAGCGTCTTGGGCACCCCGGCATTGACGTTGTAGTGCGACATCTGGTCGCCGACGCCGTAGGTGCACCAGCCGAGCGCCAGCTCCGACAGGTCGCCGGTGCCGAGCACCATGCCGTCATGCTGGTTGGCGAGACGGAACAGGTAGTCGGTGCGAAGGCCGGCCTGCACGTTCTCGAAGGTCACGTCATAGACCGGCTCGCCGCGGGCGAATGGATGGTCCATCTGCTCGAGCATCAGGCGCGCGGACGGGCGTATGTCGAGCACCGCATGGCTGACGCCGAGCGCCTGCATCAGGGCCATCGCGTTGCTGCGGGTGCCGTCGCTGGTTGCGAAGCCCGGCATCGTGTAGCCTAGGATGTTGGTGCGCGGCAGGCCGATCCGGTCCATCGCGCGGGCGGCGACGATGAGCGCCTGGGTCGAATCCAGGCCGCCCGACACGCCGATCACGATGCGCTGCATGCCGGTGGCGCGCAGGCGCTGCTCCAGCCCGGAGACCTGGATGTTGTAGGCCTCGAAGCAGTCCTGGTTCAGCCGGGCCGGATCGGACGGCACGAACGGGAACCGCTCGATCGGGCGGCGGTAGCCGATATCGCCGGTTGGAGGTGCGAGGGTGAACGGGATGCGGCGAAAGCCGCCGACGCCCACTGCCCGACGGTTCTGTACAAAAGTGCCCATGCGGGCCCGCTCCTGCCGCAGCAGGTCGAGATCGATATCGGCGATCGCGGTCTGCGGGCCGGAGGGAAAGCGCCCGGTCTCGGCCAGCAACGCGCCGGCCTCGAAGATCGAGACCTGGCCGTCCCACGCGACGTCGGTGGTGGATTCGCCCTCGCCGGCGGCCGCATACAGGTAGGCGCACAGGCCGCGCGCCGACTGCGCCTGGCACAGCAGGCGCCGCAGCTCGGCCTTGCCCACGGTGATGTTGCTGGCCGAGAGGTTGCCCACGATGGTGGCTCCCGCCAGCATCGCGGCGCTGCTCGGCGGGCTCGGGACCCAGAGGTCCTCGCAGATCTCGGCATTCACCACCAGGCCGTCCACGTCGTCCGCGGCGAACAGCAGGTCGGTCCCGAACGGCACATCCCGGCCGCCGAGCCGCATGTGGCCGCCAGCCAGGCCCGCGCCGGCGGCGAACTGCCGCGCCTCGTAGAATTCGCGGTAGTTCGGCAGGTAGGATTTCGGCACCACGCCGAGCACCCGCCCGCGATGGATGGCGACGGCGCAGTTGAACAGGGCGCCCTCGCCGCGCAGCGGCGCGCCGACCAGGATAAGCGGCAGGAGATCCACCGAGCGCGCGGCCAGTTGATCCAGCGCCGCCTCGACGGCATCGAGCAGCGCGTCCTGCTGGCGCAGGTCGTCGATCGTATAGCCCGAGAGCCCGAGCTCCGGAAACACGGCGAGTGCTGCGCCCTGGCCGCCGCACTGCGCCGCCAGCGCCGCCGTCGCACGGGCATTGGCCATCGGATCGGCCAGTGCCACCGGCAGGGTGCAGGCGGCCACACGCACGAAGCCGTGCCGGTAGATCGACCTGAATTCGGCGAGAGTTGGCGGGTCGCTCACCCTGCTGTCTTGGACACGCCCGGGCCGCAGCGCAAGGGCACCGGTTCCCAAGCGCCTCAAAAACATCGCCACTGCCGCCTCGGAACGAAAGCTGCCACAAAGCTGTTGCAGCCGGGTGAGCTGGAGTGCGATTCGCTATGACGGAGCCCATGCACCGATGAGCAGGCGGCTATGAGCCGGGCCGTATCGATCATCGGAGCCGGACCCGGAGGCCTCGCCAGCGCCATGCTGCTGGCCAATGCCGGCGCTGATGTCACCGTCTACGAGCGCCACGCCCAGGTCGGCGGCCGCTCCGGCACAATCGTTGGTGCGTCCGCGAACGGGCGCTTCCATTTCGATATCGGCCCCACCTTCTTTCTCTATCCGCGCATCCTGTCCGACATCTTCGCGGAATGCGGGCGGTCGCTGGAGAACAGCGTCGAGCTGATCCGGCTCGGCTCGCATTACGACCTGCTGTTCGAGAACGGCCCGCGGATCACCGCGACCAGCGACATCGAGGCGCTGCAGCGTTCCGTCGCCACCATCTCGACGCAGGACGCCGCCGCGATTCCCGCCTTCCTTGCCGACAACCGGGCCAAGCTGGAAGCCTTCCGCCCCGTGCTGCAGCGCCCGTTCGACAGCTGGCGCGACCTGCTGCGGCCGGACATGCTGCGGGCGCTGCCGCTGCTCCGTCCGGGCCGATCGGTCGATCGCGACCTGAAGGCTTTCTTCTCGGATCCCCGGGTCCGGCTCGGCTTCTCGTTCCAGAGCAAATACCTGGGCATGTCGCCCTATCGCTGCCCGAGCCTGTTCACGATCCTTGCCTTCATGGAATACGAGTTCGGCATCTTCCATCCGCGTGGCGGCACCGGCGCCGTGATGCGGGCGATGGCGGATGCCGCGCGCCAGATGGGCGTGCGCTTCCGCATGGGCGAGCCGGTGCGCGAGCTGCTGATCGAGGGCCGCAGGGTAACCGGGTTGCGCACCGACCAGGGCGTGCAGAAATCCGATGCCGTGGTGCTCAATGCCGACTTCCTGGCCAGCATGACCAACCTGGTGCCGGACGCGAAGCGACGCAAATGGACCAACCGCCGGATCGCGCGCAAGCAGCTCTCCTGCTCCACCTTCATGCTGTATCTCGGGATTCGCGGCACCCTGCCCGAGGTTGCGCACCACACGATTTTCCTGTCGCGCGAATACGAGCAGAATTTCCGCGAGATCAACGAGGGCCGGATCGCGCCGCAGGTGCCCTCGTTCTACATGCAGAATGCCTGCGTCACCGATCCGGCGCTGGCACCGCCCGGTTGCTCCACGCTCTACGTGCTGGTTCCGGTCGGGCATACCCGCGAGGGCGGCCTCGACTGGAGCGCCGAGCAGCGCGCGCGCTACCGGGCGCTGGCGCTGCAGCGGCTGATGCAGGCGGGACTGCCCGACATCGAGGACCGCATCCTGTTCGAGAAGATCGTGACGCCGGCCGATTGGGAGGCCGATCTGGACGTTCATCGCGGCGCGGTGTTCAACCTCGCGCATTCGCTGACGCAGATGCTGAATTTCCGGCCGCATAACCGCTTCGAGGATCTCGACGGCGTGTATCTGGTCGGCGGCGGCACCCATCCCGGCAGCGGGCTGCCGGTGATCTTCGAGGGTGCCCGCATAAGTGCCCGCCTGCTGGCCGAGGATATCGGCCTGCGGCAGATCCAGACCAACATGACCTGGTCCGATCGCCCCGCACCCGCATCGACTATAGGTGCCATGGCAGAAAGGAACTCGCTTTGAACGTGTCAGTCCCCGGCTTGTCCGCACCGGTTGGGGTCATCGGTGCCGGCCTCGGCGGCCTTGCCGCCGCCTGCACCCTCGCGGCGCGCGGGCACAAGGTCGTGCTGTTCGACAAGAACCCGTGGCTTGGCGGCAAGGCGGCGGTGCATCACGATGCCGGCTACCGCTTCGACATGGGCCCAACGATCCTGACGGTGCCTTCGGTGCTCGAGCGGATCTTCTCCGAAGCCGGCGAGGTGATGAGCGACCATCTCGACCTGCGCCGGATCGACCCGCAATGGCGCTGCTTCTTCGAGGATGGCAGCGTGCTCGACCTGGACCAGGATCCGCGCGCGATGGCGGCCCGTCTGCGTTCGTATTCGCCACAGTCGGAGCAGGGCTATGGCGACTTCCTGTCGATGAGCGAGCGGCTGCACGAGGTCTCCAAGAAATTCTTCTTCTGGCGCTCGGTGCAGGATATCGGCGACACGCTGGATTTCCGGAAGAACCTCGACCTCAAGACGCTGAAGGATGTGCTGAGCCTGCGCATGGGGTCCACCGTCGCACGCGAGATCAGGAAGCGGGTGCCGGACCCACGTGTTGCGCAGATGCTCGATCATTTCGTGCAGTATGTCGGCTCGTCGCCCTATCTGGCGCCGGCGGTGCTGTGCAGCATCGGGCACATGCAGACGCAGGAAGGCGTGTGGTATCCGATCGGCGGCACCCGCGCGGTCCCCGAGGCGCTGACCGCGCTGGCCGAACGTCTGGGCGTCGATATCCGGCCGGATACCGGCATCGCGCGCATCGAACGCGAGCCAGGTCGCGACGGGCGGGTCACCGGGGTGGTGACCGAAGCCGGCGAGACCGTCCCTTTGCGCGCCGTGGTGTCCAACATGGACAGCGTGCGCACCTACCGTGAGTTGATCGGCGGCGACGCGGACCGCCGCTTCACCGGGCGCAAGCCGCGCGAGGCCGCCTGCTCCGGCGTCGTGCTGTATCTCGGGCTCGACCGCGCCTACGAGCACCTCGCGCACCACGACTTCGTATTCTCGCGCGATCCGAAGGAAGAGTTCGACTTTATCTATCACAAGGGCGAGCCGGCGCCTGACCCGACCTGCTATATCGCGGCGCCCTCGCGAACCGAACCTGGTGTCGCCCCGCCCGGTGGCGAGGCGCTGTACATCCTGGTGCATGCACCATATCTGCGACCGCACCACGACTGGTCGAAGATGCTGCCCGCCTACCGGCGCGTGATCTTCGACAAGCTGGCGCGCACCGCCGGCCTGACGGACCTGGAGGGTCGGATACGCACGGAGCGCGTGCTGACGCCGGCCGATATCCATGAACGCTACCGAGTTCTCGACGGCGCGATCTATGGACTGGCCAGCCATGGCCGCTTCACCGGCGCCTTCAAGCCCGGCAACCGATCACGCGAGGTGCCGGGACTTTATCTCGCAGGCGGCGCCGCCCATCCAGGCGCCGGCATGCCGATGGTGATGATGTCCGGCTGGATCGCGGCCGATGCGCTCGACACCGATGCGAAGTCCAACAGCGGCAGCCCGGCCGCGTTACGCCCGGCCTCAATGCGGCCGGGTTTGGTGCGCCAGGGCGCCTGATGTCGATCGAGCGCGATCCGGTGGCGCTGCGGTCCGAGCCGCTGTTCCGCCTTTTCGCGCTCTATCTGCGGTTCAGCTTTTCCCGGAACTTCCATGCCGTGCGGCTATCGGGCACGTTTCCCACGCTGCTTCCCCATCAGCCGGTGATCGTGTTCAGCAACCATCCGTCCTGGTGGGATCCGGCGCTGTTCATCCTGCTCACCGACCATTTGTTTCGTGGCCGGCCTTGCTTCGGTCCGATGGACGAGAGCGCGCTGCAGCGCTACGGCTTCTTTCGCCGTCTGGGGGTGTTCGGCATCGAGAAGGGCTCCCTGGGCGGCGCAAAGCGGTTTCTCCAGGTGGCCCGGCACATCCTGGGCCAGAGCGGCGGACCGGCAGGGCGTGGCATGGTCTGGGTGACGGCGGAGGGCGATTTCACCGACCAGCGCCAGCGCCCCATCACGCTGCGTCCTGGCATCGCGCATCTTGCCCGCAGTGTTCCGAACGCCTTGCTGGTGCCGCTGGCCATCGAGTACGGGTTCTGGAACGAGAGCCGGCCCGAGGTGATGATCCGGTTCGGGACGCCGCTGCCGGCTGATCCTGCACGACGCACCGCCGACTGGACCGCATGCCTGCAGACAGCCCTCGCGACCGAGATGGACGCCCTGGCCCTGGACGCGATGAGCCGCGAGAGGTCCCGCTTCCGGCGCGTGCTGCGCGGCCATGCCGGCGTGTCGCTGCCGTACGATTTATACCGGCGCCTGCGCGCAATGCTTGCCGGACGAACATTCTCGCCGGCCCATGAGGAGGAGGCGTGAACACGCTCATGCTGCTCGGCGACGTGTCCCTTGCGCTCGCGGCCCTGCCGATGCTGGTGGCGCTCAGCAATTTCGGCCTGATCCGTCGCCCGGATCCGGCCTGCGGGATGCCTTCGATCTCGGTGCTGATCCCGGCCCGCAACGAAGCCGCCAATATCGCGGACGCAGTCGGTTGCGTCCTGGCGAGCGCGGGCTGCACGATCGAGCTGCTGGTGCTCGACGACGAGTCCACCGATGCGACGCCGCAGATCCTGGCGGGCATCCGGGATGCGCGCCTGCGCGTGCTGAGCGCGCCGGGGCTGCCGGGCGGCTGGTCCGGCAAGCAGCATGCCTGCTCGGTGCTGGCGCGCGAGGCGCGGTTCCCGCTGATGGTGTTCCTCGATGCCGACGTGCGGCTCGCCGCGGACGCGCTGTGCCGCATGGGCGGCTACATGCAGGCGCATCCGCAGATCGGCCTGGCCAGTGGCTTTCCCCGGCAGGTCACGCGCAGCTGGTCGGAGTGGCTGCTGCTGCCACTGATCCACTTGCTGCTGCTCGGCTACCGGCCGCAGGCGCTGGATCGCGATCCGCGCCTGGTTGGCTTTGCGGCCGGTTGCGGGCAGTTGTTCATCGCCCGTCGCGACGCCTACCAGCGTGTCGGTGGACATGCCCGCATTCGGGCCTCCATGCATGACGGCCTGACGCTGCCGCGCGCGTTCCGCAACGCGGGGTACGGCACCGGCCTGTTCGACGCCACCCGGCTCGCGAGCTGCCGGATGTATGCGAGCTTCCACGATGTCTGGAACGGCCTCGGCAAGAACGCCACCGAAGGCATGGCAACGCCGCGCGCGCTTCCGGTCTGGACCGTCCTGCTGGGCGGCGGACACGTGCTGCCCTTCATGCTGCTGCTCACCGCGCCGCTCGCCTCCGAGCGACTCGTGGTCTGGGGCGCCTGCGGCCTGAGCGTCGGGCTGCGGGCGCTGTTGGCCGTACGCTACCGGCAGGATGCGCGCAGCGTGCTGGCGAGTCCCCTCGGAGTCGCGATGCTTCTGGTCCTGCAATGGAACGCGCTGGTGCGTGCCGCCCGGGGGCGTCCCGCCACCTGGCGCGGGCGCGCCTACCCGATGCAGTGAGGCCGGCGATGCGCACGCTGCTGGCCGCGATCCTGCTCTGGCCATTGACGCTCGTCGTGGCCCGGGCCGCAACACTGCAGGTCGTGGTCGATGGCGTACGCGATGCGCGCGGCCAGCTCCGGATCGGGGTCTGCACGAAGCCGGAGTTCCTCGGCGAGGCCTGCCGGTTTCATGGCGTGGTGGCAGCCCACCCCGGTACCGTCATGGCCACGATCGGCAAGATCGTTCCGGGCACATATGCGGTGGCGGTGTATCAGGACGTCGATGACAGCGGCCGGCTGAAGCGGGGTTTTTTTGGACTGCCGCAAGAGGATGTCGGATTTTCGCGCGATCCGTCGCTAGGATTGGGGCCACCGGGTTTCGATGCGAGCGCGATCCGCATCGGCGAGCCCGGCGGCCGTATCGTTGTCACACTGCATCATTTCGGATCGTGAACCCAATCATGGAAACCATCATGCATCGCGCCCTCACACTGCCCCTGCTCGCCGTCCTGGCACTGGGACTTCTGCCGCTGGCCACGCCGCCTGCCCTGGCACAGCCCGGCCCAGGTTTTGATCGCGATCATCGGCCGCCGCCGCCGCCGCCGCACTACCATCACCATCACCGCTACCACCGGCATCTGCCGCCGCCGCGGTAAAACTGCTGCCGGCTGCAACCCGGGCGGTTCGTTCGGGTTAGCGCGTTCAGCATAGGAGCCCGGTCATGGAACTGCTTCACTGGACGTTGGTCTTTCTTGTCGTGGCGTTGGTGTGCGCCGTGCTCGGCTTCGGCGGCTTCGCGGCGACCTTCGCCGGCATTGCCAAGATCCTGTTCTTTATCTTCCTCATCCTTTTCGTTGTCAGCCTGATCTTCGGCCGCGGACGCGGCAGCCGCCTCTAACCGGGCGTGCGTCTGCAACGCAGCGGGGCCCGGTCCTGTCGACCGGGCCCCGTTTTCGTTTGAGCGATCGCTCGCCTGAGCTTCAGCCGGGCGACCGGTTCAGATCGTGCGCCAGTGCCGCGGTTTCCGCCTCGCGCTGGCAGGCAACGATCCCGACCACGCGGCCGCCTTCGTACTGCCGCGCCAGGAACGTGCCGCCTGCCAGGTTGCCGTCGATCTCCACCCGGTCGAATGCCTCGGCATGCCCGAGGTATTCGAAACGCGAGCCGTAATGATACGTCCAGAAGAACGGTGGCTGCTCGAAGCGGGCGTCCCCACCGAGCATGCCGCGCGCCGCGACCCGCGCATGCTGCTGGGCGACCCGCCAATGCTCGATACGCGCGGCATCGGCTGTGCCGAGCGGGAAGCGTGCGACGTCGCCGGCCGCGAAGATGCGGTCGGTGGCGCGCATGTCCGCGCCCACGCGTATGCCGCCATCGGGTGCAAGGTCGAGAGAGGCCGCGAAGGCGGTCGCCGGATGCACGCCATATCCGACCAGAACCACGTCCGCCCGGAGCCGGGTGCCGTCATCAAGCACCACCGTCCGGACACGTGTCTCGCCCTCAATTGAGGCAATCCGGCGCGGCGTCATGAAGACCACGCCGTGCGCTTCGTGCAGCCGGCGAAACATGGTGCCGATCTCGGTGCCGAACTGACGCTCGAACGGGATCCCGGCCTTGGCGACCACGGTCACCTGCACATCGCGCTCGCGCAAGGCCGACGCCGCTTCCAGGCCGATGAAGGAGGCGCCGGCGATGACGACGCGCGCGCCGCCCTCCAGCGCCGGCAGCAATGTCCGCGCGTCATCGAGGGAACGCAGCAGATGCACGCCCGCCAGGCCGGAACCGGGCACGTCCAGCCCGCGCGCGACGCCGCCGGTCGCGATCAGCAGCGCGTCGTAGGCCAGGACCGATCCGTCGCCGAGCGTGACCCGGCGGGCTTCCTGGTCGAGCGCCACCGCCTCGCCGTGCCGCCGCTCGATGTGGTGCGACGACCAGAATGCCTCATCGCGCAGCGGCGACACCTCGTCCGGCGGCATCGCTCCCTGCAGCACGAACTTGCTGAGCGCGGTGCGATCATACGGCGCGTCGGCCTCGGCGCCGAGCAGCACCACCCGTCCGGTGAAACCGAACTCGCGCAGGGCGGCGGCGGCGGCGGCGCCGGCCGCACCGGCGCCCACGATCAGCATGGTGCGCGGGTCCATCGGCCCGTCCGCCACCGGCGGCGGTGCCGGCAACGGCTGGTCCGAGACACGCACATCGCCGTCGACGATCTCGACCGGATACCGGGTCAGCGGATCGAGCGCCGGCGGCTCCAGCAGCGCTCCGTCGGCGATGGCGAAACTCGCCTTGTGCCAGGGGCACACCAGGCGCCCGTCACGAACCGCGCCCTCTTCCAGTGGTGCGCCGGCGTGCGGACAGTCCGCGCCGTATGCACGCACGTCGTTGCCGTCGCGCAACAGCAGGATCGCGGTCTCGCCGACCGTCACCCGCACCGGGCGGTGCTGCTTCAGCATGTGCAGCGTGGCGACCTTTTGCATCGGATGCTCCTCCTGCAGGCGGAGCGCCGTGGGTCGGTGTCAGTTGCTTACAGGATCTCGCTCACCGCGATCGCGGCACGGCAGCCGAGCTTGATCACCCGGGACATGGCGCGATAGGCCGGCGCCAGTTCGGCCTCATGCGCCAGTCCGATGTCGCGATGCTCGAGCTCCTCGGCGCGGAACTGGTCGATGGTATCGCGCAGCTCGCCCTCCTCAGGGCCGAGGCTCGCCGCCTGCGCCGCATAGTGCTCGTCGATCGCCTCCTCGACGGCCACGGTGCAGGCCATCGCCGCCCGTTCGCCGATCGCGGCACTCACCGCGCCGAGCGCAAAACCTGCCACGTGCCAGATCGGCAGCAGCGCCGTCGGGCGCACCCGGCGCCGCGCCACCAGCGCCTCGAACACCTGCTTGTGATGGGTCTCCTGCTCCTTCATGTGACGCAGGATGTCGCCCTTCGCACCCCTGCCGAGCACCGCGAGTTGGCCGGCATAGATGCGTTCGGCGCCGTATTCGCCGGCATGGTCAACCCGGATCATGCGGCTTATGCGGGTCGCCTGGTCTGGCTCTCCCGGCTGCGGATAGCGCTGGCTCATGCTGGTCTCCCGCCAGAGCATGATCGGAATGATCAGGCTCTACTTGTCGTCCTCGTCGGCTGCCAGGCAAGGCTGCCAGCCACGACAACGGACATGGTGGCGGCATAGATCAAGTCCAGCGTCGCCATCGAGACCGGCAACCAATTGATCAGCCGGTTCGGCGTGTCGCAGGGTTTGGCGGGACGCAGCGGCATCGAGGCAAGCCGCTCGGCCATGCTGCCACCATGGAAATGGGGGGCCATGCATTGCGGCAGCGGATCGGGCCACCAGGCCTGTTCGACGCCGACATGTGTGAGCGCAAGCGCAATCGAGGCCAGCAGCGGCAGGGCGAGGAGCGGAACCAGGACCCTGGCGAGCCGCGCAGGTGCCAGCGCCGCCACGACTCCGAGCAGCACCAGCAACCGATACGGCCAGCGCTCCATCAGGCACAGCGCACAGGGCGCCATCGACATCCGGTGTTCGGCATACCAGGCGATCGCCAGGGCCGCGACACCGCCGGCCGCGGCCAGCGCGCCGGCGCGTGTCTCAGGCCGCACGCGGCGTCTGCTGTCCGAGCGCCTCGAGGAAGCTGCGCGCCCAGCTCGCGGCGGTCACCTTGTGCACGGCCCGGTCCATCGCCTGCCACCGCTCGATGCGTTCCGGCTTGCCCATCGACAGCGCCTGGTGCAGCCCCTCGGCGATCTCGTCCGGGTCGTACGGATTGACCATCACCGCCTGGCCCAGCTCGGGTGCAGCACCCGCGAAGCGCGACAGCACCAGCACACCGGGATCGGCCGCATCCTGGGCGGCGACATACTCCTTGGCGACCAGGTTCATGCCGTCGCGCAGCGGCGTCACCAGGGCGACGCGGGCATAGCGGTGGAAGCCGGCCAGCGTCGGCCGGGGGATGGCCCGGGTGATGTAGCGGATCGGCATCCAGTCGAACTCGGCCCACTCGCCGTTGATGCGGCCGGCCTGCTCGTCGAGCCGGCGGCGCAGCGCCTTGTATTCGGCGACATCGCCGCGCGAGACCGGCGCCACCTGCAGGAAGGTCACCTTGCCCCGATGCTCCGGAAACCGCTTGAGCAGGCGCTCATAGCCCTGGAAGCGCTGCGGCAGCCCCTTGGAATAGTCGAGCCGGTCGACGCCCAGGATCAGCGCGCGGTCATGCATGCTCTCCTTCAGGCGCTCGAGATCCGGGCCACCCACCGCCTTTTCCGCCTGCGCGGCAAATTCGTCCGGGTCGATGCCGATCGGGAAGGCGCCGGTGGCAGCGGTGACCTGTTCCGCCGCCAGCGCCTGGTCGACATGCAACCGGTCCTCCTCGGTCTGCAGCCCGACCAGCTCGTAGCTGGCCAGCGAGCGGATCAGGTGGTGGGCGCCAGGCAGCGCGCCGAACAGCGCCACCGGCGGAAACGGCGTGTGCAGGAAGAAGCCGATGCGGTTGGTCACGCCGATCGCGCGCAGGGCCTCGCCGAGCGGGATCAGGTGGTAGTCCTGCACCCAGATCACGTCGTCGGGCCGCAACAGCGGCAACAGGGCGCGCGCGAACAGGGTGTTCACGTCGAGATAGGTTTCCAGGTCCTCGCGGCTGTACTCGACCAGACCCATCCGGTAGTGGAACAGGGGCCAGAGGATGCGGTTCGAAAAGCCCTGGTAGAAGCCCTTGTGCTGCTGCTGGGTGAGATCGATCGTGGCGTAGGTGACGCCGCCCTGCGTGCTGGTCTTGGGCTTGGCATCGCCATCTTTCGCATGGCCGGCCTTGGTGCCGCTGATCTGGCCGGACCAGCCGAACCACAGCGTCGGCTGGCCGCCGATCGCGTCCTTCAGCCCGACCGCAAGGCCACCTGCCGGGTTGCCGCGTTCACGCGGCGACGGCACCCGGTTGGAAACGACGACTAGACGGCCCACGCACGCTCCTCTCCGGCGGCAAGCGCGGTAAGCCAGCGCCTGACGCTCTCGGGTTCGTCGAAATCGTCCGGGATGCGGTATCCGGTCCCGCCCAGCTCGATCGCCGCCCGGATGCCGTCCTCGTCGGTGACGTCGTCGCCGATGAACACCGGCAGACGGCCGGCGAACGGGGCCTGCTGCATCAGGACACGCACCGCAGAGCCCTTGTCGGTGCCGCTCGGGCGGATCTCCCAGGCCATCTTCGCGGTCTGCACGTGGAAGCGGTTGCCGGCGGTCGCCACCATCCGGTCGGCGGCCTCGCGCAGCCGGTCGGCGGCCTGTGGCGCCCCGCGGTAGTGCAGCACGAAGCCGGTCGCCTTGCGCTCCACCCGCACCCCGGGATCGGACGCTGCCAGAGCCTTGGCTTCTTCGAGCCAGCCGTCCGGGATCGCGGGCACCGGAACCCGCTCGAGCCCGGCGCCCGGGCTGCGGCGCATGGCGATGCCGTGCTCGCCGGCGACAGCATACGGGATACCGGGCAGGAACTCGTCGATCTGCGCGATCGGGCGGCCGGTGACCAGGGCGAGCGCGTCGCCGCAGAGCGCCCGCAGGCGGCGCAGGGTATCGGGCAGTCCGTCCGCGACGCGCACCAGTTCGGGCGCCGGCGCGATATCCACCAGGGTGCCGTCGAAATCGAGCAGGAACGCGGCGCGCGCCGGCGGCGGCAGCGGTGGCCGCGTGCTGTCCGGGAGGTTGGTCATGGCAGCACCGTCGCGTGAGGATCGTGTTGCATGGGCCGCTTCAGTTGCATGGGCCGGTTCAATTCTGGGGAGCCGTCGGATCGGGCGGCGGCACAAAGGCATTAGGATCGGCATTCGGATCGACGCTCGGACCGGGCCGGCCGGTGGGATAGACGGGATCCGGCGCCCGGTCGACCGTGCCGGGCTGCTCGCCCTGGCCCGGTGGCTCGCTCTGTATCGTCGGCACCCCCGGCGGGGCGGCACCCGGCTGATCCGTCCCGGTCGGACCGCTGACGGGTGCCGGCATAGGCGGAGCGGCTGCAACCAGGGGCGGGGCCGCCGGTGCCACGTCGCCGCCGGCGCACGCGACCAGTTGCACGCCGTAGATCGGGCTCTCAAAGATATCCACGAACGGCTCGGCGGCGAACATCCAGCCCGCAAAGGGCTTGGTGTCCGGATGCCGGTCCTGCACCGCGACCGAGGCGGCGGCGTCGGGCGGCAGGCCGGGCGGGTGCACCAGGCAGTTCTGCACCGTGATGGTCAGGCTCTTGTAGGTGCCGGCCTGCCCGGCGGCGATCGTCAGCGTTTCGGTGTGCGCGTCGAGCTTGTCCAGCACGCGCACCACCGCCTCGGCCCGTCCCTGCCAGGTATCGAGCGGATACAGCGTCGGCGGCGCCACCAGTTCGGCCGCCCGGGCCGGGACAGCCGTCAAGGCCAGTCCGGCGATGAACGCAGCGCGGCGGCTATACCTCGTTCGCATCTCAGGACGTGGTCCGCTTCGGAGTCTCGAGCGCGTCCACCAGGCCGGCCAGGATGCGCCGCATGGCGTCCGGATCGACTCCCATCAGCACGGCATCCTCGAAGGCGTCGCGCAGGACGTCGCGCAGTTCGGTCTGGTTCTCCTCCAGCACGCGCAGCTTCTCGCGGCAGGAGACTGGCGTTCCGTCAGTCTGTGGCCAGTCGGTCGTCATCGGAGCGTGCCCATGGGACGCACCTCAGCGATTCGGCAGGTCGTCGGATTTGCCCGGCGCCGCGGCAGGCCTGGACGCCTGGCCCTGCTTGTTCGCGTCGGCCTGCTTCGTCATCGTGTCGGTGACGGTGAAGATGAACTTGCTCAGCAGCTGCTCCAGGCTGATCGAGCCCTGGGTCTGGGTGATCCGGCCGCCGGGCGGCAGGCTGCCATCGGCGCCGCCGGGAGCCAGCGCCAGGTACTTGCCGCCCAGCAGGCTGTCGGACGTCACCACGATCGAACTGTCCGGCGGCAGCTTGATGTCGGGCCGCACGGTGAGGGTGACGATGGCCTGGAAGGTCTTCGGGTCGACGGTCTCCGACACCACCTGACCCACCGTGACGCCGGCCATGCGCACGTCGGATCCGACATCGAGCCCGTCGACATGGTCGAACTGCGCGGTGAGCTCGTAGCCGGGCTGCGACCGCCGGCCGTTGCCGATCACCGCGGCGGTGATCAGGGCCGCAAGCACCACGAGCACCACGACCCCCGCGAGCAGTTCGACCGGGTCGTGGCGACGCCGCGCCGGCGCTCGCTCTGCTTCCGCGACCGCCACGCCTAGCTGTCCGGGGTCCAGGCTTCGTAGTCGCCCGTCGAGGTCGGGCGGCGGCCGCCATTATAATCGCTGCCCGGCGGCCGGTAGCCGCCTGGCTCGCCGGTCAGGTTCGGCTGGAACGGCAGCTGCCAGGGCTGCCGAGCGGTCGGCGGCAGCGGCTCGGCATCAGCATTGTGCAGCCAGTTCCACCATTCGGCCGGAACGCTGGAAGGGTCCTCGCCCGGCCGGTAGATCACCCACCGCCTGATGCGCCGGTTCGGCACCCGGGGACGCTTGTCCTCGTAGTAGGCCCGGCCATCCGCATCCCTGCCGATCAACCGTCCCCTGAACATCGTGAAGAGCCGCGTGCCGATGGTGGTCATGCAGAAGCGTATAGCCACCCCGTCCACACCGGTCCATCCACGCGCCGCGCACGGGATGCGCCCATTGTGCGAGTTATCCCGGATATCCCCAATATGCTGTGGGGTGTATAGTTCTGAAGCCCAACATACAGCTTGGGCGGCAACCCGCGGTTCGCTAGCATCGGCCCATGAACACTCAGCCAGCCCGCCGAGCCCCAGCACGCCGAGCCAAGGCCGGCACGCGCCGCAAGCATCCGGCCGCGTCGTTCTGGAACGGCGTCAGGATGCGAACCCAGGCGGCAAGTCCGGATCCGGATGCGGCCCCTCGCCTGGTGACGGTTCCGGCGGACTGGGACCAGGAGGCCGCGTCGGCCTTTGCGGCGCTGGCACCGGGAGACAGCCGGGCGTCGCTCGCGGACGCCTCGATGGTCTGGGTGGCGCCGCTGGCCGACCATCCGCAGGCCTCGCACGGGCTGGCGGCGCGGCTGCTGGAGCTGCTGCTGCGGCGCGGTGCGGCGCCGCTGGAGTGTGTCTGGCATGGCGCGCGCCGCGGAGCGCCGGGTTTCGTTCTCAATCTGGCGGCCTTCGCGCAGCCGGACTCCGGCTTCGAGATCGACGCGTTCATGCGCGCCCTCGAGACGCTGGCCGAGGCGCTGCACCTGTTGCAGCCATCCGGACGCACACCATGCTCTCTCCTGCTGAGCAACCTCGATGCCTGCCTGGCGTCCCTCGGACTCGATTATGACAGCGACCCCGCACGCGCCGTCGCCGCCTGCCTGTGCGCGCTGGCGACCAGCACGATGCACCCTGCCAGCCTTCCTTCGCATGGCGACAGGAGGCCTCCGGCACAGCTGCCGGCGCACTGTCCGGTGCCGGGCCTGGCCCGCTATGCCGGCAGCCGCTGGCAGGAGGCGGATCAGCGCGGCCGGCGCTCCGGGTGCCGCGGTCCCGGGCACCCCTTGCTGCCGGAGACCGGGCCTATCGAGACCGGCCTGTCCGCGCCCGGCTGGACCGACGCCCTGCTCGGCGTCGAGGCGTGCGGCGCGGCCCCGCTGTTCTCGCCGCTGCGGCAGGATGGCCGGCTTGCGGCCAGCACGCTGGCACGGCTGGCGGCGCGCGGCATGAGCCCGGAATCGGCGCTGGCCGCAAGCCTTGCCGGTCAGCCGGTCGTGGCCCAGGCCGGCGCCGACGCCGCGCGCGCCATGCACCAGGCCATCGCTCCGTTCCTGGACCGTCAGCCGGCTGCGGCCGCCGAGGTCCAGGCGCCGCTGCGCGAGACGCCTGGCCATCGTCGCCGCGATTTGCCGGCGCGGCGTAGCGGCTTCACCCAGAAGGCCACCGTCGGCGGGCACGCTATCTACCTGCGTACCGGCGAGTACGAGGATGGCCGGCTCGGCGAGGTCTCGATCGCGCCCGCGCGGGGCAGCGCCGTGCAGCGTGGGCTGCTGGACGCGGTGAGCCAGGCGGTCAGCCTCGGCCTGCAGCATGGCGTTCCGCTCGAAACCTATGTCGAGACCTTCGCCTACGCACGGCTCGGCCAGGGCGGGGCCGTGGAGGGAGACGACGTGGTGGCAAGCGCCACGTCCACGCTGGACTACGTCTTCCGCACCCTTGCGCATGCCTATCTGGGCCGCAGCCTGCCCGATGCGCCGCAGCAGGGCAGCGGGTCGGTCGAAGAGCCCGACGATGCGCTGCTGCCGCTCGACCTGCCGCGCGAGACCCACCGCCCCTCCGGCCCACGCCGGCGGCACGGCCTGCGGCTGGTCGGCTGATGACGCAGTCCGTCATCGAGGACCGGCTGGCGGCACTCGGCATCGTCCTGCCGCGGGCGGCGGCGCCGGTGGCGAACTACGTGGCGGCGGTGGCCAGCGGCAACCTGCTGGTGGTCTCCGGACAACTGCCGCTGGTCGACGGGCAGCTTCTCCTGCGCGGCAAGCTCGGCGGCGCGGTCGGGCTCGAGCAGGGCACCGAGGCGGCGCGCGCCTGCATGGTCAATGTCCTGGCGCAGGTGCAAGCGGCGGCAGGCTCGCTCGATCGGGTGGCGCGTGTCGTGCGGCTCGGCGGCTTCATCGCCTGCGAAGCCGACTTCACGCAGCATGCGGCGGTCATGAACGGCGCCTCCGACCTCGCGGTCGCGGTCTTCGGCGAGGCCGGCCGGCATGCCCGCTCGACCATCGGCGTCGCCTCGCTGCCGCTGGATGCGCCCTGCGAGGTGGAAGGGATGTTTGAACTGCGATGAGCCCGTGCTGATGCGCAGCCCCTGGCTCACGACCGGCGGCACGCCATATCGGCCTCATGCCTGAACAAAGCCTGTCGCTCAGCCTGCATCCGTCCATCGGCACGATCGACCCTGCGGAGTGGGACCGGTGCGCCGGATCCGACAACCCCTTCGTCAGCCACGCCTTTCTGTCCGCGGTGGAGGATAGTGGCTCCGCCGGCTCGCGCACCGGCTGGCTGCCGCAGCACGCCGTGCTGCGCGACGGGACCGGGGCGATCGTCGCAGCGGCGCCGATGTATGCGAAGTCGCACAGCTACGGCGAATACGTGTTCGACCATGGCTGGGCCGCCGCCTTCGAACGCGCCGGCGGCCAGTACTACCCGAAGCTGCAGGTCGCCGCCCCGTTCAGCCCGGTGCCCGGACCACGCCTGCTGGTCAATCCGGCGGTGCCGCAGGCGCGGCGGCAGGCGATCCTGCGGGCGATGGCAGCGGCGCTCAGCCAGGCCTGCGGCGAGCTGTCGCTATCCTCGGTGCACGTCACGTTCTGCCGCCCGGAGGAGTATGAGAGCCTTGGTCTGGCTGGCTGGCTGCAGCGGCTCGGCACGCAGTTCCACTGGGAGAATGCTGGCTACGCCTGCTTCGACGACTTCCTGGCGGCGCTGAATTCGCGCAAGCGCAAGGCGGTGCGCCGCGAGCGCCGCGACGCCAATGCCTGCGGATTGGAGTTCCGGACCCTGCGCGGCGCGGAGATCACCCAGGCGCACTGGAAGGCCTTCTACCGGTTCTACATCTCCACCGTGGATCGCAAATGGGGCAGCGCCTATCTCACCGAACGCTTCTTTCCGCTGCTCTCCGAACGGCTTGGCGACAGGGTGGTGCTGATGCTCGCCGAGCAGGCCGGCCGCCCGGTGGCAGGTGCGCTCAACCTGCTCGGGTCCGATGCGCTCTACGGCCGCAACTGGGGATGCTCCGGCGACTGGCCGTTCCTGCATTTCGAGCTCTGCTACTACCGGGCGATCGAGTTCGCGATCGAGCACAAGCTGGCGCGCGTCGAGGCCGGCGCACAGGGCGAGCACAAGATCCAGCGCGGCTACCTGCCCAAGCCGACCTACTCGGCGCACTGGATCGCACATCCCGGGCTGCGGCGGGCCGTGGCCGCTTTCGTCGAGGAGGAGCGCGCGGCCCGGCTGCTGGAGATGCAGGCGCTGGCGGAATACTCGCCGTACAGGCAGGAAGCGCCTGAAAGAGAAGAAGATTGAGTGCGGCGAAACGGGGCGCGGCGCGGGCCGTTCTGCGCGCATCTGGTCCAGGGCACATGAACCATGAATGATGAGCCGAAGCGCAACGACGAGCGGGTCAGGGTCCGGGCGTATGTCTTGTGGGAAAAGGACGGACGGCCGCACGGTCGCAACGACTCTTACTGGAACGAGGCGCTGCGCCAGATCCAGGAGGAGGAGCGGGAGAAGAACGGGGCGGGAAGCACCCGGCTGGACTAACGCCAGCCGGGCGCCTGAACGTCAGCTCCGCTTCGAGCTCGCCTGCATGTTCTCGTCGATCCTGGCGAGGAAGTCCTCGGTGTTGAGCCACTTGGCCTCGGGGCCGACCAGCAGCGCCAGGTCCTTGGTCATGTAGCCCGCCTCGACGGTCTCGACGCAGACCCGCTCCAGGGTCTCGGCGAAGTTGGTGACGTCTGGCGTGTCGTCGAACCGGCCGCGATAGGCCAGCCCCCGGGTCCAGGCGAAGATCGAGGCGATCGGGTTGGTGCTGGTCGGACGGCCCTTCTGGTACTCGCGGTAGTGCCGGGTCACCGTGCCGTGCGCCGCCTCGGACTCGACCGTATTGCCGTCGGGCGCCAGCAGCACCGAGGTCATCAGCCCGAGGCTGCCGAAGCCCTGCGCCACGATGTCGCTCTCGACGTCGCCGTCATAGTTCTTGCAGGCCCAGACATAGCCGCCAGACCATTTCAGCGCGGCGGCCACCATGTCGTCGATGAGCCGGTGCTCGTAGGTCAGGCCGAGCGCATCGAAGTCGGCCTTGAACTCGGTCTCGTA
>CAXTVI010000039.1:0-9679 GCA_964247695.1 uncultured Acetobacteraceae bacterium
GGAGTCCGCACGTCGCGCAGCAGCGGCAGGCCTCGCCCGGGACCGCGCCGCCTAGCCTGCCGGGGCCGGGCGGGCTATCCCACCGCGCCTGCGGCGCGGATGGGAGGGACTGGCATGGCGAGCAAGGAACCTGGGATGCGCGCGGCCGTCCTGACCGGTGCGGGGACCCTGCGCGTCGATCGCGTCGCTCCACCCGAGCCGGGTCCGCGGCAGGTGCGCATACGGCTCGAAGGCTGCGGGGTCTGCGCCTCCAACCTCGGCCCATGGGGCGGACCCGACTGGATGCGGTTCCCTACCGAACCCGGGGCGCTCGGTCATGAAGGCTGGGGCCTGGTGGAGGCGCTGGGGCACGGCGTGTCGGGGCTCGCGATCGGCGACCGGGTGGCGGCGCTCTCGCAGCACAGCTACGCCGAGTTCGACCTGGTGGACGCGGCCACCGTCGTGCGGCTGCCGGCGGCCCTGGATGGCGTCCCGTTCCCGGGCGAACCGCTCGGCTGCGCGATGAACATCTTCCGTAGAGCCGACATCGCCGCCGGCCAGACCGTCGCCATCATCGGCATCGGCTTCCTCGGCGCGATCCTGACCCGGCTCGCCACCGACGCCGGCGCCCGCGTCATCGCCATCTCGCGTCGGCCGTTCTCGCTCGAGGTCGCGCGTGCCATGGGGGCGGCCGAGGCCATCGCGATGGACGACCACCATGCCATCATCGCGACGGTGCGGGACCTGACCGGCGGCCGGTTCTGCGACCGGGTGATCGAGGCGGTCGGCAAGCAGTGGCCGCTGGACCTCGCGGGCGAGCTGACCCGCGAGCGCGGCCGCCTCGTCATCGCGGGCTATCACCAGGACGGCCCGCGACACGTCAACATGCAGCTCTGGAACTGGCGCGGCCTCGACGTGGTCAACGCACACGAGCGCGACCCGGCGATCTACCTCCGCGGCGTGCGCGAAGCGGTGGCAGCGGTGGCAAGCGGCCGCCTGGACCCGTCATCGCTCTACACCCACCACTATCCGCTGGAGCGGCTCGGCGAGGCGCTGGATGCTACACGGGATCGCCCGGACGGCTTCCTGAAGGCCTTGGTGACGTTTTGATGGCGCGGCGCGGGCGCCCCGGTTGATGGCACGGCGCGGGCGCCTCGGCTGATGGTCCGACTTGGCTGCCTGGGCGTCGGCTGGATCGGCCGGCATCGCATGGATGCGATCCTGCAGACCGGCTGCGCCGAGGTCGTCGCCATTGCGGAGCCATCGGCGGAGATGGCGGAGCAGGCCCGCCTGCTGGCGCCGGGGGCGGCGCTTGTCGCTGACCTCGATGGGTTGATCGACGCCGGCGTCGACGGGGTGGTGATCGCCACACCCAGCGCGCTGCACGCCGCACAATCGATTCATGCCCTGCAGCGCGGCGTGGCGGTGTTCTGCCAGAAACCGCTGGGCCGCACCCGGATTGAGGTGGAGGCGGCGGTGGAAGCCGCGCGGGCCGCTGACCGCCTGCTCGGCATCGACCTGTCCTACCGCTACACCGAGGGCATGCAGCGCATCCGCGATATCCTGCGCTCCGGTGCGCTGGGCGGGATCTACAGCGTCGACCTCACCTTCCATAACGCCTATGGGCCGGACAAGCCGTGGTTCTACGACCCGGCGCTGTCGGGCGGTGGGTGCGTCATGGATCTCGGCGTGCATCTGGTCGATCTCGCGCTGTGGGCGCTGGATTTTCCGGCCGTCACCGAGGTCGCCAGCCAGTTGTTCGCGCTTGGGCGGCCGTTGCCGCGCAACCCTCCCGAAGTGGAGGATTATGCCAGCGCAACGATGCGGCTCTCGACGGGGGCCTCGGTGCGGCTGGCCTGCTCGTGGCGCCTGCAGGCCGGCCAGGATGCGATCATCGCGGCCACGTTCTACGGCACCGAGGGAGGCGTCGCGCTGCGCAACGTCGACGGCTCATTCTACGACTTTGTCGCTGAGCGCTATCGCGGCACCAGCCGGGAAACCCTGTCGGCCCCGCCGGACGCCTGGGGTGGCCGCGCCGCCGCTGCCTGGGCGCGTCACCTCGCCACAGGCAAGCGCTTCGATCCCGACTGCGCCCGCGCAGCCGATGTCGCCTGCGTGCTCGACCAGATCTATGGCCGTTAAACCTCCGAACTGAATTTTGCAGTGCACAACAACTAGAGCCTTTTAATTGAAGCGAATACTGATTATGGTTGTTTAGCTGACAAGTATTCGAGCTTACCGGCTTAGCCCGGAGCAAGCGGGGTTCCGTCATGTTGGTGCATGCCGACATGCTCGTCCTGGGTCTCTATATCTGTGCAACGATCGCCCTGGTCGCGCTGATGATTGGTCTGTCGTCCGTGCTTGGCGGCGTGCGTGACGGACGCGGCGGGCGGTCAATGCGGCTGCCGTTCGAATCCGGTGTGCTGCCGGTCACCGGCGCGCGGCTGCGGCTGCCGGTGCAGTATTACGTGATCGCGATGTTCTTCGTCATCTTCGACATGGAAGCCGTGTTCATCTTTGCCTGGGCGCTCGTGGTGAGGCAGGCGGGGTGGCCCGGTTATGCCTGCATGATGGTCTTCCTGGCCGTGCTGGTGGTGGCGTTCGCCTATCTGTGGCGAGTGGGCGCGCTGGAATGGGGACCGCGGCCGTATCGCGCCGGCATGGCCCGTCGGGAGCGCACCGATACCGGCCGCATCGAGATGGAACGGAGCTGATCGCGATGCGCTGGTCACTGAGCACGCCGGATGCGGCACCTCGCCCTGCGGCGCAGGGGGCAAGTTTCACCGAGACCCTGCAGAAGAACCTGGTACTCGGCAAGCTGCAGGATTTTGTCTCATGGGGTCGGGCGAACTCGGTCTGGCCATTCAATTTCGGCCTGTCCTGCTGCTACGTGGAAATGGCCACCGCCTTCACCAGCAAGTACGACATCGCGCGTTTCGGTTCCGAGGTGCTGCGGGCGACGCCGCGCGAGGCCGACCTGATCGTGATCTCGGGCACCGTGTTCGTGAAGATGGCCCCGGTGATCAAGCATCTCTACGACCAGATGCTGGAGCCGCGCTGGGTGATCTCGATGGGTGCGTGCGCCAATTCCGGTGGGATGTACGACATCTATAGCGTCGTGCAGGGCGCCGACAGCTTCCTGCCGGTCGATGTCTATGTGCCCGGCTGTCCGCCACGGCCGGATGCGCTGCTGGAGGGGCTGATGCTGCTGCAGAGCCAGATCGGCAAGCAGCGACGCCCGCTGAGCTGGACCGTCGGCGACCAGGGGATCGATCGTGCCGTGCGCCCCAGCCAGCGTGACCTGAAGCGACCAGAGCGCCAGGCGATGCGCATGCTTCGCTCACCCGATACCGTCTAGGAGGCGCGTCGATGGACCAGACGGTTGCGCGCGGCGAAAGCATCCAGAAGGTTCAGCAAGCGGCACCTGGCCTGGCACCGAACCACGGCGCGCGCGACGATGTGGAGACGCTCTGGGCGGCGCGCGACACCATCAGCGATGTGCTGACCAAGCTCAAGCGTTCTGCGCCGACACGCATGATGCTGTTCGACCTCACCGCCATCGACGAGCGGCAGCGCACGCAGCGGGCCGGGCAGCCGCCGTCGGATTTTACCATCGTCTATCACCTCATGCAGTTCGACCGTGCCTCGAAGGCCCCGCATCGCGAGGTCCGTATCAAGGTTGCGCTCCTGATGGCGTCGCTGACGATGCCGAGCATGGTCGATATCTGGCCGAACGCGAACTGGTACGAGCGCGAGATCTTCGACCTGTTCGGCATCCATTTCAGCGGCCATCCAGACCTGCGCCGCATCCTGACGCCGCCGACCTGGACCACGCATCCCTTGCGCAAGGACCACTACGCGCGCGCCACCGAGATGGGGCCCTACGACCTCACCGAGGACCGCGAGTTCGCCGAGCAGGAAGCGCTGCGTTTCAACCCCGAGGCCTGGGGCATGCAGCGCCGCAGCGCCAACAGCGATTTCATGTTCCTCAATCTCGGCCCGAACCATCCGAGCGTGCACGGCGTGTTCCGTATCGTGCTGCAGCTCGAGGGCGAGGAGATCGTCGAGGCGGTGCCGGATATCGGTTTCCATCATCGCGGCGCCGAGAAGATGGGCGAGCGCCAGTCCTGGCACAGCTACATCCCATACACCGACCGCATCGATTATCTCGGCGGGGTGATGAACAACTTTCCCTATGTGATGGCGGTCGAGAAGCTCGCCGGCATCACGGTTCCGCCGCGCGCCGACATGATCCGGGTCATGCTGGCGGAGTTCTTCCGGCTTGCCAGCCACCTGGTGTTCTACGGCACCATGTCGCAGGACGTGGGACAGCTTTCGCCGGTATTCTACATGTTCACCGACCGCGAGCGGGTGTTCGAGATCATCGAGGCGATCTGCGGCTTTCGCATGCATCCGGCCTGGTTCCGTATCGGCGGCGTCGCCGCGGACTTGCCGCAGGGCTGGGACAAGCTGGTAAGGAATTTCCTGGACTACCTGCCAAAGCGGCTGGATGAGTACGAAAAGCTCGTAATGCGAAACCGGCTGTTCAAGGCACGGACGGTCGGCGTCGGCGCGTACTCGCTGGAGGAGGCGATCGAGTGGGGGATCACCGGTCCCGGCCTGCGAGCCTGCGGGTTGGACTGGGACTACCGTCGCCGCCATCCCTATTCCTGCTACGACCAGCTCGAGTTCGATATCCCGACGGCGCAGAAGGGTGACTGCTACGACCGTGTGGTGGTTCACATCGCCGAGATGCGGCAGAGCCTGCGCATCATCCGGCAATGCTTGGAGCAGATGCCGGGCGGCCCCATCAAGGCCGACCACCCGCTGACCACACCGCCGCCGCGCGCGAAGACGATGCACGATATCGAGACCCTGATCACGCATTTCCTGAACGTGAGCTGGGGCCCGGTGATCCCGGCCGGCGAGGCACGCGCCTGCGTGGAGGCGACCAAGGGTCTCAACAGCTACTACCTGGTGAGCGATGGCGGCACGATGTCGTATCGTACGCGTATCCGCACGCCCTCGTTCGCGCACCTGCAGATGATCCCGCTGATCAGTCGTGGCACGTACATCGCCGACCTGATCGCGATCATCGGCAGCATCGATTTCGTGATGGCCGATGTCGACCGCTGAGGTCCTGCGCGATCAGGCCGAGCGGCTGCCGGATGCCCTGCGCGAGGAGATCCTCGAACTGAGCGCGCACGAGGCGCATCCGCGTGCCGCCTGCATCGAAGCCCTCGCCCGCGTACAGCGCGAGTTCCGCTGGGTGAGCGATGCGCATCTGCGCGAGGTGGCCGGGCTGCTGGGCATGTCGGCGGCGGACCTGGACGGAGTTGCGACCTATTTCAACCTGATCTTCCGTCGGCCGGTCGGTCGGCGCGTGCTGCTGCTCTGCGACAGCGTGTCGTGCTGGTTGATGGGGCGCGAGCGACTGGACGCCCACCTGCGGCAGCGGCTCGGCATCAGGCCGGGGCAGACCACGGCCGATGGCGACGTGACCCTGCTGCCGACGGTGTGCCTCGGGCATTGCGACCATGCGCCGGCGCTGATGCTGGGCGATGAACTTCACGGCGACGTCGACGAGCAGCGCATCGACGCGATCCTCGGCCTGCAGCCGGAGGCGACAGGATGACCGAACGCCCGCTCACCGGCAGGATCCGCGCCGGCGAACTACCGCCGGATCGCGAGGCCTACGAGCGGGCAGGCGGGTATCAGGCGATGCGGCGCGCGCTGCTGCACATGACGCCCGAGGATGTGGTGGGCGATGTCACCAAGTCTGGGCTGCGCGGACGTGGGGGCGCCGGTTTCGGCACCGGACAGAAATGGAGCTTCGTGCCGAAGCCGAAGTCCGGACAGCGTCGCTACC
The DNA here is from genome assembly GCA_964247695.1 of uncultured Acetobacteraceae bacterium. GTDB lineage: Bacteria > Pseudomonadota > Alphaproteobacteria > Acetobacterales > Acetobacteraceae > Lichenicoccus. The sequence continues at coordinate 5,849 of CAXTVI010000039.1, forward strand.
TGATTGCCAACGCCGATGAGATGGAGCCGGGCACGTTCAAGGACCGGCTGCTGCTGGAAGGCGATCCGCACCAGATGGTCGAGGCGGTGATCGTCAGCGCCTACGCCCTGCAGGCGACCGACGCCTACATCTTCGTGCGCGGCGAATACAAGCTCGCCATCGCGCGGCTGACGCAGGCGATCGGCGAGGCCACCGCCGCGGGCTATCTCGGAGCAGACATCCTCGGCTCCGGCTACGCGCTTGCCTTGCACCTGCACGCCAGCGCCGGGCGCTACATCTGCGGCGAGGAGACCGCGCTGCTCACCGCGCTGGAAGGCCGACGGGCGTTGCCGCGCAGCAAGCCGCCATTTCCGCAGGTCAGCGGCCTATGGGGCGCGCCGAGCGTGGTGAACAATGTCGAGACGCTGTGCAACGTGCCGCATATCGTGAACAACGGCCCGGACTGGTTCAAGGGCCTTGGGCTCGGACCGGATGGGGGCACCAAGCTGTATGGGGTCAGCGGCCGGGTGAAGCGGCCCGGTGCCTGGGAACTGCCGATCGGCACGCCGCTCCGGGAAATCCTGGAGGAGCATGCGGGCGGCATGCAGGACGGGTATCAGGTCCGCGCGCTGCTGCCGGGCGGCGCTTCGACCGGCTTCCTCGGCGCCGACCAGCTGGATATCGCGATGGATTACGGCTCGGTCGAAAAGGCCGGCAGCCGGCTCGGCACCGGGACGGCGATCGTGCTCGACGACCGCGCCTGCCCGGTCGGCATGATACGCAACCTGGAGCATTTCTTCGCGCAGGAGTCCTGCGGGTGGTGCACGCCATGCCGGGACGGGTTGCCCTGGGTCGAGCGCATGCTGCAGGCGCTCGAGGAGGGCGACGGCGAGGACGAGGATCTGCACCAGCTCGAGCGCCATGTCGGGCTGCTCGGCATGGGGCGCACCTTCTGCGCGCACGCACCAGGCGCGATGGCGCCACTCGGCAGCGGGTTGCAGAAGTTTCGCGACGAGTTCGCGCAGCACGTGCACCAGCATCGCTGCCCGTGGCCGACGACGGGAGTACACTGATGGCGACGATCCATATCGACGGCCAGCCGTTCCCGGCGCGCGCGGACACCAACCTGCTGCAGGCCTGCCTGTCCGCCGGCTCGGACCTGCCGTATTTCTGCTGGCATCCGGACCTCGGATCGGTGGGCGCCTGCCGCCAATGCGCGGTCAAGCAGTTCAGTGGACCGGACGACAAGCGGGGCCGCATCGTGATGGCCTGCATGACGCCGGTGACGGATGGCGCGATCCTCTCGATCGCTGATCCGGAGGCGCATGATTTCCGCTCCAGCGTCGTCGAGTGGCTGATGACCAACCACCCGCATGACTGCCCGGTCTGCGAGGAAGGCGGCGAATGCCACCTGCAGGACATGACGGTGATGACCGGCCATCACGCGCGGCGCTATCGGTTCAAGAAACGCACCCACCGCAACCAGGATCTCGGGCCATTCGTGAAGCACGAGATGAACCGCTGCATCGCGTGCTATCGCTGCGTTCGGTTCTATCGCGACTATGCCGGCGGCGAGGATCTTGCCGCCTTCGCCTCGCACAACAGCGTCTATTTCGGCCGTGTCGAGTCCGGCACCCTGGAAAGCGATTTCAGCGGCAACCTGGTCGAGGTATGCCCGACCGGCGTGTTCACCGACAAGCCGTTCTCCAGCCGCTACGTGCGCAAGTGGGACATGCGCGGCGCACCCTCGGTGTGCACGCACTGCGCGGTCGGCTGCAACACCATCCTGAATGAACGCGACGGCAGCCTGCGTCGCGTGCTGAACCGCTACAATGGCGAGGTGAACCGCTATTTCCTGTGCGACCGTGGCCGCTTCGGTGCTGGCTTCGTCAATGCCGCAGACCGGATCCGCGCGCCGATGCTGCGTGCGGCGGACGGCACGCAGCAGGCGACGAGCATGGAGACTGCGCTGGGCGCCTTTGCGCAGGCTTTGTCAGACGGGCCGATCATCGGCATCGGCTCGCCGCGCGCTTCGCTGGAAGCGAACTTTGCCCTGCGCACGCTGGTCGGGCCGCAGAATTTCCACCTCGGCGTCTCCGGCATCGAGCACGACCTGCTCGACCTGACACTTGACATCCTGCGGGTCTCACCGGCGCGCATCGCGACCTTGCACGAGGCGGAGCAGGCCGATGCCGTGCTGATACTCGGGGAGGATGTCAGCAAGACCGCGCCCCGAGTCGGGCTCGCGCTGCGCCAGTCGGTGCGGCAGGCCTCGTTCGAGGCGGCGGAGCAGGCGCGGGTGCCGCTCTGGCTGGATGCAGCCGTACGCAGCCTCGGCACCGACGCGCGCTCGCCGTTGTTCCAGGCGACGCCGGCAGCGACCGACCTCGACGGCATCGCCGCGATCAATCTGCGGCTGGCACCGGACGACGCCGCCCGTCTCGGCTACGCCATCGCGCATTGCATCGACCCGGCAGCGCCCGAGGTGCCCGATCTCGTCGAGACCCTCGCGCTGCAGGCGAGCCGGATCGCGGAGGCGCTGCTGGCGGCGTCGCGGCCGCTGGTGGTCAGCGGCGGCCAGTGCGGCTCCGAGGCGGTTCTGCGGGCGGCGGCCAATATCGCGGCGGCCCTGCATCGGACACGGCCGGAGACCCGGCTGATCCTGACGGTCGCCGAGTGCAACAGCATGGGGCTTGCCATGCTCGGCGGCGAAACGCTGGACGCGGCGCTGGAGGCGCTTGAAGCCGGCGTCGTCGGCACCGTCGTGGTGCTGGAGAACGACCTGTTGCGGCGTGTGCCGGCGGCGCGGGCACGGCATGCGCTCGCCAAGGCCCGCCATGTCGTTGCACTCGATCATCTGAGCAGCGCCACCACCGAGCTGGCGGCGCTCGTGCTGCCGGTCGCGACCTTTGCCGAGACCGACGGCACGCTGGTCAGCAGCGAGGGGCGCGCGCAACGCTTCTTCCAGGTCAGCTTCCCGGTGGCGCCGGTGCAGGATGCGTGGCGCTGGCTGCGCGACGGTGCCACTGCGGCCAAGCGCAACCGCGGCTTCGAGTGGCAGCATCTGGACGAGGTGATCGCCGACCTGTGCGCGGCCCATCCGACGCTCGCGGCCATGCGTGGTGCAGCACCCGATGCAGGGTTCCGGGTCGCAGGCTCGGCGATACGCAGCGAGACGCATCGCTACAGCGGCCGCACCGCGATCCGCGCCAATGTCAGCGTGCGCGATGCCAGGCCCGAGACCAATGTCGACGGCCCCCTTAGCACGACGATGGAAGGCTATTATGGCGAGATGCCTTCGGCCTTGCGGCCTTACTTTTGGGCGCCGTCCTGGAACTCCGGACAGTCGCTGAACAAGTTCCAGGACGAGGTAGGCGGTCCGCTGCGTGGCGGCGATCCCGGCATACGGCTGCTCGATGGTGATCCGGTGGCCTGGCGCTACCACGACGCCATCCCGCCCGCGTTTCTGCCGCGCGTGGATGCACTGATGGTGCTGCCGAAGGGCCGGTTGTTCGGCTCGGAGGAGCTGAGCGACCGTGCGCCGGCGGTGAAGCCTCGCATCGACCCCCCGGTGCTTTCGGTTTCGCCCGCGACGCTGCAGACACTGGGCGCCACGACGATGCTGCGCCTGACCGGCGCCATGCATGCGGTCGCGGTGGTGGCCGATCCGGACCTTCCCGAAGGCGTCGCACGCTATCCGGCGCATGCTCATCCGTTCCCCGGCTTTTCCGATCCGCAATGGGCCCAGACTTCAGCAATTGAGACTTCAGCAATCGAGACTCCAGCGGTCGAGACTTCAGCGATCGAGGCCGCGTCATGACGCTCAGCTTCGGCATCCTGGAGATCGTCGTC
>CAXTVI010000039.1:9779-39375 GCA_964247695.1 uncultured Acetobacteraceae bacterium
CAGCGATCGAGGCCGCGTCATGACGCTCAGCTTCGGCATCCTGGAGATCGTCGTCAGCCTGGCCGCGATGCTGAGTGCGGCGGCAGGCCTCACCTGGGTCGAGCGCCGGCTGCTCGGCTTCTGGCAGGACCGCGCCGGGCCGAACCGGGTCGGCCCGTTCGGCGTGCTGCAGGCCCTGGCCGACGGGATCAAGCTGCTGTTCAAGCAGGACTGGATCCCGCCCTTCGCCGACCGTGGCGTGTTCATCCTGGCCCCTGCCGCCGGCATGGCGACGGTGCTGCTCGGGTTCGCGGTGATCCCGGTCACCGCCGGATGGAGCGTCGCCGGCAACCTCAATGTGGGCATCCTGTTCTTCCTCGCGATGACCTCGCTCGGCGTGTACAGCGTGGTGCTCGGCGGCTGGGCGTCGAACAACAAGTTCGCGCTGCTCGGCGGCATGCGGGCGGCGGCGCAGATGGTCAGCTACGAAGTCTTCATGGGCCTCTCTCTGCTCGGCACGGTGATGCTGGCGCACTCGTTCAGCCTGGTCGACATCGTCATGGCGCAGAGCCGGGTGTGGTTCATCGTGCCGCAGTTCCTGGGCTTCGTGACCTTCCTGCTGGCCGGCATCGCGGAGACGCACCGGCTGCCGTTCGACCTGCCGGAAGGCGAGAACGAGCTCGGCGCCGGCTTCCATACCGAATATTCCGGCATGAAGTTCGGCATGTTCTTCATTGCCGAGTATGCCGGTATCGTGCTGATCGCCTCGATGATCACCACGCTGTTCCTCGGCGGCTGGCTGGGACCGGTGCTGCCGCCGGTGGTGTGGTTCCTGCTCAAGACCGGTGCCACCATCTGCTTCTTCATCCTGCTGCGCGCCGCCCTTCCGCGTCCCCGCTACGACCAGTTGATGGCGTTCGGCTGGAAGGTGCTGCTGCCTGTCTGCCTGCTCAACGTCGCCGTCACGGGAGCGGCGATCCTGCTGTTTTTCCCGACCGACTAGGGTTCCCCATGCTCAGCAACGTGCGCACGCTCTGGCTGACGTTCCTGCATTTGTTCCACCGCAGCGAGACGGTGGGCTATCCCGAGACCAAGCCGTACATGGCGCCTCGCTACCGCGCCCGGATCATTCTCTCGCGCGATCCGGACGGCGAAGAGCGCTGCGTCTCGTGCAATTTGTGCGCGGCGGTCTGTCCGGTCGACTGCATCAGCCTGCAGAAGACCGAGGACCAGGGGCGCTGGTATCCCGAGTTCTTCCGGATCAACTTCTCCCGCTGCATCTTCTGTGGCCTGTGCGAGGAGGCCTGCCCGACCTACGCGATCCAGCTCACGCCGGACTACGAGATGAGCGAGTACGAGCGCCCGAACCTGGTCTATGAGAAAGAGGACCTGCTGATCAGCGGCACCGGAAAATACCCGGACTACAATTTCTATCGTGTCGCAGGGCTCGCGGTGCCCGGCAAGGACAAGGGCGAAGCCGAGCACGAGGACCCGCCGGTCGACATCCACGGCCTGCTGCCATGAACGCGTTGTTCACCTTGGCTGCAATTGTGGCCGTGATTTCGACCACCATGGTGGTGACGCGCACCGTCGCGGTGCACGCGCTGCTCTATCTCGTGGTCTCGCTGCTGGCGGTGGCAACCGTGTTCTTCACGCTGGGTGCCGCGTTCGCCGCCGCACTCGAAGTCATCATCTATGCCGGCGCCATCATGATCCTGTTCGTGTTCGTGGTGATGATGCTGAACCTGGACCGTGACGATGCCAGGCGGGAGAGCACGTGGCTGACGCCGCGGGTGTGGGCCGGTCCGGCGCTGCTCGCGGCGGTGCTGGCCGGTGAACTGCTTTATGCGAGCATTACCGGGCACGGTGCGATTAACTCGGCGCAGGAGGTGGGTCCGGTGCAGGTCGGGCTCGCCTTGTTCGGCCCGTACCTGCTCGCCGTCGAACTGGCCTCGCTGCTGCTGCTGGCCGGGCTGATCAGCGCCTACCATCTCGGCCGCGACAGCGGACGGGGGGGCTGAGCATGGGCGCCGTCGCTCCCACCAACGCCATCCTGCTCGCCGCCATCCTGTTCGGGCTCGGTCTCGCCGGGGTGCTGATCCGGCGCAACCTGATCTTCATGCTGATGTCGATCGAGATCATGCTGAACGCCACCGGCCTCGCCTTCGTCGCTGGTGGCGCGCGGTGGGCGCAGGCGGATGGCCAGATCATGTTCCTGCTCGTGCTGACCCTGGCGGCGGCCGAGATCTCGGTCGGGCTGGCGCTGATCCTGCTGCTGCAGACCCGGCGGCCGACGCTCGATTCCGATGTCGGCAACCGGCTGAAGGGGTAGCGGCGATGCAGCAGCTTCTCGGTCTCGTGCCGGCGTTTCCGCTGCTCGCCGCCGTCCTGTTGATGCTCACCTCGACGCGTATCGGCACCAATGGCGTGCGCATCCTTGGCGTCGGCTCCGTCGCACTCTCCGCCTTGCTCGCCTGCCGGATCGCGGTGGCCCAGATCGGCGCGCACTGGGCGGTGCAGCCGTTCGACGTGACGCTGTGGCACTGGATGCGCATCGGCAGCTTTGCTCCCGACGTGACGCTGCATCTCGACGGGCTGTCGATGGTGATGATGCTGGTGATTACCGTCGTCGGGTTCCTGATCCACCTGTATGCGTCCGCCTACCTCGACGACGATCCGGGCTATGCGCGTTTCTTCGCCTGCATGAACCTGTTCGTCGCCGCGATGCTGCTGCTCGTGCTCGCGAACGACCTGCTGCTGCTCTATGTCGGCTGGGAGGGCGTCGGTCTGTGCAGCTACCTGCTGATCGGGTTCTGGTACGACGACCCCGCCAATGGCCGCGCCGCCCGCAAGGCGTTCATCGTCACCCGCGTCGGCGATACCGCGCTGATCAGCGGGCTGTTCCTGCTGGCGACGACCTTCGGTACGTTGTCCATCCCGTCGCTGATGCAGCACGCCACCGCAAGCTGGCCGCTCGGCACCGCGATGCCGACTCTGGCGGCCTTCCTGCTGCTCGGGGGCGCGCTCGGCAAATCTGCGCAGTTGCCGTTGCAGACCTGGCTGGTTGATGCAATGGCCGGCCCGACGCCGGTCTCGGCGCTGATCCATGCCGCAACCATGGTGACCGCAGGCGTCTATCTGATCGCGCGCACGCATGTGCTGTTCGCACTGGCGCCGGACGCGTTGCTGGCGACCGGGCTGATCGGTGGCGCCACCCTGCTGCTCTCGGGCGGCAGCGCGCTGGTGCAGACCGACATCAAGCGCGTGCTCGCTTATTCCACTATCAGCCAGATCGGCTACATGTTCCTGGCCCTGGGCGTCGGCGCCTGGGATGCGGCAATCTTCCACCTGGTCACGCACGCCTTCTTCAAGGCGCTGCTGTTCCTGGCGGCGGGCGCGGTCATCCTGCGCATGCACCACGAGCAGGACATTACCCGCATGGGCGGCCTGCGCACCACGATGCCGGGGGTGTTCTGGGCCTTTGCGATCGGCAGCGCGTCGCTGGCGGCGCTGCCGCTGGTGACTGCCGGGTTCTACAGCAAGGAGGCGATCCTCGGCGGCGCGTGGAACGCCGGACCCTCCGGCCGCCTGCTCTGGTCCGCCGGCCTGATTGGCGCGTTTCTGACCGCGTTGTACATCTTCCGCCTGCTGTTCATCGTGTTCATGGGTGAGCAACGCCACCACCCGCACGGCGTCACCGGCTGGCGCATCGGGGCGCCACTTGCGGTGCTCGCGGTGCTGGCGATCATCGGCGGCGGCCTGCAGACGCCGACGCTGCTGGGGGGTGTCGCCATCATGCCGGGCATCCTCGGCGGCGTCTTCGGGCCTGCTTCGCACGAGGTCGTGCTGGCGGTGCTGCCGCTGCTGGTGGCCTCCCTGGTGCCGCTGGTCGGGATATGGCTCGCCTGGCGCTGGTGGGGCGGCGGCCTCGCCAGCCGGTTCGAGACCCGGTTCACCGACCTGTTGTACCGCGGCTGGGATTTCGATCTCGCCTATGACCGGATGATCGTGCAGCCGCTGATGTGGCTGGTGCGGGTCAACCACCACGATTGCATCGACAGCTTCTACGAAGGGCTGGGCGCGCTCGCGAAGCGGGCGCATGCCGGGCTCAGCCTCAGCGAGAACGGACGCGTGCGCTGGTATGCGGGCTGGCTCGCCGCCGGCTCGGTGGCAGCCCTGGCCATCGCGGTGCTGTCATGATGCTGCCGGCGCTGATCATCGTCCCCCTGCTCGCGGCGCTGATCGCCTGCCTCGGCGGTCGCACCCGTGCCGACTGGCCGCGCTGGATGACGATCGCGGCCCTGCTGGTCGACGCGGTGATCCTCGCCGCTCTGTCGGGCCCGCCGCCCACCGTGGGTCTCGCACCGGGCTGGCTCGCGCATTTCGATGCCCCGTGGATCCCGCAGCTCGGCATCGCGGTGCGCCTGGACATGGACGGGCTCAGCCTGCTGCTGCTCTGGCTGACCCTGGCGCTGACGCTTGCCAGTGTCGTGATCTCCTGGCGCGAGGTGAAGCAGCATGTCGGCTTTTTCCATGTCTGCCTGCTGGCGACGACGTCCGGCATCATCGGCGTGTTCCTGGCCACCGACCTGTTCCTGTTCTTCTTCTTCTGGGAGATCATGCTGGTCCCGATGTATTTCCTGGTGGCGATCTGGGGGCATGAGCGCCGCGTGCATGCGGCAATCAAGTTCTTCCTGTTCACCCAGGGCAGCGGGCTGCTGATGCTGCTGGCGATCTTCGCCCTCGCGTTCGTGCACCGCCAGGCCACCGGCGAATTCACCTTCGACTATTTCCGGCTGCTCAACACGCCGATGTCGCAGGGCACCGGCATGCTGCTGATGCTGGGTTTCTTCATCGCGTTCGCGGTCAAGCTGCCGGTGGTGCCGTTCCATAGCTGGCTGCCCGACACGCACACCCAGGCGCCGACCGCCGGCAGCGTGCTGCTGGCCGGCATCCTGCTCAAGACCGGCGCGTACGGGCTGATCCGGTTCACCATCCCGCTGTTCCCCGAGGCCGCCAGCCGGTTCACGCCGGTGGCGCTCGCACTGGGTGTCATCGGCATCCTGTATGGCGCGGTGCTGGCGATCGGGCAGACCGACATGAAGCGGCTGGTGGCCTACAGCAGCGTCAGCCATCTCGGCTTCGTGCTGCTCGGCATCTTCGCCTGGAACACGCTGGCGTTGCAGGGGGCGGTGATCCAGATGATCGCGCACGGCATCAGCACCGGCGCGCTGTTCATCCTGGTGGGCAGCGTGCAGGACCGGCTGCACACGCGCGACCTGCGCCACCTCGGCGGCCTGTGGCATGCAGCACCGCGCTTCTCCGCGGTGTTCCTGTTCTTTGCGATCGCCTCGCTCGGGCTGCCCGGCCTCGGCAATTTCGTCGGCGAGTTCCTCACCCTGCTCGGCACCTGGCGGGTCAGCCCGCCGGCCGCGGTGCTCGGCGCGGTCGGGCTGGTCATGGCGGCCGTGTATGCGCTGCTGCTGGTGGCGCGCAGCCTGCTCGGTCCAGCCAACCCGCAGGCGGTGATGGGCGAGCTGTCCGGCCGGCACCGGTTCACGATGGCGGCAATGATCGTGGCCATCGTGGCACTCGGGGTCTATCCGCAGCCGGTGATCGACCTGGCCGCGCCGTCGCTCCGGCACCTCGGGCCGGTCACGGCGGATGCGGCACCTCCTCTCCGCCTCGCCGCCAGCCAGGTTCAGCCATGATGGTCGACGGCTTCCTCGCGCTGCTGCCGCTGCTGGTGCTGTCGGCGGGAACCGTCGTGGTGATGACCGGGATCGCGATCCGGCGCTCGAACTTCCTCGCGGCTCTGACCACCGGACTGGTGTTTGTCGTCGCCCTGCTGTCCCTGCTTCCGGTGGTGAACGTGCTGCCGGTGCGGGTCGCACCCTTGTTCCTGGTGGATGGCTATTTCGTGTTCGCGGCTGCCCTCGTGCTGTTCTCGGCGCTGGCGGTCCTGCTGTTGTCCTATGGCTATGTCGCGGCGATGGGCAGCAGCCCGGCGGATGAATACTACCTGCTGCTGCTGGTGGCGACGCTCGGCGCGGTCGCCATGCTGGCGAGCGATCATTTCGTCACCTTCTTCCTCGGGCTGGAGACGCTCAGCGTCGCCCTGCTCGGGCTGATCGCCTATTCGCGGCATCGCCCGGACGCGACCGAGGCCGCGATGAAATACCTCGTGCTCGCGGGGACGTCGTCCGCCTTCCTGCTGTTCGGCATCGCGCTGCTGTACGCCGACCAGGGCACGTTGTCGTTCAGCCTTGCAGGGTCGGGCCTGGCCTCGACACAGGGGATCGGGATCTACCGGATGGCGGCCTCGGCGCTCATCCTGACCGGCATCGGCTACAAGCTCTCGATCGTGCCGTTCCACATGTGGGCGCCGGACGTCTATGACGGCGCCCCGGCACCGGTGGGTGCCTTCATCGCCGTGGTCTCCAAGCTCTCGGTCTTCACCGTGCTGATGCGCTACTTCGTGGCCGGACCGGGACGCGCCGACCACGCCGCCTTCCAGGCGATCGCCCTGTTCGCGATCCTGTCGATGCTGCTGGGCAACCTGCTCGCACTCGGCCAGGACAACCTCAAGCGCCTGCTCGCCTATTCCTCGATCGCGCATCTCGGCTACCTGCTGGTGGCATTCCTGGCGCCCGCGACGTTCGGGATCGAGGCGTCGAGCTACTATCTCGCGGCGTACGCAGTCACAACACTCGGCGCGTTCGGCATAATCGGCCTGCTGTCGGACCCCGCCGCCGGTGCCGACCTTGCCGACCTGGAGGCCTACCGTGGCCTGTTCTGGCGCCGTCCCTGGCTCGCCGGCATCCTCACCCTCATGCTGGTGTCGCTCGCCGGCATCCCGCCGACGATGGGCTTCATCGCCAAGGCCTATGTCATGACCGCCGGCGTCGGCAGCGCGCTGACGCTGCCACTGGCAGCGCTGGTGATCGGCAGCATCATCGGCCTGTTCTACTATCTGCGCGTCGTGGTGGTGATGGCACAGCCGGCCGTCGCGGCGACGCCCGCGCGGTTGCCGCGGGTTCGGATGAGCGGCGCGATCACCGTCGGCGTGCTGGCGATCCTTGTCGTGCTGCTCGGCCTGCAGCCCGCTTCCCTGATCGCGCCGATCCGCCGCGCCGACCCGCGTGCGCCCGCTGCGCCGCTCCTGGCCGCGCTGCAGATGCCGCCATCTGGTCCCGCGACGGCGACCGCTCCGCGATAGCAACGGAACCGCTCGCGCGGTGGTTGCGTTGTGCAGGGCTAACGCACCCAATGGACCAGGTGGCTTGGCAGTGGATCAGACGCTATCCGGCACAAACCCATCGCCGGGCACGGCACGCGGGCGCAAACCAGGTCGCCGACGCATCTGGCCCTGGGTCCTCGGCGTCATCGCCATCGCCATCATCGCGCTGATTGCGTTGTGGAACTGGGACTGGTTCATCCCGCTGGTCGACAGCCGCGCATCCGCGGCGCTCGGCCACAAGGTCACGATGCAGCACCTGCATGTCCGCCTCGGGCGGACCACCGTAGTGACCGCGGACGGGGTGCGGGTCGACAGCCCTGACGGGTTCCCGCCGGACCAGCCGCTGGCCACCATCGACCATCTCGGCATCAGTGTCGGCGTGCTGAGCTACCTGCATGACCGCGTCATCGACATCCCGCTCATCAATGTCGATCATCCGGTGGTCAATGCGCTGGCACACGAGGACGGCAGCACGAACTGGGCGCTCAAGAGCCAGTCCAGCTCGTCCTCCAGCAGCGCCGGCAAGCCGCCGAAGCTGGGCGTCCTGCGCATCCGCGACGGCCACGTCCATGTGGTCGATCCGAGGCTCAAGACCGACATGAACCTGCTGGTGCATACCACCGGCACCCATGATGCGGATGGCGGCCGCGTGGTGGTGACCGCGGACGGAACCTACGCACACCAGCCGATCACCGGACGTTTCGTCGGCGGCGCGGTGCTGACCCTGCAGGACCGCACCCACCCCTATCCCATTGACCTGCACGTCGCCAACGGCCCGACCAGGGTGAGCCTCGAGGGAGAGGTCGACCAGCCGCTGACCTTCGGCGGCGCGCGGCTGAAGCTGGTCTTCACCGGGCCCGACATGGCTCTGCTGTTGCCGCTGACCGGCGTGCCGATCCCGCACACGCCGCCCTTCAAGGTTACCGGCAACCTCGACTACCAGCAGCGCCGCATCGTGTTCGACAAGTTCCACGGCAACGTCGGCTCGAGCGATCTTGGCGGCCGCATCGCCGTTGATGCGCGGGCCCGCGTGCCCGACATCAAGGCGGACCTCGTGTCGCAGAACGTGGACCTGAACGACCTGGCCGGCTTCATCGGGGGCACTCCGGGCAATGCGAAGAGCGGCAACACGCAGCAGAAGCAGGAAATCGCAGCGTCGAAGAAGAGCGGCGATATTCTCCCCGACCAGAAGTTCAGCGTGCCGAAACTGCACGCCGCGGACGTGCACCTGACCTACAAGGGTGCGCACATCGAGAACAAATTCGTTCCACTCGACAACATCGTCGTCGCGATGGACATCGTGGACGGACACGTCACCCTGCATCCGCTCGACTTCAAGGTCGGCACCGGCAGCATCGATTCGAACTTCGACCTGAACCCGGTCGGAACCGATCTGCGCACGAAAGCCGAGATCACCTTCCGCCATCTCGACCTGTCGCGTATTCTGAAGGCGACGCATGCCTTCAACGGCCAGGGCGTGATCGGCGGCCAGGCCGACATTACGACGACCGGCTCGTCGGTTGCGACCATGCTGGGCAACGGGTCCGGGGGCGTGACGATGATCCTGTCCGGCAACGGCGATATCAGCGCGCTGCTGCACGACATCGCAGGCCTGGAGGTCGGCAACGCCATCCTGTCGGCGCTCGGCGTGCCGACCCGCGCCAACCTGCGTTGCTTCATCGCCGATATGCCGTTGCACGACGGCATCCTGTCGATGAAGACATTCCTGCTGCAGACCAGCGAGGCGCGCAGCATCGGTCGCGGCACGATCGACCTGCGCAACCAGACGCTGGACTACTCGCTCACCACCCGGTCATCGCATTTCAGCATCGCGTCGCTGCCGGGACCGATCAACGTCACCGGCAAGCTGGGCAGCCCGAGCATCCGCCCAGGAACCGAGGTGGTGGCGCGGGCCGGAGCGGCCGCCGGGCTTGGGGTGCTGTTTCCGCCGCTGGCGATCCTGCCGACGGTTCAGCTCGGCGTCGGCGAAGGCGCCTGCACCGATGCCCTGAAGAAGACCGATGAAGCCCCCGCGGCGCCTCCGGTCACGCCAGCCAAGGCGAAGGCGACCAGGGCGCACAGGCATGCCCATTGAGACGGAGGCCCTGGACCCGATCGTCCCAGGGCTGGCTCAGCCCGAGCTCCAGGCGGTCGGCCTCAAGGACGGCCGGCTGTGAGCTGCTTGGAACTCGATGCCGACACGGGCGCGCTGGCATCGACGCCGGCCCTGTAGCCGGCGCTCAGGGCCAGCCTTGCCAGGGCCGGCAATGATTTCGACGATGTTTTCTTCATGATCGAGGCCCGGTGGTTCTCGACCGTACGCTGGCTGATGCGCAGGTCGGCCGCGATGTTCTTGCTCGGTTGCCCCGCGAGCACCAGCTCCATGACTTCCCGTTCCCGTCGCGTCAGGCTGGCAAGGTGCGCCGAGGCGTCCCGTTGCCAGCCGCGCATCTTGCCGATGTCGCGCGAGTTCTCGACCGCCCGGGCCACGCTCGACCGCAGCTCGGCATCGCCGATCGGCTTCTCGATGAAGTCCGTGGCACCCGCCTTCATCGCCTGCACCGCCATCGGCACGTCGCTGCTGCCGGTGATCATGATGGACGGCATGAGCTGGCCGTCCTCTGCCAGCCGCTGCAGCAACTCGAGCCCCTGCATGCCGGGCAGGTAGGCGTCCACCAGCAGGCAGGCACCGGTTCCGGGCTTGAAGTCGGCCAGGAAGGCCTCGCAGGTGGGATAGGACGCCACCGCGTGACCATCGTCCGCCAGGACACGGGTGATCGAGTCGCGGACATTCCTGTCGTCGTCGATGACGAACACCGTCGCCGGCTCCCGGCTATCCCGGCTTGCGGCAGCCCCGAGGGCCACGGACTGCGGCACTGGAGCGTACTCCGTTTCGGGATGCGGGAGCAGCCGGGCGATGGCCTTCATCAACTCGTGCGCCTTGATCGGCTTGCCGAGCTGCAGGCATCCGGCACACTCGATCCCCTCCAGCGTGGAGGGCGAGATGTCGCCGGTGAGGATGATGGCGGGAATCCGGCGGTGCAGCCGGTCGCGCAGGTGGGCCGTGACCTGCAGGCCATTCATGCCGTTCGGCAGGTTGAAGTCCGCCAGGATCAGGTCCGGCGTTATAGCTCCGCTCTGCACCAGGTCCAGCGCCACCGGGCCGTCCGGCGCACTGATGGTCCGGTGCCTTTCCTCGACGAGCAGCAGCTCCAGAAGGTGCCGAAGCTCGGGGTCGTCCTCCACGATCAGGATGGAACCCGGCTGCGCCACCAGGGGCGCTGCATGTGGTGCCGAACGGGCGAGCTCCCGTGGCGCAGGATCTGCCAGTGCCACCTCGATGGCGAACATCGATCCCACACCGGTCCTTGAGTTGACCCTGACCTTGTGGCCGAGCAGGTCGCCGAGCCGCCGCACGATGGAGAGGCCCAGCCCCAGGCCACGGCTGCGCTCACGCGCCGCATTGTCGACCTGATGATATTCGGTGAAGATGGCTTCGAGCTCCCCCGCCGGGATGCCGATGCCGGTGTCGTGGACTTCAATACTGAGCGCCGCACCGTGCCTTCGGCAGCCGACCAGGATCCTGCCCTGCTTGGTGTATTTGACCGCGTTGCTCATCAGGTTGCGGATCATCTGCTCGAGCAGGCGACGGTCCGAACGTATCTCGAGGCTGCAGGGGATGACGCGTAGCTCCAGCCCCTGCGCATCGGTGTGATACTGGAATTCCTCTCCAAGCTGGTTGAGCAGGTGGGAGACCGGGAAATCGGTGATGGCGGTGCGCAAGGTGCCGGTATCGATCTGGTTGATGTCCAGGAGGGTGTTCAGCATCCCCGACATCGCGCCGATCGTCGGATCCAGCATGGTCACCAGCTTCTGCGCCGCCTCCCCCTCGACGCGCTTGACCAGCAACCCTTGGATCAGGGTCAAGGTCTGCAGCGGCTGGCGCAGGTCGTGGCTGACCGCGGTGAGGAAGCGGGACTTTGCGGCATTGGCCTGTTCGGCATGCTGCTTGGCGATCTCGAGCGCCCACTTGACCCGCTTGCGCTCCGAGATGTCCGCGAAGGTGACGACGACGCCTTCGACAGCGTTGTCATGCGTGTAGTACGGCAGGATCCGGCGCAGATACCATGCACCGCCGCGTGCCTCGATCTCGCGCTCGACGGCGACGGGCTTCGTCAGCATGGTCCTGGCGTCCGGGAGCAGGTCGCTATCCTCGGACAGCGAGGTGAGGTCGGCAAGCGGCCGGCCCACGTCGCCCGGGATCAGGTTGAACAAGGCGCGGGTTGCGGGCGTGAAGAAGCGGATGTTCAGATCGGTATCCAGGAACAGGGTCGCCATGTCGGTGCTGTAGAGAATGTTCTTGAGGTCGTTCGACGTGGTGCGCTGCTTCTCGAGGGTGTCCTGCAATTGGCCGTTGAGCGCCACGAGCTCTTCGTTGAGCGCCTGCAATTCCTCTTTCGAGGTGACCAGTTCCTCGTTGGTCGATTGATACTCCTCGTTGAACGAAAGCGCCTCGTCGTTGATCGCCTTCTGCTCGTCGCTCGAGGTTTCCAGTCCCTGCAGCGCAGCCTGCAGTTCCTCGCGGGTGGCTTCCAGTTCCAGTTCGAGTTCGGCAATCCGGGGCGCAACGCTCGCAAGGTCCGGACTCTCGGACTTGCGACCGGAGACCGGATCGTTGACGAAGCAGACCAGCAGCAGCCGCTCGCCGTCCTGCTCGACCGGCCGCACCGCGATGCTGAAGGGGAACTCGTGCCCGTCCCGGGAGATCTTGCCACCTCGCACGATGACGTTCGCGTTCCGGTCGGTGGCCTGGTGGATGGCGGTGCGGAGCCTGCCGCGCATGGACGGTCGTGCGAGCGCCAGCAGGTCGTGCGTCGGTCGCCCGGGCGCCACCTGCAGATAATGGTCGGTCGGACCCAGGAAATGCAGGCACTCGTTCCTGGCATTGATGAGCACCGCGGCCGGCGCATAGTTCTCCGTCACCTGCTGGCGGCAGAGTTCCGCGAAGGTAGCTTGCCGGGATAGCGGGGGCACCGGCCGGTTGAAGGCAATCGGCCTGGTGATCTCGCCCGAGCGCAGGGCCGAAGCGACCTCTCCCGGCGGGCTCCGGCCGATATGGCGGTAGATGCGCTCGGACTGCGAGACGACCTGGAAGCGACCGCTGACCAGACCCGCAGTTTCCGAACTGCCGAGCAGCAGCAGGCCACCGGGTCGCAGCGCGAAGTGGAACAGACGCAGAACTTTCGCCTGTGCTTCCGGCAACAGGTAGATCAGCAGGTTTCGGCAGGAGACGAAGTCGAGCCGGGAGAACGGTGGATCCGCCAGCAGGTCCTGCACCGTGAACACGACCCCGGCGCGCAGTTCGGGCTTGATCCGGTAGCCCTGCGGCTCGCGGACGAAGAAGCGCTCCAGCCGCGGGTTCGACACCGCGGCCTCGATGGTGTCCGGATACAGCCCCTCCCTGGCGGTGGCGATGGCGTCCGCATCGACGTCGGAGGCGAAGACCTGGATTTTCAGGTCGGGGCGCTTCAGGTTGTGGGCAGCCGACGTTATCGCCTCGTGGAACAGCATGACCAGCGAGTAGGTCTCCTCGCCGCTGCTGCATCCCGCGACCCAGATCCGGAGTGGCAGCGCGGGCGGGTGGTCGCGGATCATGTCCGGCAGCACGTGCTCCGCCAGGAAGTCGAACACCTCGCGATCGCGAAAGAAGCTGGTCACGTTGATCAACAGGTCGCGGGCAAGCAGGTCGCGCTCTTCGCTGCTTTGCTCGAGAAGCGCCTGATATTCTTCGAGGCGGCCCGTCTCGATCGAGGCCATTGCCATGCGCCGTTCGATCCGGCGGAGCAGGGTGCCGCGCTTGTACATGCTGAAATCGTGCGACGTCATCGCGCGCAACGTTGCGATGATGCCGCCGAGCGGGTCGTCCGGGCGTGCCGCGGCCGGCTTCGGCAGCAGGTCCGAATCGCTTGCCTTGCCGTGCGGCATGGAGAGCGCAGCGGCGATCTGCTCCACCGGCAGGATTGCATTGGCCAGTCCGGTGGCAATCGCGCTCCGCGGCATGCCGTCATATTCGGCCTGCCTGGGATCCTGCACGAGGACGAGGCCACCTTGTTCCCGTATTGTCTTCAGTCCGATACTGCCATCCGAACCGGTGCCCGACAGCACGATGCAGATGGCACGGCGGCCGAATTCGCGGGCCAGCGACACCAGCAGGAAATCGAAGGGCAGCCTTGCCTTGTGCTGCGCCTGCGGCTGCGACACCCGCAGGGCGCCATGCGCGACCGAGAGATGGCTGCCGGGCTGGATGACATAGAGATGCCGCGGCTGGAGCAGCATGCCGTTGGTTGCAAGCTGCACGGTCATTGCCGTGTGCGGCGCCAGCAGTTCGACCATCATGCTCTGATGCGCAGGGTCGAGATGCTGGACCAGGATGCAGGCGAACTCGTCGCTCGCGCCGAGGCTGCCGACCAGTTTCCTGCAGACGTCGAGGCCTCCGGCCGAGGCGCCGATCCCGATCACCGAGAGGGTCCGCTGCAGTCCGGGAGGACCGCGCGCCGGTGTCTGCCCGGGTGATGCCGCGGCCGGTGTCCCGGTCCGCGGCATCGTGGGCTCGTGCGTCTGTGTCTCGGGTCTGTGCTTCGTCGTCATCCTTGAGAATTCCCGCACGGGGCCGTTCCGCGTACCCCGACCTTAGCAGCATCGGGCGACCTTGACGACAGCGCAACGAGGATCGGCAAGCCTTGGAGGTCAGCGTTTAATAATCGGGAGCGGCAAATGCCGGCTAGGTATATTCCGAGGTTGGCGCCCGTGCCGCGTCATCGACTACAGGACACTGTTGAAGAACCCGAGGGAGACTTGCCGGCGCGGGGTTGCGGGTCGTGGCATCATCTGGCGCGCGTCGGTGGCAGGCGAAGCACCTTCGGCGTGTTTTGCGGAACATAATGGTTGAAGCCGCCGCTCCGGATGTGGAACGTTTCGCGGGCACACAGCCAGTCGGAGAGTCGCGCAGTGTCGGTCGAGATTCGCTATCGCCTGCTCGCGGATGATGACGGTCGCTGGTATGTCCGCTGGCTCTGCGGCGCGCGCTGGCTGCTGGTGCATGGGCCGGTGACACAGGCGCAGGCCCGCGAGTGGATGGATGGGATGCGCGCCCAGGTCCTGTAGATGGATGAGCCTGATCCGGTCGATCAGGCGCCGCCGCGCGATCCGAAAATCCTTGCCGCGGCGCCCAGATGGTCCTGCTTGCGGCCGATCATCGCCTCCGCGCGGGTGATCTCGCCCTGCAGCTCGGTAATGTAGGCCCGCAGCTCGGCCACTCCGAGATCGTCGAGCGGCAGGATCGTGAGGCGCGTCCGGGGACGCTCCGGGAGCTCTTCATTCATGTTCATGCTCTCCAGGTCCCGGCAACACTGGCTTGGATCGCCTGCGCCTGGAAGGCCTCATCGCGCCGTCGATCACATCCATATCGTTGCGTCAATCCTCTTTACCGGTATAATTGCGATCGGAAAGCTGCGTAACATCACGGGTGAAGTCCATGTTGAGGCTCGAAGCTCTGATCTTCCGCCTGGGCGGGGACCGGCGCGCGGTCACCGCCCTGGAATATGCGCTCATCGCCGGCCTGATCGCACTGGTGATCGTCGGATCCGTCACCAGCCTAGGATCGGTCGTGAAGGGCGTCTTCGAAAAGGCCAGCAGCGGCCTCGCGAGCGCTTGAGCCCCAGCCGGGCAGGCGACGCGCCTGGACCGGCCGACGCGTCGAAGGTCCGGCAGGCAATCCTCCCTGATGTTCCTCGCCCGCGCCGCCACCTTGCCATGCGGCATCCGCTGACCGACAAGTCCCGGCCATGCAATGGCCCGTGCCTTGACCCCAACCACCATTTCGCCCCCGGCCATCAAGGTTCTGTTCGCGTTCGAGAACCCGCTGCCGAGCAACGAGGCCGATGCGGAGGTCTTCACCACCACGGCACGCTACCTCGCCCGCATCCTGCGACAGAGCTTGCTGCACCTGCCGCTCGCTGCCCGAAGCGCGGCGGAGCCGGCCGCGCTCATCGCCGGCATGAAGGTGGTGCGCGCCTGTGCACCGGTGCGGCCGGCGGCGGCGCGGCACCTGCTGTGCGGCCTGACCCTCGTCTTCCGTCGCGAGTTCCGGCAGGCCGACATCATCTACACGCGCAACCTCTGGGTCGCCTGGATGTCGATCCTGGCCGGCCAGCGTGTGGTGTTCGACCATTACCGGCCGTGGGGCGACCAGGTCCCGCCGCTGCAGTTCTGGATCCATCGCCTGGTCTGCCATCCGCGGTTCCTGCTCAATATCTGCCACTCCGACTACACGAGGCGGGCATATCTCGATCTGGGTGTGCCGGCCGCCAAGCTGCACTGCGTCAGGAATGGCTTCGAGCCGGCGCGCCTGCGCGATCCGCTGTCGCCGGAGGCGGCAAAGCGGCAGATCGGCGTGGGCGCCGGGCAGGCCACGGTCATCTATACCGGCCGCCTCAACCACAAGAAGGGCCTCGACCTCGTCCTGCAGGCGGCCCGCCTGTTGCCGGACATCCTGTTCATTCTCGTCGGCTCGGCCGGGAACGGCCAGATCGAGACAGAGGCGGCCGGGATCGGCAACGTCCGGATCGTCGCGTTCCAGCCCGACGTCCTGCTCGCACGCTACATCTTCGCGGCCGACATCCTGCTGATCCCGCCCTCGCACAAGCCGTTGGCGACCTACGGTTCGACCGTGCTGCCGCTCAAGCTCTTCCTGTACATGGCGTCCGGACGCCCGATCGTCGGCGGCGACACACCCGATGTCAGGGAAATCCTTACCCACCGGCGCAACGCCTGGCTCTGCCGCCCGGATCACGTGGCCTCGCTGGTCGAGGGCATCCGCGAGATGATCGGCGACCGGAGGCTGGCCGAGCGGCTGGCCACGCAGGCCCGGCTGGACAGCCGCGACCTCACCTGGGACGCGCGGGCGAGCCGGATCGCGCAACTCATCGCGGACCATATGCCGGCCGATCCGGCACCGGTGTCGCGGCGGCAGGGCGAATGGAGCCGCCGCCACTCCTGGACCTGGATACGGCAGTCCGGTCGCTGGCTGGCGCATCTGGCCGGCACCCGGTCATGGATCCTGCCTCCCGAACCCGGTGCCTGATCGCGTGCAGGATCATCGCGCCGATCTGGGGAAGGGCTTCAACTGGCTGGGCGGCGCCACGGTGGCGGCGAAGATCATCGATTTCGGCACGATCCTCGCGATGCTGCTGTTCCTCAGCAAGCAGCAGGTCGGCGTCGCATCCCTCGTGCTTTCGATCGGCATGGCCGTCGAGGCCTTCAACGGCCTCGGCACCAGCGAGGCGCTGATCCAGGCGCCGACCGTCTCCCGCCGGCAGGTCGATGCGTTGTTCTGGTACGTGATCGGCGCCGCGTTGCTGGTCGGCCTGCTGACAATCCTGGCGGCCCCGGTGATTGCCGCGATCTACGGCATGCCGGAGATGGCAAGATACTTCCTCGCGATCGCCATCAAGCAGCCGCTCGTCGGCGTCGCCCTGATCCCGCTGGCGATGATGAACCGGAACCTGCAGTTCGAGCGGATCGCGATCATCAATGTCTGCGCGACCTTCGGCGCTGCGGCGACACGTTTGGCGCTGGGTGCCGGCGGTGCCGGCGTCTGGGCGCTGGTCGCGGGCTACTCCGCAAGCGGCCTCTACATCATGCTCGGCGCGCTCGTCGCCCGGCCGTATCGCCCCAGGCTGCGGATGCACATCGGCGCGATGTTGCCGCTGGCCCGCTATGGCTGGCGCGCCGCGACGAGCAACATCTCCGAGCAGATGTTCAAGAATGTCGACTACATGCTTATCGGGTGGTTCTATGGACCGCCGCTGCTTGCGGTCTACCGCGTGGCCTTCGATGTCGCCATGGAGCCGGCGATGGCCGTCGGCACGCTGGTCAACCGCACCTCGCTGCCGGTGTTCGCCCGCGCCTCGGCACAGGCCGCGGACCTCACGCCGATCCTGCGCTGGTCGCTCGGCAAGATCGCAGTCCTGGTCGCGCCATTGACGGCAGCCCTGGTGCTGGGCGCCGGCCCGCTGACCGCGATGCTGCACGACGACCACGGCAGCAGCTACAGCGCCGCCGCCACGCCGCTGCGATTCCTCGCGGCAGCGGCCCTGTTGCGGGTGATGACGATGCTGGTCTCCACGATGCTGCTGGGCGCCGGCCGGCCCGGGATGGCCGCGCGCCTGGCGCTCACGACCCTGCTTCTGCTGGCGTCGGCTATCCTGCTGGCCGGCTTCACCTTCAAGGCGGAGGCGGGGATCATCGCGGCCGCCGCCTGCTGGCTCGGCCTCTATCCGCCGGTGCTGCTCTGGGCGACATGGATCCTGCGGCGCCAAGGGCGGATCAGGCCGGGCGCCCTCGCGGGAGCCTTCGCGGCGCCCAGCATCGGCGTTGCCGGGATGGTCGTATTCGTCGAAGCCGGCGGCCTGCTGATGGGCGCCGATCCGAGGGCCCGGCTGGCGCTGGTCGTGGCCGCGACCGGCTCGGCCTATGCCGCCCTGTTCCTGTGGGGGCGACGCGGGTGGGCGGCCCCGGCTCAGTGACCTGACGCACCGGCAGTTGTCTGGGCGCCGCGGTATCGGTCGAACATGCTCATCTGGTGAACGCAGCTCAGCGTGCAGGTCGGACTACAGCTCTTCTCGGTGCGGTATTCGCGCCGGATATCCTCGATCGTGTACTCCAGCAGCGGAATCCCCGGAGTGCCCCGCTGCTGCGAGCACCAGTGCACCCGGCCATCCTCGGCCACGTACAGGTAGCGGGCGCCTGCGCGGCATTTCCAGTCATTGGCCCGGCCGTGCATCAGGTTCTTCTGGAACAGCCAGTAGTTCAGGCCATGCACGATGGACGGCGAGATTTTGGTGACCTGCTCGTAGGCCTGCATCTGTTCCGGGCCGAGCGGTTTCAGCGTTCCGGTATGGTCATGCAGGACACCGACTGAGTGCTGCAGCCCATGCTTGGCTGCGGCGGTCGCGACGGCGACGACATCCTGCGTGCGTTCGGTGGTGACGCCGAGCACCGAGTTCACGTTCACCTTGAACCGGGCATGCGCCGCGAGCAGGGCCAACTTGCCCTCCACCGACGACAGGCTCTTCATCGAGATCTCGTCGGGCTTGATGTTGTCGATGCTGATCTGCATGCCGTGCAGGCCGGCCGCATTCAGGCGGTCGATCCACTGGCGACTCAGGCGGAAGCCGTTGGTGATCATCGTCACGATCATCCGGCGGTCGCGCGCCGCCTTGATGACGCGGTCGAGGTCGGGATGCAGCAGCGGCTCGCCACCGGTGAAGGTGATCGAGGCGGTTTTCAGGTTGGCGAGATGATCGACCCAGGCGAGCAGGTCGGCGAGCGGCACCGGCGGCGAGAAATCGTCATATTCGTTGCAGTAGCCGCAAGCCAGGTTGCAGCGCCGCGTGACGACGACCTGGGCCAGCAAGGGGTTGTAGCGCGAGCCGACGACGCGACCGAGGAAGCGCGCGCCGGAGACGGCACCAGCCATCCGGCTGCCGAGTGACTGCGTGGGCATCAGTCGTGCGTCGCGCGGTCATGGGAAGGGGCAGGGAATTTCATGCGGCTGCATAGCATCTGCGTCAGGCCGGAGGAAACTTGCGGGCGATCAGGGCGGCGTAGAAGGCCTCGAGCGCCTCGTTCTGTCGCCGGCTATCGAAGCGCCGCTGGACGAATTTCCGCCCGTCCGCGCCCATGCGGAGGCGCTGGGTGGGGTTGTCGACCAGTGCCAGCATGGCCTGGCACAGCGCATCCGGGTCCTGCTCGGGCACCAGCAGGCCGGTCCGGCCGTCCTCGACGCCCTCCGGAATGCCTCCGACCCGGGTGGCAACGACCGGCACGCCGAGTGCTGCCGCTTCCAGCAGAACCATCCCGAGCCCCTCGACGCGGCCGGTCCTCGTATTGATGCTCGGCAGCACCAGCATCATGGCGCTGCGCATCCAGTCCAGCACCTCGCCGTGCGGACGGGCGCCAAGGAAGCGCACCTGCCCTGCGATGCCGGTTGATCGCGCGAGCGCCTGCAGCGAGCGCCGCAGATAGCCGTCGCCAATGATGACCAATTGCAACCCGGGACGCAGTTGCGCCAGCGCCGCAAAGGCCCGGAGGAGGGTGCGGGTGCCCTTCATCTCGACCAGACGCGCGACATGCAGGATGACCGGGGATTCCTTGGCTGGATCGCGTGCTGTCACGGCGTCGCAATCGACGCCGGTATAGTGCAGATGCGTCCGCTCCTCGGGAAAACCCATCGCCAGCACCCGGTCGCGGATGAAGGACGAGACGCAGAGAAACAGATCGCCGTGCCGGGCCAGACGGCGGCGGAACAGCGGGTAGTTCACCCAGGCCGGCGACGTGAGCAGGGCCGCCGTCGACAATGTTGCGTCGTAGCCGTGGAAGGTGGTGACCAGCGGGATGTCCAGGCGCTGGGCGATCGGCAGCGCATAGACGCCGTCGACGCCGAAATGGGCATGCATGAGCGCCGGCCGGTGCGTGCCCAGCAGTGTGAGGTACGGTCCGGGGGCGCGGGTCAGCATCTGCCAGCCGATGCCCGGCCACGCTCCCCAGCCGCCCCTGTCCTGTAGCGCCAATGACGCGGCACCCTCTGGGGCGGCACCGAAACGCAGTCGCCCCAGATAGAGCGGCGAGTACCGTTCCAACCGCTGCGCCTGTTGCGTGATGAACGGCTCAGAGGTCCGGAACAGGTTGTGGCGGAAGATGGCGATTTCCTCGCGCCGGGCGATCCTGTCCAGGGTTTCGATTTGCATTCTCGGCCGATACTTCTGAGCAAACAACACGTTCAGGTTGCAGACGGAAGCTCGTCTAGAGGCCCCCGGTTGGACTTCATGGTAGTGCTAAGTTAGCCTCGATCGGGATTGCCGCAACGCCAACAGGCTCGACCCGATGACGATTCCTCCCCGACTGCACTTCTGCTGGATCGGCACGCAGCTTCCCTGGGCGTACGTCTTCGCGGTCCTGTCGGCCGCCGGGCGCAGCGAGATGACGGACATCGTCTTCCACCATACCGATACCCTAGAGGATGGCGCGGAGCGCTTGGCCCTGGAGGCGAGCCGTGTGCGCATGGTCCGGATAGAGCCGGAGCGTTATCTGGCCGATATCGGAGAGCGGCTCGGTCTTGCGGGTGGCCTTGCGGAGCTCTATCGGCGGCTCGACAGTTCGGTTGCGCGTTCGGACCTGCTGCGCGCGGCCATCCTGTATCGGGAGGGTGGCATTTATCTGGACCTGGATACGGTGACAACCGCGTCGCTGCGGCCTCTGCTGGATGTCCGGCACTTCCTGGGATCCGAGTTCATCGTATGGCCGCACTCCGCACGCGCGTCGCGATCTCCGGCCGTGCTGTCTCGACACCTCGCCTTGGACCTGGTGCGCAAGGCATGCCGGCGGGTTCCGCATGGCTGGGCGCTGTTCAGGCGGGTGGAGCAGTTCTACACCCGGAGCGTGAACAACGCAGTCATGGGAGCCGAGGCCGGATCGGACCTGGTCGCGGATTATCTCGCCGCAATGGCCGGGGCATCGCCGGAGCAGCAGACGCGGCGCTATGGACTGGGCCCGGATCTCCTGCGCGAGGTGGTCCGTCATCACGACCGTGCGGATCTAGTGATCCATCGGCCTGCGGTGTTCTATCCACTGGCGCCGGAGATCTCCGAGCATTGGTTCCGTATCGCGCCGCATACCCGGCTGCGCGATGTACTCTCGCGCGAGACGCGGGTTGCACACTGGTATGCATCGGTCCGCACGAAAGCCCTGGTTGCCCACATAAGCCCCGCCTATGTGCGCAGGAATCGCGACAGGCAGCTGTACAGTGCTCTGGTCTGCTCCAATATCGATGAATTTGCGTACGCGGCATGAGCGCCAGCGACCTGAGACTTCCCGTCGGGCGTCGACGGCATCCCTGAACGGTGTATGACTGCAGCAACTTCCGTGGCGGACAGGGCCGCGGTGCCTTTCCGTTTCTCCCTCGATCTTAAGGCCTAGCACGATGAACCGAGACAAGATCCGCATCGCCATCGCAGGGATCGGCAACTGCGCCAGCTCCCTGATCCAGGGGCTGCATTATTATACTCCCGATCGCTGCCGCGAGGGCGTGGTCGGCCTGATGCACACCGAGATTGGCGGATACCTGCCGTCCGACATCAAGGTCGTGGCGGCCTTCGATGTCGATGCCCGCAAGGTCGGCGTCGACGTGCACAAGGCGATCTTCTGCAAGCCGAACTGCACCAAGGTGTTCCACTCGGATATTCCGGAGAGCGGCGTCATTGTCCGGATGGGACAGGTCCTGGACGGCATCTCCGAGCACATGATGGATTATTCCGACGATCGCACCGTGTTGCGGTCGGATGCGGTCCAGCTTTCCAGATCCGAGATCGTCGACGAGTTGCGGCGCAGCGGCGCGGACATGCTGCTGAACTACGTTCCCGTGGGTTCGGAGCAGGCGGCGCGGTTCTACGCCGAATGCGCGCTCGAGGCCGGCATCGCCTTTGTCAACAACATGCCGGCCTTCATCGCCAGCGACGTGACCTTCGCCGAGCGCTTCAAGCGGGCGAACCTGCCGATCATCGGTGACGACATCAAGTCGCAGCTTGGTGCCACGATCGTCCACCGGGTGCTGACCGACCTGTTCGCCAAGCGTGGCGTCAAGCTGCTGCGGACCTATCAGCTCAACACCGGCGGCAATACCGACTTCCTGAACATGAAGAACCAGGAGCGGCTGGCGTCCAAGAAGGAGTCCAAGACCGAGGCGGTGCAGTCGGTCGCCAAGAAGCGCATCGAGGACGAGAACATCCATGTCGGCCCGAGCGACTACGTGCCCTGGCAGAACGACAACAAGATCTGCTTCCTGCGCATCGAAGGCCACCTGTTCGGCGATATGCCAATGGAGCTGGAATTGCGGCTGTCGGTCGAGGACTCGCCGAACTCGGCGGGCGTCGTCATCGACATGGTGCGCTGCTGCAAGCTTGCCCTGGAGAACGGGATCGGCGGCGTGCTGGAGGGGCCGAGCGCCTATTTCTGCAAGCACCCGATCGTGCAGTACACGGATGACGCGGCCTACACGATGACCGAGGCCTTTATCCGTGCGTATGGCCAGAAGAGCCCGGTCGAGACCTCCGCCGCGCTGGAGGCCAGCGCCGCTCAATGAAGTGCCTGATCGTCGCGGCCGGCCAGGGTGCCAGGCTGCGGGTGGGGGTCGAACTCAAGCCTCTGGTTCCGGTCGGCGGCGTGCCCCTGATCGAGCATGTCATCGGCCGTGGCCGCCTTGCCGGCGTGAATGAGTTCCTCGTCGTGAGTGGATATCGCGGCGACGAGCTGCGTGAGGCGCTGGACGGGCTGGCCGCTCGCGAGGGCCTACGCATCGCGCACGTCATCAACGAGGAGTGGCAGCGGGCCAATGGGGTCTCCGTGCTCGCGGCAAAGGGCCATCTCGAGGCACCTTTCCTGCTCGCGATGTGCGATCACCTCGTCGATCCCGGGATCATCCGGGATCTGATGGCGGCGTCGATCGAGCCGGACGGCGTGATCCTGGGGGTCGATTTCAGGATCGTCGATCCGCTCAACGATCCGGAGGACGTGACCCGGGTGGCGACCACCGATGGGCGTATCCGGGCGATCGGCAAGCTCATCGAGACGTACGATTGCTTCGACACCGGCCTGTTCCTCTGCACGCCGGCGATGTTCGCGGCCCTGGAAGAAAGCCAGACCCAGGGCGATGACAGCATCTCGGGGGCGATGAACGTGCTGGCGCGCCGCAACCGCGCGCTCGTCTTCGATATCGGCGACAGGGTCTGGATCGATGTCGACGACCCGGTGGCGCTCGGCAAGGCCGAGGCGCTGCTGGCCAGCGGCCGGCTCTGAGCGCGGTGGAGCCCAAGCCATCGGTCCGGCGTACGCTGGAGATCGAGGAGCCTACCAACCGCCTCTTCATCCATCCGGTCGCGGGCTGGCTGGTCCGGTGGTTCGCCCGGTTCGGCGTGACGCCCAATGCGGTCTCGCTGCTCGGGATGGGCAGCGGGATCGGCGCCGCGCTTGCCTACCTGCACTACGACCGGCCTGCCTACGTCCTGGCCGGGTTCGGTCTGATGATCCTGTGGCACGTGATGGACGGCGCCGACGGCCAGCTCGCCCGCCTGACCTCCACGCAATCCGAGATCGGCAAGGTGCTGGACGGCATCTGCGACTACGTGACGTTCATCGGCGTGTATGCGGCGCTGGCGTTCGGGCTCGCCACGCGGCACGGCGCCTGGGTCTGGGGCCTCGTTGTCATCGCCGGGCTGTTCCACGCCGCGCAGGCTGCCGCCTACGAGAAGCAGCGCGAGGAGTACGAGCTTTGGGGCTGGGGCCGCAAGCCGGCTCAGCCGGTGCCTGAGCCGGGCGCGAGTGCTGCGTCCGGATTATCGGGCGTGTTCCGGCGGTTCCATCGCGGCTACGCCAGGCTGCAATCGCTCACCACGATCCCTGGCGCTGCCCTGCGGCAGGAGTTCTTCGGCCGCCTGGCATCGAGGCCTGACCGGGCGGCGGTGACGCGGGAAAGCTATCGCAGGACCTTCGCGCCCGCCCTGCGGCGCTGGTCGTTGATGTCGGCAAACTACCGCACCATCGGCATCTTCCTGTTCACGCTAAGCGGCATCCCGCTCTACTACTTCTATACCGAGATCGTCGGTCTCAGCTTGGTCCTCGTCCTGCTGCTGGCCAAACAGAGGGCGCTCTACCTCACGTTCTGCGCGGCGCCGCAACGAAGTCTTTCAGCGGCTGGCGGAGCGGAATAGGTAGAACGACAGCCACATCGTCAGCACGGCCGGCGTCAGGGCGGTCAGGGCCGCGTTGAGATCGAGCAGCAGTCCCAGGCGGCTGAAGATCAGCTGGCCGAGCGAAAACGCGACCCCGAAGCCGAGGCCGAACGTGAGGCTCCTGCCGGTGCTCTGGGTCCGTCCGGCGCCGAACACGAACGAGGCCGCGATCATCACCATGGCGGCCAGGGTGAAGGGAAGGCTGATCCTCGCCCAGAGCTCGTGCTCGTAATGCGCCGCGGGCTGATGTTTCAGCGCGAGCCGGCGGACCTCCCGGTATAGCGCCGTCGGCGGAATGTCGGTCAGCGGCAGCGTCAGAACCTGCATCTCCTGCGGTGTCACGAAGGCATGCCACATGAGCCAGGGCAGGTGGTCGGTGGTCAGCTCGGAGTCATGGTCGAGTTTCCGGGTCACGTCCGTCAGCAGCCATTGACCGTCCGGCCGAAGCTGGGCTCGGGCCGCGTGGATGATGCTCAGCAGGCTGCCATCGGAGGCGAAGCTGTAGATATCGATCCCCACCGGCGTATGGCCGCGATCGAACCGCTCGATGTTCAGATAGTCCCGGTTGCTTTGTGCCCAGAAGCTGTTGTCGCCTGACGCGGTCGAGCCCGCATTCAGGGCGACGGCGCGTCCGTCCTGCGCCAGGCGTTGCGCAGACGGGATCACGAACTCGGCAAGGACCAGCAGGATGGCGACGATCGGAATGATCGGCGTCAGGACCGAGCCGATGATCCGGCGCGCCGGGATACCGAGGCCGAGCATCGCGGCCAGCTCCGAGTTGCGGGCCAGCGCGCCGAGCGCCAGCAACGACCCCAGCAGCATCGCGATCGGCGTGACCTGCAGGAACCGTCCGGGTGCGGTCAGGAGCACATAGACGAGGGCGTCGCTCAGCCGGTAGTGCCCCTGCCCGACGGAGGCCAGTTGCTCGACCAGCTCCAGCAGGCTCAGCAGTCCGGTCAGGGCCACGGCAACTAGGATGAACGCCTTGAGCGCGGCACGTCTGACATAGCCTTCAACCATGTCCGGTCATGTCCAGAGCGACCAGCCGGAAGCACGCCGGCGGCCGGTCATTTTCCCAGTGCGATAGCGGGCCGACGACGTGCCAGCGAGGTCAGCAACAGGCCGAGGATGCCCGGGGCCCACCAGATCCCCGGGAATTCCGCGATGGTGCCGTGCTGGACCCACGTGCGTGCGCATGTGCACAGCAGGTAGTATCCGAAATACACCGCGAAGGCCTTGCCGAAGATCAGGCTCCTGCTCTGCCGCGGTCGCGTGCGGCTGAGTGGAATGCCGAGCAGTCCAAGCAGCAGCGTCGAGAGTGGCGTCGACAGACGCCACTGCAGTTCCGCGATGTCCTCGCTGGAGCCGGACGCCGCAATCCGCGCGGTGCTCGCGGCAACGCTGCTGTAGCCGGGCAACGCCGAGCTGCGACTGTTGGGATCGATGGTCATCGCCTGCACATGCAGGACCTCGTCGGCTTTTCCCGGCACGTGGCTCAGCTTGTAGACGTTGGCGTCGCTCATCGTCACGTCGGAACCGCCTGTCGCGATCCCGCCCGGAACCATGCTTGCCAGCCGGCCGGAAATGATCTCGTCATGGTCGCTATAGGCGAGCTTCACGAACACGTCCCGCGCCGGCTTTCCAGGGCCGTCACGGTGGGTCAGGAAAACGACGCGCGCGCCATGCTGACTCACATAGAAGGAGCCGGCCTGCATCTGATCGACATCGAGCAGCGTCGCGGCGCGGTCGGACATTTCGTGCAGGTTCCGGTATGCCCACGGCCTGACGAAGATCGACAGGCCGCCCACCATGATCGCCAGGACAGCGGACAGGGTGAGCACCGCGCGGACCATGATCGCCGGGGTCATCCGCAGCGCGAACATGGCCGCGAACTCGGAATCGCTGTGCAGCCGGGCAAAGGTCAGGATGACCGACACGTAGAGTGCCGCCGGGATCAGCACCTCGAGCGAGATGACGACTTTCAAGAAAGTCAGTTTCGCAACGGTGCCGCCCGGCAGGAGGCCGTTGACCGCATCCGACAGGAAGCCTGCGGTGCTGTAGCTGGCGAACAGTGCGACCAGGATGGCAAGGATCGCGAAGAGCGGCTTGCTCAGTTCCCGCAGCAGGTAACGGTGGATGATCAATGCCGGCGACCACCCCAGATGCTGGCGGGACGCCTTGGCTGCATGTCCGGGAGCCCAACCGGGCCGGGTCGTACGGGAAGCATGGTGGGCAGCGATAACAGATGACGGCGCGGGGAACAAACCTGCGGCCGCCTCATGGGGCTGTCGCTGCAGTTGGAGGACGGCTCGGGGCCAGCAGGATCACGCCATGCGGGCCGGTCGCCACCGGCGCGTAGATCCCCCCGAACGGACCGATGACAGGGTCATGGCCCAGGCTGCGGATCGCGTTGCGATGGGTTGTGGAACCCGGGTCGTATTCGAACATCGCGAAGCCCTGCCGGTCGACCATCCTGCGGAACGGCTCTCCCGGCTGGCCGCTCAGGATGCTCTGGGTCAGGTTGAAGATGTCCACGCTGAACGGCTTGCCGGCCCAGATGCAGATTGACGGCATTTCGCATCCCGCAGGCCCGCGTGAGGCGGCCAGTCGCTCGATCATCGGCTGCCAGGCGGCCTGCCGCGCCTTGCGGTCGGTGACGTCATGCCAGGCGGAGGGCATGCGCCAGGGCATCGCGCCCAGCACCGGCGATGTCGCGAAGACGAGCAGCGTGGCGGGTCCGAACGATCGGCGCCGAATCCGCAGGGGGCACCTGGACAGCGGCCCGAGCACGAGCCCGAAGCCGAGGCAGACGGCGATCATGGTCTCGAAGTGCGCGTTGTAGTTCACCCCGTCGCCCAGGCGCTGCACGATCCCTGTCAGCAGGCTCACGCCCGCGAACAGCGCCACCAGGACGGCGCCGGCGCCTGCGACACGCCGGCGTAGCAGGACAGCCACGGTGATCGCCATCGGGATCAGCGGCGCGAGACCCCCGATCGCCTGGGTGAGCCGATTGGCGTGGTACATCCGCGGGTGGCGCAGGATGTCGTCGAACGCCGCGACCCCGAACAGCGCGCCGGTCAGGCCCAGCCCGGCGCAAGCTCCTGCGGCCGCACTCAGCATCCAGGCCACGGCCAGGCGACGGTCGAGCCAGGCGAGCCACAGCGTTACGGCCACCGGCAGGGCCACAAGGTTGTGCTTGACGAAGCCGCCGGCGACCATCAGCAGGGCCGCGAGGATGAGACGTGCCGGCGGCCACCGATCCGGCTCCGGCCGTCTCGGGACCCCTTCCCGCAACAGCAGCGCCAGGCTGGCGAGCATCATGGCGTGGGCGAGCCATTGCGGATCGTCCATTGCCACGTAGCTTCGATAGAAGGTCGCGGTCGACAGCAGCAGCAGCAGGGCAGCGGCGCAGGCGGCCCGGCCGGTTCCGCCGAGCCGCCGGACGCACAGGCCGAGCAGGCCGGCGCAGGCGAGCCACGACACCAGGGCCACCACCCGGCCGCCGACGATCATGTCCTGGAAGACGAGCCCGGCCAGGCCGACGAGGTAGAAGCCCAGCGGCGGATAGTTGTTGAACACGAAGCTGCCAGGACCGGGGTAGAGCGGTCCCGCCGCGGGGTGCATCGCGCGCGTATCGAAGCCGGCGTTCCAGCCTTCATTGTAGTTGATCGGGATATGCAGCGGGATCGCCAGCACCGGCCCGAGCAGCAGCAGGACGAGCAGCACCCCACCGGCCAGCAGCACCCTGTCGAACGAACTCACGCGCCAGGGCCTGCCGGACGGCGCCCCTAGGCGAACAGGCCTGCCTGGTAGTCCCGTATCGCCTGGCGGATCTCCTCGTGCGTGTTCATCACGAACGGTCCATGTGCCACGATGGGCTCGCCGAACGGTTCCGCATGGCCGAGCAGTATGACCGACGGCCGCTCGGCCACAAGGCCGAGGCCGTCGCCATTGGCATCGTCCAGCTCGGCCAGGTGGTGCTCGGGCAGCATCGCGCCGTCCGCGTTCCGAACCGCGCCGCCGACCACATACAGGAACACGCGCCGACCGGTGGCCACAGGCAGCTCGAGGTGCGCTCCCTCATCGAGTGTAACCGTCATCATGGCGGTGCCCGTAAGCGTCGGCACGGCACCCTGGTGGCCGAAGGCTTCCCCGGCGATGAGCGCCACCCGCGCCCGGCCGCGATCGAGTTCGATGTGCGGGATGTCGGCTTCTTGCCGCCCGACATAGCGCGGCTCGGTCAGCTTGAGCCGGGCCGGCAGGTTGACCCAGAGCTGCAGGATCTCGAGCGGGCCGCCGTCGCGCTTGAACGTGTCGGGTGACAGCTCCGCGTGGGTCAGCCCGCGGCCTGCGGTCATCCATTGGACGCCGCCGGCCTCGATGACGCTCGCATGGCCGCCGGAATCGTGATGCGCCAGCGACCCGGACAGGATGAAGGTGACGGTCTCGAATCCGCGATGCGGGTGCGGCCCGAACGGCAAGCCGGCATTGCCGGCGGCATAGGTCTGCGGGCCGTGATGGTTGAGGAACAAAAACGGGTCGAGGTCCGGCAATCCGGGCCCCGGCAACGGACGGCGGGTGACGAGGTCGGCGATGTCGTCGCGGACAGCCTTGTGCAGGGCGCGCAGAGGGCGGGGCGTCATGCCATGGTCCTTATCCTGTTGAGGAGCCCGAGGCTCCTGCCGCCGGCTGTCTCAGGTCGGATGCGCGCGCTGGCCACGCAAGAGGGGGTGCCAGGGTCCCGCGGGTGCTCCCGGTTGAACCGGGCAGCGTCGCAGGTCGAACGCCATGATCAGCCGGTGTGTCTGCCGTCGCAGGGCGTCGCGCTCCTCCAGCACATGGCGCATGCCGGCGGCGCGAGCCCGGGCCGGCAAACCGGTGAAGAGCGCGATGCGCTGCGCCGCCGCGACATCGGGTAGTTCCGACAGGGCGGCGAAGGTCAGCGGCAGGGTGAGTTGCTGCGTCTGTCCGCGTACCAGCGAACTCGAGAGGCCGAATGGCGGGCCGCCGGTGATCGACGGCCCGAGCGCGAAGCCGCCGCTCGCGGTGAATGTGCCGGTCAGGTTGATGGTGATCTCGTTGGTCAGGATCGGCAGCTCGGGGTTGGCGGCCTGTGCCTTGCACTGGGCCGCGCGTGCCGCCTGGGCGAAGCGGATCGGCCCGGCGCCGACGACACTGACGGCGCCGGCCGCCTGCAATTGGTTCTGCAGCTCGTCCAGGGCCACGGCGATGGTGACGGGACGCGACTGCGAGGCGCAGCCGGCAACCAACAGTCCGAGCAGCACCAGGCACCGCATGCTGCGCTTCCTTTGCCAGTGGGAGGGCTGGCTCCACCAATGAAGGCCAGAGGCCAGCGACAGTCCGGTGCGGCGACCAGTTGGCGGATACAATCCGGCCCGGCATAATGGACGTCAAGGTCGCCGGGTTAGCACAGCTGGTAGTGCACCTGATTTGTAATCAGGGGGTCGGGGGTTCGAATCCCTCACCCGGCACCAGGCTCCGGTGGACCTGCAATAAGAGCGGCGAAGAGGAT
>CAXTVI010000040.1:0-38636 GCA_964247695.1 uncultured Acetobacteraceae bacterium
CCACTTCCTCGCGGATGCGGTTGGCGGCCTGGTCCACCTCGAACAGCGTCATGTCGTCGCCGCCGGTGATGTTGATCAGCAGGCCGCGCGCGCCGGCCATCGAGGTGTCCTCGAGCAGCGGGTTGGAGATCGCGGCCTCGGCGGCGCGTATGGCGCGGTTCTCGCCGTCGCTCTCGCCGGTGCCCATCATCGCCTTGCCCATCTCGGCCATGACGGTGCGTATGTCGGCGAAGTCGAGATTGACCAGCCCGGGCGCCACCATCAGGTCGGTGACGCCGCGCACGCCCATGTAGAGGACGTGGTCGGCCATCTTGAAGGCTTCCTTCCAGCCGGTGCGCTCGTTGGCCAGGCGGAAGAGGTTCTGGTTCGGGATCACGATCAGCGTGTCGACGAACTGCTGCAGCTCGGCGATGCCGGTATCGGCCGCCTTGCTGCGGCGCACGCCCTCGAAGGTGAACGGCTTGGTGACCACGCCGACCGTGAGGATGCCGCGCTCGCGCGCCATGCGGGCGATCACCGGAGCCGCCCCGGTGCCGGTGCCCCCACCCATGCCGGCGGTGATGAACACCATGTGCGCGCCGTCGAGATGCCGAGCCAGTTCGTCGGCGGCCTCCTCGGCGGCGGCGCGACCGATCTCCGGCTTGGCTCCGGCTCCCAGGCCCTGGGTCAGATGCGGCCCGAGCTGGATGCGGCGGTCGGCGCGGCTGTGCGTAAGCTGCTGGGCGTCGGTGTTCGCCACCACGAACTCGACCCCCTGCAGCTGCAGCGCAATCATGTTGTCGACGGCATTGGTGCCGCCGCCGCCGACGCCGATCACCGTGATGCGTGGCGTGAAATCCGAGTAGGTCTGCTGCGGCAAGGTCAGGTTGAGGGTCATGAAGGCGTCACTCCGGGCTTGAGGACCCTGGGGGTACATCCTGGGGATACATCCCGGGATACCTGCGGGTCAGTGTAGGGAGGCGTCCGTCTCGGGTCATCCGATTCGGTTGGTATCGTTGTTGTGGTCGGCACTCAGACATGCTCGCGCAGCAGCTCGACGAGGCGCTTCAGCAGGCCGGATGGCCGCGGTTCGCTCAGGTCGATGTCGTGCAGCGTGCGGCCGGCGCCGGCGGCGTAGGCGAGCAGGCCGCTCGCGGTGGCGAAGCCGGGTCCGCCGGCATCCGCCGGCAGGCCGCGTATGCCGGTGGGCGAGCCCAGCCGGACGCGCCGGTTGAGCACCCGGCTGGCCAGCCGCTGCACGCCGTCCAGCTGGCTGGCGCCGCCGGTCAGCACCACGCGCTCGGCCGCCGCGCGTCCGAGCCCGGCGCCATCGAGCCGGTCGCGCAGCAGCTCGAAGGTCTCCTCGAGGCGCGGGCGGATCACCGACACCACCCGCGAGCGCGGCATCCGGATGAAGCTGTGCTCGTCGACGCCGACCTGCTGCACCTGCAGGATCTCGCGCTCGTCCTCGCTGCTGACCTCGGCGTTGCCGAACACCACCTTGAGCCGCTCGGCGCTGCCCAGCGGCGTCGACAGTACCTGGGCGATGTCCTTGGTGACGTGCAGGCCGCCGACCGGCAGCTGCGTCGCGTGCAGCAGCTGGTTCTCGGCGAACACCGCCATCTGGGTGGTGCCGCCGCCCATGTCGATCACCGTGCAGCCCAGTTCAAGCTCGTCATCCACCAGCACCGACAGGCCCGACGCGAAGGGAGCCGCCACCAGCTCGGTGATGCCGAGGTCGCAGCGCCCGATCACCGCGGTGAGGTTGCGCAGCGCCATCGAGCCGGCATCGATCACATGCAGCCGGGCCGCAAGCTGTTCGCAATGGTGGCCGCGCGGATCCTCGACGCCGCCGACCTCGTCGACCGCAAAGTCGAGCGGCAGGGCATGGATGATCTCGCGTCCCTCGATCGCCGCACGATGGCGCCCTTCGGTGACGATCCGGCGTATGTCGGCGTCGCCGACCATGCGGCCGCCAACCGGCCAGCGCACGTTGAACAGCCGGCTCTCCGGCTGGCCGCAGGTCAGGCTGACGGTGACGTTGCGCAGATGATGGTCGGCAGCCTCCTCCGCCTGGCCGACGGCGGCGCGGATCGCGCGCTCCGCCTCGCGCAGGTCGGTGATGCCGCCGAGCCGCACGCCCCGGCTGCGCTGCCAACCGCAGCCCATGACCCGGAGCGTGCCGTCCGGCTCGCCGCGGCCGATCAGGCAGGTAACCTTGCTGGTGCCGATATCGAGCACGCCGAACACGCCCGGTCGCCACTCGCGGCGGCGACGCTGGTCGGGCGGCGAGAGGGCGAGGGACCGCTGGCCATCGGCGCCGTCGCGCGCGTCCGGCAGCGCCAGCGCGCGGGTCTGCGTCGCCTCGGCCGTGTGGGCCAGGACCTTGCGGGTCCGCCGCGTGCTGCGCTTGCGCGCCATGGGTTCGAGGGCAGGGACGTGCACCTGAAGCTGGGTTCCAGGCTGGTCGCGCCGGCTCGGATCCTGCGGCTCAGGGGGGCGGGTGAGCTCGTTCAAGCCGGCCTCCTCATGGTGGTGACGCCGTCCGGTGCGGCGCCGGTCTGCGGCTTCCCGGGCTGCTGGGCATGGTCAGGCGCACCGGCGTCCGGAACGTCGGCGGCCGGCTGCGGGCGGACCCGGAGCTGCAGACGGTCCGGCAGGCGCAGGTCGATATTCACCAGCGGCCGCTCGAGCAGGTGCAGATGCTCCTCCAGCAGCGCGAGGCGAGCCAGCGCCGGCACCTCCTCGCCTTCCGGTAGCAGCACGTCGGCCCCGCTGCGCAGTGTCAGGTTCCAGCGCCGCTGCCCGACGCGCACGGCGGCAACCACGTGGCTGCGGACCGTCGGCTGCCCGTCGAGCGCGTCGATCAGGTCGCCAGCCGCGCGCGGTGCGCCGGCGCCGACCACCAGCGGCAGCTGCGCGAAGGCCTCGGCGTCCTTGCCGTTCATGCCCTGCTGCGCCACCACCTGACCGTTGCGGTCGATCAGCACGAAGCGGCCCTCGTCCTGCCAGACCGCGAACGGCCGGCGCTCGACGAGCTGCACCAGTACCGTGCCGGGCAGCCGGCGCTCGACCGTCGCATGCTCGACAAAGGCGAGCCGGTCGAGGCGGCGGCGGGCCTGCTCGATCGAGAAGCCGAGCAGCGGGTCGCCGCGGGTCACGCCGAGGGCCTCCAGCACCGAGGCCTCGGGCTGCATGTTCCGGCCCTGCACGACGATCTCGCGGACCGGCAGCCCGCTCACCCGGCCTAGCTCCGCCCGCATCGGCGCGAAACTCTGCTCGCTGCGCATGGCATGGTCGACATGCAGGGCGATGCCGCCGGCGAGCAGCGCCACGACGGCGAATGTGGCCGGCTTGATCATGCGCCGCTGGCGCCGCGCGAAGATCGCCAGCCGCGACGGACGGTCCATCGCGCCGGCTCCGGCATACCCGGCGGCGCGCAGGCGCCTCACGCGCGGCATGCTGCGTTCTCCACCATCCAGGCGCAGAGCGCGGCGAAGCCCATGCCGCAGAACGCGGCCTGCTCGGGCAGCAGCGAGGTCGGCGTCAGGCCCGGCTGGGTGTTGACCTCGAGGATGACCAGGCGGCCCGGAGCCGACCCGCCGGCAACCGTATCGTCGTAGCGGAAGTCGGTGCGCGACGCGCCGCTGCAGCCGAGCGCGCGATGCGCGGCCAGCGCGATCTGCAGCGCCTGAGCGAAGGCGTCCGGATGGATCGATGCCGGCAACTGGTGCTGCGAGCCACCGGCGGCGTATTTCGCGTCGTAGTCGTAGAAGCCATGGCTCATCGACGGGTTGGGGGTGATGTCGGTCACCGTCAGCGCGCGGTCGCCGACCACCGCCACCGTCAGCTCGCGGCCGGGGATGAACTCCTCGACCAGCGCATTCGGTCCGAACTGCCATCCGGCCGCGATCGCGGAGCGCGAGTTCGAGCCCTCGCGGATGATCTCGACGCCCACCGACGAGCCCTCGTTGACCGGCTTGATCACGTACGGCAAGGGCAGCGGATCGGCCGTCGCGAGGTCGGCGATCGAGACCAGGCCACCCTGCGCCACCGGAAGCCCGGCGGCGGCGAACACCGCGCGCGCCGCGTGCTTGTCCATCGCCACCGCCGACGCCCGGATGCCGGAATGGGTGTACGGGATGCCGATCCAGTCCAGCACGCCCTGGATCGCGCCATCCTCGCCGTAGCGGCCGTGCAGGGCGTTGAACACAACGTCCGGACGGTCGCCATCGAGGTCGGCGAGCAGGGCGCGCAGGTCGGGGCCGGCATCGAGGCCGCGCGCGTCGTAGCCGCTCTCGTTCAGCGCCCGCAGCACCTGCGCGCCGCTCGACAGGCTGACCGCGCGCTCTGCGGACAGGCCGCCCATCAGCACGCACACCTTGCGCCTGCGTAGAGCGGTCATGCTGGCATGACCTTGCGCCTGCGTAGAGCGGTCATACCGGCATGACCTTGCGCCTGCGGAGCGTTGTCATGCCGGCACCCCGATGCGCTTGATCTCCCAGGCGAGCTCGACCCCCGACGTCGTGCGCACCCGCTCGCGTACCTGTTCGCCCAAGGCTTCCAGGTCGGCGGCGGTGGCGTGGCCGGTGTTGAGCAGGAAGTTGCAGTGCTTCTCGCTGACCTGCGCGCCGCCCAGGGTCAGGCCACGGCAGCCGGCGAGGTCGATCAGCTCCCAGGCCTTGCGGTCGCTCTCACGGAGGTCGGGGTTCCGGAAGGTCGAGCCGCCGGTCCGCGCGCGCACTGGCTGCGTCGCCTCGCGGGCGGCTCGGATCTCGGCGATGCGGGCGGCGACCAGCGCCCGGTCGGCGGGCTCGGCACGGAACCGGGCGCGCACCACGATGGCGCCGTCCGGCAGCGCAGAATGCCGGTACGAGAAGCCGAGCTGCTCCACCGGCAGCCGCAGCAGGTCGCCGCCGCGGGTGACGATCTCGGCCCAGTCGAGCACGTCGGTGATCTCGCTGCCGTAGGCACCGGCATTCATCGCCACCGCGCCGCCGATGGAGCCCGGAATGCCGGCCAGGAACTCCAGACCGCGCAGCCCGGCGGACGCGGCATGCTCGGCGATCGTCATGTCGAGGCAGGCGGCACCGGCGACGATGCCGTCGGGTTCGACGACGACGTCCGAGAACCCTCGCGCGAGCTTCACCACGATGCCGCGCAGGCCGCCGTCGCGGATGATCAGGTTCGACGCGGCCCCGATGGTCATCACCGGCAGCTCGGGCGGCAGCGCCGCCATGAAGGACGCGAGGTCGTCGGCATCCTCGGGGCGCACCAGCACGTCGGCGGCGCCGCCGACACGGAACCAGCTCTGCGGTCCAAGCGGCGCGTTCGGCGCGACCCGGCCGCGCAGTCTCGGCAACAGCTTGGAAAAGCCGTCCCGGGCGCTGACGGCGTTCATGCGGCGTGGCCGCCGCGCTGCTTCTGCAGCACCGCCAACTGCTCGGGCAGGGTCTGCGCCCAGGCGGTGATGTTGCCGGCACCCAGGCAGATCACGAAGTCGCCCGGCCGCGCGATGGCGTGCACCATCTCGGCGAGGTGCTCCGGACCGGGCAGCGGCACCACGCTGCGATGGCCGCGTGCGCGCAGCCCGTCGACCAGCGCATCGCGATCGAACCCTTCGATCGGCGCTTCGCCCGCCGCATAGACATCGGCGATGATCACCGTGCCGGCGTCGTTCATGCAGGTGCAGAACTCCTCGAACAGGGCGCTCAGCCGCGAGTAGCGATGCGGCTGCACCACGGCGACGACGTCGCGCGCGCCGGCCTGCCGTGCCGCCTTCAGCACGGCGGCGATCTCCACCGGGTGATGGCCGTAATCGTCGACGATGCTGATGCCGCCGGCTTCCCCGGTGCGGGTGAAGCGACGCTTGACGCCCTTGAAGCCGGCAAACGCGGAGCGCAGCGTGCCGTCGTCGATCTCCATCTCGACCGCGACCGCTATGGCCGCGAGCGCATTCGAGACATTGTGGCTTCCCAGCATCGGCAGCCGGAACGGGCCCAGCCGGCGGCTGCGGCGGCGGGCGCGGTCGGTAACCGCGACCTCGAAGGTGGCGCCGCGCTTGTCGGCCACCAGCTTCTCAGCGCGCACATCGGCCTGCGGACTGAAGCCATAGGTGATGATGCGGTGGTCGGACAGACGCGGGATCATCTGCTGCACCGCCGGATGGTCCACGCACAGCACCGCGAAACCGTAGAACGGAATGTTGGAGACGAACTGGTCGTAGGCCGCCTGCATCGCCTCCGCGGTGCCCCAATGGTCCAGGTGCTCCGGATCCATGTTGGTGACGACCGCGATGGTGGCCGGCAGGCGCAGGAACGAGCCGTCGCTCTCGTCCGCCTCGACCACCATCCAGTCGCCCGCACCCATGCGCGTGTTGGTGCCATAGGCCTCGATGATGCCGCCATTGATCACGGTCGGGTCGAGACGGGCGGCTTCCAGCACCGCGGCGATCAGGCTGGTGGTGGTGGTCTTGCCGTGGGTGCCGCCGACCGCGATCGACCAGCGCAGGCGCATCAGCTCGGCCAGCATTTCGGCGCGTCGCACCACCGGGATCAGCCGCGCACGGGCCGCCGCCACCTCGGGATTGTCGCGCTTCACCGCGGTCGAGATTACCACCACCTGCGCGGTGCCGAGATTGGCCGCGTCATGGCCGATCAGCACCGGGATGCCGGCCGCGCGCAGACGCAGCACATTGGCGCTTTCGGCGATGTCGCTGCCCTGCACCGCGTAGCCGAGCGTGTGCAGCACCTCGGCGATGCCCGACATGCCGATGCCGCCGATCCCCACGAAGTGGATCATGCCGATATTGAGCGGAAGCGCTCTCATGCTGTCGTCTTCTTTCTGGAGGCAGGCGGCCTGGACGTGACCCGGATGGCCGACGCCGCTCGGCGGCGCAAGCTCGCCTCGACCAGGTCGGCAAGCAGGCGGGCCGCATATGGGCGCCCGAGGCTGGCGCTGGCGGCGGCGGCACTCGGCAGCGCCAGCTTGTCGGTCAGCAGCGTCGGCAGCAGCGCCGATAGCCCGACATTGTTGAAGTGTTGCTGGTTGACCAGCCAGCCGCCACCCGCCGCGACCAGGGCGGTCGCGTTCGCCGTCTGCTCGTCGCTGGCGGCGATCGGCAGCGGCACCAGCAGCGCCGGCCGCCCGGCGACGGTGATCTCGGCGAGGCTGGAGCCGCCGGCGCGGCCGATCACCAGATGCGCCTCCGACAGCAGGCGCGGGATGTCGCGCAGGAACGGCGCCACCTCGGCCGGGATGCCGGCCTGCGCGTAGGCCGCCCGCACCCGCTCCACATCCTCGCTGCGGGCCTGCTGGGTGACGCGCAGCCGGGCGCGCAATCCGGGCTCGGAACCCGCGAGCACGCCCGGCATGATGTCGGAGAACACGCGCGCGCCGAGCGAGCCGCCCCAGATCAGCAGGTTGATGGTCTCGCCTGGCGCCTCGTATGGCTGGCCGGCGAGGACGGCGATGTCCCGGCGCACCGGCATGCCGGTGAGCGTGACCTCTGCCCCCATCGGCAGCCGCGCGGTGTTCGGGTAGCTGGTGGCGACCGCATCCGCGAAGCGGGCGAGCAGGGCGTTCGCCAGCCCGAGCACGGCGTTGCCTTCGTGCAGCACGATCGCCGGCCGGCGTGCGCCGAGCAGCCGGGCGGCG
This sequence comes from uncultured Acetobacteraceae bacterium, assembly GCA_964247695.1. Lineage (GTDB taxonomy): Bacteria > Pseudomonadota > Alphaproteobacteria > Acetobacterales > Acetobacteraceae > Lichenicoccus. The sequence continues at coordinate 7,636 of CAXTVI010000040.1, forward strand.
AGCAGCGGGGGGACCGAAGGATAGCCGCCGAAGCCGACCACGACGTCGGGTTCGAGGCGGCCCAGGAGGCGGCGCGCCTCGACGACGCCGGCGCCAATCGCGGCCAGTCCGCGCAGCCGCCCGCCGAGACCGCGGCCGGCGATGCCGATGCCGGGCAGCACGTGCTGCGGACCGCGGGCGAACACGCCGGTCTCGCGCTGGCCGCCGCGCCGGTCGGTCATCAGCACCAGCCGGTGGCCGCGTGCCTGCAACTCGGCGCCGAGCGCCTCGGCCGGGAAGAAATGTCCTCCTGTACCTCCGGCGGCGATGACGATGGCGCCGCTCACGATGGCAGGACCCGCGGCGCACGTCCGCGTCCCAGGAGGACACGCACGCGCGGACGCCGCCGGGTCAGCGCCAGCACCATGCCGATGGTCAGCGCCACCGACAGCGCCGACGAGCCGCCATACGAGATGAAGGGCAGCGTCATGCCCTTGGTCGGGATCAGGTGCAGCGTCGAGCCCATGTTGACGAAGGCCTGCAGTCCGAAGCCGGTCACCAGCCCACAGCTCGCCAGCACGATGAACGGGTCGTCCTCGGCGAGCAGCTTGAGCAGCGTGCGGATCACCATGAAGCAGAACACGCCAACGATGAACAGGCAGACCAGCAGGCCGAACTCCTCGCCGGCCACCGCGAACACGAAGTCCGCATGCGCGTCCGGCAGCAGGTCCTTGACCCGGCCCTCGCCCGGTCCACGCCCGAGCAGGCCGCCATTGCCGAACGCCTGCAGCGCGGTGTCGATCTGGTAGTGATCGCCGACATTGGGATGCAGGAAGCGCTCGACCCGGCTGCGCACATGCGGGAACACGAAGTAGGCGCCGATGAAGGCGCTTACCATCGCGCTGCAGCCGACACCGACGAAGAACATGTTGAGCCCGTCGATGAACAGCTGCGCCATGAACACCGTGGTGATCACCGTCAGCATGCCGATGTCGGGCTGCGACTTCAGCAGCATCAGGATGACGCCGAACAGCGCAAAGGCGATCGCCATGCCCGGGAAGAACCGCTTGCGCCGGCGCTCGGTCAGCAGCCAGGCGGTCACCACCGCGAAGCACGGCTTGAGGAACTCGCTCGGCTGCACCGACATCATCGGCAGCGCGATCCAGCGGCGAGCCCCCTTGATCTCGATGCCGTGCACCAGGGTGAGGGCGGTGGCGGCGATGGCGACCAGGCAGCCCACCAGCGAGAGCCGGCGCACCCCCTTCGGCGGCAGCATCGACACGGCAATGACGATGCCGCCCGCGATGCTCAGGAAGATCACCTGCTTGAGGATGAACATGTCGCGCGACGCGCCGATGCGGGCCGCCACCGCCGGGCTCGCCGCCAGCATGAGCACGTAGCCGAAGCCGATCAGCAGCCCGACGCAGCCGAGCGTCCAGCGATCGACGGTCAGCCACCAGCGGCCGATGATCGAGTTGTCGATACGCGACAGGCTGCGCATCAGGCGGCACTCCCCGGCTGCAGGGCCTGCACCAGGGCGCCGAACGCCCGCCCGCGCACCTCGAAATCGCTGAACTGGTCGAAGCTGGCGCAGGCCGGCGACAGCAGCACCACCGGCGCCGCCTGGGCCCGGGCAGCCTCGAAGGCCGCCGGCACCGCTGCCTCCAGGGTGCCGACGATCCGGTGGGGAATGCCATGCCTGGACAGCGTGCTCGCCAGCAGCGACGCGTCGCGACCGATCAGCAGGGCCTCGGCCACGCGCGGGAAGTGCGGCGCCAGCGCCTCGATCCCACCCGACTTGGCAACCCCGCCGGCAATCCAGACCAGGCGGTCGTAGCAGCCGAGCGCCCGCGCCGCGGCGTCGGCATTGGTCGCCTTGCTGTCGTCGATGAAGTCGATGCCGTCGATCGCGGCAATCCGGCGCTGGCGATGCGCAAGGCCAGGAAAGCTCGCGAGTGCCGGCGCGATTGCGGTCTCCGGCACCCCGAGGTGCCGCGCCATGGCGATCGCGGCGCGGGCGTTCTGCGCATTGTGCGGACCGGGCAGCGCGGGCGCCGGCGCCGGCAGGCCGTCCTCGCCGCTGATCGTGACCAGCACTGCCGCCCCGTCCTGCAGATGCTCCTGCTGCTCGCTCGACCAGGCATCGTCGAGGCCGAGCACCGCGAGGTCGCCTTCGACCTGCCGGTCGAAGATGCGCAGCTTGACGGCGCCATAGGCCTCGAGGTCGCCGTGCCGGTCGAGATGGTCCGGCGCGAGGTTGAGCAGGGCCGCCGCGTCGAAGCGCAGCGTCGACAGCCGCTCCAGCATGTAGCTCGACATCTCGAGCACGTAGACGCCGTCGTCGCCGAGCAACGGCAGCGACAGCGCGGCCGGGCCGAGGTTGCCGCCCGCTGCGACGGGAATGTGCGCCTCGGCCAGCAGGTGGGCGAGCAGGGTGGTCGTGGTGGACTTGCCGTTGGTCCCGGTGATGCCGGCGAAACGCGCCCGGCTGCCGGCGCCCCGGACCGCCTCGAACAGCAGTTCCGCGTCCGAGAGCACCGGCACGTCGGCGGCGAGCGCCAGGGCAGCGACCGGGTGCGGCACAGGCAGTCGATGCGGAATGCCCGGCGACAGCACCAGCGCATCGAGGCCGTCCATGCTCGAGATCGGCGCCACCCGGACGCCGGCGACCGGGTCGGCGAGGGCGGCGCGCGCCGTTTCGCCATCGTCCCAGGCTGTCACCTCGGCGCCCATCCGGGCCAGCGCGCGGGCGGCGACGGCGCCGTTGCGGCCGAGGCCGAGCACGGCGTAGCGGCGCCCGGCGAACAGGTCGGAGGGAAACGCGCTGCTCATCGTATCTTCAGCGTCGCCAGCCCGGCGAGGCCGAGCATGATCGAGATGATCCAGAACCGGATGACGATCTTCGGCTCCTGCCAGCCCTTCTTCTCGAAATGATGGTGCAGCGGCGCCATCAGGAACACCCGCCGCTTGGTGCGCTTGTACCAGAACACCTGGATGATGACCGACAGGGTCTCGACCACGAACAGGCCGCCGACGATGCACAGGACGATCTCGTGCTTTACCGCGACCGCGACCGCGCCGAGCGCCGCGCCCAGCGCCAGCGAGCCGGTATCGCCCATGAACACCTCGGCCGGCGGCGCATTGAACCACAGGAAGCCGAGCCCGGCGCCGATCAGCGCGGCGCAGAACACGCCGAGCTCGCCCGCTCCCGGCACCGGGTGGAGCTGCAGGTAGTCGGCGAAGATGCGGTTGCCGACGAGATACGAGATCAGCGCGAACACCAGGGCGGCGATCACCACCGGAACGATCGCGAGACCATCCAGCCCGTCGGTGAAGTTCACCGCGTTGCCGAATCCGGTGATCACCAGCATGGCGAACAAGGGAAACGCATAGCCCAGCGGCAGCAGCAGTTCCTTGACAAAGGGGAAGGCGACGTTGCTCTCGAGCGGCACCGGCATCAGGCTGTTCAGCCACCAGCCGCCCAGCAGCGACGCCGCGAACTCGCAGCCGAGCCGCATGCGCTTGCTGACGCCGGCCGTGTTGCGGCGCGACAGCTTGAGGTAGTCGTCGGCGAAGCCGACAGCCCCGAAGGCGGCGGTGATCGCCAGCACCGCCCAGACGAACCGGTTCGAAAGGTCCGCCCAGAGCAGCGTCGAGACGAACAGCGACAGCAGGATCAGCACCCCGCCCATGGTCGGCGTGCCGGCCTTTTCCAGGATGTGCCGCTCCGGCCCGAGGGCGCGGATCGGCTGGCCGTGGCGCTGCACCTGGCGCAACCTGGCGATCACAAGCGGGCCGAGCCAGAGCGACAGGAACAGCGCGGTCAGGCAGGCGGCGCCCGAGCGGAAGGTGATGTAGCGGAACAGGTTGAACAGCGCGAACTGCTCGGCGAACGGGCGCGCCAGGTTGTAGAGCATCAGCGCGCCGCATCGCCGGGTGCCATGGCCTGCAAGGGCATGCCCAGCAGGGCGGCCACGATCTCGCGCATGCGGCTGCCGTAGCTGCCCTTGACCAGGACGACGTCGCCGGGCCGCACCGCGCCCGCCACCACCGGTGCCAGGATCGTCGCGTCCGGTGCGCAGCCGCCCTGCAGATCGTCCGGCAATACCTTGTACAGTCTGTTCATCATCTCGCCGCAGCAGTAAACGATGTCTGCCGATTCGCGCACGCGCGGCGCCAGCGACAGGTGCTCGGCAACGGCAAACTCGCCCAGCTCGAGCATGTCGCCGAGAACGGCCACGCGGCGGGCGGCCGGCAGCAGCGACAGGACTTCGAGAGCCGCCCGCACCGAGGCGCCGGAGGCGTTGTAGCTCTCGTCGAGGAGTTCGGCGCCGCCCGGCAGCGGCCGCAGTGCGCCCCGGCCATCACCGGGCCGGAAGCCGGACAGAGCGGCGGCGGCCCTGGCCAGGTCGCCACCGAGCGCCTGCACCACAGCGAGGCAGGCGAGCGCGTTCATCGCCATGTGCCGGCCAGTCGCCACCAGCGTCACCTGCAGCTCTTTTCCTGCAAGATCAGCGACGTAGCTCGTGCTGTTCGCACTCAGGCTGAGTGCCTGGAGGCGGATGTCGCCTGTCTCGCCGAAGCGCCGCACGCGTATCCCGGCGGCGCTGGCCCGGGCCGCGAGGGTGTCGAGCCCCGCCGCGTCCGCCGGGATCACCGCGACGCCGCCCTGCGACAGGGCCGCGACCAGGGCGCCCTTCTCGGCGGCGATGGCATCGAGACTGCCCATGTGGCCGATATGGCTGGCGGCGATGGTGGTGATGACGGCGACGTCGGGACGCACGAGGGCGGCGAGCGGGGCGATCTCGCCCGGATGGTTCATGCCGATCTCGCAGACGCAGAAGGCGGCCACGGGATCGAGCCGGGCGAGGGTCAGCGGCACGCCCCAATGGTTGTTGTGCGAGGCGCTGGCGGCGTGGGTGGGGCCGAGCGCCGAAAGCGCGACACGCAGCATCTCCTTGGTGGTGGTCTTGCCGACGCTGCCGGTGACGGCCACCACCCGGCCCTGGAACCGCGCCCGCGCGAACCGTCCGAGGTCGGCCAGCGCCGCCTGCGTGTCACGCACCTGCAGCAGGCGCGGATCTTGGGCAAGGTCTTCCGGCAAGGAGGCCACGTCATGCACGACGGCGCCGGCAGCCCCGAGCCGCAGGGCCTGCCCGACATGCGCATGGCCATCCGAATGCTCGCCGACCAGGGCCATGAACAGGTCGCCCGGCCGCAGGCTGCGTGTGTCGATCGAGACGCCGGTCGCCGCGATCGGGCCGCCGGCCACGCCACCGGTCGCCTGCTCGAGGGCTTCGCGGGTCCAGAGCGCGCTCACGACGTCATCTCCGGCAGCCCGGCCAGCCGGCGGATGACGCCGCGATCGTCGAACGGCAGCGTCTCGTCGCCGATGGTCTGGCCCTGCTCGTGCCCCTTGCCGGCCACCACCAGGACGTCGCCGGGACCCAGCGCCTGCAGCCCGGCCGAGATCGCCCGCTCGCGGCCGCCGACCTCGACGCCATTGCCGCACGCCGCCATGATCTCGGCGCGGATCGCGGCCGGCGCTTCGCTGCGCGGGTTGTCGTCGGTGACGATGGCGACGTCCGCCAGCCGCTGCGCCACCGCGCCCATCATCGGCCGCTTGCCGCGGTCGCGGTCGCCTCCGGCGCCGAACACCACCACCAGATGGCCGCCGGCGGCGTGCGGCCGCAGCCCGCGCAGCAGCCGCTCCAGCGCGTCGGGGGTGTGCGCGTAATCGACATAGGCCGCGGCCCCGTTCGGCAGCGTCGCCGCCAGTTCCATGCGCCCGCGCACGCCGCTAAGGCCGGCGAGATGCGGCAGCAGCCGTTCCAGCGAAGCCTCGTCGGGATCGGCCAGCGCCAGCGCGAGCAGGACGTTGTCGGCCTGGGTGCGACCGGGCAGCGGCAACGCGATGTCGTGCCGGCTGCCATGGATCTCGAGATCCAGCACCTGGCCCCCGGCCTGCGGCGTGGTGCCTGCCAGCCGGATGGTGGTGCCGCGTTCGCCGACCGTGCGCAGCACCTGGTGACGGGTCCTGGCGGTGCTGGTGAGCCGCTCCAGGGTCTGGGCGTCCATGTCCGCATTGACCACGGCGAGGCCACCCTCGGGCAGCAGCGTGTCGAACAGGCGCAGCTTGGCACGGCGGTATTCCGACAGGGTGCCGTGGTAGTCGAGATGGTCGCGGGTCAGGTTGGAAAAGCCGGCGGCGGTGATCGCCACCCCGTCCAGCCGGTACTGGTCGAGACCGTGCGAGGACGCCTCGAGCGCCACCGCGCCAACCCCGTCCCGGTGCAGTTCGGCCAGGATGCGGGCAAGCTCGATGCTATCCGGCGTCGTCATCGCGGACGAACTCACCTGCGCCAGGCGCGGCGCGATAACCCCCAGCGTGCCCAGGCTGGCCGACGCCACGCCGTCCAGCGTCCAGATCTGGCGCAGGAACTCAGCCGTGCTGGTCTTGCCGTTGGTGCCGGTGATGGCCGCGATGCGCCCGGGTTGCGGACCGGCAAGGCGGGCGGCCAGCAGCGCCATCGTGTAGCGCGGCTCGCTGTCCAGCAGCAGCGGGCGTCTCGGGACGCCCTCCGGCCAGAGCGTGCCGGTCGGGGCCAGCACGGCGGCGGCGCCGGCGGTGACCGCGTCCGCGATGTAGCGCCGTCCGTCGCTGCAGCGCCCGGGCACGGCCACGAACAACGTGCCGGCGCGGACCTGCCGGCTGTCCAGTGTGAGGGCGGCTATCTCGGTCTGGCCGCTGCCGGGAGGGACCGGGAGCCCGATCTCGCCACCGGCCAGCTCATTGAGCCGCATCGCGGCTCACCTTGAGCCTACCGGGAGCCGCATCGCGGCTCACCTTGAGCCTACCGGGAGCCGCATCCCGGCTCTCCGACGTCGCATCGTTATACGCGATGGTCTGGCGCAGCCGCTCGAGATCCGGCTTGGCCGCATGACGCGCGGACACGTGCATCCGCGAACGCTCCTCGTCGTGCGGATCGCCGGGATCGTTGCCGGGGCCGAGTTCACGGGCGCCGGACGGAGCGGCCGGCTGCATCGGGATATCGAGTTCCGCATCGATCCGCGCCGCGTCGGCCGTGTTGGGAAACAGGCCCAGCATCGGTCCGATGCGGGCGACGATCTTGGCGACCGTGGGAGCCGCGTTCCAGGCGGCGGTGGTCCAGCCATGCGTCGCCTTGGTCGCCATCGGGCTGTCGAGCATGACATAGACCGCATAACGCGGCGTGTTCATCGGAAAGATGCCGGTGAAGGCCGCGATGTTGACGTGCTTGAGGTAGCCGCCACGCGCGCCGACCTTCTCGGCGGTGCCGGTCTTGCCGCCAACGAAGTAGCCGGGCACCTCGGCGCTCTTGCCGATGCCCTTGGTGACCACCAGGCGAAGCATCTTGCGCAGCAGCAGCGAGTTCGCGTCCGACAGCAGCTTCGGCCCCTGGGGCACGATCTCGGCGTCGCCGGCTATATCGGTGTTATCGCCGGGCGCGACCGGCCCGTCGCTCACCGGCAGGTGCGCCGAGACATCCTGGTAGCCGCCGCCGGTGACGCTGGCGGCGCCGGCGGTGGTGAACAGGGATTGCGTCTGCTCCCCGGCCTGCTGCTCCGGCTCGGGACGCGCCAGCAGGGTCGGCCTGACCAGGACGCCGCCATTCGCCGCCGCCGCGGTGCCGCGCACGATGGCCAGCGGCGGCTCGGCGACGCCGTGTCCGAACCCCACGGTCATCACCGTCGACTGGCCCCAGCGCGCGAGGCCCGGAATGATCGGGTGGCCGGCCTCGGGCAGCTCGATCGGCACGCGCGAGAAGAAGCCCATGCCGCGCAGCCAGTCCTGCTGGCGTTTCGCGCCGACATCGAGCGCGATGTGCGCCGCCGCCGGGTTCGACGAGTACGCCATCACTTCGGGCATCGACAGCCAGGGCGCGAAATGGTCGGTCTTCATGTCCGAGATGGTGTAGCGGCCGACATGGATCGGGATCGTCGAGAACCGGTCCCAGACATGCGCCACGTTGTCCTGCAGCGCCATCGCCGCGGTCTGCAGCTTGAAGGTGGAGCCGGGCTCGTACATCCCGGTGACGGCACGGTCGAAGCGCTGGTCGTCGGTGGCGTGATTGAACAGGTTGGCGTCGTAGTCCGGCAGGCTCACCATGGCGATGACCTCGCCGGTACGCACGTCCATCACGATGGCGCAGGCGCCGATCGCCTGGAACTCGGCCTTGGCGGCGGCGAGCTCGTCGCGCACCACCGCCTGCACGCGCACATCGAGCGAGAGCTTCAGCGGCGAGGCATCCGAGGTCAGGCGGTGGTCGAAATAGCGCTCCACGCCGGCGACACCGTGGTCGTCGACATCGACGGCGCCCATGATCTGCGCCGCGGTGCGGCCGAGCGGGTAGCGACGCTTCTCGCCGGGCTCGAAATAGATCCCGGGAATGCCGAGGTCGTTGATCGCGATCTCCTTGTCCGGCGGGATCTCGCGGGCGATGTAGACGAACTGCTTCTTCTCGGAGAGCCGGCGCACGACGTCGTCGACATCGATCGCCGGCAGGATCGCATGCAGCTTCTGCGCCGCGTCCTTCGGGTCCATCAGCTCGAGCGGGTTGGCGAACACGGTCGCCATCGGCAGCGAGATCGCCAGGATCTGCCCGTTGCGGTCGGTGATGGTGGCGCGCCTGACATGCGACAGGCTGAGATCGTCCGCCATCAGCCCCTTCGGGTCGGCGCCGTTGGTCGGCATCCTTGGCACCTGCGGCGCGATCTGCCTCGGCGCGGGCGCCATCGGATGCAGCACGGTCGCCAGTGTCAGCTTGAGCCCGACCGCGCCGAACAGCACGCCGAAGCCGCCGGAGACGCTGAGCAGGCGCACGCGCATGCGCTCCATCAGCGCGCGATGCGCCAGATCGCCCTGGGTGACGCTGACGACGGTCTCGCCGCCGCGCGGGATGTGCTGCTCCTGGGTCACGTCCGATGCTTGCTCACTGGCGCATGCTCAAGGAGGCCGGCCTGCTCAGTTGCCGTCCTGCACCGGGACCGGCGGCGGCAGCGCCGCGTGCGAGAAGCCAAGCGCCGAGCCGCCGCCATAGCTGGAGGCCTGGGTGCCGGAGACCCGGTATCCGGGGGCCTGGATCGATGCGAAACGCTGGGCCGGACGCCACGCGGCGATCGGCAGCGGCGCCGGATGCGCGATCCCGGCATTCGGGATCAGCCGGCGCAGCGGCGGCGTCGAGTAGGCCGCCATCTGCACCAGCGCCACGGTACGGGCCGGGTGTGCGGTCGCGCGCGTGGCCGGACGAGCCGCCGCCAGGAGCACAGGACGCTGGGTGCGCGGGTGATTGGCCAGGCGATGCGGCTGGGCGGGTGCCGCGGCGGCGAGGTGCTGCACGTGCTCCTGCGCCGGTGCGGGGGGCACGAGGCGCGCGTCCAGGGCCTGGTCCTCGCTGTCGCCGTCGGCGGTCTGGACGTCCGGCGCATGCGGGCTGTCGGACAGCGTGAGGGGCTGCGACGGGATCATGGCGCGCGCCATGACCTGCACCGGCGTGAGTTCGGCCGGCTGCGCGGGCGCCGCTGCCGCCGGCCGGGTCACGTCCGGCAGGCGGTGCTCGATGGATGCGAGCTGCACGAACTGGGTCGGGTCCAGCGGATGCAGTTGCGGCAGGAAGCGTGTCGCCAGCGACTGCAGCCGGTCCGGCTGGTTCAGCAGCGCCCACTCCGCACGCAGCATCGAGGTGCGCTCGCGGATCTGCTGGGTCTCCAGGACGACCTTGGAGATCTTCTGGTCGAGCACCGTGGTCTGGTGCTTCTCGGTGTACAGATACAGACCGGAGGTCCCGGCGAGCACGACACAGAAAAAGGTCAGGGGACGGATCATGCGGGGCTTCCTGCCGGCAGGGTCGGTGGTGCGGACGGTGTGCTGAGGCGTTCGAGCCCGCGCAGCCTGGCGCTGCGCGCGCGCGGGTTGAGGCCTTCCTCCTGCTCGCCGGGGCGCGCAGCCCGGTTGGCGAGCAGCCGGTAGCGGGGCGGGGTGGCGCGTCCGTCGAGCCCGCGCGGATCGTGCCGCGAAGGCGAGGGCAGGCGGCCCGCGGCTTCGATCATGAAGCGCTTGACGATGCGGTCCTCGAGGGAATGGAACGCGACCACCACCAGCCGGCCGCCCGGCGCCAGCAATTCGGCAGCCTGGGCGAGGCCACGCTCGATCTCGCCGAGCTCGTCATTGACGCGCAGGCGCAGCGCCTGGAACGAGCGCGTTGCCGGATCGAGGCGACCGGAGCGATCCGGCGGCACCACCGCGCGGATGATGCCGGCGAGTTGCAGCGTGGTCTCGATCGGCGCCTCGGCGCGGGCGGCGACGATGGCGCGCGCGACGCGGCGGGATAGCCGCTCCTCGCCAAGCGTGTAGAGCGTGTCGGCAAGGTCGGCTTCCGGCAGCGTGCGGATCAGGTCGGCGGCGCTCTCGCCGTGCTGGCTCATGCGCATGTCGAGCGGTCCGTCAGCCCGGAACGAGAAGCCGCGCGCGGGATCGTCGAGCTGGAACGACGAGACGCCGAGATCGAGCACCACGCCATCGAGGCGCTGTACGCCACGCTCGGCCAGCAGCGCCATCATGCTGCCGAAGCTGCCCTCGATAAGATGCAGGCGCCCGACCTCGCTGCCATCCTGCCGCGCGATCTCGTGCATGACCGCGGCGCCGCGCTCGATGGCCTGCGGGTCGCGATCGATCGCCCAGAGCGTGCAGCGGGCGGCCGCCAGGATGCCGCGCGCATAGCCGCCGCCGCCGAACGTGCCGTCGAGATAGACGCCGCCATCGCGCGGCCCGAGCATCTCGATGACCTCGGGCAGCATGACCGGCGCATGGCCGTCGGCATGTCCTGCAGTCCGCCTCGGGGATGTTGCGATCCGGGAGGACACGCGACGCGCGCTCACGACTGGCTCGCCCCGCCGGTGCGTGCACCCGGCAGGCTGACCGCGCGGGCCCGGACGCGGGCTTCGTTGCGGCGGCGCTCGGCAGCCTTCGGTTCCCAGATCTGGAAGATGTGGCCTAGCCCCATGAATGCGACCGAATCGGTCAATCCCGCATGCGCGGACAGGATCTCTGGAAGCATGATTCGCCCCTCCTTGTCCGCATCGATAGGATAGGCATCGGCATAAATCGCAGCAGCGAGGTCGTCATGGTCTTCCGAGAACATGTCGAGCTGGTCGAGCGGGCTCGCGAGGGACGCGAATGCTGCCGGCGGCCAGGCTTCTATGCAGGGATGCTTGTGCGACGGGCGAAGCACGATCTGCACCGGCCCCTGCACATCGTCGACGGCGATGCCCTGGTCACGCGCCGCACGCTCGCGCAGCGCGCTCCGGAACCCGGCCGGAACGGAAACGCGGCCCTTGGCGTCGAGGCGATTCTGGTGGGTGCCGAGGAACACGCTCATGCTGTGCGACGCCCCCCTGCCACCCCGCGCGCGTCATGCAGCGCAGCTCCCGCCCGCGGACCTTGCGTTCCGGATCATGCTGCGAACCTGCCCGTGCGGTTCGGCCAACATGCAACGAAACGCTCTGTATCGTGGGCATCCTTGGGATATCATGGGCCAACATGGGCGGTCAAACCAGAAAGCATGTTCTTTCCACGACTTGTGCGCTTTTGCCGGGGTATCGCGGAAACAGTGGGTTGGACGTCCAAGTGTTGCGTAACCGCTATAAATCGAGATGTGTGTTCTTGAATTGTTCCGGTCGCACCCGTGCTTGAACCATGGCTGGAAGAAGTAATGCGGCCGGCATGAACTCGAATCGATGCCGTAAGGAGACCGGAGGGTGCCAGACGGCCTGTAAGCCGGGTTCTGTCCGCATCCTGCGATGCGGGACGGTCATTCCTCTGGGACACGCATTGCTGCGTGCCTCGCGCGACCAACCCGGGCGGCGAGGCGAAAGACCTCCGGATGCGGCGCGCGACCGAAATCGCGAACCCACCCTGCCGCCCCTATTCGGTCTTGCTCCCGGTGGGGTTTGCCCTGCCGCCGCCGTTGCCGGAAGCGCGGTGCGCTCTTGCCGCACCGTTTCACCCTTGCCTGCAGGCTGGCCCGGTTGCCCGGGATCGCGTGCAGGCGGTCTGTTCTCTGTGGCACTTTCCCTGGGGTCGCCCCCGCCGGCCGTTAGCCGGCACCGTTCCTTCGTGGAGCCCGGACTTTCCTCCACCACGCCTGGCGCCACCCTCTCGGGCAACTCACGCGCGGCAGCGACCGTCCGGCCGTCTGGCGGGCGGACCCTGGGGCCGCGCCGGTCCTACGTCAAGCGCAGGCCTGCGCCGACCGGGGATGCGGCGCATAGTGCGGCATGCCGGCGAGCTCGATCTCCAGGATCGTGGATCGCGGCAGCGCCGGCACAACGAGTTCCGCCTGCCCGTCGGTCCAGCACGCCTCGGCTCCCGCCTCGCGGGCATGCCAGCCGCGCCGTGCGCCACCGGTGAGCGGCAGGCTGTGCGTGGCAAGTCCGGCCCAAAGCAGAGCGCGGCTGACCTGGACGCCGAGCTGGCGGCGGTCGTCGACGAACGGCCCCTCGATCTCCGCCGGTATGGCGGAGCGTGACAGCAGCGTGGTCGAGGTGGCGCCGGCCGGCAGCACGAAGAAGTGCCGCTGCCCACGCCGGTTGCGCGCGCGCACGACGCTGCCGTCCTGCAGGCGCAGGCGCAGGTCAGGATCGTCGGAGTGGGCCGCCTCCTGCACCGGGGAGGCGGCGCCGGCGCGTTCGCGCAAGCGGCGCCAGATCGGCTCGACGATCGCGCGCGACGTGGTGAGCGGCGCCGCGGCATCCGCTGCCCAGTCGGCGGTCGCCCGGTCCTGCGTTCCGAAATTGCCGCTGGTTCCGGTGTCGAGATAGCTCTCGGTGGCGAGGCCCTCGGCGAACAGGATGACGTGCCGCTCGCACTCGACATGGTGCACCTCGTAGCGGCCGAGGCCCGGCTCGCGCAGGATGCTGATCCCGTTGACCAGCATGCGCGCCGGGATCAGGCCGCCATCCACGAGGATGCAGTGCTCCGGCGTCACCAGCAGGTCGCGACGTGGCTGGTCCGGGGCGAATGCGTGGGCACGGATACGGATCGGGTCGAGCTGTATGCAGCGGAGCGTTGCGTCGATGACGCTGTGACCCAGCCAGCGCACCCGCGACGCGCTGCGCTGACCCGCGTCCAGCGTCACCACCTCGTCACCCTCGGCCAGCGCCTCGATCGCAATCTCGCCGCGCGTGGTCTCGATGTGGGTGCCAGCCAGGAAGCAGCTCACACTAACAGTCGTGCCGCCGTCGGTTGCCGTGCTGAGGCTGAACGAGGCGTTCGTCAGGCCAGTGCCAGTCACGCTGTTGATCGTTAGCGTCGAGCCCGTCCCGGTCAGGGTCAGCGCGTGGCTGGTCGCGTTATAGCCGGCAGAAGTATATTTCCCCGTCCCGATTTCGAAGTTGTCGCCCGCGGCCAGGCCGGTGATAGCGTACAAAAAACCGGTAGCCGAATAAACACCGACGTCGAATGATCCGTTGGCGACTGAGCCGAAGTTGAAACTGCTGTTGGCGATCAGGCCTGTGTTGGTTGAATTGCCTGCGACCGTTAACTTGCCAGCATTGATATCGAACACTTCTCCAGTCGTCGGGCTGTTGGAGTTTATGGCGGTGTTCACCAAACCGGCCATCGAGAGGCTGCCGCCTTTGTTCACGGTAAACGTTCCGTCTCCCGTGTTCCCGATAGAGGCAACCCCTTCCACGGTGAAGGTTCCGGCTGTCAAGGTCAGCGCCGAGATCGTGGCGGTCCCGGCGACGTCCAGCTTCCCGCCGTCGAGGGTGACAGCGGAGATCAGGCTGCCGCCTACTGCTATGCTCGTGGTCAGAACGTCGGTGAGGTTGACTGTCGCCGCGGTGATGGTGCCGCCGGATGTCACGCTCAGGTTCGACAAGTTCGAGCCGGTGTAGAAGCTAAGGCTGCTCCCGATCAGGCTACCAGCGACCGTGACCGCGGTGCCGGGCTCGAATATTGTTGCGCTGGTGAAGTTGAGGCTGCCGCCCGCCAGCACGGAGATGTTCATCGAGCCGAGCGGCGCGGTTCCGAGCGCAAGTGTGAGCGCCGTAAGGCTTCCGGCTACGTCAAACGTGCTTCCACTGGTCCCGGTGAACGAGAGCGCGTTTGTGCTGACAATGCCATCAGCTACTATCGTCGACGCAGCACCCGTGCCGAACCCCACGCTTGCCGTCGTGGAGGAAGTCGGCAGCACGCCGCCTGACCAGTTGTTCAGGTTCGAGAACAGGTAGTCGCCTGCATAGGGAAGGCCAGTGGCCACCTTGATGTTTTCACTAAAGGTTGCCATCGCGCCCGCTTCCATAGCTTGTCAATAACAAAGGCCCAAAACCGGACCAGGTTGGGCATCAGGCGAGACTTCGGCGCACGACCTGACCCTTGTACGGGTTTTTGTTGCAGAAAACAAACGAAACCGGCGCCATTACATGCCCAGGTTGTTCACCCGGCGCGCTCCAGCGCGATCGCCAGGGTCGAGCAGTAGCGGCGCGGGCCGCCCCTGGGGAGCACCCCGGCGCGCAGCAGCTTGCGCAGCACGCGCATGTTGGCCTCGCAGAACACCACCCGGACGCCGCGCCGCTCCAGGCTTGCCATTGCCTCCTGCAGCGCCTGGATGCCGGTGATGTCCATGAACGGCACATGGCCGAGCCGCAGGATCAGGCAGCGCGGGTCGGTGCCGGTATGCGCCAGCGCCCGTTCCAGCGTGTCGACCGCGCCGAAGAAGAACGGGCCCTCGATCGCATAGACCACCACGCCAGCCGGCAGCGGGACCGCGAGCGTGGCCGCGTCCTGCGCCACCACCTCGACGCTGGACGCCATCCGGCGCAGGAACTGCAGCATCGCCAGGATGACACCGATATTCACCGCGATCACCAGGTCGGTCAGCACCGTGAGCCCGAAGGTGATCAGCAGGATCACCACGTCCGCCCGTGGCGCGGTGCGGATCATGCGCACGCAATGCGCCGCCCCGCTCATGTTCCAGGCGACCACGAACAGGATCGCCGCCAGGGCGCAGAGCGGGATCCGGCTGGCCAGGGGTGCGGCCACCAGCAGCACCGCCACCAGGGTCAGCGCGTGCACGATACCGGCCAGCGGGCCGGTGCCGCCGTTGCGGAAGTTGGTCGCGGTGCGCGCGATCGCGCCGGTCGCCGCGATGCCGCCGCAGAGCGGGCTGAGGATGTTGGCGACGCCCTGGGCGATCAGCTCCTGGTTGGAGTCGTGCCGGGTTCCGGCCAAGCCGTCCGCCACCACTGCCGACAGGAGGCTCTCTATGGCGCCCAGCATGGCGATGGTGAAGGCCGACGGCAGCAGCGACATCACCTGGTCGAAGCCGAGCGCCGGCAGGGTCAGGTGCGGCAGGCCGCGCGGGATGCCGCCGAAGGTGCTGCCGATGGTGGCGATCCCGGGCAGGCGGAGTGCCGCCTGCGCACCGGTTGCCGCCACCAGCGCGATCAGCGGCCCGGGCAGGCGGTGCAGCCCCGGGATGCGCGGCCCGTACAGCACCAGCGTCATGCTTGCCAGCGCGAGCGCGGTGGTCGCCGGCTGCAGGTGCGGCAGCACGCGCACGAGCTGCGCCAGCTTTTCGTGGAAATGCTCGCCGCCGGTGTGCGGCAGGCCGAGGAAGTCGTGCCACTGGCCGACCCAGATGATCACCGCGATGCCGGCGGTGAAGCCGCTGATCACCGGCTCGGGAATGAAGCGGATCGCGGCCCCGAAGCGCGCCATCCCCATCGCCAGCAGCATCACGCCGGCCATCAGGGTCGCGACCAGCAGGCCCTCGGTGCCGTGCCGCGCCACCACTCCCGCCAGGATGACGATGAAGGCGCCGGTGGGTCCGGCGATCTGGATGCGGCTGCCGCCGAACAGCGACACCACCAGGCCGCCGATGATCGAGGTGTAGAGGCCCTGCTCCGGCCGCACTCCGGAGGCGATGGCAAAGGCGAGGCCGAGCGGCAGGGCGACGACGCCCACGATCAGGCCGGAGACGATGTTCGGCAGCCATTGCGGGCGCGCGAACAGTCCGGCGCGCCAGCCCTCGACAACCGCGATCATGCCCGGTCCTTCAGCTTCCCGTCCCGGGGCCTCGCGTCAGCGGCGGCGCCGGGCGTGGCCTGCGTTCCTAGAGCTGGCGGATGGTGTCGAAGTCGAAGTCGAGGTCGTCCGGACTGAGCCCGATGCGCAGGCTGGTCTTGGTCGGCATCGAGTATGGGGGCACCGGCAGGTTGTACTCCGCGGGTGCTCCCTGGAAGACCCGGCCGGCGAGGTCGAACTTGGAGCCGTGGCACGGGCAGGCATAGCCGCCGGGCCAGTTCGCGACCGGCTCGGTCGGCGACGGGTTGGGGACATAGCCGGGCACGCAGCCGAGATGGGTGCAGATGCCGACGATGACGCCGTACTCGGGCGCGAGCGAACGGTGCCAGTTGACCACGTAGTCCGGCTGCTGGTGCTCGCGCGACGCCCAGTCGCGCAGCCGGTCGGTGAGGTTGGTATCCTGCAGGCCGAGCAGCGCCGCCGGCGTCCGGTGCACCACGAAGACCGGCTTGCCGCGCCAGACCACGACGATCTGCTGTCCTGGCGCCACCTTGCTGAGGTCCACATCCACGGTGGTATCGGCGCTTCCGTCGCCACCGACCGGCGAGAGGCTGTCGAGGAACGGGAACACGAAGGCGCCGGCGCCGACCACCGCGGCCGCTCCGGTGAGCAGGGTCAGGAAGTCGCGTCGTGGACCGGATTCCGGTCCGTGGCCGTGACCCGAACCGGGGGGTGCCGTCTCAACCGCCATGTCGTCTCCAGCGCGCTCCCGCCTTTTTTGCCTCTTCGGCAGCGCCCGGACAAGAGCCGAGGCGGCTCAGCCCTTCACCGCGCCGGCGGCCAGGCCTTCGATGAGATAGCGCTGCAAATAGAGGAAGCATCCCGCCACCGGCACCACCGCCAGCACCGAGGCCGCCATCAGGCTGCCCCAGTCGGTCTCGTGCGCGCTGCGGAACAGCATGATGCCGGGGGTGAGCGTGCGGTGCGCGTCGTCGTTGATCAGCACGTAGCCGAACATGAACTCGTTCCACGCATTGATGAAGGCGAAGGCGGCCGCGGCGAGCAGGCCGGGGGCGGCGAGCGGCAGCAGGATGCGCCGGATGATGCCGGTGCGGCTGCAGCCGTCGAGCTCGGCCGCGTCCTCGAGCTCGCGCGGGATGGCGTCGAAGAAGCCCTTCAGCATGAAGCTGCAGAGCGGGATCGTGAAGCTGCAATAGACCAGCACCAGGCCCAGGTAAGTGCTCAGCAGGCCGAGCTGCCGGAGCAGCATGTAGAGCGGGATCAGCAGCAGCACGCCTGGGATCATCTGCGAGAGCAGCAACGCGCCGCCGACCGCGCGCGCGATCGGCATGTGCTGCCAGCGGCTGAGCACGTAGGCAGCGAAGATCGAGACGCTGAGCGCCACCAGGGTGGAGGCACCGGCGACGATCAGGCTGTTGCGGAAATAGATCCCGAACTCGGTCTCCAGCAGGACGTGCCGGAAGCTCGCCAGCGTCGGGTGGCGGATCAGCAGCGACGGAGCTAGGCTCTGCACCTCGACCATCGGCTTGAGCGCGGTGTCCAGCATCCACACGAAGGGGAACAGGCAGAACAGCGAGAGGATGATCAGTACACTATACGTGAGCCTGTCGTGCAGGCGCTGCTCGCGCCGTCCTGCGACGATCATGCCGGCCGCCTCGAGCGGGTCGCATAATACTGGACGAACACGATGCTTGCCATGAAGCCCATCATCATGCTGGCGAGCGCGCAGGCGGCGCCGACATCGAACTGCTGCATCGCGTAGCGGTAGATCATGATCGGCAGCGTCTCCGAGGCGTCGAGCGGGCCGCCCTGGGTCATCACCCAGATGAAGTCGAAGTTGATCGCGGTCCAGATCACGTGGATCAGGATCAGCGTCAGCGACACCGTCCTGATGTGCGGCAGGGTGATGACGCGGAAACGCATCCATGTTCCGGCGCCATCGACGGCCGCCGCCTCGTGCAGCTCAGGCGGCACCGCCTGCAGGGCGGCGAGCAGGCTGATGGTGTAGAACGGGAACGAGCGCCAGATATTGACCAGCGTCACGGTGAACAGCGCGGTCGAGGGTTGCCCGAGCCAGGCGATCGGCTGCCGGATCACGCCGAGCTGCACCAGCCAGTGGTTCAGGATGCCGTATTCCGGAGTCAGCATCCAGGTCCAGGTCAGGCCGGCGACGACGATCGGGATCACCCAGGGCACGATGATCAGCGCCCGGAAGGCGCCGCGTCCGCGCACGTTGCGGGCGAGCGCCAGCGCGGAGACCAGCCCGAGCGCGTATTCGCCCGTCACCGAGAGCGCGGTCCAAAGCACGGTGTTCCCGAGCGCGGGCAGGAAGTCGTCGTCCTGCAGGATCGTGCGGAAGTTCTCGAGCCCGGCGAAGCCCTGCACGGTCGGGTTCACCAGGTTCACGTATCGCACGGCCTCCCACAGCACGCGCAGCAGCGGGTAGGCGACCAGCACCAGCAGCAACAGCACTGCGGGAGCAGTGAACAAGGCGGCGGTTCGCCGGATCTGCGCCCGGCGACTGGGCGCGAGGGGGAATCCTGGCCGCACGGTCGCCGCCGTTCGCTGCAGCTTCAATGTCGCGCCGTGCCGCATGCGCTCAGCCGGACGCGAGCTCGCCCGACTGGCGCAGCGCGTGGTTGACTGCCTTGCCGAAGCGCGCAGCCACTGCCTGCGGCTCCTCGTGGCGCAGCAGCACGCGGCCGATCGCGTCCTGCATGTCGCGGGTGATCTGGCCGAGGGCGATCGGCGGGAAAGGCACGCCGCTGGCTGCGAGCGCGCTGAACGAGGTGCCCCACTTGCCGGTGCCGACGACATCCATGCGCGGGCTGTCGGCGGGGCGGGCGGCGGCCTGGTAGTCCCTGGTGATCAGGAAATGCGCGAAGTCGGTGGCCTGCTGCAGGTGCGCCGACGCCTTGTAGACATAGAACGGATTGATCTCGAAATAGGTGCGGCGGTTGCGCAGGCCGGGCGGCGGCGTGATCTCGACGTCGCGCATGCTGTCCGGATATTGCGACTCGTGCAGGTGCATCCAGGAGCCGTCCATCACCATCGCGTACTGGCCGAGGGCGAAGTTGTTGTCCTCCTCCTCCCAGCCCCAGCTCGTCGAGTTGGGCGCAATGGCGCCGCGCGCGAGCAGGTCGCGATACAGTGCCATCACCTCGGTGCCGCGCTTGAGCTGCGCCGGGTCGCGGTCCCAGTTGTTGCGATACAGGCCGGCGCTCCCTCCCGGCACCAGTTCCGCCAGCGGTGCATCGTTCTGCACCAGCAGCATGAAGAATTCCTGCGGCGCGCGGACGGCGTCGTTGGCGACCGCGAAGGCGTATTTTCCAGTCTTGGCGTGGATCGTCGCGGCCTGGTCCAGCAGCTCGGCCCAGCTCTGCGGCGGTGCGGCGATGCCGGCCTTGGCGAGCAGCGCCTGGTGGCTGAGCAGGGCGCGGATGCCGAGATAATGCGGCAGCGCCTTGATCCGGCCGTTGATGGCGAGACCGGTCCAGACGTTCGGGTAGATCGCCGCCTTGTCCGGCCAGCGATCCACCGCGTCGGTGAGGTCGGCGAGGGCTCCCATGCGGTCGAACTCGCCAAGCCATTCGGCCAGGCCCCAGCTCACGTCCGGGCCCTGGCCACCGGCGATCGCGGTCACCAGCTTGTCGTGCATGGCCTCGAACGACATGTTCTGCAGCTCGATGGTGACGCCCGGATGCGCCGCCTCGTATTGCGCGATCTTGGCCTGCGCGATCTTGCTGTCCGGCAGCGCAGGGTCCCAGGCGACCCAGAACTTGAGCGTGACCGGGTCCGCGGCGCGCGCCGACGGCATGCCGGCGGCGAGCATGGCGCTTGCCGAGAGAAGGGCGGCGCCGGCCTGTCGCCGGGTGAGGGGCAAGGTGGCTGCGATCTGGGTGGGCATCGTTTCCTGTTCCTGGCGCATCTTGGGGAAAGCCTCTTGCGGGCCTGTTGTCCGTATCAGCCGGTCAGTTCGGACGGCGAGTGGGCGGCGTCGCGCGGCGCCCGTGCCTCGCGCAGCTCGGCGACGCTGCGCACCGACAGCCGGGCCGCACCCGCCGAGGCCTTGGCGGAGGGCCGGGCGCGACCCATGCGTTCGCGCGCAGCCGGAACCGCGTGCGCGAACTGCGGCAGCCACTGCGCCTGCGCCACCAGCAGCTCGTCCACCATCTGCCAGACCTCTTCCGGGTTGCACACCGCGCCGACCAGCGGGTCATGCAGCATCGCCAGGCGCAGCATGTCCAGGTCGCCTTCGACCGCCGCCCTGAGCGCCATGCGCTGCACGTTCACGGTCACGCCGCAGGTTGCCGCGCACGCCATCGGAAGCTCGATGCCCGCATACATGTTCAGGCCGAAGCGGTCGACGGTGCCCGGGCTCTCGACGATGCAGTCCGGCGCGAGGTTGGTCACCAGGCCCGCGTTGCGCACGTTGAAATGGCCGCGATACGGGCGCCCGGTTTCCAAGGCCTCGATGATGTGGCTGCAATGCTCGTCCGAGCGCTCGTACTGGGCGAGCGGCGCGCCCGCCTCGCTGAGCCAGCGCGGGAAGTCGGTCTCGAACCAGTTCCGCTGCTCCGTGCAGTACCGCAGGTAGCCGCCGGTCTCGCCGTTGATCCAGTTGGTGAGGTCGATCCAGCTCGGGATCTCGTCCGGGCGCTTGCGATACCATGGCAGGTATTCGCTGAGATGGCCGTTGCTCTCGGTGGAATAGACGCCGAAGCGGCGCAGCACGTCGATGCGCACCTTCTCCTCCTGGCTGATCTGCGGGTGCCGCTCGAAAGCCTGCAACAATTCGTCGCGGCCGATGCGCCGGCCGTTCCAGCGCAGGTCGACATACCAGGTCTGGTGGTTGATGCCCGCGCAGATGTACTCGATCTCGTGCGGGTCGCTTGTCCCGAGCACCTCGGCGATCTGGCGCCAGCCATGCTGCACGCCGTGGCACAGCCCGACCGTGTTGGCGACGCCGCCATGCTCGATCGCGGCCCACGTGTTCATCGCCATCGGGTTGGCGTAGTTGAGGAACCAGGCGCCAGGCTCGGCCACCTCGCGGATGTCGCGGCAGAAGGCCAGGATCTCTGGCACGGTGCGCATGCCGTACATCAGCCCGCCGGCGCAGATCGTGTCGCCGACGCACTGGTCGACCCCGTAGCGCAGCGGGATCTCGATGTCGTGGTGGAACGCATCGAGGCCGCCGATGCGCACGCAGCAGATCACGTAGCGGGCGCCGGAGAGTGCCTCGCGACGCTCGGTCGAGGTGCTGACGCGGGCAGGCAGGCGGTTCGCGTCGATATCCTTGCGGACGATCTGGGCGACCATGTCGAGGTTCGCGTCGCTGATGTCGTGCAGGGCGAACTCGGTCTCCCGCAGCGCCTCGACCTTGAGGATGTCCCGAACCAGCTTGCGCGTGAAGCCGACGCTGCCGGCTCCGATCACCGCGACCTTCATGGTGCCGTCCTTCAATCAAGGGGAAGTTCTTGCTACCCTGCTCGGGGACAAACTGGAGCGAAAGAGGAAAGCTGTGCTGAAACCAGCAATTCCGTGCTGAGCAGCCTGACCGCGGCCGGTCCGCGCGCGGTGTCGCTGGCGTTCCCCAAGGAGCGCTACCGGCTGCATGCCATGATCACCAGCGCCGGCTACGACCTGCGGCGCAGCGACCAGAGGGGCAGCCGTGGCTATGACTGGAACGGCCTCAGGCGCGGCGAGGCGTCGTTCGTGCTGCTGCAGCACACGATCTCCGGCCGCGGGCGGCTGCGCTACGGCAGCACCCAGCACGAGGTGCGGCCCGGCCAGACCATGCTGCTCGCCTTTCCGCACGACAACCGCTACTGGCTGGCGCCGGGCGATGAGTGGGAGTTCTTCTGGATCTGCCTGAACGGCTCAGAGGTGCTGCGGCTGTGGCGGCAACTGCTCGAGGTCGGTCCGCTGGCCCGGCTCGGCACTGCGAGCATCGGGCGGCTCGCCCGGGCCTGCGTCTCCGTGCTGGACGGCGAGGCGTCGTCTCCGGCGCGCAGCTCGCAGCTGGCCTATTCGATCGCCATGCAGCTCGCGGACGAGATGCTGGCCTGGGGCGAGGTGCGCACCAGCTCGAAGCGCCCGGCGGCAATCGAGCGGGCGGTGTCGCTGGTGCATGACGGCGGCGGCGCCCCGGTCGATGTCGGGCGCATGGCGGCGGCCAGCGGCTACAGCCGCTACCATTTCAGCCGCATGTTCAGCGCGACCGAGGGAGTGCCGCCGGCGCGCTTCCGGCTGCGGGTGCGCATGGAGGAAGCCGCGCGCCGGCTGCAGACCGAGCCGGACCCGATCAATGTCGTGGCGCTGCGCTGCGGCTTCGCCGATGCGAACTACTTCACCAAGCTGTTCCGCCGGTTCTACGGCATGACGCCACGGGACTTCCGGCGCAGCGGCATGTTCGCGGGCCGCCCGGCGCCGCAGGCGTTTCGCTGATGTGTCCAACGCCGCAGGCGTTTCGCTGATGTGTCCAACGCCCCAGGCGTTCCGCCGATGTATTCAACGCCGCAGGCGGCTCGCTGATGTACCCGCCGCCGCAGGCCGCTCGCTGATGTACACGTCCGCAAGCCGGTTCTCGCGACGGATCGGGGCCGGTCGCCCGTGCAAGCCACGTGCGGGTCTTGAAGGGTGCGGATGCTCGGTGCTGGATTTCTCGCGGCGGGTGCGGTCCCGGCCTCGGCCGGTGGAGTGATGCGGGTGGCCAGCCGGGCACCGATGGCTCCGGCCGAGGATCCGGACGCGCCCCTGGTCGCGCGGATCGCGCAGGGCGACGAGGCAGCGTTCCGCATCCTGGTCGACCGCAAGCTGCCGCGGCTGCACGCGCTTGCCCAGCGGCTGCTCGGCGTGTCCGGGGAGGCCGACGACGTGGCCCAGGAGGCGCTGCTGCGGGCCTGGCGGCAGGCACGGAACTGGCATCCGGGGGCGGCGCGGTTCGATACGTGGCTGCACCGGGTCGTGCTGAACCTCTGCATCGACATCCAGCGCAGGCGGCGCGAGGTGGTGATGGCGGAGCCGCCGGATCAGGCGGATCCCGCGCCGCTCGCCGACCAGGCGATGCAGAGCGAGGAGACGGCCCGGCGCGTCCAGCAGGCGCTGGCCCGGCTGCCGCCCCGGCAGCGCGAGGCGATCGTGCTGCAGACGTACCAGGAGCTGTCCAATATCGAGATCGCCCAGGTGCTGGAGATCAGCGTGGAAGCGCTCGAGAGTCTGCTGTCACGCGGCCGACGCACGTTACGCGACCTGCTGGGAGGGGGATGACCATGACGCCCGAACGTTTTGCCGCGCTCGCGGACGCTTATGGCGGCGGCGTCGCACGCTGGCCCGCCGCCCTGCGCGAGGCGGCCCGCGCGCACCTGCTGCTGCACCCGGAGGCCTCCGCGACGCTGGAGGCAGCGAACCGGCTGGACGCGGCCCTCGCCGGCTGGACGGTGCCCGGTCCCGGGGCGGCGCTGTCCGGGCGGATCCTCATGCAGGTTGCATCCCGTCATCGGCAGGCGGGACGCCTGCGGCTGTGGTTTTCCGGACTGGGTGCCGCCGGTGTGCTGGCCGGCGGCCTTGCGGCCGGCGCCACCTTCGTCACCCTGTCGCAGCCAGGACCCGAGCAGGTTGGCGAACATCTATACGAGGTGAGCGTGCTGGGAGCGCCGGTCGATCCCGAGGAGCCCGCCAGCCCGGACAACCAGCCATGATGGCCCGTACCGGCACCCTGCTGCTGGCCGCATCCCTGCTCGTCAACGTGTTCGCGATCGGGGCGATCGGCGGTGGGCTGTTCATGCTGTCACGCGAGGGCGACCTGCGGGCGCATCCGGTGGCGCACCAGCCGCTGCGGGCGGCCGGCGACGGGCTACCGGCGCCGGATCGCGCGCGCTTCCGCACCGCCATCAGGACCGTGCTGCGCGACAGCCGCGACCTGGGCGCCACCGCGCGCGACAACCGCGCCGCCGCCGCCGAGCTGTTCGTGCAGCCGGTCTTCGACAGTGCGGCGGTGCTGGCGGCACTGGATCGCGCCCGCGCGGCCGATGCCGAGTTGCGCCGCCGCCTCGAGACGGCGGCGGTGCAGGTCGCGGCGACCCTGCCTGCGGAGGAGCGGGCGTTCCTGGCGCGCGGCCTCGCCCGCGGCGGCCCGCTGCGTCACCCGGCGCATCATGCAACCCAGGCGACCGCGTCACACTGAGCGGCGACGGGCTTCGCGCCCGTGCGCGACGGATTGCTTCGCGTGCTCCGTTCAAGCAGCAGGAGCAGGGCATCGGCCCTCTCGCAAAGAACCAGTGGAGCACACGGCCTATGCGGAATCGTCTGATCCGGCAGCTATCCGCTGCCATCCTCGTCGCGGGCTGCGGCCTGTCGGTCTCGGGCTGCGTCATCGCGCCGGGACATGGCGGCGGCTGGTGCTACTGGCACCCGTATCGCTGCCGCTGAGCCAGCCACGCCCGACGTGCGAACGGAGTTTGACATGAAGACGGCAATCCTTCCTCTCATCGCCCTCATGGGTGCCACGACCCTCGCCATGCCACGGCAGGCCGAGGCACAGCCCTACCCACCGGTGCCGCCGCCGCGTTACGAGACCGTTCCGGTCGCGCCGGGTCCGGCCTATGTCTGGCGTGGCGGCGGCTGGCGCTGGGACGGGCGCAGCTATGTCTGGGCACCGGGCGCCTACGTCATCCGGCACGCCGGCTATCACCGGTGGGTGCCCGGCCACTGGGGGCGGTTCGGCCGCTGGATCCCGGCGCACTGGCGCTAGATCAGGTCAGGAGGCTCCGGGCATGGCGTGGAACACGCCCGGGCTGCCCTGGTCGGTCTCGACCACGCCATTCTCGCGATTGACGCGCAGGGTGAACAGGTGCGGCAACTGGCCGCGCTGACCCGGACAGGTGCCGCTGTGCTTCTCCATCACCTGGAAGCGCTGCAACGACGGCGGATCGTTGCCGTTGATGATGAACAGCAGGCACTGCTTGGCATCATGGGTGAGGCCGGTCGCCACCACCTGGTCGCGCAGGTGCTCGACCGTGCTGTAGTCGTTGTGCCAATCCACCGGATCGGGGAAGTATCGCTGCTGCAGGCGTGGCAGCACGCCGGTGAAATGCAGCACCACCACCAGCGCGCCGGCCAGCACGATGGCGGCGACGCGGGTGGCGAGTTGTCGGCGTGTGGTCCGCGGCACCGGCGCCCTCGGGCCGGAACGCGGTGCCCGGCCGGACGTGTTCGAGCGCGGCAAGCCGCTATTCCACATCCTCGTGCCAGCACCGTCCGTCCTGCGCGAGCAGCCGCCGTGCGGCGTCCGGACCCCACGATCCGGCGGTGTAGTAGTGCAGCGTGTCTGGGTGCTGCGCCCAGCCCTCGAGGACCGGCTCGACCCAGGTCCAGGCCGCCTCGACCTCGTCGCGTCGCATGAACAGCACCGGATCGCCGCGCACGGTATCCATCAGCAGGCGCTCGTAGGCGTCAGGATAGCGGGTCGAGAACGCCTTTTCGAACGAGATGTCGATGTTGGCGGGGCGCAGCACCATGCCGTCCGGTCCCGGATCCTTGCTCATGATCGAGAGCTGGATTCCCTCCTGCGGCTGCAGCCGGATGATCAGGCGGTTGGATTGCAGCTTGGACTTGAAGATCGACCAGGGTGTCTCCTTGAACTGCACCACGATCTCGCTGGACTTGTTCGGCAGCCGCTTGCCCGAGCGCAGGTAGAACGGCACCTTGCCCCAGCGCCAGTTGTGGATCTCCGCCTTCAGCGCGACGAAGGTTTCGGTGCGGCTCTGCCGGCCTTCGCCGAGCTCTTCCATGTAGCCGGGCACCACGGCATCGCCGATGCGGCCGCGGCCGTACTGGCCGCGTATCGCGACGTTCGGCACCTCCTCCGGCAGGATCGGCTTGAGGGCGCGCAGCACCTTGAGCTTCTCGTTGCGCAGGCTGTCTGCATCGAGCGCGCCGGGCGGCTCCATCGCAACCAGGCACATCACCTGCAGCAGGTGGTTCTGGATCATGTCGCGCAGTGCACCGGAGCTGTCATAGTAGTCGCCGCGGCCCTCGACGCCGACGGTCTCTGCGGCGGTGATCTGCACGTGGTCGATCGCATCCGACGACCACAGCCGCTCGAACACCGGGTTGGCGAAGCGCAGCGCGATCAGGTTCTGCACCGTCTCCTTGCCGAGATAGTGGTCGATGCGGAAGATCTTCTTTTCCTCGAAGACCTGGCCGACCTCGTTGTTGATCCGCTCGGCGGATCCGAGGTCGGTGCCGATCGGCTTCTCGAGAACCACACGTGAGTGCGCTGTGACCAGCCCGTGCTGAGCGAGGTTGTGGCAGATATCGCCGTACAGGCTGGGCGATGTGGCGAGGTAGAACACCCGGGTGCGCGAGGCGACGCTGTCGTCGAACAGCCGCAGCAGGTTGTCCCATGTGCTGTCGGATTCGGCGCCGTTCACGCTGGCGAAGAAGATCTGGCCGATGAAGCGACGCGCTACCGCCTCGTCGAGGTCAGGCGCCTTGATGAACCGCGCCAGCGCCTTTTCGGCACGGCCTCGGAAGTCGTCGTCGGACAGCTTCGACCGGGCGGCGCCGATGATCCGGGCCTCGGCGGGCATCTGGCCGTCCCGGAACCGGTAGTACAGCGCCGGCAGCAGCTTGCGCATGGTGAGGTCGCCGGTGGCGCCGAAGACGATGTAGTCGAACGGTTCGACCGGACCGGTGACACTTGGCATTCTGGGTCTGCTCCATCGCATGCCGCAGGTGCTCCCTGGCCAGAGAGACGCGACCAGGGCGCATCTGCAGGATTGTGCTTCGCGGCACGTCCTGCAAGCGCCGTCCGGTTGCAATGGCGACGGTGGCGCCAAAGGCTGGGGAAGGCCGCCCGGGATGGACATGCCGATTGACCCCCGGCGGCGGGTCTTGGTAAGCCGCCCCTCCCTGGTGGCGACCCGATCGGGACGCCACCAGCGGGAGCGACGGGATGGGGCCGAACGACATGACGCTGGATACGGCCGAGAGGCCAGGCTCGCGGGCGGACGCGAAGGCGGACTCTCCGGCAGACGACCGGGCGGCCACCGGAGGCATTGCTGCGGACAGGCTGCGCAGCATCATCGAGCGGGTCGAGCGGCTCGAGGAAGAGCGCAAGGCGCTGTCGAGCGACATCAAGGACATCTTCGCCGAGGCGAAGTCGGCCGGGTTCGACGTCAAGGTGATCCGGCAGATCATACGCATCCGCAAGCAGGAGCCGGCCGATGTGGAGGAGCAGGAGACCCTGCTCGACATCTACCGGCGCGCGCTTGGCATGTAGGCTCGGGCCCGCATGACGCTGCCGCCGATCCTGCCCGACTGGGTGCCATGGTGGGCGCAGCTCGTCCTGGTCGTGCTCTTGGTGCTGTTCGCCTGCGCCTTCCTGATGATGCCGTTCGCGGTGTTCGGCTTGCGGGGCCGACTCGACCTGCTCGAGGCGCAGCTCGACGACATCCATGCCGAGCTGCGCATGCTGTCGCTGCGGCTGCCCGATGCCCAGGGAGCACAGCAGGCGGCGCGCAAGCCTGCGGAGCCCGTGCCGCAGTTCGAGGACGGGGAACCGGCGGCGACCCGGCGCGGCATACGCGTCGATCCACGTGATCTGTCCGACGCGCGGCCGGTGCTGCCTGAGCGTCCGGTGCCGCAGGAGCGCAACGAGCCGCGCCTGCGCTGGCCGCCGCGCGACGAGCGTCGGTAGCTAGAGCAGAACCAGGTCGTCGCGATGGATCATCTCGTCGCGGCCGCGCCAGCCGAGCAGGGCCTCGATCGCGCCTGAGCGGTGGCCGGCGATGCGCCGCGCATCCGTGCTGCCATAGGCGGACAGGCCACGCGCCAGAAGTTGTGCGTTGCCGCCGATCACCTCGATCAGGTCGCCACGCTCGAACTCTCCCTCGACGCCGCGTATGCCGGCGGGCAGCAGGGAGCTGCCGGATCGCAGGGCGCGGGCGGCTCCGGCATCGACCAGCACCCGGCCGCTCGGCTGCAGTCCGCCGGCAATCCAGCGCTTGCGCGCGGAGCGGCCGTCGGGCACCGGTAGGAACCAGGTGCAGCGGGCCCCGTCGAGCAACGCCTGCAACGGGTGCAGGCGGCTGCCGAGCCCGATCGCCATGGCGCAGCCGGCGCCGGTCGCGATGCGGGCCGCGACCAGCTTGGTGCGCATGCCGCCCGACGAGTAGCCCGGCGGCGGCGCACCGCCCATCGCCTCGATCGCCGGCGTCAGCGCCGGCACCAGCGGGATGTGGGCGGCGGCGGGGTCCTGGCGCGGATCGGCGGTATAGAGGCCGTCGATGTCGGACAGCAGCACGAGCTGGTCGGCCTGGACCATCTCGGCGACACGGGCCGCCAGCCGGTCGTTGTCGCCGTAGCGGATCTCGGCGGTGGCGACGGTGTCGTTCTCGTTGATCACCGGCACGCAGGCGAAGCTGGCGAGCGTGCTCAGGGTCGCGCGCGCGTTGAGGTAGCGCCGGCGATCCTCGGTGTCGCCCGGGGTCAGCAGCAGTTGCGCCGCGGTCAGGCCATGTGCCGCGAGCGCAAGACTCCAGGCCTGGGCGAGCCGGATCTGCCCGACCGCGGCGGCGGCCTGCTTCTCCTCGAGCCGCAGCCGGCCGGGAGGCAGGCGCAGGGCGTGGCGGGCGAGCGCGATGGCGCCGGACGACACGACGACCACCTCGATGCCGCGTCCACGCAGTGCGGCGATGTCGGAGGCGACGCTGTCGAGCCAAGCCTGGCGGGGTGCTGCCGCCGCCGGATCGACCAGGAGCGCGCTGCCGATCTTGACCACGATCCGCCTTGCCTGGGCGAGGGATGGGGCGGCTCCGGGCGACGGCGTCTCCCCGGTCACGCGGCGGCGCGTTCCAGGGTGATCCGGTCCTGCAGGGCCCGTAGCACCTCCGGCACGCCGCCCTGGGTCGCGGCCGAGAGCAACAGCACCGGGTTGCCGGAGGCCTTTTCCAGCGCCCGCCGCCTCGACGAGATCTCCTGCGGCGTCATGGCGTCGGTCTTGTTCAGGGCGATCAGCTCGGGCTTGCCGGCGAGGCCGCCGCCATAGGATTCGAGCTCGGTGCGGATCGTGCGCCAGGCCTGCACGACATTGCCGGCAGCGCCGTCGACCAGGTGGAGCAGCACGGCGCAGCGCTCGACATGGCCGAGGAAGCGGTCACCGAGGCCGGCGCCTTCATGTGCGCCCTCGATCAGCCCCGGGATGTCGGCGAGCACGAACTCCTCCGACATCGACAACCGCACCACCCCGAGTTGCGGATGCAGGGTGGTGAACGGGTAGTCGGCGATCTTCGGCCTGGCGGCGGAGGCGACCGACAGGAAGGTGGATTTGCCGGCATTGGGCAGGCCGACCAGCCCCGCATCGGCGATGAGCTTCAGCCGCAGCCAGACCCAGCGTTCCTCGCCGGGCCAGCCCTTGTCGGCGCGTCGCGGCGCGCGGTTGGTGCTGGTCTTGAAGCTCGCATTGCCGAAGCCGCCATCGCCGCCGCGGCAGAGCAGCGCCGTCTTGCCGGAGGCATCGAGGTCGGCGAGCATGATCTCCCGCTCGTCGTCGAAGATCTGCGTGCCAATCGGAACCTGGATGCGCACTGTCGGCGCGCCAGCCCCGGTGCGGTCGGAGCCGGCGCCGTTGCCGCCCTTGCGGGCGCGGAAGTGCTGGGTGTAGCGGAAGTCGATCAGGGTGTTGAGGTTGGCGACCGCCTCGAACACGACGTCGCCGCCCCGGCCCCCATTGCCGCCGTCGGGGCCGCCGAACTCGATGTACTTCTCACGTCGGAACGCGATCACGCCGTCGCCGCCGTCTCCCGACTTCACGTAGATCTTGGCCTGGTCGAGGAATTTCATGGGCGGGGAGAACTTCTGGCGGGTCGCGGGGAGGGATGCGCCGCAACGACAAAGGGCCGGCCAATGATGGCCGACCCTGCATCCGGAGTAGCGGTGGAGTAAGACGGGAGCGGTCTACTCGGCGGCAGCCGGCAGACTGTCCACGCTTACCTGCACGCGACCTTCGGCACGAGTCTCGAACTTCACATGGCCATCGACCAGAGCGAAGATGGTGTGGTCGCGCCCGAGGCCGACATTGCGGCCCGGCTTCACCTTAGTGCCGCGCTGGCGGATGATGATGTTGCCGGCGATCACGCTCTCGCCGCCGAACTTCTTGACGCCGAGGCGGCGTCCAGCGGTATCGCGGCCGTTGCGCGACGAGCCGCCTGCCTTCTTATGTGCCATGGATCAGTCTCCTCGCCTCAGGCGGTGGTGATGTCGGCGATGCGCAGCACGGTGACCGGCTGGCGATGGCCATTGCGGCGGCGGCTGTTCTGCCGGCGACGCTTCTTGAAGATGATGACCGTGTCGAGCCGGTCCTGCGCGACGACGGTCGCCGTGACGGTGGCGCCGGGCACGAAGGGCGCGCCAATGCTGGTGCCGCCGTCGCCGCCGACGGCCAGGACCTCCGAGAAGGTGACGGTGGCGCCCGGCTCGACATCGAGCTTCTCGACCTTGAGCACGGTCTGCGGGGCTACGCGATACTGCTTCCCGCCAGTGCGGATGACTGCGTACATCTTCGTCTCTGCTTTCCGATCTCTAGGCTTCCGGATGACGGACCCGGGTGCGCCTCAGTCGCTTCTTGTCATGGGCCGTGCGGACACGGCGACGCCCCGGTGGAACCGGAGCGGGAGAGGGGGTTATAGGGCGGCGTTTTGGTCTGTCAACAGGATTGCGCGGCGGCGGGCAGGCTCCTATAACCCGCCCGCCGCGTGCGTCGGAGAGGTGCCAGAGCGGTCGATCGGGGCGGTCTCGAAAACCGTTGTGCGTGCAAGCGTACCGTGGGTTCGAATCCCACCCTCTCCGCCAGAACGCCATTAGAGGCGGTTCATTCGTCCCCTAATCATGCCGAGTAAGTCACTGTTGATCGCGGGTTCTCGTTGTTCGAGCG
>CAXTVI010000041.1:0-35046 GCA_964247695.1 uncultured Acetobacteraceae bacterium
GTTGGGCTTGCGGCCCTCGCGCCAGCCGTAGTTGTGGTAGTGCGACAGCGCCTCGGATCCAAGTCCGGCGAGGTCGGGATTTCCGCCGAGGTAGAAATCGCAATCGAACAATCCGGAATGGCCGATCACCTGGAGCGCGGTGAACGGCGTGCTGGCTAGCGGCTGTGGGGCGAGGCCGCCAGCGGACGGCTGTGGTGCGATGCCACCGACCGGCGGTTGCGGATCTTCGATCACGTGCGCGGCCGTGGCGACTGGACGGCTTGCCGTTTCCGCTGACATGATCGTGATCCGACCGCGATGGATGGCACTAACAGTTCGTTAGGTAACGTAGGCGTGATTGAGCCTTGGGTAAAGCGTTGTCGCGCTCCACCATCTGGTTCGGAAGACGGCGCGGTCGGAATCTGGCATGATGCGCTGTCGACGTTGCCGCTGTAGACCCTCCGGATGGATCAGCCGACTACTCCGACCACGACCGTTCATCGCTGCGTCACGTTGCCGGGTGGCCTGACCCTGGATTGCGGAGTGCATCTGGCATCCCCCGAGATCGCCATCTGCAGCTACGGAACGCTGAACCGCGACGCCGATAACGCGATCCTGGTCTGCCATGCGCTGACTGGTGACCAATATGTCGCCGAGCCGCATCCGGTGACCGGCAAGCCGGGCTGGTGGTCGCGCATGGTCGGCGCTGGCCAGCCGATCGATACCGATCGCTTCTTCGTGCTGTGCATGAATGTGCTGGGTGGCTGCATGGGATCGACGGGACCGCGTTCGCCGCGCCCCCGGTCCTCCGACGGCCCCGGTTTCTCCGGCGCCCCCGGTGCCTCCGAGGGCGAAAGCGGCGAGCCGTGGGGCACCGACTTTCCGCCGATTACCATACGCGACATGGTGCGCGCGCAGCGGATGGTGATCGCCGAGCTCGGCATCGCGCGCCTGTTCGCGGTGATCGGCGGTTCGATGGGCGGCATGCAGGTGCTGCAATGGGCCGCGACCTATCCGGAGCTGGTCTTCGCCGCCGTGCCGATCGCGACCGCGCCTTTTCATTCGGCGCAGAACATCGCCTTCAACGAGGTCAGCAGGCAGGCGATCTTCGCCGATCCGGACTGGCAGGCCGGCCGCTACTGGTCCGACGGCCGCATTCCATCGCGCGGCCTCGCGGTCGCGCGCATGATGGCGCACATCACCTATCTGTCGGAGGAGGCGCTGACGCGGAAGTTCGGCCGCAGGCTCCGGCGCGATCCATACAACGCCGAGGCGCCGCTCGCCTTGTTCGGCGAGATGTTCGAGGTCGAGAGCTACCTGCGTCACCAGGGCAGCAGCTTCGTGTCGCGTTTCGATGCGAACTCGTATCTGACCATCACCCGAGCAATGGATTATTTCGATCTCGCGGCGGACCATGACGGTGATCTCGCCGCTGCCTTCCATGCAACCGGCACGCGCTTCTGCGTGATCTCGTTCTCCTCGGACTGGTTGTTCCCGACGGCGCAGTCCCGCGCGGTGGCCCGTGCGCTCAACCGGGCGGCGGCCAATGTCAGCTTCGTCGAGATCGAGAGCGACAAGGGCCACGATGCGTTCCTGCTGGATGAACCGGCGCTGGACCGGACCATTCGCGGCTTCCTGGCCGGCGCCGCCGAGCATGCCGGGCTGCGGCACCAGCCGATCGATCAAGCACCTTTCGGAGACTGAGGGAGCGGCATGCGTCTCGACCAGAAGCTGATCGCCGACATGATCGCGCCACGCTCGCGGGTGCTCGATATCGGCAGCGGCGACGGCTCGCTGATCGAGCACCTGTTCCGCACCCGCGACTGCGATGCGCGCGGCATCGAGATCGACATGGCGGAGGTGACGCGCTCGGTCGCGCATGGCCTGCCGGTGATGCATGGCGACGCCGACAGCGATCTTGCGCATTATCCCGACGGCGCCTTCGACTATGTCGTGCTGTCGCGCACCCTGCAGGCGGTCGAGCGGCCGCGCGAGGTGCTGCGCCAGATGCTGCGCATCGGCACGCGCGCGATCGTCAGCTTTCCGAATTTCGGCCACTGGCGACTGCGCGGGCAACTCCTGCTGCGCGGCCGCATGCCGATGACCGATACCTGGGCAACCTGCTGGTACGAGACGCCCAATATCCATCCCTGCACGATCCGCGACTTCGTGTCGCTGTGCGGCAGCGAGGGCTATGCGATCCAGCGCTGGCTCGCAGTCGACGACAAGGGCGATCGCGCGCCCTGGCAGCGTTCCATCCAACTCGCCAATTTGTTTGGTGAACAGGCCTTGTTCCTGCTGCATCGCGCCGATCTTGCTGCCAGCCCGGCCGCCGATGCCGGGCGTCGGGTCCGGGTTCAGGCCAGCAGGTCGAGCAGCGACGATGCGCTCGAGGCCGCGGAGGTGGAGGCGGTCTGAGCGGCAGCCGGCGGAAGCGCCGGCGGAGCCTTGTGACCACCGTGATGATGGCCGCGCACCGTGCCGGTCTGCTCCGCCGGAACAGCCTGCTGCAGCTTCTGGATCTGCTGGGTCAGTACAGCCCCTCCGGCTGCGGCAACGCTGGCAATGCTCATGGTGAAGTCGCTCCGGTCCCGGATCGGGACGCGGTCAACCTGCTCCTGGAACGGTGAAGCAGCCGTTAACACGCGCGGCTAATTATCCGGCGTCTCGGCGAGCCAGACGGTCTGGGCGCGGCCCTCGCGCATCGACAGCGTCAGGGTGGTCGATCCGGAGGACGCGTCGGCTGCCGGCAGCACGAAGGCGCTGCGTCCTTCACGCTTCGGGGCGTGGCCGTACAGGCCCGCGATCCGCTCGGCCTGGGTGCCGGGACGGATGATGCGCGCATCCAGGGTGAGGTCCGGTTCATGCGCCGCAATCGGGCAGCTGCGGCCGTCCTGCCGGATGCTGTCGAGTGCAAGCGCCGTCACCGCATGCGCACGTCCGGTCGCCTCCGCGTCCGAGACGAGCCAGAGGGTCAACGCCACAGCCTCGTCGCGCGCGGCCCTGCTCCCGGCCGGCACATCCAGGCGTGTGCAGGCCCAGTACACGCTGTCGCCCGCGTCACCTTGGTGGTGCACGGGAATGCCGAGCGTGGCGGCGAGACGGTCAATCCCGGTATGGCCGAACACCAGCGCCATGCCGGCAATGCGGATCGTTCCGAGCGGCGTCATGTCCGCTGGAGCAGGGTAGGGGTCGGGCAGTTCCGCGCGCACCATCTGCTGCATGAAGGGAGGCAGGGTGGCCGCGCCGGCCGCCGGCGACGCGGCCGCCCAGAGCGCCAGCACCACGAGCGCCAGCACCCCGAGCGACAGCAACGGCAGCGTCGCCGGCAACGCCCGGCGCCGGTGCGGCTGCAACGCCATCACGAGGGCGAGGATGAGCAGCAGCGCGCAGAAGCCGGCGACCGCGCGCCAGCCGCCCCATTCCCATGCGGCGCCGCCAGCGATGCTGAGCAGGCTGGAGCCGAGATAGTACGAGAGCAGGTAGAGCGAGGCGGCGTGGCCCTTGGCGCGGCCGGCGAGGCGCCCGACGCTGCCGCTGGCAACGGCGTGCCCGGCAAAGAAGCCAACGGTGAACAGCGCGAGCCCGGCGATGATCGCGGCGAGCGGGGCCGCGAGGGTCAGGCCGATGCCCGCGAGCGAGATCAGCAGCGCCGACACGAGCACGGGGGTGCGGCCGATGCGGTCTGTCAGCAGCCCGGCTCCGGCGGAGGCGGCAGTGCCGAGCAGGTAGATCACGAAGATCGCGCCCACCTCTGCCTGGTTGAGGTTGTAGGGAGGTGCGAGCAGCCGGTAGCCGGTGGCGTTGTACAGGGTCACGAAGCTGCCCATCAGCAGGCCGCCGACGGCAAACAAGGCGGGCAGGCCGGGCGTGCGGAGATGGTCCAGCCATGCGCCGGCATGATAGGCGGGCTCGATCCTCGGGCGGCGCGAGAAGTTGCGCGAAGCCGGCAGCAGCAGCACGAAGCAGGTGGCGCTGGCAGCTCCAAGCAACCCGATTGCCGCAAGCGCCACCCGCCAGCCGGCGAACTCGGCGACCAGCCCGGTCAGCAGGCGGCCGGCCATGCCGCCGATCGCGGTGCCCCCGACATACAGGCCCATGGCGAGGCCCAGCCCGGACGGGTGGATCTCCTCCGCAAGATAGGCCATCGCCACAGCGGGCGCGCCGCCCAGCGCCAGTCCTTCCAGGGCACGCAGCACCAGCAGCATGGTCCAGCCGGGAGTGGCCGCGCAGAGCAGGTTCAGGATGGCAGCCACGATCAGCGACACGGCCATCAGGGTCTTGCGGCCGAGGGTTTCCGACAGGGCGCCGGCGACCAGGATCGAGGGCGCCAACAGGCCGGTGGCAAGCGACAGCGATAGTGCGCTGCGTGCGGCATCGAGGTCGAAACGGTGCGAGAACAGCGGCAGCAGCGGCTGCACGCAATAGAGCAGGGAGAAGGTGGCATAGCCGGACAGGAACAGCGCCACCACGATACGCCGGTAGTCGCGGCTGCCCTGGTCGGTCCAGGTCGGATCCCGCGATGCCACGATGTCGCGCTCGTCCAGGCTCATGCGGGAGAAGACCTGACCGTTTGAGCGGCTGGTCGGAGTGAGAGGATTCGAACCTCCGGCCCCTGCGTCCCGAACACAGTGCTCTACCAGGCTGAGCTACACTCCGGCTGGAGCGCCCTATACAGTCGGCACACCGGCGCCGCAAGACGCTGCCGGATCATAGCCTGGAGGCTTCCGAACCGTTGCGGGCCCTCCCGGGCGTGAGACCGGCGATGCGGGCCAGGGCGGCTGCCACGTCCGGTACCACCTCGAACAGGCGCCGCGCCGAGGGATCGGCAAATCCGTCCTCGATCGAGGCGTCAATGGCGGCGAGCAGGGGCGCCGACCAGCCATCGATGTCGGCGATCAGGATCGGCTTGTCGTGCAGCCGCAACTGCTTCCAGGTGATGATCTCGATGGTCTCGTCGAAGGTGCCGAGGCCGCCCGGCAGCACCAGGAAGGCGTCGGCCTGGGAGAACATGCCCTGCTTGCGGGTGTGCATGGAGTCCGTGACCGTGAGGTCGGTGACCCGGTCGTGCATCACCTCGCGGGTGGACAGGAAATGCGGGATGATGCCGCTCACCTCGCCTCCGGCATCGATCGCCGCATCCGCCAGCGCGCCCATCAGGCCGACCCGGCCACCGCCATAGATCAGCCTGATGCCGGCGCGGGCGAGGCCGGCGCCGGTCGCCTGCGCTGCCTCGAGATAGGCGGCCCGACTGCCGAACCGCGAGCCGCAGAACACGGCGATGCACAGGGTTGGGAACGCATCGGACGGCATCGGCAAGGCGGCTCCTGTCGGCTTCGGATGGATCAAGGTGTAGCAGGATCGCGTGTTCCCGCGGCAGGCGCCATGCCGGCGGCCGCGGCCGCGCGCAGACGTCCGGTCAAGGCGAGGGCGGCCATGCAGAACAAGGCCGCGGTCAGGAACAGCGCCGGATAGCCGGCATGGTTGGCGATCAGGCCCAGCATCGGCCCGGACAGGCCAAGCGAGATGTCCAGGAACACCGTGTAGGCGCCCAGCGCCGCTCCGCGATTGTCGGCGCCGACGCGTTTGACGGCTTCCACCCCGAGGGCCGGGAACACCAGCGCGAAGCCCAGGCCGGTGAGGATGGCGCCGCCGAGCGCCACCAGGCTCGCTGGCGACAGCCAGAGCACCAGCAGCCCGAGCGCCTCGACCGCGAGCGAGGCCATGGCGACGGAATAGCCTCCGTGTCGGGCGATGCGGCTCGCGAACAGCAGGCGTGCCGCGATGAAGCTGAGCCCGAAGGCCGAGAGGGCGCTGGCCGCGCCGGTGAGGCCACCCGCCGACCAGCCGTGGGCTGCATAGAACAGGGTGATGAAGGCGGCGATCACCCCGAAACCGATCGAGCTGAAGGCGAGTGCGGTGCCGAACGGCAGCACCCGGCCCAGGATGGCGAGGAACGGGATCCGCACCGAGGGCTGCGGCACCAGGCCTGCCTTCGGCAGGGCGATCAGCAGGCCGAGCAGCCCGAGGCCGACCGGCACCAGGCCGAGCATGGCAAAGCCGATCCTGCCGTGGCCGCTCAGCACCACCCCGAGTGGGGCGCCGAGCGCGATGCCGCCATACGACGCGATGCCGTTCCAGGAGATGATCTGCGCGGTGCGTCCCGCGCCCACCTGCCCGATCGCCCACATGATGCAGCCGGTGCCGACCAGGCTCTCCGACAGCCCAAGCATCAGGCGGCTGGCGAACAGCGCGGCAAGGGCGACCCCGGGGCTCTGCGGCAGCGACCGCGCCAGCAGGCCGGTCGCCAGCATCAGCAGCCCGCTGGCGATGCAGCCGGCCAGGCCGAGCAGCACGGACGGCTTCGGTCCGCGCGTATCGGTCAACCTGCCGCCGAACGGCCTGGTGACGAAGGTGGCGAGATACTGCACCGAGACCGCGAGGCCCGCGAGCACCGCGTCGTAGCCCAGCGTATCGCGGACGAAGCCCGGAATGACCGCGAGCGGCAGGCCGATGGTGGTGTAGCAGAGCATGGTAAGGACGACGGTGCCGATGATGCGGCCGGACGGGCTGGCACGGAGCGTGCGAAGCGTGCGGACAAGCGGCGCGAATGTCGGCAGGGTGGAGGACAGTGCGTCATCACCTGATGAGGGTGCGGTCGGATCAACCGGATCGGGAGCAAGTATGGGCTGTGAAATCGTCACCCTGTCCAGCCGGATCGCATACGAGAACCGCTGGCTGCGGTTGCGCGAGGACATCATCCGGAGGCGCGACGGGTCCGAGGGGTTGTATGGGGTTGTCGAGCGAAACGACTTCGTGGCGATCGCCGCCGTCGGTCAAGACGAAGGCGAACCCTGGCTGGCCATGGTGCAGCAATATCGCTATCCGGTGCGCCGGCGCCTGTGGGAGCTGCCGATGGGCATGTGGGAGGAGCGTCCCGACGCGACTGCGGAGATGATCGCCGTCGGCGAGCTGCGCGAGGAGACCGGGCTGGTGGCGGCCTCCATGCAGCATGCCGGCGTGCTGTTCCAGGGGGCTGGCTACTCCAACCAGAAAGGGCATGTGTTCCTGGCGACCGGGCTGGTGCAGGAGGCCACGGCACGGGAGGTGACCGAGCAGGACATGATCACCCGGCGCATTCCGCTCGCCGAGGTCGAGGCGATGATCCGCGACGGGCGCATCGCTTGCATGGTGTCGATTGCCGCACTCGGCCTGCTGCGGCTGAAGGGGATGCTGTGAGCGAGCATATCGGGGACCGGGTGCCGACGCTCGACATGCGCCGGTTCGAGGATGACAGGCCAGCGTTCGTGGCCGATGTCGGGACGGCGTATCGCCGCTACGGCTTCTGCTGCTTCAGCCATCACGGCATCCCGCAGGGCCGGATCGACGCCGCCTACGAGGATTTTCGCCACTTCTTTGCATTGCCCGACAACGCCAAGCGCGCCTACGCGCAGCCCCAGACCGGGCGTGGCTATGTCGGCTTCAAGGTGGAGACCGCGAAGACCAGCACGGTGCCGGACCTCAAGGAGTTCTTCCATGTCGGCCGCGACGCAGCACCCCCGGATGATCCGGTGCTGCGGCCCAACGTCTGGCCAGAGGAGGTGCCGTCGTTCCGCGACAACGCGCTGGCGCTCTATCGCTCGATGCAGCAGGCCGGGGACCGTGTGCTCACCGCCATCGCGCTCGATCTAGGCCTGCCCCGCGGGTTCTTTGCCGATGTCACCGACCACGGCAACTCGATCCTGCGCGCGCTGCACTACCCGCCGGTCGATCCACGCGACCTGCCGGCCGTGCGCGCCGAGGCGCACGAGGATATCAGCCTGATCACCCTGCTGGTCGGCGCCACCGCGTCCGGGCTGGAGGTGCTGACCCGTGAGGGACGCTGGCTGCCGATCGAGGCGGCCCCCGGGGCACTGGTGGTCAATGTCGGCGATATGCTGCAACGCCTGACCAACAAGGTGTATCCCTCCACCACGCACCGGGTGGTCAACCCGAACGGTGCCGCGGCTTCAGTCAGCCGCTACTCGATGCCGTTCTTCCTGGCGCCGAACATGGAATACGAGATCAGGACCCTGCCGGGCTGCATCGGCGCGGACGGCGAGCATTATCCGGAGCCGATTACCGCGCAGGAGTACCTGATGCAGCGGTTGCGCGAGATACGCCTCAACTAGCTGCCACTTCAGCAGGGATTTTGCCGATGGACATGAACGTGCAGAGCATCGATCGGTACGATTTCGTGGTGATCGGCAGCGGGCCGGCCGGGCGGCGGGCGGCGGTGCAGGCGGCCAAGCTCGGACGCTCGGTGCTGGTGGTCGAAAAGGAGAAGCGGGTCGGAGGCGTCTGCGTGCACACCGGCACCATCCCGTCCAAGACGTTGCGCGAGACCGTGCTCAATCTCACTGGCTTTCGCGAGCGCGGCTTCTACGGCAGCGCGTTCCGGGCGCGCGGCGTGATCGGCGCTAGCGACCTGACCGAGCGCCTCGGCAAGACGCTCGGCTTCGAGGTGGACGGGCTCGAGCACCAGTTCAACCGGAACGGGGTGCGGATCCTGCACGGCCACGGGCGCTTCATCGGCCCGCACACCATCGAGATCGCGATGAGCGCCGGCGAGACCCGGCAGGTGACGGCGGACAAGGTGCTGATCGCCGTCGGCACCTTGCCGCGCCGCCCGGACGGCGTCCCGTTCGACGGGCGGCAGGTGCTGGACAGCGACGAGATCATCAACCTGGACCATGTGCCGCGAAGCCTCACGGTGATCGGTGCCGGCGTGATCGGCATCGAATACGCCACCATCTTCAGTGCGCTCGATGTCAAGGTGACACTGGTCGAGAACCGCGACACCTTTCTCGACTTCATCGACCGCGAGATCATCGACGAACTCACGCACGAGCTGCGCGACCGCGGGGTGGCGCTGCGCACCGGCTCGAAAGTGGACAGCATCACGGTCGAGAACGGCAAGGTCGTGGTGCGCCTCGATGGCGGCCGCGTGGTCCGCTCCGAGATGCTGATGTACGCGGCCGGGCGGCAGGTGACGGTGGACGGGCTCGGACTGGAACTGCTCGGCATCAAGGTCGACAACCGCGGCCGCATCGCCGTCGATCCCGATACCTTCCAGACCGAGGTGTCGCACGTCTACGCCGCGGGTGATGCGATCGGCTTTCCCAGCCTGGCCTCGACCTCGCTGGAGCAGGGCCGCATCGCCGCGTGCCATGCCTTCGAGCAGCGCATGCCGCCGGCGCCGAAATTCTTCCCGTACGGGATTTATGCGGTGCCGGAGATCTCCACCATCGGCATGACCGAGGAGGAGGTGCGCGCCAAGCGGATCCCCTACGAGTGCGGCATCGCGCGGCTGCGCGAGACCTCGCGTGGGCACATCATGGGGTTGCGCGGCGGCATGATGAAGATGATCTTCGCCACCGACGACCGGCGCCTGCTCGGCGTGCACATCATCGGCGAGGGCGCCACCGAGCTTGTGCATATCGGCCAGGCGGTGCTGAACCTGCACGGGACCATCGACTACTTCATCGAGAACACCTTCAACTATCCGACGCTTGCGGAGGCGTACAAGATTGCCGCCCTCGACGCCTTCAACCGCATGTAGGACGGCGCCTGCGACCCGCGTGACTGATCCCGTTCCTCCCAGCGTCTCGCTCCTGCAGGACGGCACGCACGTAACCCTGCTGCTGTCCGGCGAATGGATCGGCCGGTCCGGGCAGACCCCGCACCATGCCGAGGCCATGTTGCCGGAACCCCCGCCGCCCGGGCCGGCAGGCGCGCTCCGGAGCCCCGGTGTCCGCAGTATCGGCTTCGATGCCACCGGGCTGGGGCGCTGGGATAGCGGTCTGATCGCCTTCCTGTGGCAGCTCCGCCGCCGGACCGGCGAGCGGCGCATCGCGTTCGACGAGAGCGGGCTGCCGGAAGCCAGCCGCCGGCTGCTCTCGCTGCTGGGAGACGACGAGCCGGCGCCGCTGCCGGTCCCGCGCGGGCCGCCGCTGCTGGCCCGCCTCGGCGAGGCCGCGACCGGCGCTCTGACCGCGACCGGCGAACTCAGCTCTCTGCTCGGCAGCCTCACGCTGCGTACCGGCGCCGCGAGCCTGGGCCGCGCCCGGATGCGTGTGGGAGACCTGTTCGACAACCTCTATGATGCCGGCCCGGCTGCGCTGCTCATCGTCACCGTGGTGAATGTCCTGGTCGGCGCGATCCTGGCATTCGTCGGCGTGGTGCAGTTGCGGCGGCTCGCGGCCGACAGCTTCGTCGCCAACCTGGTCGGCCTCGCACTAGTGCGCGAGATGGTGCCGGTGATGACGGCGATCATCATGGCCGGGCGCACCGGCGGCGCATACGCCGCCCGCATCGCCACCATGCAGGGCAACGAGGAGATCGACGCGCTGCGAGCGACGGGCATACCGGTCGGCGACTACATCGTGCTGCCGGCGGTGCTCTCGCTGACCGCGATGATGCCGGTGCTGTATCTGTACGGCTGCGTGGTCGGGATCGCCGGCGGCTTCGTGGTGGCGGTCTCGATGATGGACATCACGCCGCTCTCCTACCTGCAGCAGACGCGTGCCTCGGTACCCGTCGCGCAGTTCGCCTTCGGGTTCGCGAAAAGCATCGCATTCGGCCTGATGATCGCGGTGACGAGCTGCCGGATCGGCATGAAGGCAGGACGCAGCGCCGCCGATGTCGGCAGCGCCGCGACCTCGGCGGTGGTGGTCGGCATCGTCGGCACCATCGCCCTCGATGCGATCTTTGCGGTGGTCGGCAATGCCACCGGACACTGACCACGTGGACGGCCCTCGCGATGTGGTCCTTGAGGTGCAGGGCCTCGAGCTCGCCTATGGCGCCCGGGTGATCCAGCGCGACCTCGCCTTCAGCGTGCGGCGCGGCAGCATCTTCGCGGTGATGGGCGGCAGCGGCTGCGGCAAGAGCACGGTGCTGCGATCGATGGTCGGGCTGCTGCGCCCTACGGCAGGAAGGGTGCTGGTGGGCGGCGAGGACTACTGGGCCGGCGACGCGGCGCGGCGGGAAGCCATCGGCCGTCGCTTCGGCGTGCTGTTCCAGAACGGCGCGCTGTGGAGCTCGCTCTCGGTCGGCGAGAACGTGGCGCTGCCGCTGCGCATGTTCACCCGTCTCGACGACGCCGCCATCGAGAGCCTGGTGCGGCTGAAGCTGGCGCTGGTCGGCATGGAGCACGCGATGGCGCTGTCGCCCGCCGAGCTCAGCGGCGGCATGCGCAAGCGCGCCGGGCTGGCGCGGGCGCTGGCGCTCGATCCGGAGGTGCTGTTCTTCGATGAGCCGTCGGCCGGCCTCGATCCGGTCACCTCGCGCCGGCTCGACGACCTGATCCTGCAGCTCCGCGACGGCTTCGGCCAGACCATCGTGCTGGTGAGCCACGAGCTGCCGAGCCTGTTCGCGATCGCCGATGACGGTGTGTTCCTTGATGCCGGGACGCGCACCGCGATCGCGCACGGTGCGCCGCGGATCTTGCACGACACCAGCACGAACCCGCTCGTCTCGGCCTTCATGCGCCGCGAACGGGTCGGCCAGGAGGAACAGGCTTGATGGGGCCAGGGGTGATGAGGATGGCAGCATGGTGAACCGGCAGACCATCGTGGGCGGCTTCGTGCTCGGCGGCATCCTGCTCGCGCTGGGCGTGCTGGTGCTGTTCAGCCGGCTGCGTCCGTTCGAGCCGGTCACGCAAGCGGTGCTGGTGTTCGAGGGCTCGGTGAACGGGCTGATCGTCGGCAGCCCGGTCACCTTCCGCGGCGTCCGCGTCGGTGTCGTGCGGCACATCCGCGTGCAGTTCGATCCCGGCAGCCGGCGCGCCTACATCCCGGTGATCGTGCAGCTCGAGCCGAACCGGGTCACCGTCGGTACAAGTGCGGCCACGGTGCGTACGGTCGGGCTGCCGCGCATGGTCGCCGACGGCCTGCGCGGCCAGCTCAACATCCAGAGCTTCGTCACCGGCCAGGCGGAGATCGATCTCGACTTCCTGCCCGGCACCTCGGCGAGGCTGTACAACCGGGTGCCGGACCTGCCCGAGATCCCGACGCTGCCTGGACAGTTGCAGGAGCTGCGCGACCAGATCACCAACCTGCCGCTGCACGACCTTGCTCTGGATGCCGAGCGTACGCTGGTCTCGTTGCAGACGCTGAGCACGCATGTCGACCAGTTGCTGCCGCCGCTGGTCAGCAGCCTGACCAGGACGTCGGACCAGTCGCAGGTGGCGCTGGCGACCGCGACCGCCGCTATTGCCGACCTGCAGGCGCGGGCCGGCCGCACCCTGGAGGCCATCGACCGGCTGTCGAACGACGGCGACCACCAGCTGGCCGGCCGTGGGGCCGAGCTGAGCGCCCTGCTGCAGGCTTCGAACCGCAGCGTCGGGCAGGCGCAGGCGCTGCTGACCCAGATCAACGCCATTGCGGCCCCGCGCTCGGCCCCGCGCGCCGATGTCGAGGCGAGTTTGCGCGACCTGTCGGCGGCGGCATCCTCGCTGCGTGGCCTGGCAGAGGATCTCGACCGCAACCCGCAACTCCTGCTGACGGGACGCGGTCGATGAGGACGCGCGCGGTCCTGCTGGCGGCCTTGCTCGCCAGCTGCGCGCCGCCGGCGCCGAGGGTCTATGTGCTGGCGCCTCCGGCCGCCACCGCGCCGTTGCTGGCCGCGACGACCGTGCTGGTCGTGCCGCGGATACGCATCCCGGACTACCTGGATACGAGGGCCATCCAGGTGCGGGATACGGACAGCGTGCTGGCCGCCAGCCGGACCGGACGCTGGGCCAGCCGGCTGTCGGACCAGCTCACCGAGACGCTGGTCGCCGACCTGCAGCGCCTGCATCCCACCATCCAGGTCACCCGCAGCGAGCTCGATGCGCCCGGCGCACAGCGGCTGCTGGTCGATCTCGACGTGCTGGAGCTCGACCGCGACGGCACCGCGACCGCACAGGCAAGGTGGTCGATCGTGCGCCCCGGCCGCCCGGATCTCGTCATGCAGTCGCACCTGTCGCTGCACGGCAATGCCGCCGACGATGCCGGCGTGCTCGACACTTTGCGCCAGGTCGCGTCGCAGCTTGCCGGCCGGATCGGGCTGCC
Source organism: uncultured Acetobacteraceae bacterium (assembly GCA_964247695.1). Classification (GTDB taxonomy): domain Bacteria; phylum Pseudomonadota; class Alphaproteobacteria; order Acetobacterales; family Acetobacteraceae; genus Lichenicoccus. Next base: position 13,071 of record CAXTVI010000041.1, read on the forward strand.
GGCCGGCTGAACCGTCCTATTTGGCGATCATCACGTCAGAGGCCTTGATTACCGCCATGGCGTCATCGCCGACCTTGAGGTCCAGCTCGTCGATCGCCTCGTTGGTGATGGAGGCGTGCACGGTGACGCCGCCGATGTCGATATGCACGTGGCCGGTGGTCTGGCCCCGGGTGACGGTGGTGATCCTGCCTTTGATCTGGTTGCGTGCGCTCAGTTTCATCATTGGTCTGGCTCCTGTACGGGATGCAGCCTTCTAGCGCCGGACAGGTCGCCCAGCCAGGGCAGGCGTCAGGACGGGGGTCGGGTCGAGAGCAGGGCCGCGAGCGCCTGCATTTCCTGGTTGACCGCCTTTTCCGCCGCACTCTCGATGCGACGATAGGCGGCGAGCACCGCCTCGCCTGCCTCGGTCAGGCGTGTGCCGCCACCGGCGACGCCGCCCGCGCTGGTCTCGATCAGGGGGGTGCGGAAGCGGCTGTTGACGGCCTCGGCCAGGTCCCAGGCGCGCTTGTAACTCATGCCCGTAGCTCGCCCTGCGGCCGAGATCGAGCCGTGCTCGCGGATCGCCTGCAGCAGGTCCGCCCGCCCAGGCCCGATGACGACGCCGTCGGCGAGCACCACGCGCAGATGCAGGCCGAGGCGGTCCGGGTGTCGGAGCTTGGGCATGGTTCAGGAGGTCTCGCAGGCAGAGCCGCGAACAGCCTATTGCAAGGGCTCCGACTTGTCTGCCTCGGGGCGCTGGCTCAGAAATCGACCTCCACCGAGGCGGAGACCGTCCGCGGCGCACCGAGCCAGGCACTGTCGGCACCGGCGGCGCCATCGATGTTGGCGGGGAAGATCGAGAGCCAGTAGCGCGCGTCGGTGACGTTGCTCACCTGCGCGCGCACGGTGAGCGGCTTGTGCCAGACCTTGACGGTAGCGCGCACTCCGAGATCGAGCGTCGCATAGGGGGCGGCGAAGGAGTTGTTGGTATTGGTGGCGGCGCGTGGCCCCGTGTAGTGGAAGTTCACCGTGCCGGCGACGCCATGCGCCCATTGCGGATGATAATCGAGTACGACGTTCGACTGCCAGTCGGGCACGCCGACGACGTTCTTGTTGCTGGTAGCGGGGGAGCCGGTATCGAGCAGTTGCGGGTCGAGATAGGTGAAGCCGCCGAGGGCTGAGAGCGCCGGCAGCAGCTCGCCCGAGAAGAAGAATTCGGTGCCCCAGTTGCGCTGCTCGCCGATGACCTCGAAGGTGTCGGTAGCCGGGTTGGTGTCCGCATAAGGCCGGGTGATGTGGAAGCCGGCGACGCTCAGCATCAGTTTCGGCGTCAGCATGTACTTGCTGCCGATCTCGTATTGCTCGCTCCGATAGGGGGCGACCGTGGCGCCCGGGTTGGTGATGCCGGCGGTGGTCGGCGCGGTGTCGCCCTGCTCGTATGCGGTGCCGTAGGTGAAGTAGAAGGTCAGCCGCTTCGTTGGCGTGTAGATCAGGCTCTCGGAGTGGCTGATGAGGCCATCGCCGGAGTTGCTGCTGTTGGCGCGGATGCCGGTCGCACCGTAATTGGTGGTGTCGATCCAGGACGGGCTGAGCAGGCCGCGTATCGCCCATTGCGGGCTGAGATGCAGCGTGTCGCCAAGCACGATCGCCTGCTGCACCACTTCAGACGACTCGTACAGGCCGCCGGTGCTGAACGGTGGCAGCGTGAAGACGCGCGGATTGGCGAGACTCGACTTGCCGAGCGTCTGCACGACGTTGTTGCGCGGCGAGTACTGGCCGTTGATGTAGCCGTTGGTGCCGAACACCAGGTCGTTGTCGAACCCCAGGATGCGCTGGGTGCCGTTGAGCGACGCGGTGTTGCTGCCAACGGTGAACAGGCCGACGGCGCTAAAGTTCTTCTGGACGGTGAAGTTGCCGGAATTGCTTGTGAGGTTGTTGTTGATCGTTTGCAGCCCACGCTGTGCCGCCTCGAACAATCCGCCGAGCGTCAGGTGCCAGCCATCGTCGAAATCATGCAGGATGTGGGCCGAGCCGAGGTCTGTCGTGAGATGCAGGCCGGCGCCCGGCTGCCCATACCCGACGATGTTCGGATCGGGTGCCGCCGGGATGCGCGTCGCGGGCGCAGTGCTGCCGGGCCCGGCGCCGTAGGAGAATTGTCCGGAATATCCGGTCTGGTCGAGATAATAGTGCGACTGGTCGAGCTCTATGACGGTGTTGTCCGACACATGGATGTCGAAGTCCGCGTTGATCATGACCCTGTCGGACGTGGAGCCGTCGACATAGCCGTCGCCTGACCCTTGCAGCAGATTCAGCCGATAGCCGAGCCAGCCATTGGTGCCGGTGCGGCCGCCGAGATCGGCCTGCTCGGTGAACATCGAGCTGGAGTCGTAGTCGATGATCGCGCGAGCCAGCGGCTGGTCGGTCGGGCGCTTGAAGGTATAGTCGAACACGCCGGAGGGGGCGGCGGGTCCGTAGATGGCGCCAGCGAGCCCGGTCAGCACCTGCACGGAGTCCAGCTCCTCGGCCGGATAGGCGGTCGTGCCGATGACGTTCATGCCATCGACGCGGGTATTCTGCACGATGCTGCCTTCGAAACCGCGCGATTGCGGGCGCGAGATGTCCACCCCCTGGCGGCTTTCGATCTGCACCGAGGGCAGGTCGCGCAAGGCATCGTTCAGCGTGCGCGCCGCCTGATTGACGATCAGGTCCTGCGGCACGGTCTGCACGTCATAGGGCGTCTGCAAGGTCGGCGTGGTGCCGAGCGGCCCCAGCTTGGCGTTCGGCGTGGCGTAGTCGGCCTTGGTCGCGTAGGCGGCCGGGACCTTCTTGCCGTTCACCACGATGGTTTCCACCGGCGCCCGCTCGGCGCTGCCCGACGGCGCCGCCGATTGCGCGGCGGCGGCTTCGCTCCAGGCCATCAGCATGGCGATCACGCACAACGGCCGGCCGGTCAATCGTCGTATCATCAGGACCTGCTCCGCAGCCGCGCGCTGTATCCGAGCGAATACGGCGGTCGGCGCGAAGGTGCAAGCGCTGGCGGCTACGCCTGCGCGAGCCCTGCCGGTTCCATGACTGCTCTGGCAGGCTCTACAGATCGAGGCTCTGCGGGAGGATCACGAGGTCGCGGATGACGACGTTGCGCGGTCGGGTCAGCATGAACAGCACCGCCTCGGCGACTTCCTTCGGTTCCATCACGCTCCCGGTGGCGATGGCTTCGTCGAGCTTGGCCTTAGGCCAGTCGCTCAAGAGCGCGGTGACCACCGGTCCGGGAGCCACGCCACCGACGCGGATGCCGTGCCTGGCGACCTGCCGGCGCACGGTGTGGATGAACGCCTGCACGGCATGCTTCGAGGCGGTGTAGATCGGTTCCCACACCACCGGAACGAGACCGGCCACCGAGCTCGTGACGATGATGTCGCCGGTGCCGCGCTCGACCATGTGCGGCAGGACGGCGCGGATCGACCGGAACACTGCATTGATGTTGAGGTTGAGCATGCGATCCCACGCGTCGGGATCGCCATCGACAACCTCGCCCCCGACATAGGAGCCGGCGTTGGCGTGGAAGATGTCGAGCTGCCCGGTCTCGGCAAGGATCCGCGGCAACATGCCGTCGACACTGCGTGGGTCCAGCAGATCCAGCGCGATGGGAACGGCATCGGCTCCCAGCTCGTCGCAGAGCGTCCTGAGCCTGCCCTCGTCGCGGTCCACCAGGGCGACACGGGCGCCCGCCGCGAGCAGCGTCCGGGTGCACTCCAGTCCGATTCCGGACGCGGCGCCGGTGATCGCCGCGACTTGTCCCGACAGGGGTCGAACCATCTCGTGGTCTTTCAGTGTTGCGGCCCGGGGGATTACGCCCGGCCGTGCGAGACGCGGGAGCGTCGGGCCAGGCTGTCGACGATGACGGCGATCGCCAGCACCCCGCCGGTGATCATGTAACGGAGGGACGAGGACAGATCGAGCAGGGTCAGCCCGTTCGAGATCGCCTGGATGACGATGATGCCGAGCAGGGCCGAGTAGGCGCTGCCGCGGCCACCGAACAGGCTGGTGCCGCCGATGACCGCCGCCGCGATCGCGTCGAGGTTGACGTCGCCGGTGCCGGCCTGCTGGCTCGCAGAGGCGAGGCGGGCAGAGGACAGGATGCCGCCGACTGCCGCGAATACCGAGCACAGCACGAAGGCGCTGGTATAGATGCCGCGCACATTGATGCCGGCGCGCCGTGCCGCCTCGCGGTTGCCGCCGACGGCGGTGACCGAGCGGCCCCATCTGGTGCGCGTCAGCGCGTAGTGCAGCACCAGCACCAGCGCCAGGAAGAAGCCCAGCATCCACGGCACGCCGCGGTCCAGGTTCAGGTAGAAGACGGCAGCCTCGAGCACCACGGTGAGCACGATGGCCACGGCCGCGATGCCGCCCAGGGACCGCGACGAGAGCTTCGCCTCCTGGCGCCGGCGTGCGGTGCGATAGCCGGCGAGGAACACTCCGATCCCGGCCAGCAGGACGAGCGCGTAGCTGAGCACCTTCGGCATGAACAGCGATTGGCCGAAGCTCACCATCGGCGAGCCATACGGCAGGTTGATCGAGCCGCTCTCGCCCAGGATGTAGAGCTGCAGCCCGAGCACCGCCAGCAGTCCCGACAGCGTCGAGACAAAGGACGGCATGCCGAAACGGTTGAACAGCTGCGCGTAGAGGAAGCCGATCGCGGCGCCGGCCGCGATCGCCGCGAGCACGGCGAGCCATACCGGCCAGTTCGCGTTGACCCAGAGCACGCCGAGCATCGCCGAGGCGAAGCCGCTGACCGAGCCGACCGAGAGGTCGATCTCGCCGACCATCAGGATGCAGACGATGCCGAGCGAGATGACGCCAATCGTGGATGAGTCGTAGAGCAGGTTGACGAGGTTGTTGCTTGAGAGAAATACGTCGTTGAGGCTTTCGAACACCGTGCAGATGATCACCAGCCCGACGATCACCGGCAGCGGACCGAGGTCGCCTGAGCGCACCCGGTCGAGGAAGGCACGTATGGCGCCGCTCAGCCCGTCGGACTGCTTCAGGCGCTCGTCGCCCCGATCGATCAGATTGCTCGAGCTCATGGCCGTGCTCCCTCGTCGATGGTGCCCGGCGTGAGCAGACCCTGGGCACGCCGTCGCTCCGAGCGGCGCGAGACCGCGTTCTCGGAGGCGCCGGTGATGGCGCTGACCAGCTCGTGGTTGCTGGCGTCCGGCGTGAACACGCCGTTGTTGCGGCCGAGCCGCAGCACGACGATCCGGTCTGCCACCGCACGGACATCCTCCATGTTGTGGCTGATCATCACCACGCCGAGACCGCGGTCGCGGACGCGCTCGATCAGGTTCAGCACCTCGGCGGTCTGCGCGACGCCGAGGGCTGCGGTCGGTTCGTCGAGCATGATGAGCTTGGGATCGAGCAGCAGCGAGCGGGCGATCGCGACCGTCTGGCGCTGACCGCCCGAGAGCGATGCCACGACTTCGCGGACGCTCGGAATCCGGGCGGACAGCTCGCGCAGCAGCGTCCAGGCCTTGATCTCCATCGACACCTCGTCGAGCCCGAGAGGGCCCAGTTCGCGGCCGAGGAAGATGTTCGCCACGACGTCGAGGTTCTCGCAGAGTGCGAGGTCCTGGAACACGGTGGCGATGCCCAGCGACAGCGCCGCTCCCGGATCGGCGAGCGTCACCTCCTTGCCGCGGAAGCTCATGGCGCCGGCGCTCGGCTGGTGCACGCCTGCCAGGATCTTGACCAGCGTGGACTTGCCGGCGCCGTTGTCGCCGACCAGCGCCACCACCTCCCCGGCATGGACGTCGAGCTCGATGTCGGTCAACGCCGACACCGCCCCGAAATGCTTCGAGATGCCGCGCAGGCTGAGTACCAGCTCGCCTCGCTCCGGCATCGGGGTTTGGTCGTCCATGGGGAGATCCTCCTGCGGTTCAGGGCGTTGCTGGCGTGCCGATCAGGGCGAGACGCCGAGCTTGGAGCAGCCAGCCGCGTAGCGACCGGTGCACAGCACCGAGGCGGGTTCGATCGGCTTGCCGTTCACGTCCTTGTCGATGATCTCCTGCTTGAGGTTCGCCGACGTGACCAGGGTCGGGGTGAAGAGCTGCGTGGGTGTGCCGAACAGGGTGACGTCGCTGTGCGGCGTCTGCCCCCGCAGCAGCGTGACCGCGATCTTGGCCGCGGCGGCGGCGACGATCTCGCTCGGCTTCGAGATGGTGTTGTACTGATCGCCGGAGATGATGAGCTGCAGGCCGGCGATGGTCGCATCGTTGCCGGTCACCGGGGGAACCGGGTCCACGCCCGCCGCCTTGAAGGCTGCGATCGCGCCGCCGCCGGTGCCGTCGTTCGCGGCGACGACGCCGACGATCTTCTTGCCGAAGCGCGAGATCTGGCCGCTGACCCATTGCTGCGCCTTCGCCGGCAGCCAGTCCGGGGTATCGTACTCCGCGAGGGTCCTGTAGCCGCCGACCGCCAAGCCTTCGTGCACGCCCTTCCGGATCAATCCGGCGGCGGCATCTGTCGGCGAGCCGTTGACCTCGAGCAGGCCTCCCGTCGCGCCGGTCGATTTCAGGTGCTGGACAAGGGAGGTGGCGATCGTCTTGCCGATCTTCTCGTTGTCGAACGAGACGTAGTAGTCGGCGCGCGTCGACGGGATCGGACGGTCGTAGGCGATGACCTTGATGCCCTGGGCCTGCGCCTGCTTCACCAGCGAGGCGGCGGCGGTGGAATCGACCGGATCGAGCACGATCGCCTTGGCGCCCTGCGAGATGACCGAATTGAATTGCTGCTGCTGGCGCGACGCGTCCCCGTCGGCGTTCTGGTAGAGCACCGTGCAGCTCGGGCACAGCGTCCGCATCTCGGCGCGGAAGCCCGGCGCGTCGTGCTCCTCGTAGCGGGTGGAGCCTTCGTCGGGCATCAGGAACGCGACCTTCACGTTCGACAGGACCGCGCCGCTTGCCGGCAAGGTCGCTGAAACTGCGGTGAGCGCCAGCGCACCGACTGCGCTCCAACGGGTGTACCGGGTGATGGTCATTCTTGCTTTTCCTTGGCTTGATCTGGACGTTTCATGGGTCGATGCCACGTGACGGATCATGGCTGCGCCTGCGGGCGATCCGCTGCGGCACGATCGTTCGCGCGGTGGTGGCGGCGGTAGGCGCGCGGCGTCATCGAGGTGCGCGACAGGAACTGCCGGTTGAAGTTCGAGACATTGTTGAACCCGGTCTCGAAGCAGATGTCGGTGACGGTATGCTCCGAGGTGGTGAGCAGCCGGCACGCGCGGTTGATCCGCATGCCGTTGACGTAGCCCGTGAAGGTCAGGCCGGTCTGCCGGTGAAACGCCCTCGAGAAGGCGCTCGCACTATAGCCGCTCAGTTCGGCCATCTCGCCTTCGCGCAGCGAGCAGCCGAGGTTGCGGGCGATGTGGTCGAGCACGTGGTTGATCGGCCGCGTCATGTAGGTCGCGGGCTTCGCGCAGTAGCCGATGCTGGCCAGCATCCGGCGGTCGGGGGCGCCGATCAGCAGCTCCAGCAGCTGGAAGAACAGCGCCGGGCGGGACAGGACCGATCCGGCGAGCATGGTCCGCATCAGCGGTTCCGCCGCCGTTCCGGTCGCTTCCGTGAACTGCAGGCCGCGTCGGGAGTCGTCGATCAGGCGGGACAGGTCGAACGCGGGAAATGCCGCCCGGCAGGCGGCGACGAAGGCCTCGGTGAACTGCAGCACGAGGCAGCGTTCCGGGATCGTCGTGCCCGGCTCGACGTCGCTGAGCCAGTTGTGCGGAAGGTTGGGGCCGGTCATGACCAGGTTGCCGGGCCTGAACATGCCGACATGGTCGCCCACGAACATGCGGCCGGTGGTCGCGGTGATGAGGTGGATCTCGTATTCCGGATGGAAGTGCCAGCGCACCGTCCGGAACGGGTAGCCGTGCGACCACATCTTGAAGGGCGTGCCGTCGGCGACCGCCACGATCTCAAGCTCGGGTTCGGCCATGACACTTGCTGTCCGGCGAGCGTCGAAGGGCGATACGCCCCGGACCGCCATTCCGACGGGGTTCCTGCACTGTTTCCATCCCTGGGCATCTCTCGACCACACGATCGGGACGCCCGTTTATTGTTCTCCCGGCATCCTACGCCGCGGATGCAGAAGATTCCTCATCTGCTTCGACCGCAACCTGATACTTTTTTGACTGCTGTGGCAGGCGCTAGCGCGGCCACACCTGCAGCGCCGCCGGGTCGATCGAGAGCAGGACATTGCGCATCTGTGCCGGGAAGCCCGGATCAGCCGCAACTTCCAGCTCGATGCTGCCCATCCGGACCAGCAGCCGCCGCTGCCCGCCGCGCACCGGGCCGGCCTCGATCAGGTCCGCCGGGTAGCCGTCGCCGGTGATCCTGACGCGGCCGGGTTGCACCGCCCAGCCGACCGGACCGATCGGCAGCGCCTCGCCGGCGACCTGCAGGCGGATGCCGCCGCCGACATCGATCGCGTGCGGCGTTACCGCATGCCCGGTCGCGGAGGTGCGGGCTCCCAGCAATCGTGCGGCCGCCTTGTTCACCGGCCGACGAAACACGGCCTCGGCCGGTCCGGCCTGCAGCACCCGCCCGGCCTCCAGCAGCAGCAGCTCGTCGGCCAGGAGCAGGGCCTCTTCCGGATCGTGGGTCACCAGGACGCTGGTCATGTCGATCTCGTGCTGCAGCGCCGCCATCTCGCCGCGCAGCTGCGCGCGCAGGGCGGCGTCCAAAGCCGCGAACGGCTCGTCCAGCAGCAGCAGCCGCCCGCGACGGGACAGCGCGCGCGCCAGCGCCACCCGCTGCTGCTGGCCCAGCGACAGCTCCGACGGCAGCCGGTGCTGCAGGGGGGCGAGGTCAAGACGCTCGGTCCAGTGCCGCGCGCGCGCCGGATCGCAATCGACGCCGAAGCGGACCTGCCGCTCGACCGGCAGGTGCGGGAGCAGGCCATAGACCTGCGGCACATAGGCGATGCCGCGTGCATGCGGCGGCAGGACGCCGAGATCATCGCCGCCGAGCCGTACGCTCGCGCGGTCGGCGCGGTCGAGGCCGGCGAGCAGGCGCAGGGTCGCCGACTTGCCCGATCCGGAAGCGCCCAGGATGCACAGGCGCCGCGCCTCGGTGCGCCAGGCGACATCGAGGTCGAAGCCGCTCCGATGCCAGGTGAACGCGAACTCAAGCGGGCGCGCGGCCGGATGCATGACCGGCATGGCGCTGGTCACCGACGGAACAGCGTCTGCGTGTTGTGCGCCGGCTGGCGGGCTCGGCCAGGGAGGTGCTGCGGTGCGCAGGCTGATCGCCATCACCAGCACCGCGATCACCACCGTCGGCAGCAGGATCGGCAGCATCGCCGGCAGTCCCTCGCTGCCGAACGCGACGTAGGTGTAAACGGGCAATGAATACGGGTGGTAGGCGACCATCACGGTGGCGCCGAACTCGCCGAACGCCCGCAGCCAGGTGAGCAGCAGCCCGGCCCAGATGCCACGCAGCGAGAGGGCCAGGCTGACGCGCCGGAACACCGCCGCCGGCCGGTGTCCGAGCGTCGCCGCGACATCCTCGAGCGCGGGATCGACGGATGCGAAGGCGGATCGCGCCGCGACGACAAGGAAGGGTGCCGCGACGAACGTCTCGGCCAGCACGATTCCTGCGAAGCTGTCGGTGAGCGTGCCGCCGGTGAGGTGTCCGAGCGGGCTCGCATAGCCGAGCAGGAACAGCAGCAGGATGCCGCTGGCGAGCGGCGGCAAGGCCAGCGGCAACTGCACGACGAAGCCGAGCAGCGCCATGCCGGGTCCTGGCACGCGTGCCAGCAGGTAGCCAAGCGGGATGCCGCAGAGCCCCACCAGCAGGCTGGCCAGGGTGGCGCTGGCGATCGAGACCAGGCCGGCCTGGGTCAGCGCCGCAAGATCGACGCCGCGCCAGTCGGCATGGACCGACTGGCCGAGGCCGGCAAGGAACGGCGCGATCAGGTACAGCGACAGCAGCGCCGCGAGCAGCGGCAGCACAGGCGGCAGGCGGCGGGGCAGGCGGCTACCTGAGATGGATGGCGGCCGGCATGCTCGCCTTGTCGCCGGTCAGGGCCGGGGTCACGGTATCCAGCCCATGCCGGTGCATGATCGCCCGGCCCTGGTCGCCGAGCAGGAAATTCACGTAGCGGGCGGCGCCGGCCGGATCGGCGGCATCGCGCGGGATGGTCACGGTATAGCTGGCGCCCGTTGCCACCTCGGGGGCCGGTGCCACCGCGGGCAGCTTCAGGTCGGTGACCTCGGTGGAATAGAAGAAGCCGACATCGATCTCGCCGGACTGCATCCGGCCGGTCAGGCTTTCCTCCGGCCGCACCTGGGCCGGGTTGTTGGGAGCGCCGAGCACGGCCTGCGCCAGGCCCGGCTGGTGATAGACCTGCTCGGCACGCTGGAGCAGTTGCAGGGTCAGGCGCCCCTTGGGGTCGAGCGTCGGGTCGGTGCGGCCGATCCGGATGCCGGGCTCGCGCAGCACCTCGTACCAGGGCTTGGATTTCAGCTCGGCGGCGAACCGGCTGGACGGGTTGTAGGCGATCAGCAGCGGCGACTTCGCGAATGTCACGTACCAGCTCACCCAGTTGTCGTTCGCTGCGCCCATGAGCGTTTCATTGACCTTCGGGGCGGCGCTGATGAACACGTCGGCGCGCCGCAGCCGGCCCTTGATCTGGTTGGCGAGCGCGTTGGAGCCGCCGGCATAGCCGACGAAGTGGTCGCCGGTGCCGCTGTCGAATGCGGCGCCGACGCCGTGCTCCATCAGGTGCACCAGCGAGCCCGCGTAGAGCACGCTGACGTCGGCCGCCCGGGCAAGCGTTGGCCGCATGAGCCCGGCCAGGACCAGTGTTGCGGCAGCGGCTCGAAGCATCGGGCGCATCCCTCAGTCCACCGTGATCGCGTCGAGGTCGTGCACGTCGCGTCCGGCATGCTTGTCGCCCGGCAGGATGAGCTCGAGGCTGCGCATCGGCCTGCCGTTGCGGGCCAGCGCCACGAGAACCGGCTTGCCCTCGAAATTCGGATCGATCTCGCCAAGCCCGAGCGCCACCACGTAGTCGTCGGTGCCGCGCGCCAGGATCGTGTGCCGCAGATGCGTCTTGTGGCCGGGCTCGTCGACCAGCGACGCCCGGTCGAGCAGGGTCCAGAGCAGCACGCCGGTGTAGGCCGCCGTCCGCGAACCATGCTCGGCGATCTGGGTCACGGTGACGGTGGTGGGCGGGAGATGTTCCAGGTCCGCGACAGTCAGGACCTGCGGGTGCGCGACGCGGCCCTGGATCTCGAGCCGCTGCGAGACCGGGGCCGCTGCCATGGCCGGCGCAGCGCCGAGCAGCAGCGCGAGCGACGCGGGAAACCGCCAGGTCAAGCGCATACCGGTCGCATCCCCGCATCCATTGCCGCGACACGTTATGGTTGGCGGGATATTGCGTAAAGCGGCCCAGGCGCATGTGTGATGCCCAAGCCGATCCTGCCCGCGCCTGCATCCCGGGCCTGGACACTGCGTTGGGGGCTCAACCTCCAGAGGAAGAGACACATGGCACAGCAGACAACTCCGGTCTGGTTCATCACCGGCTGCTCCACCGGCTTCGGGCGCGATCTTGCGCAACTGGTGCTCGACCGTGGCTGGCGCGCGGTGGTGACGGCACGCGATGCCTCCCGTGTCGCCGACCTCGGACGCGGCGCCGAGGACCGGGTGCTGGCGCTCAGCCTCGACGTCACCGATGCCGGCCAGATCAAGGCCGCGGTGGCCGAGGCCGAGGCCCGCTTCGGGTCGATCGACGTGCTGGTGAACAATGCCGGCTATGGCTACCAGGCGGCGCTCGAGGAAGGCGTGGACCAGGAGATCCGCGACCAGTTCGAGGCCAACGTGTTCGGCCTGTTCGCGCTCACCCGCGCGGTGCTGCCGGGCATGCGGTCGCGCCGGCACGGCCACATCCTGAACATCACCTCGATGGCCGGCTTCATCGGCTTCCCCGGTTCCGGCTACTACGCGGCCAGCAAGCACGCGGTGGAGGGGTTCTCGGATGCGCTGGCGGCCGAGGGCGCGCCGCTCGGGATCAAGGTGACCTGCGTCGAGCCCGGGCCGTTCCGCACCGACTGGGCTGGCCGCTCGCTGAAGCAGACGCCGAACCGGATCGAGGCCTATGCCGAGACCGCCGGCGCCCGCATGAAGAGCACCGCCGGGATCAGCGGCAAGCAGGCCGGCGATCCGGTGCGCGCCGGCGAGGCGATGATCCGCGTGGTGGAGAGCGCCGAGCCGCCGCGCCATCTGGTGCTAGGCAAGGTCGCCTACGACGCCGTCACCGCGAAGCTACAGGAGCGGCTGGCGCAGATCGAGCGGCACAGGGAAGACAGTCTGGGCGCCGACTTCCCGAGCTGAATGAAAGGATCTTTCATCGTCTCGCGCTGATGTTCTGCAAGATCATGGAAGTATCCTCTCATCGGAAGCCCGTGGGCGTTGTTCGCCCGCCGGTGTCCCGATAGCGTTCCTCCGACCGGCAAGGTGGCCAGCAAGGCAGCCGGTCGGCGGAGGAGACGACCCTTGCCAGATCAGTGCGCATCTCGGACCCGCGACTACAGCCTCGTCGGCGCCGACAGTGCCCGTGCGGTCGAGCGGGGGTTATCCTCGGCGCAATGGTATAGCTGCATGGTGCCGCGCAAGCAGCTCAAGGCGCTGATGCAGCGCCGCGATGCTCCTGCGATCCGCGACACCGCGATCTGGTTTGCGGCCCTGGCGGTCACCGGCGGCCTCGGTGTCTGGTTCTGGGGCAACTGGCCCGCGATCCTCGCCTTTCTCTGCTACGGCGTGCTGTACGGCTCGGCGTCGGACAGCCGCTGGCACGAGTGCGGGCACGGCACGGCGTTCAAGACGCGCTGGATGAACGATGTCGTCTACAACGTCGCCTGCGTGATGATCCTGCGCGAGCCGACGGTCTGGCGCTGGAGCCATACCCGCCACCACACCGACACCATCATCGTCGGCCGCGACCCGGAGATCTCGGTCAAGCGGCCGCCGGACCTGTTCGGCATCCTGCTCAACATGTTCCAGCTCAAGAGCGGCCCGACCGCGCTGTACCGGATGGCGCTGCACGCGACCGGCCGGCTGACCGACGAGGAGCGGACCTTCATCCCGGAGATGGAGCAGCCCAAGGTGTTCCGGATCGCCCGCGCCTATCTCGCTCTGTTCGCAGCGGTGATCGCCCTCTGCATCGTCACGCACAGCATCATTCCCGCGATGCTGGTCGGGCTGCCGAGCTTCTACGGCGCCTGGCTGATGGTGGTGTTCGGCACCACGCAACACGCGGCGCTCGCTGAGGACACGCTCGACCACCGGCTGAACAGCCGCACGGTGATGATGAACCCGATGTTCCGGTTCCTGTACTGGAACATGAACTATCACGTCGAACACCACATGTTCCCGATGGTGCCGTACCACGCGCTGCCGGCGCTGCACGAGGCGATCAAGGCGGACTGCCCGGCGGCGTGTCCGAGCCTGCTCGCGGCCTACCGCGAGATCATCCCGGGCCTGCTGCGCCAGTCACGCGATCCGGAATGGCATGTGGTGCGCACGCTGCCCACTGGCGCGATGCCCGAAGCGGTGGCCGCGTGATGGAGGCCGGCACCTGGATCGTCGTCTGCACGCGCGACGAGGTCGACGACGAGGACGTGTTCCGCTTCGACCATGACGGCCGCACGTTCGCGATCTACCGCTCACCCGATGGCGCATTCTTCGCCACCGACGGGCTGTGCACGCATGAGCGGGTGCATCTCGCCGACGGTCTGGTGATGGGCCACATCATCGAGTGTCCCAAGCATAACGGCCGCTTTGACTACCGCACCGGTGCGGGCAAGGGCGCGCCGATCTGCGTCGACCTCGTCACCTACCCGGTCAGGATCGAAGGCGACAGCGTGCTGGTCGGTCTCGCCTGATGCTGATCGTGGGCGCCGGCGAGGCGGGCGCCCGAGCCGCCGCCGCCCTGCGCGAGACCGGCTGGTCCGGCCGCATCACACTGGTCGGCGACGAGGCGCATCCACCCTACGAGCGGCCGCCATTGTCCAAGGCGGTCATGCAGGACGCCGCCGAGCCCTTGCCCGCCACCATCCTGAGCCCGCAGCGGCTACGCGACCTCGACATCGCCCTGCTCACCGGCCGCCGCGCCCTCGAGATCGACCGCAAGGCGCGCCAGGTCCGACTATCGGACGGCACGGTTCTCGACTACGCAAAGCTGCTGCTTGCAACCGGCGCTTCGCCGCGCCTGCTGCCGACGCCGGGCGCCGGTTCAAAGAACGTGCTGTATTTGCGCAACTTCGTCGATGCGCTCGGCCTGCGCGCCCGGCTGGGTCGTGGCGGACACCTGATCCTGATCGGCGGCGGCTTCATCGGGCTGGAGATCGCGGCGAGCGCGCGGGCGCGTGGCGTCGCCGTGACACTGCTCGAAGGCGCGCCGCGCCTGCTGGCACGCGGCGTGCCGGAACCGGCAGCGGCGCTGATCGCAGCGAGGCATCGCGAGGCCGGCGTGCGCATCGTGACCGACGCCCGCATCGCGTCGATCTCCGGATCAGGCGACCGCCACGACGTGCATCTCGAGGACGGCTCTTGTCTGGAAGCCGACGGGATCGTCGCCGGTATCGGCGCGATCCCGAATACCGATCTCGCCGCGGCCGCCGGGCTGGCGGTCGAGAACGGCATCGCGGTGGACGCGACGCTGCGCACAGCCGACCGCGATATCTTCGCCGCCGGCGATTGCTGCTCGTTCCCGCACCCGCTCTACGGCGGCCGCCGGGTCCGTCTGGAGGCGTGGCGCAATGCGCAGGACCAGGGCAACGTCGTCGCCCGCAACATGCTCGGCGCCGGCGAGGCCTATTCGGCGGTGCCGTGGTTCTGGTCGGACCAATACGAGCTGTGCCTGCAGACCGCGGGCCTGTCAGACGGCGCGACACGCAGCGTGACGCGCGATCTCGGCGACGGCGCGGCACTCTGGTTCGAGCTGGACGCCGGCGGCCGGCTGCTGTCGGCCACCGGGGTCGGTCCGATCGGCCGCGTGGCGCGCGAGATCCGGCTGGCCGAGATGCTGATCGCGGCGCGGGCGCATCCCGACCCGAAGGCGCTGGCCTCCACCGAGCACAGGCTCAAGTCGTTGCTCCGCGCCGCCTGACGGGCCGAAGCCGGTCGGATCAGGGCGAGGCAGGCGTCGCAGCCTGCATCACCGCATGTTCCTGCTGGTGCAGGGCTGCGAGCTGGGCGTGCGTGCTGGCTGCCGCCGCGAGTTGCGCGCTGGTCAGCAGGTTGCGCACCGCGATCTCGGTGGAGATGTGCTGAGCATCGAGCTGCTGGCGCAGCGTCTCCTGCTGCTGCACCAGCGGCGTGATCTGCGCCTCGGTGACCGTCCCGGACGAGAGCATCAGGGTGTCGATCTGCTGCTGCAGGCTCCGGATCTGAGTGCGCACGCTCGCGGTCTGCTGGTGCGCCGCCTGCATGATCGCATGCACCTGGGTCTGCTGCGCCGCGGTGAACTGCGCGCCAGCGAACGGCCCGCGCTCGCCGCCTCCGGCATGGCTCCAACCCTGAGCCAGGGCCGTGCCTGCCATGGCGGCCACAACCGCACCGGCGGTCAGAAAATTCCTCATCAGCATGAATTCCGTCCCCTGCCTGTTATCCGAAAAGGCGGCCGGAGAATGACAGCACCCTGTAACCGCAATCAGGCCGCTCCGCGACCAAGTGTAACGATCAGCCGGCTGCGACCTTGACGCTGCGGCCGGTCCGCAGGCTCTCGTTCGCGGCGTCGGCCAGCAGCAAGGCCTGCATGCCGTCGCGGAAACTGGCAAGCGGGGTCGTCTTGTCCTGCACGCAGGCGACGAAGTGCGCGATCTCGGCGGCATAGGCGTCGGCATAGCGCTGGATGAAGAAATGCAGCACCGGGTCGGCCGCCTGCGTGCTCGTCGCGCTGAACGACTCGACGCTGGTCTCGCGGCGGTTGCCGGCGACCAGCATGCCGGTCTCGCCGAACACCTCCAGCCGCTGGTCGTAGCCATAGCTGCAGCGTCGGCTGTTGTTGATGTGCACCAGCGCCCCCGAGGCGGCCCGCATCGTGACCATTGCGGCGTCGATATCGCCGGCCACCCCGATCGCCGGATCGACCAGCGAGGCGCCGAAGGCCGACACCTCGACGATGTCGCCGACCAGATAGCGCGCCATGTCGAAATCATGGATCGTCATGTCGCGGAACAGGCCGCCGGACACCCTGATGTAGGCGAGCGGGGGCGGTCCCGGATCGCGCGAGGTGATCACCACCTGCTCGACGCGGCCGATCTCGCCCGCCTGCACACGCCGGCGCAGGGCGGCGAAGGAGGGGTCGAACCGGCGGTTGAAGCCGATCATCACGGTCGGGTCCAGGCTGCCGATCTCGTTCCAGCAGCGGGTGACACGGGCCATGTCGAGGTCGATCGGCTTCTCGCACAGCACCGCCTTGCCGGCACGGGCGGCAGCGATGATCAGCTCGACATGGGTGTCGGTGGAGGTCGCGATCAGCACGGCGTCGACGCCGGCGTGGGCCAGCACCTCCTCGACGGAGGCGGCCTGCCTGACCCCGAGGCTGCCGGCGACCTCGGCGGCGGCCGCCTGCACCACGTCGAACACCGAGACCAGGGTCGCATCGGGATGGTGGGCGAGGTTGGCGGCGTGCATGCGGCCGATACGGCCACATCCGAGGACGGCGAAGCGGACCATGCGAGGTTTCCTGAGCTGGCGTTGCCTCCGGTTGTTCCGTGGCGCCGCCGCCCGAGCGACGGAATGGATTTAACCGGATCTTTGCTTTATGGAAATTATATTCCATCGCGTCGGAAGGTTGTCAACGATGTCCCAGGGTGCGACCGGCGAGGATGCGGGTGTGCAGGATGACGTCGTGCGAGGGCAGGCCGAGAGCCTGATCCCGCGCGACTTCAAGAGCCTGCGCGCCCTGATCGTGGCGCGGCGCGAGCTGTTGCCGAAGCGGCTGATCCAGGTCGCGGATTTCGCGGTCGAGCATCCGCAGGAGATCGCCTTCGGCCGGGTTGCCGACCTCGCGGCGCAGGCCGGCGTGCAGCCCTCGACGCTGGTCCGTTTCGCGCAGACGCTGGGCTATGCCGGTTTCTCCGACCTGCAGGCGGTATTCCGCGCGCATGCCCGCCAGCGCTGGCCGGACTACCGGGAGCGGCTGCAGACACTGGCAAGCGACCAGGCGGGAGACGGTTTGGAGGGTGGCTCCGGCTCCGATCCGAGCGCCTTGCTGCACGGCTTTCTGCACGCGGCGCGCGTCTCGATCGACCATCTCGAGCAGACCATCGACCATGCGGCGCTGGCGCAGGCGGTCGCGGTGCTGGCACGTGCCAGGACCATCTGCCTGCTCGGCGTACGCCGGGTCTATCCGGTGGTGGTGTATCTCAACTACGCGCTGCAGACGCTTGGCGCCCGCTGCGAGCTCGCCGATCATGCCGGCGGCATGGCGCGGCGCCAGGTCGAGCTGCTCGGCACCGACGATGCCGTGCTGGCGGTCAGCTTCACACCCTATGCCAGCGAGACCCTGGAGCTGGCGCGCAGCGCGGCTGCGGCCGGTGTGCCGGTGGTGGCGATCACGGACTCGCCGTTCTCCCCGCTGGCGCAACTGGCGCGGGTCTGGATGGAGGTCGCCGAGACCGACCTCGGCGGCTTCCGGTCACTGTCCGCCACGCTGGCGCTGGCGACCGCCCTTTCGGTGGCGCTGATGGAGCAGCGCGCCGCGCCGCTCGCACCATGACCCTGGAGCAGCTCCGGGTGTTCGTCGCGGTCGCCGAGCGGCAGCATGTGACCCGGGCCGCCGAAGCGCTCAACCTTGCCCAGTCCGCCGCCAGCGCCGCCATTGCCGGGCTGGAAGCACGCCACGCGACGCGGCTGTTCCACCGGATCGGGCGCGGGATCGCGCTGACCGAGGCGGGATCGCTGTTCCTGGTCGAGGCGAAGGCGGTGCTGGCGCGGGCTGACGCAGCCGAGCGCGTGCTGGCCGAGCTAGGCGACCTCAGCCGCGGCACTCTGAGGGTGCAGGCGAGCCAGACCATCGCCAGCTACTGGCTGCCGCGACACCTGGTGGCCTACCGACGGGCGCATCCGGGGATCGATATCCAGCTCGCCGTCGGCAACACCCTGCAGGTGGCGGGCAGCGTGCAGCGCGGCGAGGCGGAGCTGGGCTTCATCGAAGGCCGTATCGACGACCCGGTGCTGAGCAGCCGGCCTGTCGCCCGCGACCGGCTCGTCATCGTGGTCGGCCCCGGCCATCCGTGGGCGACCGTGCGCGAGCTCCGGGCCGGTGACCTGGCCGATACCGACTGGGTGCTGCGCGAGCCCGGCTCCGGCACCCGGACGGTGTTCGAGGCCGCCTTGGCCGGGTTCGGCATCCCGCCCGCGGCGCTCAGGGTGGCGCTCGAGCTGCCTTCGAACGAGAGCGTGCGTGCCGCGGTCGAGGCCGGCCTGGGTGCCACGGCCCTGTCGGCTTCGGTCGCGGCATCCAGCCTGGAGGCCGGCCTGCTGCACAAGGTGCCGCTGGACCTGCCGGAGCGGGATTTCCGCGTGATCCAGCACGTAGATCGGTATGCCTCGCGTGCGGCCGAGGCCCTGCTTGAGGTGATCGCAGGCGCTTGAGTCATCGCCAACTTCGATCGGATAGATCGGCAACCACCGTTGGATAGATCAATTGCGCAGGCCCAGGTTGTGGCTCGTTGAACGAGGCACTCCGTCATGCACGCACCCGCCCTCCTGCCCAAGCTCCACAACACCGCGTCCGGTTCCAGTCCCGGAACCCGGCGGCCGCTTCTGGCGAGCCGACTGGCGCCGGGGCTGCTGCTTTGCAGTGCGGTCGCCCTGGCGGCGGTCGTGCTCCAGCATGTCGAGGTGTCGCTGTTCGGCCGGTCCTGGCTCGAGGCGCTGGTGCTGGCGATCCTGCTCGGCACCACGGTCCGGACCGTCTGGACGCCCGCTGCAAGCTGGACCCCCGGGATCGATTTCAGCGCCAGGTTCCTGCTCGAGGTGGCGGTCATGCTGCTCGGGGCCTCGCTGGATGTCGGCGCCATACGGGCGGCTGGTCCTGCCCTGCCGCTCGGCATCGGCGGCGTGGTGGCGTGCGCCATCGCCGCCAGCTACGGCATCGGTCGGCTGTTTGGCCTGCCGCACCGGATGGCGACACTGATCGCCTGCGGCAACTCGATCTGCGGGAACTCGGCGATCGCGGCGGTGGCGCCGGTGATCGGCGCGGATGGCGCGGATGTCGCGGCCTCGATCGGCTTCACCGCGGTGCTCGGCGTCGTGGTGGTGCTGATACTGCCGCTGGCGGTACCGTTGCTCCATCTGAGCGTCACTCAATACGGCGCGCTGGCGGGCCTGACCGTGTACGCGGTGCCACAGGTGCTCGCCGCCACCGCGCCAATGGGGGCTGCCGCGGTGCAGCTCGGCACCCTGGTCAAGCTGGTGCGCGTCCTGATGCTGGGCCCGGTGGTGCTGGGCCTGGCCACGCTGTCCGGGCACGGCACCAGGCTGCCGCTGCACCGCCTGCTGCCCTGGTTCATCATCGGCTTCGTCGCGTTCGCCGGCGCCCGCGCCGGAGGCGTACTGCCGGCGTCGCTGCTGCCCGGCCTCGCCGGCGTCGCCAACGTGCTGACCGTGCTGTCGATGGCGGCACTCGGCCTCGGCACCGACCTGCGCCTGGTGGCCGGCGCGGGCGGCCGCGTGACGCTCGTGGTCGTAGCCTCGCTCGTCGTGCTGGGGGTGATCGGCCTCGGCTTGATCAGGCTGCTCGGACTGTCCTGAAACCTTGCCATCACAATGCCTTGCCCGACTTGTCACAACAGGTTCCCGGCGAGCATGATGCGGTAAAGGCGCCGCAGCCGACCGGGGAAGAACGATGGCCGAGACCAAGATCCCGCTGCCCGGCTACGGCGCCGTCTATGCCTTCGGGGACAGCCTGTCGGATGCCGGCAACCTCTCCATCCTGACCGCCGCCATCGATCCCACGCCCGTGGCACCCCCCTACGCCCAGGAGCAGTATGGCCTGCTGAGCGGCACCGTGTTCAGCAACGGCCCGACCTGGGTCCAGGATCTGTCCGTGTCGCTCGGCCTCGGCACCCTGACTCCCAGCCTGGCGGGCGGGTCGGACTTCGCCTATGGCGGCGCCGAAACGGGCCCGACGCCGCAGAACGCGAGCGATCCAACCGTGCAGGCGATCTCCCTGCCGGCCCAGCTTGCCCAGTTCCAGGCAAAGGTGCCGAGTCCGACGGCAAACGCGCTCTATACCGTGTCGATCGGCTCCAACGACCTGCTCGACATCATCGCCGACACAGCCCTGACCGCGCAGCAGCAGACGACCGATCTCGATGCCGCCGTCGCCAACGAGATCGGGTTCATCAAGTCGCTGTCCGGCGACGGCGCGAAGAACCTGCTCGTGCTCGGCATCCCCGATCTCGGCAAGACGCCGGACGTGATGGACGGTCAGGCGACCGGGACAGGGACGCCCTCGGCGGTGGTCGATGCGGAAGCCTCGGAGCTCGCCAGCGCCTACAACACGGCTCTGACCGCCCAGCTTGCGACCATCGCCGGGCTCGACGCGCACGTCATCGACGCCTACGGGCTCATCGACAGCGCGGTGGCCGACCCCGCGGCCTACGGCCTCGCCAACGCCAGCACGCCAGTGTGGAGCGGCAACTTTACCAGTGCCGGCAGCGGAACGCTGTCCTCGACCAACGTGGCGGTGCAGGACCAGAACCTGTTCTGGGACCATCTGCATCCGACCGAGACCGGGCACCAGGCGATCGCGACCGCGGCCGAGCAGGCGTTGAACACCGGCGGCACCGGCGCGGTCATCACCCAGTTCTACGACAACATCCTGCAGCGCGCGCCCGATGCGGCCGGCCTGGCGAACTGGGAGGCTGCCGTCTCCAGCGGAGCGCTGACCTATCAGGAGGTCGACTACGCCATTGCGACCTCGCCGGAAGCCGCAGCCAATGTGGTGCCGATCGTGCAGCTCTACACCGCGCTTGGTCGTGCACCCGATGCGGCCGGGCTGCAGGGCTGGGTGGACGACCTGCAGGGTGGCGCATCGCTGACTACGATCGCCGGCAATTTCCTGGCATCGCCGGAGGGCCAGGGGATCTACGGCACCGCCGCCGGCACCAGCGCCGCCGCCAACCTCACCTTCGTCGACACGCTCTACACCGAGGTGCTCGGCCGCCCGGCGGATGCCGGCGGAGTCCAGGCCTGGACCGCCGCGCTCGATGCGGACGTGCTCACTCCCGCGCAGGTGCTGGCCGAGTTCACCCAGTCCGCCGAGGCGCATGCGCGGGATGCGACACCGGTCACGAATTTCCTGCTCGCCGCCGGCAACGGCGATGCAGCCTTCGGGGCTACCCTGTTCAATGCCGCCTTGTATCCGACCGGCACCTCCGCCGCTGCCGTGACCCTGGACACACAGACGGCGCAGCCGGTGGTGCTCGGGGCCCATGCGACACCGGTTACCATCCAGGTCGCCAGTGACCAGGACGCCGTCTATGGCAGCGGCAACGTGGTGACGGTGGACGACTTCGCGACCGGCACCGCGGCGTTCGACAGGATACAATTCCTGGCAGGCGGCCCGGCGGCCGTCGCGATAACCGGTGTGACCGGAAGCTTCGGCACCGGCGAGACCGGTCTTACCTCGACCGCCGCCTCCGGCATCCTGACCTTCGCGGGACCGGCGGCCGCCTCGGCAAGCCTGCCGCAACTGATCGCGGCCGCCGGCAACATCCTCGATGATCTTGCCAACCCGGCCAACATGTCGGCGGCCTTCCAGTACGGCGGCAGCACGTATCTGGTGGTGACGCCGTCGGCCGCCGCCGCAGGATCGGGGTTCAGCCTCGCCACGGACCATGTCTTCGATCTCGCCAGCGTCACCGGCGTCACGTCGGTCGCTGCTGCAGCCGGGCACGGACAGTCGATCATCGTCTAGTGTCCGCCGA
>CAXTVI010000042.1:0-33320 GCA_964247695.1 uncultured Acetobacteraceae bacterium
TTGTGCGACAGCACGTAGGAGCAGAACGAGGCGAAGAAGGTGCGCCGGAACGCGAGCGGATGGCCGACATGGATCGCGGCCAGCCGGTCGTAGAAGGAGAGCACGAAATAGGCGACCAGGGTGCATGCCGCGGAGGTCAGCAGCGCCGGGCGCGGGATTGCGGTCAGCCCGGCCCGCACCTGGGCGAAGCTGAGATGGCGGAACTCGCGCTGCACGACGAAAACCGCGCCGGCCAGCAGCAGCAACCCCAGCAGGTGCGGCAGATGGTGCCGCAGGCGCCGCGGCAGCGTCGGCGGCGGACACGGCCGGCTGTCGGGCGGCAACGCTCCTGACGGCGGCAGCGGGTGCATCCGGCTAGAGCGACCCGGCCCCGCCCGGTTCCGCCAGTCGGGATCGCTCCGTCTCGAGCAACGTGCCCTCGATGAGCGCGACGGTTTCGGCGACGCCGTAGAGGGCGATGAAGATGCCGAAGCGCGGCCCCTCTTTCTGGCCCAGCAGCACCTCGTACAAACAGCCGAACCAGGCCCGCAGCGGCTCGAAGCGGTGCCGCTTGCCGACCTCGAACACCAGGTCCTGGATCGCCTCCGCCGGCATAGGTTCATCGCCGACGCCCTTCAGCGTCTCGGCAAGGTCGGCGATCGCCGCGCGCTCGCGATCATCCGGTGCACGGAACTGCTTCTGCGGTCGCACGAAGTCGCGGTAGTACACGATCGCATGCTCGACCAGGCGATCGAGCAGCGGGTCGGCGCCGGGCACCAGCCCGGGCTGGTAGCGCTTCAGGAAGCTCCACAGCACCTCGGGGGTTTCGGTATTGGCCACCGCGGCAAGGTTGAGCAGCATGCCGAACGAGACCGGGCCACCGCCCGCAGCCTCAGGCAGCCGGCCGCCATGGATGAACCAGGCCGGGTTTGCCTGCAGCCCCGGCTCGTCGGCGGAGACCTCCTGGATGTGCGCCTTGACCAGGTTCGCCAGGTACTCGTCGACGGCACGCGGGATCACGTCGAAGAACAGCCGCTTCGCGCGCTGCGGGTTGCTGTACATGAACTGCGCCAGCCCCTCCGCCGGCGCATAGCGCAGCCACTCCTCGACCGAGAGGCCATTGCCCTTGGATTTCGAGATCTTCTGGGCGTGCTGGTCGAGGAACAGCTCGTAGGTCAGGCTCACCGGCGGCTCGGTGCCGAGCAGGCGGCAGATCTGCGTCGACAGCCGCACGCTGTCGATCAGGTCCTTGCCCGACATCTCGTAATCCACGCCCAGCGCCGCCCAGCGCATCGCCCAGTCCGCCTTCCATTGCAGCTTGGCGTGGCCGCCGGTCACCGGCGTCTCGTACCGAGCGCCGGTCGCGTCCGCCCAGGCGATGGTGCCGGCATCGGCGTCGATGGCGTCGATGCGCACCTGCATCACCACGCCGGTGCGCGGATGCACCGGCAGGAACGGCGAATAGGTGGCGCGGCGCTCGGCGCCCAGTGTCGGCGCGATCACCGCGACGATCTCGTCATGCGCCTGCAGGGCGCGAAGCAGCGTCGCGTCGAACCGGCCCGACATGTAGTACTCGGTGGAGGACGCGAACTCGTACTCGAAGCCGAACCCGTCGAGAAAGCTTCGCAGCCGGGCATTGTTGTGGGCGGCGAAAGACTCGTGGGTGCCGAACGGGTCCGGCACCCGCGACAACGGACGGCCAAGAAATTCGCGCAGCATGTCCTGGTTCGGCACGTTGTCGGGCACCTTGCGCAGCCCGTCCATGTCGTCGCTGAAGGCCAGCAGCCGAGTCGGCCTGCCGGTGAGCGCGGTGAAGGCCTGCCGCACCCAGGTCGTGCGCGCCACTTCGCCGAAAGTCCCGATATGCGGCAGGCCGGACGGCCCGTAGCCGGTCTCCAGCAGCGCCGGCTGCGCGGTGTTGCGGCCCTGCACCCGGGCGGCCAGCTTTGCCGCCTCCTCGAAAGGCCAAGCCTTCGGCAGCCCGGAGCTTGAACGGGTGGCGGTCGAGGGAGGCTCTGCGAAACCGGTGCGTGGGGACATCGTGCGGAAGCTAGGAACAGCCGGCGATGTGGTCAATTGCTGTGCAATGACGCGCCGGGTTGCAGGCACCACGCTGCCTTCGTCCGGTACTTGTGTCTATAGATGAGGGGAATGCCTGACCCCTCCACGTCGTCGCGCGCACCGCCGCCTGCCCTGGTGGCGGGGCACGGTCGATGCTCCCTGCTCACACCCGACGGTGAACTGCTCGACCTTGCTTCCGGCGAGGCGCTCGCGATGCTGCGCGAGCTGCCGCCCCCCCTGGTGGTGCATGCGCCGGCCACGCTGCGCCGGCTGGGCGCCGGCCTGCAGACGCCGCACCTGCCGACACTGGACCTGCTGGAGCTGTTCGCCTTCGTGATGCCGGCGCGCAACGTGGCGCCGACGCCGCGCGGCATGGCCCAGGCGCTGGACCTCACGGCATCGGAGATCGGCCGCGCCGATGCCGGCCTGCTGCCGCATCTTGCCGGGCTGCTCCTGCAGCGCGCCGTGCAGTTGCGGCGCACGCCGTCCGGCGCCGACATCCCCGGGCTGGCGCACCTGCTGGCACAGGCAGGCTGGAGCTGGGCACCGTGGCTGGGCGCGGCACTCGCGAAAATCGCCACGGCCGGCGATCCGGGGGCGATGCCGCCCGCCGAGGCGCTGCGGGTCTGGCGCCGGTTGCCGAAATGGGAGGAGACCGCGCCGCGCCCGGCGCCCGGCAATGCCGAGGTGGCACCGCAGGAAGCCCGCGCCCGCCTCGCCCGCCTGCTCGGCCCGGATGCCGAGAGCCGCCCCGGGCAGGCGGACTATGCCGAT
This sequence comes from uncultured Acetobacteraceae bacterium, assembly GCA_964247695.1. Lineage (GTDB taxonomy): Bacteria > Pseudomonadota > Alphaproteobacteria > Acetobacterales > Acetobacteraceae > Lichenicoccus. Next base: position 2,815 of record CAXTVI010000042.1, read on the forward strand.
GCCGCCGCCGAGGCATTCCGCGCGCGGATGCACCAGGGCGATCCGCATCTGGTGCTGGCGGAAGCCGGCACCGGCACCGGCAAGACCCTCGGCTACGTGGCGCCGTCGAGCCTGTGGGCGGAGCGCAATGGCGGCGCGGTCTGGATCAGCACCTATACCCGGCACCTGCAGCGCCAGATCGAGACCGAGCTGAAACGCCTGCATCCGGACCAGGCCGAGCGGCGCCGCCGCGTGGTGCTGCGCAAGGGTCGCGAGAACTATCTCTGCCTGCTCAACCTGGAAGAGGCGGTGAACGGTGCGACCCAGGACGGCTCCGGCACTTCGAGAGGGGGTGCCGCGCCGGCCTCCCTGATCCCGCTCGCCCTGCTCGCGCGCTGGGCGGCTGCGACCAGCGACGGCGACGTGCTCGGCGGCGACCTGCCCGGCTGGTTCGCAGAGCTGTTCGGCCAGGCCTACGTGATGGGCGTCGCCGACCGCCGCGGCGAGTGCATCCATGGCGCCTGCCCGCACTACCAGCGCTGCTATATCGAGCACGGCATCCGGCGGGCCCGGCAGGCAGACCTGGTGGTGGCCAACCACGCCCTGGTGCTGACCCAGGCCGCCTGGCACGCGCAGGGGGCCCAGGTCGGATCCGGGGGCGGCACCGACGAGGACCAGGTGCCGACGCGCTACGTGTTCGACGAAGGCCATCACCTGCCCGACGCCGCCGACAGCGCGTTCTCCGCCGTGCTGTCCGGGATCGAGGCGGCCGAGCTGCGGCGCTGGCTGCTCGGGGCGGAAGGCGGCCGTTCGCGCGCGCGCGGCCTGCGCCGCCGGCTCGACGATCTCGTGGCGGGACAGCCGGCCCTGGAGACACCGATGGAGGCGGCTTTGCTCGCGGCGCGCGCGCTGCCGGCACCGGGCTGGTCGCTGCGCCTCGGGGAGGCTCAGCCCGGCCTGCCAGTGGATGCCGCCGCGCCGCCGACGGAGGCGGTGCTGGCGGCGGATGCCGGACCGGCCAACCCCGGCGAAGCCATGCTGCGCCTGCTGCGGCGGCAGGTGCTGGCGCGCATGGCCTCGTCACGCCAAGGCAGCCAGATCGAATGCGACCTGCATCCGGTTCCCGGCGATCTCGCGGTGGCGGCGGCCACGCTGGAACGCGCCCTCGGCCGCATCGTCGAGCCCCTGCTGACCCTGGTGAAACGGCTCGGCGCGCGCCTCGAGGAGGAGGCCGACACCCTGGACGCCAGCACGCGCGGCCGCATCGAGGCGATCAGCCGGACCATTCGCAGGCGGGCGATCGGCCGCCTGGAAGCCTGGATCGCCATGCTCGGCGCATTGCCCGAAACGCCGGAACCGATCCTGCGTCCGGACCACGTGATGTTCCTCCGGCTCGACCGGCGCGACAGCGGACAGGGTGCACGCGCGGGGAGCACCCCGATCGACCGGGATGTCGGGCTGCACAGACACTGGCTTGATCCCTCGGTGCCGTTCGCCGCCGTGCTAGGGGCGCCGGCGCACGGGATGCTGATCACCTCGGCCACGCTGCGCGACGACACCGGACGCGACGGCAGCGGGGCGGACGCCGAAATTTCGTGGGCCGCGGCGGAAGCCCGTGTCGGCGCGTCCCACCTGCCCTCGCCGGCGTTGCGGGCCTCCCTGGCCTCGCCGTTCGACTATGCCAGCCAGACACGCACCTTCGTCATCAACGACGTGGCGCAGGACGATCCGGAGCAGCTCGCCGGCGCCTATCGGTCGCTGTTCCTGACCGCTGGCGGCGGCGGCCTCGGACTCTTCACCGCGATCAGCCGGCTGCGCCAGGTGCATCGCCGCATCGCCGCCCCGCTGGAGGCGGCAGGCATCCAGCTCTTCGCCCAGCATGTCGACGCCATGGACAATGCCACGTTGGTGGACGTCTTCCGCACCGAAACCGACAGTTGCCTGCTCGGCACCGACGCGATGCGCGACGGCGTCGACGTGCCGGGCCACGCCCTGCGGCTGGTGGTCTTCGAGCGGGTGCCGTGGCCGCGTCCGGACATCCTGCACCGCGAGCGCCGGCTGCATCTCTCGGGCGGCGCGCCCTCGCTCTATGACGACCGGATCGCCCGGCTGCGGCTGCGCCAGGCCTTCGGCCGGCTGATCAGGTCGGCGACCGATGTGGGGGTGTTCGTGCTGCTCGACCGGCGCACGCCGTCGCGGCTGCTGTCCGCGTTCCCGGCCGGCGTGGTCGCCGAGCGCATTGGGCTTGCCGAGGCGGTGGCCCGCACCGGCGCGTTCCTGGCGCCGGATGGCTCAACTCCGGGGCTGCTGCGGCGTTGACCGACCTGCATGCAGGAAGGCCGCGTTATGAGCGACGCCCCAGACGACTTCGGCACCATCCCGATCATGTCCGACACGATCCGCGAGGTGCAGGGCGTCATGCCCGACGAGGGCACCTTGCAGCAGGCCACCCAGGCGCTGCTCACGGCGGGCTTTGACCGGCACGATCTCAGTCTGCCGGCGCCGCGGCCGAGCCTGCAGGACACCACTCCCGAACAGGGCGCCGAGAACCCGGCCGACGAGCATGATGCGCGCCAGGCGAGGACGCTGGCCAACAGCACCGTCGGCGTTGCCGGTGCCCTGATGGGCGGTCTGGTCGCGTCCGTCGCCACGGGTGGTGCCGCATTGCCGGCCGCAGCCGCGGCCGTCGCGGCCGGGCTGGGCGCTGGCGGCCTGAGCCAGGCGTCGTTCCAGGGGGCGGCAAACCTGCGCGAGCAACGTCACGACGCGCAGGGCGCCCGGGGGGAATTGATACTTGCGGCGCTCGCCCGCGATCAGGCGCATGAGGCGCTTGCCACCCGGGTAATGCAGGAAGCCGGGGCCACCCGGGTCGAGACCGTGGAGCGCACCGGCACCCTGACCCGGATCGCCTGAGCGTAGTGAGTTTCGCCGTTGGCGTCTGGTGACGCTCCGGCGCCGCCGACTCCTGCTTGATCAGGCCGGCTTGAGATTGGTGGCGGCGGCCTTGCCGCGCTCCATCGCGATCTCGTACGTGACCTTCTGGCCCTCGTTCAACCCGCGCAGGCCTGCGGCCTGAACCGCGGTGATATGCACGAAGACGTCCTTGCCGCCGTCCGACGGCATGATGAAGCCAAAACCCTTGGTTGTATTGAACCACTTCACGGTGCCAATGGCCATGACCGTGTATCCCCTCAATCCGTAGCCAGGCCCCGCGCCCGGACTCCTTAAATCCGAGGCCCACACTGTGACCGTCGGTTGCTCTTGCGTAACAGAGCCCGAATTTAAAGACGGAGTCAATCACATCTGCATGAGTGGGGGTCGACCATAAAAAAGGGGCGGTCCCGAAGGACCGCCCCCTTTCTCGAAAACGAGACGGGCTCGGAGGTACGTCGACCTTAGAAGTCCATGTCGCCCATGCCGCCGCCCGGAGGTCCGCCGGCGGGGGCCTTCTTCTCGGGCTTCTCGGCGATCATCGCCTCGGTGGTGACCAGCAGGCCGGCGACCGACGCCGCATCCTGTAGCGCCGTGCGGACCACCTTGGTCGGGTCGATGATGCCGGCGACGATCAGGTCCTTGTACTCGCCGAGCTGGGCGTCGAAGCCGAACGCATAGTTCGGGTTCTCGAGCACCTTGCCGGCGATGACGGCGCCGTCCTCGCCCGCATTCTCGGCGATCTGCCGCAGTGGGGTCTGTACCGCCTTGCGGATGATCTCGATGCCGAACTTCTGGTCCTCGTTCTCCGGCACCAGCGACGCCAGCACCAGCGAGGCGCGGGCGAGTGCCGTGCCGCCGCCGGGGACGATGCCTTCCTGGACCGCGGCGCGGGTCGCATGCAGCGCGTCGTCGACGCGATCCTTGCGCTCCTTCACCTCGACCTCGGTCGAGCCGCCGACGCGGATGACGGCGACGCCGCCCGCGAGCTTGGCCAGACGCTCCTGCAGCTTCTCGCGGTCGTAGTCCGAGGTGGTTTCCTCGATCTGCGCGCGGATCTGGTTGCAGCGGCCCTGGATCTCGGTCTTCTCGCCGACACCCTCGACGATCGTGGTGTTCTCCTTCTCGATATGCACCTTCTTGGCGCGACCGAGCATGGCGAGCGTCACGTTCTCGAGCTTGATGCCGAGGTCCTCGGAGATCACCTGACCGGCGGTCAGGATCGCGATGTCCTCGAGCATCGCCTTGCGGCGGTCACCGAAGCCCGGCGCCTTGACGGCGGCGATCTTCAGGCCGCCACGCAGCTTGTTCACCACCAGGGTGGCGAGCGCCTCGCCATCGACGTCCTCGGCGATGATCAGCAGCGGACGGCCGGACTGCACGACGCTCTCGAGCAGCGGCAGGATCGGCTGCAGCGAGGAGAGCTTCTTCTCGTGGATCAGGATGTAGGGGTTATCCAGGTCCGCGATCATCTTCTCGGCGTTGGTGATGAAGTAGGGCGAGATGTAGCCGCGGTCGAACTGCATGCCCTCGACCACGTCGAGCTCGGTCTGGATGCCCTTGGCCTCCTCGACCGTGATCACGCCCTCGTTGCCGACCTTCTGCATCGCCTGGCTGATCATCTCGCCGATATCCGCTTCGCCATTGGCGGAGATCGTGCCGACCTGCGCGGTCTCGGCGGGCGTGGTGATCTTCTTGGTGTTCTTCTCGAGCTCGCTCACGACCAGGGCGACCGCCTTGTCGATGCCGCGCTTGAGGTCCATCGGGTTCATGCCGGCGGCAACCGCCTTCAAGCCCTCGCGGACGATCGACTGCGCCAGCACGGTCGCCGTGGTGGTGCCGTCGCCGGCGATGTCGTTGGTCTTCGAAGCCACTTCGCGCACCATCTGGGCGCCCATGTTCTCGAACTTGTCGGTGAGCTCGATTTCCTTGGCGACCGTCACACCGTCCTTGGTGATGCGGGGCGCGCCGAAGCTCTTGTCGATGACGACATTGCGGCCCTTGGGGCCGAGCGTCACCTTGACGGCGTCGGCGAGGATGTCGACGCCACGCAGCATGCGCTGGCGGGCGTCACCGCCGAACCTTACGTCCTTGGCAGCCATGTTTTCTTCTCCAGATTGTTTGACGGAACCACTATCGAAAGCGGTCAGGCGCTGGGAAAAGACCCTGATCCGAGGATCAGGCGGCCTTCTCGACGACGCCCATGATGTCGCTTTCCTTCATGATCAGCAGCTCTTCGCCGTCGAGCTTGACCTCGGTGCCGGACCACTTGCCGAACAGCACACGGTCGCCGGCCTTCACGTCCAGAGCCACGATCTGGCCCTGCTCGTTGCGCGCACCGGCACCGACGGCGACGATCTCGCCCTCCATCGGCTTCTCCTTGGCGGTGTCGGGGATGATGATGCCGCCCGCGGTCTTCTCTTCGCCGGTGAGCCGGCGGACCACGACCCGGTCATGCAGGGGACGGAACTTCGCCATAGTCGGATCGCTCCTCGATCGAAAGACGGCGCCCTTCCGATGAAGCAGCGCCGCCAGGGTTTGGCACTCTCCGGCACTGAGTGCCAGACGTGACCGATGCGGGATTTAGGCTCCTGCCTGGAGCAAGTCAAGTTCGGCAGCACTCGACCCCATTGAGTGCCAAGGCATTGAACTCCCTAAGTTTTTCATTGCAAAACGAGCGCAGGACAGGTCACGATCGTCTTGTCAAGTCGACCCGACCTCCGGAGACGCACATGGGCCTCGCGCTGCAGCTCAAGGACTACCGCCTGACCACCGCCGAGATCCTGTACCGGCTCCCGGACCATCCGGCGGTGCTGCAGTCCTACATCTGGCAGGAGCTCGATCTGGCCCCGCAATTCCCGATCCTGCGCCGGTTCCTCGAGTTCTGGCACAAGGAGATCGAGGGCAAGCTGCATTCGGTCCGGGTCGGCTCGGTCACCGTGGTCAAGGCGCCGGAAGTGCGCTTGGCGAGCAGCGTCTTCACGCTGCACTAAGACCAGTGGTCCCCTGAGACCGCCGGCTAGTCGGGCTCGTCCCCGGGGCCGGGCACACGCTCGACCAGACGGTGGCCATCCACCTGCCGGTCGGCGTCATCCGTGGAACGCCGATCATTCAGCTTCTGCGCCCCGGTCCGGCCATGCCGCACCCGGTTCTCCTGAGCCTGCTTGCGCGCTTCCGCGCGAGCCCTCTGCTTGCGGACCTGGTTGAGGTTGACGATCTCGCCCATGCGCCCATCCTTGCACGTTCCTCTCGGGCAAGGATGAAAAACTTGGGCCAGACCATCACCCTCACCGCCGCCGACGGGCACACCCTGTCGGCCTACGAGGCCGGCATCGCAGACAGCCCGCACGCCCTTGTCGTGCTGCAGGAGATCTTCGGCGTGAACCACCACATCCGCGCGGTCTGCGACGGCTTCGCCGATGCCGGCTTCCATGTGGTCGCGCCGGCCCTGTTCGACCGCGCCGAGCCCGGGGTGGAACTCGGCTACGCACCGGAGGATGGACAACGCGGCATGCAGTTGCGCGGCCGCATCGCCAGCGAGGCCACCCTGGCCGACCTGCTGGCTGCCGCCGACCATCTCGGGCGCGAGAGCGTGGGCGTCATCGGCTATTGCTGGGGCGGCGCGCTGGCCTGGGCGGCCGCCACGCAGAGCACACGCTTCAGGGCGGCGGTCGGCTGGTATGGCGGCGGCATCGCCGCGACGCGCACCGCGCATCCGAACTGCCCGGTGCAGCTGCATTTCGGAGAGCTCGACGACCACATCCCGTCGGCCGACGTCGAGGCGATCCGCGCCGCCCAACCCGGCATCGAGGTGTTCATCTATGAGGGCGCCGGTCATGGCTTCGGTTGCAGCGAGCGCCCGAGCTACCAGGCACGAGCCACCGCCCTGGCTCAGGAGCGCAGCCTCACCTTCCTGCGGCACCACCTCTAGCACTCAATTATTAACGCACAGCCACGTGAACCGACAGTAACGATCATCGTTGTCTACTTCAGTTCGAACACAAGTCGATACGGAGACGACCCCGATGCTAGGCACGATCCTGCTGATCGTCATCATCCTGCTGCTGATCGGTGCCCTGCCGACGTGGGGCTACAGCGGCGGCTGGGGCTACTTCCCGTCGGGCGGCCTTGGCCTCGTGCTGATCATCGTCATCATCCTGCTGGTGATGGGCAGGATCTGAAGCCTGGACTGAGGCGCCGGCGGCGGTTCCGTCACGGCTGAAGGCCGGACAACAGCCCCTTTGCAGCGGCGCTTGCAAGCATAAAACAGTGGGCAGTGGCGTCACACGGCACCTAGATTGATTGTCTCGTTCGTGAGGGATCAATTGCCTTGGCCACAGTCCGAAGTGCTGCAAGTGCTGACGCGCAAGGGGTCAATCCAGCCGGTTCGAAACGCCTTCAATCAATCCCGCATTCCCACCCCAGGAGGCTCTCCTACCTCGATGGGTGGCGCGGCCTCTCGATCATCGTGGTCCTTGTCGGTCATTTCATCGGACATGCCGTCGCTGTCCTTGGCCATCTCGGCGTGGAGATGTTTTTCGTCCTGAGCGGGCGCTTGATGGCGCAGATCCTGTTCGTCGAACGCTTTCCGCTCCGTGAGTTCTACCGGCGCCGGATTGCGCGGATCTTTCCGGCGATGATCGCCTTCCTCGTGGTCAGCTACCTCGTGTTCCGAAGCGATCCATACCTGGGAGCGCGACTGAAGCTCGCCATCGCCTCGCAAGTCCTGGTTTACAATTATGTCGGCGCCGCAGGTCACCGCTCGCCCGTCTTCGATCACATCTGGTCGCTCTGCATCGAGGAGCACAGCTACATCCTCCTTGCGATCCTTGCGTGGGCCGTCCGCCTGGGCCGGATCGCATTGCGGCCGACCCTGCTTGTCGCAGCTGCCTTGTCGATGTGCGACGGTGTATTCAGCGAGGTCATCCTTCGGCAGAACTGGTTTACGGACTACTGGCGCACCGACTCCCATATAGCCTCGATCCTGATCTCGGCCTGGCTGTTCCTGACGCTTCGGGATGTCGGGGATCGTGTGCCCACTTGGCTCTCACCGATCTGTGCGGCATTGGGAATGTCGGTGTTTGCCCTTGGCGCCCCGGACTACGTCGATCTCACACTCGGAACGACATTCCTGGCATTGGCGATCGCGTCCATGGATTTCGCCTGGATCGGCTTCCGCTCTGTCCTGTCGGGGCGCGCCCTGACAGTCGCAGGAGCCCTCAGCTATTCGGTCTATCTATGGCAGCAGCCATTCTACCAGATCGCCGTCTGGAAGCTGAGGCTGCCGCCGGGCTCTGCCGTCCTCTGGGTCATCCCGGCCATCGTGTGCGGCGTCATGAGCTACTTCATTGTGGAGAAGCCTTCCCGCCGCTGGCTGAACAGCCTCGACCTGCCCGTGCTCCGGCGACAGCCGGTTCTAAAGGCGGCAGGGACGGCCGCAGGTCCATGGGAGTGACGGCAGAACTGCCCCGCATCGCTGGATCACGAGTCGCGGCATCCTAGAGGGCCGGATTCAGCACCCGTCCCGCCACCGCATCCAGCCTCGCCACCAGCGCCGGGTCCCTGGCCTCGGCGGGCGTGATCAGCGCATGGTCGAGCGCGCGGTCGCAGCCGGCGGGGCATGGACCCCGGCGCTGGCCCAGGATGGGGATGACGCCGCGCACCAGGTCGCGCGCCTTCTGGGCGTTCGACAGCATCACCTGCACCACCGTATCCACGGTGACGCTGTCATGGCCGTCATGCCAGCAGTCATAATCCGTGACCATGGCGACGCTGGCGTAGCAGAGCTCCGCCTCGCGGGCGAGCTTGGCCTCCGGCATGTTGGTCATGCCGATCACCGAGCAGCCCCACGACCGGTACAGCGTGCTCTCCGCGCGGGTGGAGAATTGCGGCCCCTCCATCACCAGGTAGGTACCGCCGCGCGTCACCGGCAACCCCTGTTGGCGCGCCTCGGCTTCCAGCACGTCGCCGATGCGCGGGCAGAGCGGGTCGGCCATCGAGACATGCGCCACCAGCCCGGTGTCGAAGAAACTCTTCTCGCGGGCGAAGGTGCGGTCGATGAACTGGTCGATGATGACGAAGTGCCCCGGCGGCAGCTCCTCCTTCAGCGACCCCACCGCGGACAACGAAACCACGTCGGTGACGCCGGAGCGCTTCAGCGCGTCGATGTTGGCCCGGTAGTTCAGCCGGCTCGGCGGGATCCGGTGGCCACGCCCGTGCCGTGGCAGGAACACGCAGCGCACCCCGTCCAGGCGCCCGAACAGCAGCGAGTCGGACGGCTTCCCCCAAGGGGTCTCGACCGTGCGCCACTGCTTGTCCTCGAGGCCGGCGATGTCATACAGGCCGGAGCCGCCGATCAGGCCGATGACCGGTTCGATCATGCCGCTCAAATCCTCACATCCGCCCAGATCCGGCGCTTGACCACCACCACCAGCCCGAGCAGCAGCGTCAGGTATACCAGAACCCGGACACCCAGGCGCCGGCGCTCCTCAAGATGCGGCTGCGCAACCCAGGCCAGGAAACTGGTGACGTCGTGCGCCATCTGCGCCGGCGTCGCCCTGGTGCCATCGGTGTACTTGACGTGCGCGTCGTGCAGCACGTCCGGCATCGCGATCGCATTGCCCGGCACGTAGTCGTTGAAGTGCATGCCGGCACCCAGCGTGACGTTGGCCGGCGTATCGCGGAACCCGGTCAGGTATGCCTGGATGAAGGTCGCGCCGCCCGGGATGGTGGTGGCGAGGCGGGACTGGTCCGGCGGCAGCGCGCCGGCATTGGCGGCGCGGGCGGCGGCATCGTTCGGATAGGGCAGGCGGAAATGATCGCCCGGCGTGGCGGCGCGCAGCACGATGTTGCCGTTGGCGTCGGTGCCGGCCGGCACCGGCTGGCCTGCGGCGATGTCGTGCACCTGGTCGGCATCAAGTCCCAGCGCCGAGAGGTCGCCATAGGTCATCTGCTTCATCGAATGACACGACGCGCAGACCTGGCTGTACACGGCATAGCCGCGCTGCACGCTGGCATAGTCGAACCGTCCGGTGGCACCCTGGAAGCTCCAGTTCTGCGGCGGCACCGGAAGCGCCTGCAGCCGCTGCGCCGCGGCCGGCTCCGACGCCAGCGCCAGGAGACCCCAGGCCAGCGCCGCCGCGAGCGCCGCGCGCCCCGCCCCGGCCATCAGTTCTTCTCCGGCGGCTGCGACACGGCGCCCTGCGGCATCACCATCCCGGCTCCCGGCCTCGCAGCGGGCCGCGGCGGCAGCACCGGGCGGCCGATGCTGGCCGGCAGGGGCAGCGGCGTCTCGATGCTGCCGAGCAGCGGCAGCAGCACCAGGAAATGCAGGAACCAGTACAGCGTGGCAATGCGCGCGAGCGCCAGCCAGATGCCGGCCGGGCGGTGCATGCCGCATACCAGCAGCACCAGGAAGGCCAGCAGCAGCAGGAACATCGCCGGGCGGAACAGCGGCCTGAAGCGCGCGCTGTGCACCGGCGAGGTATCCAGCCACGGCACCGCGAACAGCACCAGAACGGAGCCCGCGGACAGCAGCAGGCCGCCGAACTTGGACGGCACCGCGCGCAGCACCGCGTAGAACGGCGCGAAATACCATTCCGGGGTGATGTCGGACGGCGTCGAGTACGGGTTCGCCTCGATATAGTTGTCGGGCTGGGTCAGCCAGCCCGGCAGGTAGAACACCAGCACCGCAAAGGCGATCAGGAACAGGCAGATGCCGATCGCATCCTTCGACGTGTAGTACGGGTGGAACGGCAGCGTGTCCTGCGGCCCCTTCACCTCGATGCCGAGCGGGTTGCCCGAGCCGGTAACGTGCAGCGCCACCACGTGCAGCACCACGGCGCCCAGGATCAGGAAGCCGAGCACGAAATGCAGCGCGTAGTATCGGTGCAGCGCGGCGTCGCCGATCGTCTCGCCGCCCTGCAGCCAGATCGCCAGCGGATGCCCGATGCCCGGGAACGACGAGATCGCGTTGGACACGACATTGGCGCCCCAGTAGCTCATCTGGCCCCAAGGCAGCACGTAGCCGGCGAACGCGGTGACCATCACCATCACCAGCAGCAGCATGCCGGTCAGCCAGAGCACCTCGCGAGGCGCCTTGTAGGAGCCGTAGTACAGCGAGCGGAAGGTGTGCACGTAGAGGGCGACGAAGAACATGCTGACGCCGGCCATGTGCGTCGAGCGGATGACCCAGCCGCTGCTGACCTGGCGGTCGATCGTCTCGACGCTGGCGAACGCGCCGGCCGCGGTCGGCGTATAGTTGATGGCAAGAAAGATCCCGGTGAGGATCAGCGTCGCCAGCGCCACGGTGGCCAGCGCCCCGAAATTCCATAAGTAATTCAGGTTGCGCGGCGTCGGATACACCACGTATTCGCGCCGGAACACGCTGATGACCGGCAGCCGCCGGTCGAGCCAGCGCGAGAGCGGGCCGTATCCCTCGGGTAGCTCCGATACGCCGCCGGCTGCAGGATCGGTGCTGGCGACTGTCTCGCCGTGCAGTGGTCCGGCCATCATGGGGTCCTTCAGCCTGTCACCCGCACGGGCATGCCTGGCACCGCTTGCGTTCGGGCATCAACCAGAGTTCGCGATACCTTGCGCCGGCGCACATTACGGGCGCCGCCAGGGCGCTGCAACTGGCCGGCCTATGCGCTAAGACACCGACGCATGAGCACGCCGCCAAGCCCCAGCCCCAGCCTCAGCCTCAGCCTCAGCGAAGCCACTGGATCGCCGGCGCAGCGTCCGCCGCACGACGCGCTTCGCCCAGCGGCGCGCGCCTGGTTCGAGAGCCTGCGGGATCGCATCTGCTCCGCCTTCGAGACGGTCGAGGATGCCCTCGCCGATTCGCCCGACCGGGCCGGACGGTTCGAGCGCACGGCCTGGAACCGGCCGCACGACGGTTCCTCCGAAGGCGCGCCGCTCGAGGGCGGTGGCGGCGTGATCAGCCTGATGCATGGGCGCGTGTTCGAGAAGGTGGGTGTCAACGTCTCCACCGTGCAGGGTGAGTTCAGCCCGGAGTTCCGTGGCTCAATTCCGGGCGCCGCCGAGGATCCGCGCTTCTGGGCGTCCGGCATCAGCCTGGTGGCGCACCCGCGCAGTCCGCTGGTTCCGGCGGCGCATTTCAACACGCGCATGCTGGTCACCACGCGCGGCTGGTTCGGCGGCGGCGGCGACATCACCCCGATGTTCCCCGAGAGCGCTGCGGCGCACGCCGACGCGGACCGCTTCCATGCCGCCTTCCGCGCCGCCTGCGACGCGCACGATCCGGCATACTACCCGCGCTACAAGGAGTGGTGCGACCGCTACTTCTTCCTGCCGCACCGAAACGAGCCGCGCGGCCTCGGCGGCATCTTCTACGACCACCATGCGACGGCTGACGTGGCGGCCGACTTCGCCTTCACCCGCGATGTCGGCGAGGCCTTCCTGTCGGTCTATCCGTCGATCGTGGAGGGTCGCATGCAGCAGCCCTGGACGGCCGCCGAACGCGAGCAACAGCTGGTCCGGCGCGGACGCTATGTCGAGTTCAACCTGATCCATGACCGCGGCACGCTGTTCGGGCTGAAGACCGGCGGCAATGTCGAGGCGATCCTGATGAGCCTGCCGCCCGAGGTGCGCTGGCCGTGATCCGCGCGGCGGCATGACACGGTTTTGGCGGCGGCCGCGTTCTCCTGTATGGACCTGTCATGACGGGACGGGATCATCCTGTTTGAGCCAGTTCGAGCGTCGCCCATGAGAAGCCGGCTTCCGGACCCGAACCGGCGGACCCTGCTGCGGGCCCTTGGGGCAACCTGTGCAGGGCTCGCCGCCTCTGTCGGCCCACGCACTGTGCGCGCTCATCAATCCACGTCACATGGCCTGCTCAGGAGCGACGCCGCGAGCACCCCCGCCGGGGGCGCCATGCCGACCCTGGGCGAGCCGGCGATCATGGTTGCCGGCCCATCCACCTCGCCAGCCGCGAGCCTGGCCCGGATGCTGTCCCCGCTGCTCTCGGATGCCCTGCATTCCCGGCCGGTCGCGGTGTCGGCGATCGGCGGCCGCGACGGTGTCACCGGCGCCAACACCTTCGAGGCCCTGACCAATCCGGACGGCGCCACCGCCCTGCTGGTTCCGGGCACCGCCTGCATGGCGTGGCTCGCCGGTGATCCGCGGGTGCATTTCGATGCCGGTCGCTGGGTGCCGGCGCTGACCGGCTTCGGCTCGGGGGCACTGCTGGCGCGGCCCCAGGATAGTGCGGGTGGTGGCGCAGGGCGCGGCACGGCCGGCCGCCGGGTGGTCGCCCCGCTGCGTGTCGCTGCTTCCACCGCGGCAGGCCCGGAACTCGCCGCCCTGCTCGGGTTGAGCCTGCTCGGCATCCAGGCCGTGCCGGTCTTCGGTCTCGCCGAATACGACGACGCGTTGGCGGCCTTCGCGGCCGGGCGCGTGGACGCGATCCTGCTCACCGGCAGCAACGTCCCGAACCGGGTGCAGGCGCTCACCGCCGCCGGATTGCAGCCGATCTTCTCGCTCGGTGCCGACGGTGGCACCGGGCGCGATCCGGCGCTCGCCGCCATACCGACCCTGCCGGAGCTGCGCATGGCGGCGGCAGGCGAGGCGGGCCTGCTGGAGGCCTGGCGCGCCACCGCCGCCGCGGCGCGGCTGAATGCGGCCGTCGTGCTGCCGCAGCTCACGCCCGCGGCCCTCGTCGCGCAGTGGCGCGGCGCCTGCCGCGCGGCGATGCTCGATCCCGCCGCCGACGGCGCCCGCACTGCCGCGCAGATCACCCTCCTGCCGGCGCCCGGCTGCGTCGGGGCGCTGGCGACCATGGTCGCCGGCGAGAACACCCTGCTCGCGCTGCGGCGGTGGCTGGCGAGCCGCACCGACTGGCGTCCCGCCTGATCGACCAGCCCGCGCGACCCCGCAACCTGCCAGAGAGATGGCCTTGAGATACGAATTCGGCATTATCGGCGGCGGCATCGTCGGCCTAGCCGCGGCACGTGCCCTGAGTCGCAGTCATCCGGGCGCCGCCATCCTGGTGCTCGAAAAGGAGGCCGGGTTCGCGGTCCACCAGACCGGGCACAATAGCGGCGTCATCCATGCCGGCATCTACTACAAGCCCGGGAGCCTGAAGGCGGTGCTGTGCAAGCGGGGCGCCGACGCCACCCGCGCCTTCTGCGAGCAGCATGCCATCCCGTACGAGACGCGCGGCAAGCTGGTGGTGGCGACCAGCGAGAGCGAGCGCGGCCGGATGGACCGCCTTGCCGAGACCGCGCGCGAGAACGGCATCCCGATCGAGGTGCTCGACGCGCAGGAGCTGCGCCGGCGCGAGCCGAACATCGCCGGCGTCGGAGCGATCCTGTCGCCGACGAGCGGCATCGTCGACTACCGCCGGATCTGCGCGGCGCTGGCAGGGGAACTGCGCGCAGCCGGGGCCGTGCTGCGCACCGGCGTGCGGGTGACCCGCATACGCGAGGGCGGCAACGCGGTGGAGATCGTGGGGAGCGTCAATGCGACGCAGAGCGACAGCTGGAGCTGCGCGCGCCTGATCGTGTGCGCCGGCCTGCAGTCGGACCGGCTGGCGCGCGAGGCGGGTCTGGCCATCGAGCACCGGATCGTGCCGTTCCGTGGTGAGTACTACGCAATCCGTCCCGAGAAGCGGGCGCTCGTGCGTCACATGATCTATCCCGTGCCGGACCCGTCGTTGCCGTTCCTGGGCATCCATTTGACGCCGATGATCGACGGACGGCTGACCGTCGGACCCAACGCCGTGCTCGGCATGGCGCGCGAGGGCTATCCCCGCCTGTCGGTGGCGCCGCGCGACCTCGCCGATACGCTCGCCTTCCCCGGGTTCTGGCGCCTGGCGCGCCGCGACTGGCGCTCCGGGCTGTCCGAGATGCGCAACAGCCTGTCGCGCAGGCGCTACCTGGCCGAATGCCGGCGCTACGCCCCCGGGCTGGAGCTCAACGATCTGATGCCGATGCCGGCCGGCATCCGCGCGCAGGCGGTGATGCGCGACGGCAGCATGGTGCAGGACTTCCTCTTCCTGCAGACGCCACGCATGCTGCATGTCTGCAACGCACCCTCGCCGGCCGCCACCTCCGCCCTGCCGATCGGAGAGATGATCGCGGACCGGGCCGCCGCCTGACGCTTCCGGCAGCCGATCGAAACGCTAACGAATTAGTGCACGAGGGTCGGCATCATCTCGTGCTGGCGGATGGCGGCGAAAGCCACCTCGCAATCGTCAGCCAGCGCCATCGGCGTGCCATCCGCGGCGTGGATGGCAAAGGCTGCCTCGCCGTCGACGGTCACCGACTTCACATAGGCGACCTGCGACATGCCGAGCATCTGTAGCTGCTGCTCGGACAGATGGCGGATATCCACCATGGTTACTGCCTCTGGTACGGCCTGATCGCTGATCGTGCGCATGAGCATGTCCTTCACCAGGGGGCATACAACCCTGTGGGGCAACGCGGGCCCTCGGATCGGGTTGTGTCCCGCCTGCACCACGAAGCGGATGCAGACCCGATCGGACCCGCGAATTGTGGCAATTTGACGAAGCAAAACCTGAATAAGCGTTCAGGTCTTAATCTTCGATGGCGACGTTGCGGACCCGGGCAGGACGGGCCGCCGGCGGTGCGAGGGTGCTGCCGGATTTACCGCCGGCACCGTTCGCCCCTTTCGAGATCTCGATGCGCTTGACCCGCACCTCGGGTTGCGGCCGCACCAGATCGATGTGCAGCAGCCCGCTATCGAGCCATGCGCCACTGATGTCGATGCCTTCCGCCAGCACGAAAGCCCGCTGGAACTGCCGGGCGGCAATCCCGCGATGCAGGAACACCCGCCCCTGCGTATCGTCATTCTGACGGCCACGTATTACTAACTGGTTATCTTCCTGCGTGATCTGCAGGTCATCCATCGAGAATCCGGCGACGGCGAGCGTGATGCGCAGCCCGGTCGAGCTGATCTGCTCGATATTGTAAGGTGGATAGCCCTCGGATGATGTCTTGCTGGCCCGCTCGAGCATCTGCTCGAGATGATCGAACCCCAGGAACAACGGAGACGTGAACAGCCGGCCTGACATCGAGCCTCCTCCTTCGAGCGAGACGGAACTGGAGCGAAACAACTCCCGGGACCCGGTTCGGCATCCCGTTTCCAAGAATATGGGCGTCTCCGCTGCACAAGCAAGCAAGAAGGGACAGCCTGCCCAGGTGGTGGCTCCTCCGGGCCTGGAACCCTTGGCCTTGCCTCGGAGGCCCGCTACATGCGGCGCATGAACGACGTGCAGCCAGCTCCAGCGACACCCGGCCCGTCCGGTGGCGCGGTCGCGCCCGCCCCGATCCTGCCGCCAACGATTCTGATCGCGCCGCAGGCGATCCTGCGCCAGAAGACGCGCCGGGTTCGGCCAGAGGACGTCGCCGGACTGCGCGCCATGCTCGACGGCATGTACGCCGCCATGTACGCGGCACCCGGTATCGGGCTGGCGGCGCCGCAGGTGGGCATCGGCCTGCGCTTCGCCATCCTCGACCTGATGGAGCAGGACCGGCCGGCGCCGCTCACCCTGGTCAATCCGGAGATCATCGCCGCCAGCGAGACCCTGGTGGCACGCGAGGAGGGCTGCCTGTCGCTGCCGGGCCAGTATGCCGAGGTGGTGCGCCCCGACAGGGTCAAGGTGCGCTATCAGGATCTCGACGGGGTCCGGCACGAGATCGAAGCCGACGGGCTGTTCGCCACCTGCCTGCAGCACGAGATCGACCATCTCGACGGCATCCTGTTCGTCGACCACCTGTCCGCCCTGAAGCGGAACATGCTGATGCGCCGCCTCGCCAAGGAACAGAAGATCAAGGCAGGCGGCTAGATCATGCGTCTCGCCTTCATGGGCACGCCAGGGTTCGCCGTCCCGGCCTTGCGCGCCCTGCACGAGGCGGGGCACGAGGTCGCCGCGGTCTATACCCAGCCGCCACGCAAGGCAGGGCGAGGCCAGCCACTGCGCGTCTCGCCGGTGCAGGCCGAGGCGGAGCGGCTCGGGCTTGCGGTGCGCACGCCCGCGCGGGTGCGCGACATTGCCGCCGAGCATGCCGCCTTCCGCGACCTGGAGCTCGATGTCGCGGTTGTCGCCGCGTATGGCCTGATCCTGCCGGGGGCGATGCTGGACGCACCGCGGCGCGGCTGCCTGAACATCCATGCCAGCCTGTTGCCGCGCTGGCGCGGCGCCGCGCCGATCCAGGCCGCCATCCTGGCCGGCGACGCACAGTCGGGGATCACCATCATGCAGATGGACAAGGGTCTCGATACCGGGCCGATGCTGCTCGAAGGGCAGGTCCCGATCGGCAGCGAAACCAACGCGCAGGCGCTGCACGACGCCCTGGCGCCGCTCGGGGCCAGCCTGGTCCTGCAGGCGCTGCAACAGTCACCGACGCCGCGTCCGCAACCC
Organism: uncultured Acetobacteraceae bacterium; assembly: GCA_964247695.1. GTDB lineage: Bacteria > Pseudomonadota > Alphaproteobacteria > Acetobacterales > Acetobacteraceae > Lichenicoccus. The sequence continues at coordinate 20,129 of CAXTVI010000042.1, forward strand.
GAGGCCGGCGTGACCTACGCGCCGCGCCTGTCGCGCGAGGACGGCCGGCTCGACTGGACGCAGCCGGCCGATGCCCTGGATCGCCGCATCCGCGCGATGACGCCCTGGCCCGGCGCCTGGACCCTGAGCGAGGGCCAGGTGCTGAAGGTGATCGCGGCCTCCCCCCTGCCAGGCACCGGACATGGCGATCGGCCCGGCACCGTGCACGTCGGCCTGCAGGTGGCCTGCGGCGCGGGCGTGCTGCGGATCGACCGGCTGCAGCTTCCCGGGCGCGCCGTCCTGGATGCCGCCGACTTCCTGCGCGGCCATCGCCTGCCACCCGGGCTGCGGCTCGGCTGAGCATGGCCGCAGCCCGCGACCCGGCTCAGGGCTGCCGCTGGGCGGTGCGACTCGAGTACGACGGCACGCCGTTCGTCGGCTGGCAGCGCCAGGCCAGCGGTCGCTCGGTGCAGGACGTGCTGGAAGCCGCCGCCGCGCGTCTCGCCGGCGGGGCTCCGGTCGCCTGCATCGTCGCTGGCCGCACCGATGCCGGCGTTCATGCCGTGGGCCAGGTCGCGCATCTCGATCTGCCGCTGGCGCTCTCGGACCGCCTGACCGGCGCCAGGCTGTGCGACGCGCTCAACTTCCACATGAAGCCCGAGCCGGTGGCGGTGCTGCGCGCGGCGCGTGTGGATGCGGCGTTCAGCGCCCGGTTCTCGGCGATGCGGCGCAGGTATCAGTACCGCATCCTCAACCGCCCGGCGCGCCCGGCGCTGGAGGCCGATCGCGCCTGGCATGTCAGGCATCCCCTCGACGAGGCGCGCATGCAGGCGGCGGCGTCCGTGCTGGTCGGACGGCACGACTTCACCTCGTTCCGCGCCTCATCCTGCCAGGCGAGGAGCCCGGTGCGCACCCTGGACCGGCTCGACGTGACCCGCGACGGCGAGATCGTGACGCTCAGGGCCGAGGCGCGCTCGTTCCTGCACCACCAGATACGCAACCTCGCCGGCACGCTGAAGCTGGTCGGCGATCATCGCTGGAGCCTCGACGACGTCGCAGCCGCCCTGGCCGCGCGCGACCGCAGTCGGGCCGGTCCGACCGCGCCGCCGCAGGGGCTGTGCCTGCTGGCGGTGGATTATCCGACAGATCCCTTTGCCTGAGGCAGCGGCAGCAGTTGCTGCATGCTGAGCTTGATGGCGCCACCATGTGGCATGGTGAACAGGCCGACATGCGGCGGCAGCACCTGGACCATCGCGCATAGCGCGGCCGTGGACACCACCACCGCCAGCACCAGCATCGCCGCCCGGCCAACCCCGAGCGCCAGCCCGCGCCAAGCCAGGAACCAGTGCAGCCAGAGCCAGTACACCGCGACCAGGGCGAGGAACACCAGGCCCGCGACATCCGCCGGCACGCCGAGCTGCAGCAATGCGGTGACCAGCATCAGCGAGACCGCGTAGGCGATGATCACCAGCCATTCGCACCAGATCGCCGCGGTGGCGTAGCGCAGCCAGAACGGCCGACGGGTCCAGACGGCGGCCAAGGCGTGCGACAGCACCGGCGGCAGCAGTAGCGCGCAGAACGACAGCAGTATCAGCGTCATACCGGAGACGGTCGGCTCGCGCAGCAGCATCAGCAGCAGCCCGACCAGCAGAAAGGCGAGCCACGGCGCCAGCGCCGACAGGAACGCTTCCGGTGTCGCGGCGAAGCATTGCAGACCTTCGGAGCGCCCGCGCGCGATCAGCAGCAGCCCCTGCACCACGCTGGTCCTGAGCGGTCCGCGCAGCGGCACCCGGCGTCGCGGCAGCTTCATGCCGGCACTCCGCCGAACGCGGCGCCGGGCGCTGCAACGCGGCGCAGGAAGTCCCGGTAGATCGCAACGAGCTGTTCGAGGTCGGTCACGCTCACGTTCTCGTCTGCCTTGTGCATGCTGGTGCCAACCAGGCCGAACTCGGCCACCGGACAGGTGCCCGCGATGAACCGGGCGTCGGATGTTCCGCCGCCGGTATCGAGTCTGGGCGGCGTCCCGGTCCGCGCCTGCACCACCTCGGCCAGAGCCGCAACATAGGGCCCGGGGCGGGTAAGGAAAGCCTCGCCGCTGACCTGCACCTCGAGGCGGCCGCCCGGCGCATGCCGTTCGAGCACCTCGCGCAGCCATTGCTGCAGCGAGCGGCCGGAATGGATGTCGTTGTAGCGGATGTTGAGCTGCGCGGACGCCCGCGCTGGGATCACGTTGCGGGCCGGATTTCCGACATCGATGCTGGTGACCTGAAGTCCGGACGGCTCGAACCAGGCATTGCCGTCATCGAGCCGGTGCGCGGTCAGTTCCGCCAGCAGCGCCACCAGCCGGTGCACCGGATTATCGGCGCGATGCGGATAGGCGACATGCCCCTGCACGCCCTCGATGCTGATGCCGGCATTCAGGCTGCCGCGTCGGCCGACCTTGATCACCTCGCCGAGGCGGCCCGGATTGGTGGGCTCGCCGACAAGGCAGAAATCCGGCACCTGCCCGTTCGCCCGCATCCATTCCAGTACGCGCGCGGTGCCGTGGGTGGCCGGCCCCTCCTCGTCGCCGGTGATAAGCAGGCTGATCGAGCAGCCAGGGTCCGGCGCGTCCTGCAGATGCAGGGCGGCGGCCGCGACGAAGGCGGCGATCGCCCCCTTCATGTCGCAGGCACCGCGCCCGTAGAGCACGCCGTCGCGCAGATCAGCCCCGAAGGGCGGCATCGACCAGCCGGCTTCGCCCGGCGGCACCACGTCGGTATGGCCGGCGAAACACACGTGCGGTGCAGCGGTGCCGATGCGCGCGAACAGGTTCGGGGTAGCGCGGCCGGGTTCACCGAACGGCAGCCGCGTCACCGTGAAGCCCACCCGTTCGAGCGCCCCGGCCAGCACGTCCTGCGCCCCGTCGTCGGCCGGCGTCACCGAGCGCGCCCGGATCAGCGCCCGGGCAAGCTCCAGCGCCTCGGGACAAGAAGACGCCTCGGGGCAAGACGGCGCCTGGTCGAACCCGGCGGTCAATCGCGCAGCAGCTCGTTGATCGAGGTCTTGGCGCGGGTGCGTGCATCCACCCGCTTGACGATGACGGCGCAGGCCAGCGACGGCAGCATCCGGTTGTCGCCGGACTGCGGCACCGAGGCCGGCAGGGTGCCCGGCACCACCACCGAGTAGGCCGGGACCCGGCCGACAAAGACCTCGCCGGAGACGCGGTCGACGATCTTGGTCGACGCGCCCAGGAAGACGCCCATCGAGATCACGCTGCCGCGCTCGACCACCACCCCCTCGGCGACCTCCGAGCGGGCGCCGATGAAGCAGTCATCCTCGATGATCACCGGGCCGGCCTGCAGCGGCTCCAGCACGCCGCCGATGCCGGTTCCGCCGCTGATGTGGCAATTGCGGCCGACCTGCGCGCAGCTGCCGACGGTCGCCCAGGTGTCGATCATGCTGCCGCTCTCGATGCGCGCGCCGACATTGACGAAGCACGGCATCAGCACGACGCCTGGCGCCACATAGGCCGAGCGGCGCACCACCGCGCCCGGCACCGCGCGGAAACCGGCCTGCGCGAACCGGGCGGCATCCCAGCCGGCGAACTTCACGCCCACCTTGTCGAACACCGGCGCGCCGCCGGCGCCGGGTATCGGCACGCTGTCATTGAGCCTGAACGAGAGCAGCACGGCCTGCTTCAGCCACGCATTGACGAGCCAACCGTCGGCGGACGGCTCGGCCACGCGCAGGCTGCCGTCGTCGAGGCCGGTCAGGACCGCCTCGACATCGTCGCGATCGGCGCCACGCGTGGCAGCCGAGAGGCCGTCGCGCCGCTCCCACAGTGCCAGGATGCGGGCTCGCAGGGCCTGCGGTCCGACCGGGTCCGATCCTGCCTGGCCCGCTGTGCCCGCCTGGTCTGCAATCATCGCCGTTCCGTCTGTTCGAGAGGAGGTGGTCGAGGTGGGCCGGGACCGCGCGGACCATGCGTGGAGGCCTTCCTGCCTGTCAACGTCCCGCGCGCCGAACGGCCCGGTCCCTGTCGGGTCTTTACCGGCTCTTCACGAAGGCCGGCGCAGGGTGCGCGGCGCAGCATGGATCATCGGCATGACCTTCATCGAATCCGGCCTGGCCGATGCCCCGCCGGCGGTTGCCCGGGACCCCCGTCCACTCGGCGCCGAGGCGCCGATCCCAGGGCTGGATACCTGCATGCGCGACAGCCGCAACCGCTGGCGCGCGCTCGTCGCGCTCGGCGCCGACATCGCCTTCGAAACCGATCGCGAGGGCCGCTTCGTCATGCTGGCGCCCGAGATGGTGCTCGGCTGGCAGGCCTCGCGGCTGATCGGGACGCCGGCCGCTGCCCTGCTTGCGCAGCCGGCCGCATCGACGCTGCCCAGCCTGTTCAACCCGTTCTCGGTCACTCGCCAGCGCCGACGCCGGCGTGTCTGGCTGCGGCATGCCGACGGCACCGCCGCCTGCCTGCTGCTGTCCAGCGAGCCGCTCCCGACTGCGGGAGGGACGGAGGCAACGGGCGCGGTGCGCGGGATCGGCACCGACATCACGGTGCAGGACCGCTACGACGCCCGCCTCGCCTCGGACCTGCTGCAGCAGGAGAATGTCTGGCTCATCCTCGCCCGCATGCGCGACGCCCTGCTGCCGGCGCCGTCGCTGGCGATCGCGCTGGAGGAGCTGGTCCATGCGACCGATGCAAGGGGTGCGGCACTGCTCCTGCACGACAACCAGGCCTGTGCGACCGCGGCCGGAACCGGGGCCGGCGGGGAGATGGCCGAGCACCAGGCCGCCCATCATAACCTCGCCCAGGGCGGCCGGCCCTGGCCCGGCACCGCGCGTGCGTTGCGCGACCTGGTGGCACAGGCCTGCGCGGACGCCAGCGCGCCCTGGATATGCGAAGTTCCGAATGCCGGCGTGTCGCTGCTGCTGTGCGCCAGCGGCAACCATTTCAGCGCCACCACGGTGCTGGCGCTGTGGCGCGAGGAGCCCGGCTGGACCGAGGCCGAGACCGGCCTCGCCGGCTCGGTGCTGCACGCGATCCAGCCGGCGATCGAGCAGGAGCAGATTCACCGCGAGACCGCCCGGCAATCGCGCACCGACCTACTGACCGGCCTGTTCAACCGACGGGGCTTCGAGCCGGATGTCACGCGGCGGCTCGATCGCCTCGACCGTGAGGGCCTGTGCGGCACGCTCATGGTGGTCGGCATCGACGGCCTGCGCCATGTCAACGGCCAGGCCGGGATCGAGGCGGGCGACGCGGTGCTGGTCGGCACCGCCGCGTTCTTGAACAACGGCGTGCGGCCGACCGACCTGGTCGCAAGGCTCGGCGGCGACATCTTTGCGATCTGGCTCGACGGCGCGGACCAGTTCGCGGCCGCCGAACGCGCCGAGGCTCTGGCGCGGAGCGGCGCGCCGCTGCCGGGTGAGGGCTGTGGGGCGCAGGACCGGAGTGCGGACGACCGGGGCGCGCACGCCCGGATCGGTCTCTCGATCGGCCTCGCCACCCGTCCGGGCCGCTCGTTCGAGGCGGTCGACAGCCTGCTGCGCAGGGCCACCGGGGCCATGCGTGCGGTCAAGCTGGCGGGCGGCGGCCGCTGGCTGGTCTCCAGCGAGGAGCCGATGCCTTGACCGGCGCCATCGCGACACGCCTCGGCGAACTGCTCGCGCCATCCCCCGGGCACGCGGACCTGGCGGGCGCGATCGAGGCCTGCCTGCTGCAGCTTGTCGCCAGCACCTGGTCCGGGCTCGTCGAGCGTTGCGCCGCCGTGCTGGCCGGCGAAGCCGCCGCGGCGCTGCACGCGGCGACGGCGGCCGTGCCGGGAACCGAACTGCTGCTGCCGCGCCTGGCGCCGGCTTTGTCGCCGGCGACTCTGCTTGGACTACGGCTGCCGGATGGCGGTCCGGACCGTTCCCGGATCGCCGCGATCCTGCTTGCGCACCCATCGCCGCAGCTCCGCGAGCAGGCCCTCGACGCGCTGCAGGCCCAGCCGGACACGACCAGCCTGGACGCGATCTGCGCGAACTGGGGCCGGCGCACGCTCGTCGCGACGCTGGGCACCATCGACACGTTGACCCAGCGGGACCGGCTGGCGCTGCAGGAACGGCTCCTGGCCCATCGGCAGGATGCATCCGGTCCGCTACCCGGCGGCGTTGCCCTACCGGACCATGAACCGGGCGCCGCGACGGATGGCGACCTGGGCGAAGCCCTGCTGGCGGCGTCGCACCGCAGCGCCAGCCGCATCCTGGCGGCCCGGGCCGGAGTGCCGCCGGCGGTGGTGGAGACCGCGATCACCCGGCGCGACCGCGAGGGGCTGCTGGCGCTGTGCCGTGCCGCCGGCGCCGGGCCCGAGGAGGCGATGGCGCTGCAGATCCAGCTCGCCCGCATCTGTCCGAGCCAGACACGAGCATTGGCCCCCGCCGGAGCGGCTGCCGGCAGCTGGCGCATCGAGGCCCTGCGCGGGCGGATGGACGGGCTGACTGGCTGAGAGCGCCGCCTGATCCGGGGCAGCGCGGGCACATCGGGTGTCCGCAAACAATACGTGAGCAGCCCACGACCGGGTTGACGTTTCGGTATCGATTGTTAATTTTGATCTAGGGATCAGGAATTGGACAGTCAACCGTGCAGCAACCCGCTTCGTCATTGGCCGAGATCGTCCGCATTCCGGTCAGTCCACAGGCGCGGCTGCGGGCAGCCCTGCGCATGCTCGACACGCGTCTCGCAGAGCAGCGCGGTGCGGTGGCGGCCTGGCACGACGAGCTGAGCCGCCTGTCCACGTTGCTCCAGAACATCGGCACCGAGGCGCAGGCCGTGCAGCAGGATCTCGTCGCGATGGCGGCCAACCTCGCCGAAAGCCGCGGCACGTGCCTCGACGCGATCCGGCACGCCGACGCATTGACGGATGGCTCGTTGGCGGGACAGGCGGCGCACGGCCACAACGCGGGTATCCCGTCATAGTGCCAGCCGGCCGGCGGGTCGGACGTTGACACCGCCTGCCTGACGGCTGATCAGGGAGGTCTGCAGCCCTCACGCCGGCCCGCGAGTTCCAGACGCCGATGAAATCCAGGACGCCTGGCCTGATTATCGTGCTGCTGGCGCTGCTGTCGGCAGTCGGCCCGATCTCGACCGACATGTATCTCCCTGCCTTCCCGGTCATGAAGCAGGAACTCATGGCGCGGCCGGGCGAAGCGCAGATCACGCTGGCTGCCTGGTTCCTGGGCCTGTCGATCGGCCAGATAACGCACGGTCCGCTGTCCGACCATTACGGCCGCCGGGTGCCACTGCTGTTCGGCACCGCGCTCTACACCATCGCCTCGATCGGCTGCGCGATGGCGCCCTCGATGACCATCCTGTCCTGCTGGCGGCTGGTCGCGGCGTTCGGCGGCGCCGCAAGCCTGGTGATCCCGCGCGCGGTGATCCGCGACATGGTGATCAACGGCGTCGAGGCGGCGCGGCTGATCAGCCGGCTGACCCTGGTGATGGGCGTGGTGCCGATCCTGGCGCCGACCCTCGGAGGCGTCATTGCCGAGCATCTGGGCTGGCAGGCGATCTTCTGGGTCGCCGCGCTCTACGGTGTCGCCTGTACGGCCCTGATCTGGCGCTACCTTCCCGACACGCTGGTGCCCGAGCGTCACGTCACCCTCCGGCTGGTGCCGACGCTTCTGCGCTACCGCAAGGTCTGGCGCGACCGGGTGTTCCGCTTCCATGCACTGGAGGGCGGCTGCGGCACCTTCAGCCTGTTCGCCTTCCTGGGCGGTGCGCCGACGGTGTTCCTCGGGCGCTACCACCTGTCGCCCACCCTGTTCGGCACGGTCTTCATCCTCAATGCCACGGGCTACATCATCGGCGTCCAGGTCAATGCCCGTGCGGTCAGGCGCTACCATCCGGGGCCGGTCCTGACGGCTTCCGCCTTCGGCCTGGTCGGCACCTGTGCGGCGATGCTCGCGCTGGCGCTCAGCGGCCTGGCGGGGGCGCTCGGCATCGCCGTCTGCATGATGGCCTGCATGGCGGCGCTCGGCTTCGTGCTGCCGGGGGCGGCGATCGGCTCGCTGCTGCCGCATGCCGCCGAGGCCGGCAGCGCCTCGGCGCTCTACGGCACGACCGTGTTCTTCATCGGGGCCTTCAGCACCGTGCTGGTCGGCGAGATCGGCCGCGGCAGTCCGGTGCCGATGGCGGCACTGATGCTGCTGGGCGCGTTCGGCGCCCTGTTGTGCGACCGCCAGCGGCCACGCCGTGCCCGGCGCGGTTCGCGCGGCCGGGCGGGCCGCAGCGGCACCCTCGTCGGCGGCTGACCATGTGCGGCACGCTTGTCGTGCGGGGTCCGGCGTGATGATATCCGCCGCCTTTCGCCCGGAGCGCCCATGCCGCCTGCCAGCACCTCGTCCAGAGTCCGCCTGACCGTCGCCCTCGGAGCCTTCCTCGGCCTGTCGAACGGTGCGGCACGCGCCGACGAGGGCGATGATTTCCTGCGCCACATGGCGAGCCAGCCGGGCGTGAAGACGCTGCCGTCCGGCCTCGAATACAAGGTGCTGCAGTCCGGCGACCCGCACGGCAGCCCGCCCTCGCCCGGCGACCAGCTCGTGCTCAACTATGACGGCAAGCTGCCGGACGGGGCGACCTTCGACAGCACCCAGCAGCAGGGCGGCATGGCCCGGATGACCTTCAACGGTCTGATCCCGGGCTGGATGGAAGGGCTGCGGCTGATGCGGCCAGGTGACACCTGGATGCTCTACATCCCGAGCAAGCTCGGCTACGGCGCCAACGGGGCAGGACCGATCCCACCGAACTCGGCGCTGGTCTTCAAGATCGAGCTGGTCGCGGTGCATCCTGCCGGCGGCTGACCACCCCGCATCGCAGGCGTCGCCGATCCATACGATCGGCTACGAGGCCTGCGGCTTCACCGCGGTGCGCGATGCGCTGCTCGCCGCCGGCACCACCCTGCTCATCGATGTTCGCGCGGTAGCCGCCTCCCGCCGCGCCGGCTTCTCCAAGCGGGTGCTCGCGGCGGGACTGGCGGAAGCCGGGATCGGCTACCTGCACCTGCAGCCGCTCGGCACCCCGAAGCCCGGGCGCGATGCAGTGCGCCGCGGCGACGTCGCCACCATGCAGCGCATCTTCGCCCTGCACATGCAGGGCGACCGCTCGCAGGCCGCGCTGTCGGAAGCCCGCGCCGCAGCCCGCGAGACCCGCGCCTGCCTACTGTGCTTCGAGCGCGATCCCGCGCACTGCCACCGCACCATCGTCGGCGAGATGCTCTGCAGCTCCACGCAGCAGCCGCTCGTCCACCTGCACGCCAGGACGCTCGCGGAATAAAATTGCCCCGCTTTTCACAAGGTTGTAACCGTTTGGGGGTTACACCCTGGGTGAACCGGCCTGTTTGGGATTGGAGCGACGCGTGCTGAGACGTAACCGCCTGACCACAACGGGACGCTGAGCACGATGGCCCGTCCGCCACCCGTCAAGATCAGCAGCGAGCGCCTGGTGCTGCCGCGTCCGGGCCAGATCCTGGGCGAGGGCGAGGACAGCGCCTTCAGCGCTTTCGCGCGCGTCGCCATGCGCGGGCTGGACGTGCCGCTGGCCCTCGTGCTGGTCGACGAGCACGGCGCCCTGCAGATCAGGGGCGCCTTCGGCCGCTCGCTCGGCGAGACGCTGCCGATTTCGATCATCCGCACGCAGATGGATAGCCAGCGCCGGATGACGCTGGAGATCGCGGACCTGCAGCATGATCCCGCCTTTCTCGCCTCGCCCCAGGACGAGCGGCACGCCGGCTTCGGCGCCTATGCGGGCGCCACGTTGCGCGACGGCTCGGGGGCGTCGATTGGCGTGCTCTGCGTCCTCGACCACAAGGCGCGCCGGTTCGGTCGCGAGAGCCTCGCCATCCTGGCCGACCTCGCCCGGGCCGCGGGCTCCCTGCTCGCCTTCGAGCCGGGCGCCGAGGCACGCACCGATATCGGCTCCGAGGCGGTCACAGCGCTGCCCGGGCGCGAGGCGCTGGAAGCAGCGCTCGACCGGCTGGTGGAAGGCGCGGAACGCGCCAACACCACGTCCTTGCCGCCTGGCTTCGGGGTGCTGCGCATCGATATTGGCCGGCTTGCCGAGCTCAACGAGATGCATGGCCGCGGCGCGGTGGACCAGGCGCTCAAGCAGATCGCCGGACGGCTGAAGTCGGTGACGCCCTCTCCCGGCTTCCTGGCGCATCTCGGCGGCGGCGGCTTCGCGCTCGTCGTCGGCGGACGGGTCACGGCGACGGACATCGAGGCGGTGGCGGTCCGTGCGATGGACCGGCTGCGCGAGCCTGCCCATCTGGACGGGCTGGACGTGCCGCTGCGGCCGTCGGCGGGCATCGCCAGCTATCCCGCGGATGCGCTCGACAGCACCGGCCTGCTGCGCAGCGCCGAGGCTGCGCTGAGCCATGCCAAGCGCCAGGGCGACGGCCGGCACATACATGCCACGCCCAACCTGCTGCAGACCTACGAGCTCAGCGCCGGCATCGAGCAGGACCTGCAGCGCGCCACGATGAACGGCGACTTCACGCTGAACTGGCTGCCGGTGATCGATACGGCCAGCGAGAAGGTGGTCAGCTTCGAGGCCCTGGCGCGCTGGCACCGGCCGGGGTACGGCGACATCTCGCCGGAGATCTTCATCTCGTGCGCCGAGGCAGCCGGGCTGATCGAGCAGATCGATGGCTGGGTGCTGGCGGCGGCGTGCCGCGAGGCGCAGTCCTGGGAGCAGGCGCTCGGCGTCTCGGTGAACATCTCGCCGGTCTGGATTTCGCACAACCGGCTGCCGTCGCTGCTGCGCCGGGTGCTGGACGAGACCGGGCTCGACCCGACCCGCCTGCAGATCGAGCTATCCGAGCGCGTACCGTTCGGCTCGGACGGCATGACCCGGCGGGAGCTGTCGCAGGTCCGCGCGATGGGTGTGCGGCTGGCGCTGGACGATTTCGGCACCGGCTATTCCTGCCTGGGCCTGCTTGGCACCTACCCGTTCGACCAGGTGAAGCTGGACAGCCAGTTCGTGCAGGCGATCGGACGCGACCGCCGCGCGGAGGCGATCACAAGAGGCGTGCTGCAGATGGTGCAGTCCCTTGGCATGACCAGCTGCGCCGAAGGTGTCGAGACCGAGGAGCAATTGGCGTTCCTCGACGCGCATGGCTGTGAGGAGATCCAGGGCTACCTGATCGGCCGCCCGATCCCCCGCCTGCCGCGCCAGGTCGGATCCATCCGCGCGATGGAAGACCAGCCGTAGAAATTTACGAGTGACCTGAGCAAGGGTGCTTGAAAACGTCTGATGCTGGATGAGAGCGGCCCAAGTGGACGCGGCCGGCGTGACTTCCGAGCACCGGAAGGGCGCCCATTCTTGAGAAGAAGGGGATCGCCAGCAGCAGGCGTTTACAAGCAGCCTTTCAGCCGCTGCGGCGGGTGCTTTGTCTGGTCGGCCCGTTATTATTGAGGCTGAAGGCGATGCCGCCGGCGACGAGGCCGGTCATCAGCGGCGTCATCCAGGCCGGCCGCAGCAGGAACGGCATCAACCCCTGCTGCCAGAGTCCCTCCCAGGCATGCCGGACGATCGAGCCGTGCAGGTGCGCGAGCATCAAGGGATCCATCGCCAGTAGCATGGCGCCGAGGCTCATTTGAGGCGGCAGCAGCGCCGCGATGGCAAAGGCGCCCACCAGAGCCAGCGCGGACAGGCAAGCAAAGACGCGGACCGCCACTGTCCGTCGGGTGCCACGGGGGGCCGGCCTGCCGTTCCTGCGCTTGAGACTGTAGCGCGTGACCTTGAACTCCCTGGAGTGCGTGCCGGACGACCCGGCACCAGTCCGGCGCGACACTAGAGCAGCATCCGCGCAATTGGTATCGCTACGCGAGAGAAGACACTCAGAACTTGGCCGACAACGCCACCGATCCGAAGTTGAACAGGCCGCCCTTCTCCCCGTTGAATTCCTCGGTCTGCCAGGTCTGCGTGTAGGCCAGACGAACCCCGTGATACAGCAGGGCGAGGCCGCCCTCGAACTCGCCGACATCCCAGATCTTGGAGACGTGCGGCTCGCCGGTGCGGAACGTGCTGCCCTGCAGCGTCGCGTCGTAGGCAACCGCCTGCCCGTCGACGCCGGCGAAGGCGTACCAGACGAACGGCCGCGTCGCCTTGTAGGCGTCGGTGCCGTCCAGGCCGGGGCTGATGCGCGGGCTGCCGAAGTCGGAATCCAGTCCCTGACCGATGCGCACCGTGCCGCCGAGCTGGGCATAGGTCCTGAAGTCGCCGCCGGCCGCCGTGGCCGACGGCAGCAGGTCCACCGTGATCCCGTAGGCCTCGACCACCGGGAAGCGCCAGGTCCGGCTCGCCTGGAGCTGCAGGATCGGCTGGTTCGGCAGCTGGTGCGACCAGCCGCGGTTCGGGGTATCGCCGATCAGGCTGTGGAACCCGTTCTGCACCTGATAGCCGCCCGCATACGAGCCGAGCACGCCGGCCTGGATGCCGATGACGCTGCGTGTGGTGTCGGTGTCGCTGATCAGGTTGCCGGTCGCGAGCAGCACGCCGGCATAGGGCCGGTCGAGCGGGTTCGGCGGGTTGATCTGGGTGCCGCGCGGCGTGAAGATCGATTGCTGCAGGCCGAAAGCGATGCGCTGCACGCCGTCGCCCCAGATCAGCCGGTCCAGGTTGGAGATCGCCGGTGGCTGGTTGTCGGTGCCCGACGTCCAGCCGATCCTGAGCCCGCTGGTGTAGTACTGGTCCGAGGTCCCCTTCAGCGTCGAGACCGCGTCGTTCTCGCCCTGCAGGGTCCAGGTGCCATACGGATCCTGCAAGGGTGTCGCCGCCGCCGGAGCCGTCAGGCCGCCAGCCGCTGCGAAGCCCAGCACACCGAACCCAAGCTTGAGACTCTGCAGACGGGTGACAAAACTGCGCGTCATGGTGCTCACTGTGCGGTATCCCTGGCTCGCCGTCTGGCCGGGTGTTCACCTGCGACCGCCACCTTTCTAAGAGGTTCATCCTCCTGAGCAAACCCCTGGCCGCCCCCGTGCCACCCTATCCCCGCGACCTTCGCGGCTATGGGGCGAACCCGCCACACCCGCGCTGGCCGGACGCGGCGCGCGTCGCGGTGCAGTTCGTCGTCAACTACGAAGAGGGCGCCGAGGCCTGCGTCCCGCACGGCGACGCCGCATCCGAGACCTTCCTGTCCGACATCGTCCCGGCGCTGCCGGTCGCCGGCGTGCGGCACATGAACAT
>CAXTVI010000043.1:0-33147 GCA_964247695.1 uncultured Acetobacteraceae bacterium
AACACCTCCCTCAGGGAACCGTCACGCGGCGCCTGCTGCCGTGCACCGGCTCCGGCCGCACCACCGGTTTCCGCGCCACTGGCCGCCGGACCTCGATGATCGGCTCGGCTGAGGCGGGGTCGGCAAGCACCGGGGGTGCCGGTTGCCAGCGACCGCACAGCACATCGAACATCCTCCCGATGCGCGCCACGTCCGGCTCGGACAGGATGCTCGACGTGATCCGGCTCTCGCGTATCTCCAGCCGCCAGCCGGTGGCCTGCAGGACGGCGAAGCCGGCGACGATGTTGACCAGCACGCATTCGAAGCAGCCGTCGCGCCAGCGGTCGCCACTGCGCAGGGACGCCTGCACGCGAAAGCCGCCGCACAAAGGCGCATCGGGGAAGAAGGTCGGCAGGTCGCTGCGCAACTCGCGCGGTGCCGGCAGCACGATCTGGAAACCCTGGTCGGGATCGACCAGTGCGACATACAGCCGGCCGCCGAGACCCACGCCGGGAGTGAACGCCCAGCCGTCGATGCCGAACTGCTCCGGGTCCGCTTCCGCGTCGGCTTGGCCGCTGATCCGGTCGACGTGGTGCCGCAGCCCCAGCTCGCTCCGCCAGGCGGTGGACGCGACCGGTACCCGTGGCAGGACCAGGCCGGGCTCCTCCCCGGTCTGCGCCGCGACTTTGTAGAAGGCCCGGGTGACGGTCTCGTTGGTAGGCGCCCGCTGGGCCGCGTCGACGATGCGGCCATCCTGAACGGTGACCGACAGGCCGGTGAGGCAGAAGGCGGCCCGGTCGCCGAAGCTGTTGATGATCGCGACCAGGTAGCGCCCCTCGCACCATTTGCCGCGCAGCGTGGCGCGCGCGGTGAAGCCCGACCGGCGGGGGGCCGCGGGAAAGCTCGCCATGATGTCGTCGCGCACGTCCCGCGAGGCCGGGCAGAAAATGACGGTCGCCTCGCCGACCAGCGCCAGCTGCACCTGGCCGTCGAAGCCGAGGTCGGGCACGAAGCTCCAGCCGCTCACCAGCAACTCGGCGGCCGGCTGGAAGCGACCCTGCGCCAGCATCGCCGGGGCGACGCCGCAGACGGAGTCGATGTAGACCTCCGAGCCCTGCACATGGCTCCAGTCCTGGATCGAGGCAGGCAGTTCCAGCCGCACGCCCGAGCGGCGGCTTGGATCGAAGATGTGCCGCGGCGGCGCCAGGCTCTTCCAGGTCGCGTGCGGCAGCAGGTGGAGCTGGCCGGCATCGAGGCCGAGCCGGGCATCGCCGAGCGGACGCGCCGCCGTCACCGAACGGTAGGTGTCCAGCAGCCGTGCCGCATACGCGCCGGCATCCGTCCAGAGATGCGGGCCGAACGCCGCGCGCATGGCGCGCCGCCGGGCCGGGCTGGCGCGCAGCAGTTCGAGCGTGTCGAGCACGGCACTCGCATCGCCGACGCGCACCTTGAAGCCGTTGACGCCATGCTCGACCCGGTCGCCGAGTGCCCCGATGTCGCTCACCACCGGGATCAGGCCCGCCTGCCAGATCTCCGAGAGCGAGATGCAGTAGGTCTCCGGCCAGATCGACAGGTGCAGCGCGACGTCGGCCTGGGCCAGCGCGCTCGTGTCGCCCGGTGCATAGCGTCCGTGGCAGGTGACGTTCGGCCGGTCCAGCCGTGCCAGCACCTCGCCATACTGCGCCTCCGGGGCTCCGAGCAGGTGGAACCGGAACAAGGCCGGGTTTGCCTCCTCGATCAGGCTCATCACCATGTCCGCTCCCTTGGAGCGCAGGAAATTGCCCACAACGGCGATCACCAGCCTGCCGTCCGACGCCTCGGCGCGGCGCTGCGGGATGTCGGACGTGGTGCCACGCGGCATCGGGATGCCGAGCACCAGGCGCCGGCGCTGCGCGAGACCGGGGTAGACCTGCAGCATCAGCCACTCGGAATAGGGCGTGCCGAACAGGAACACGTCGATCGCGCCGATCACCTCGACCATGAAGGCGCGACGCGTCTGCTGGGCGCCGGCCGGCAGGCCCTCGGCGGTGCGCAGGCAGATGTCGCAGGCGCTGATCGATTTGTGGCCGATGTCGCAGAACACCTGCTCGTGGTTGAGCAGCGTGTAGCGCGAGCAGACCAGGAAGAAATCGTGCGCCGAGAACACCGTCCCGACCCCGCACGCGCGGGCGATGATCGGCAGCGACGCCGCGTGATGCCCGAGATGCTGGAAATGCACCAGATCGAAGCCGTACTGGCCGATCACATCGGAGAAGGCGGCTTCCTCGGCGGCATCCGTCAGGCTGTCGAGCCAGCCGATCGGATGCAGGTCGAAGCGCTCGAGAACCGATCCCGCGCCGTCGACGAGCTGGCACTGGCCGTCCCGGCGCAGCCAGAACAGGATGTCGGCGTCCCGCTCCAGCAGGGCGGCCACGGTCTGCTGATACACCTCGACGCCGCCCCACTCGTTGCTGTGGATGGTGGAGTGCGTGCACATCAGCACGCGCAGCCGGCGCCCTGCGGCGGGGGATGAAGCGGGTTGCGCCCGGACGCCGAAATTGCCCCTGGTGATGGCGCGCAGGGCCTGCAGCCGGTGCGTATAGAGCTGCGAGGTTTGCACGCAGTCCTGCGCTGCGATCGCCTGGGAAGCGCGCAACAGCGGGTCGTGCAGCAGGCGCCGCACGCCGGCCACAAGGTCCTCGCCGCTGCGCACCAGCTCGATGCCGCGCAAGGCTGCGAAGCTGCCGGGTTGCATGGCATCGCCGCATTCGACGACCTGCGCCGTGCCGCTGCAGGCCAGCTCGAACAAGCGTGGCCCAGGTGCCGTCGCCTGCCCGGTATCGCCATGGCTGGCATATTCGCGGAACATGGTCAGCGTGACCCGGCTGGCATTGGCGAAGTCGATGAAGGAGGAGTGGCTGACCGGCCAGGGGATCGCGAGGCGCGCGAGATCGCCGGGCAGCGGCGGCAGGTATTCGTTGGTCGGGCAGACGAGCTTCAGCCGGGCGTCGGGGAAGGCGGTCAGGATGCGGCGCAGGCTGCGCACGCGATTCGGCCACATGGTACCGGCAAAGAAGATATCGTACTCGAGATCGACATCCGGCTTGATGTTGCGGTGGTGGAACCGCTCGCTCGCCGCGAGCGGCATGTAGTGCCCCTTGGCGCCGTACGCGGCGACGCAGCCGGGGTCGTTGGTCAGGATGAAGTCGAACAGGGCGATGTTGCGGAGGTTGTACTCCAGCATGAACGGGTCCTCGAACAGCCAGAGGACCATGGTCGTGAAGGCATGCCGGACGCGGCGCAGCAGGCCCTCGTGCAGCCTCTGGCCGTCGAGGCAGATCAGCACGTCATGCAGCCCGGCCGCTGCGAGCGGCGCCAGCGTGCGGTTGTCCGCCAGCACGACATCGCCGCCGCCGAACACCTGGCGCGCGGCATCCATGACCGCGAGTGTCAGGTAGCTGTTCGGGTTGTGGGTGAAGTTGGTGTTGTAGATGACCGTCATGCGAGTCCGCTGACTTTCAGCATCTCGAGGACATGATGCGCGCGATGGGCGTAGGTGTGTTCCGACAGCGCGCGCCGCTGGGCGAGTTCCGCAGTACACAGCCCGCGTTCCGCATCGCCCAGATAGGTAGCCAGCAGGCGGGCGAACTCGGCCTGGTTGGAAAACGCCGGAACCTCCTCGGAGGTGAAGTATCTGCGAATCTCATAGGTATCCTCATGGAAGAACTGGACGGTCCCCGCCAGCGCCGCCTCGAACGTGCGTGGTCCCGGCGAGGACGGCGTGATCATGTACCGCCGGTTCTCGAAATGCAGGCTCCGGCCCAGGTTGAGCACGATCCGGGTCTGCCCGTAGAGTTCGATGAGCTGCTCGTTGCTGATGCGGCGGTCCGAGAAGCCGTGGCCGAGCTTGCCCCAGCCCGGCCCGATGAAGCAAAGGTTCAGCCCCGCGAGCGTCGTGCGCAGGTCATCGACGATCTCCAGACGGCTGGTGAACGCGACCCCGCAGAACAGCACGTCGATTGTCTTGCGTTGGTCCGCATTGATTGGGACGTAGTGCCGCTTGTGGCAGCCGGCGAGAGGTAGATGCCAGGCGTGCGGATGGGTGTAGAAATTCACCCCCCAGCGGTCGCACGAGAAGATTGCGTCAAAGTCATGCAGGATGCGATAGCTGGCATCCTGCTCGTAGGGATCTTCGGTGGCCCAGAACAGCGTGATCTTGCCGAGCCGGTGTGCCTCGCGGCTGACCTCGCCGAAATACGTGCTCTCCGGCAGGTAGGAGCCGATCCCGATCACCAGGTCGGGCTCGGTCGCCGCGATGACCGCAGCCGCGCCACTGATGTTGGCGCTCATGACGTTGTCGTGCCCGAGACACTCGACCCAGCCATCCATGATGCAGCGGCGAACCTGGGCATTGGCGTCGGACTCGTAGCGCCCGCCGCTGCAGATCAGCGCCTTCATCCGGCGCGTGCCTGCGCGACATGGGATCGCGACCCCGGGGCTTGCGCAAGGTAGGCCGACCAGCGCCCGACATAATGCTCGTAGCCGGACCGATCGACGGCGAACCAGTGCCGCCAGGTCTGGAACACCGGGTCGTGGCAACGGTAGTCGGCATCGCGCAGCAGGCGCAGACTGGCCGCCGGCTTCGGGCCATGGAAATGCACGATGCGCGCGCGGGGCTCGGCCCCCCAGTACGGCTTCCAGTTATAGACCGGCGAAAGCGGGTCCCAGCGCTGGTTGTAGTACAGCCGCAGCAGTTCCTGGTCGTAGCCGGCGACGCGCGCGAAATTCTCGCACATGAACTCGATCAGAGCTTCGCGATCGCGCTTCAGGCGGGCGACATTGATGACCATGACGCCGCAATTCATATCGTCGAAAAACCCGTCGGTGCGGAACTGAGGCGCTGCAGCGAAGATCTCCGGACGCAGATGGTCGATGGTGATGGCGGCTTCGAACATCACGTCGCAATCGGTGTAGAGGACGAACTCCTCCTCGTGTTCGAGCTGCCCGATATCGAGGCGCATGAACGCGCCTGCCGCGGTGTCCATGTAGTGCGGCCAATCCGGCTTCTGGAGCTGCTGCGCGCGGCCGAGGGCTGCGTGGAAATCGATGTGGTGCAGCCGGACGTCGACGCCGGCCTCGCGCATCTCGGCGGTGAAGTCGTCCTCGATGCCGTCGTACAGCATGTGCGGGCGCAGGTCGGTGTTCCTGCGCGCCGAGGCGACGGCGGCCCGGATGCAGTCGCGGAAGCCCTGGTCCGGATCGGCATCCAGGGTCGCATGGGTGATCGCGAAGTACCATTTCGCGCCGGCCGGCCTTGCGCGCGGGGCATGCTCGCGGGCGAACTCGATCACCCTCGCCGCCAGGCGCTGATAGACCAGCCGCTCGTAATGGGTCGGGCCGGTGAGGTCCTGCGGTGCCAGCACGAACTGGTCCATCGGCAGCGGCGTCACCGACGGGAAGTCGGGCAGCACATCCAGCAGCCAGCGGTTATGCTGCACATGCAGGCGGACGAGGTCGTCCATGCCGGGAAACGGCCGCTCGCCCATCAGCAGCACCAGGATGCGGGTGGCGGCCGGAGCCGCGCCGAGGACGACGCGGACATTCTCCTTGAAGGTGGTTTCGTCGATGTGTCCCGCGGCCTCGTACTGCGACAGCAGGGCGTCGATCGCCGCGTAGGCCTCAGGAGTGGGCTCCCGGCTCTGCAGTTCCTCCGGCGGCAGCGTCATCAGGTTGGCATGCCCGAGGGCCGCCGGCGAGAACGGCACTAGGTCGCCGGTGGCGCGGTTGCGGTAGAGTTCGTAATAGGCGTCGGCCCAGAAGCTCAGCAGCCAGATCGGCGAGGCCAGCAACCCCGGGGGAAGCGGCGCAAGATCGTCCCGATCGTAGCCGAGGGCCAGCATCGGCTGCAGGCGGGTGTGCGAAAGGCCGTCGATGGCGTAGCGCAGGATCTGCGTGTGGTCGCGGCGTATCTCGATCCCGGCCCGGCTGGTGTTCAGGCGCAGGTGCAGGTGACCGGCCTGGATTTTGACATAGTGCGCCACCGCCTCCAGGTCGCAGCCGCCGCCGATGAACATTGTGCCGAGGCCGACGGGTCCGGTGCCGACCGCATGATCCGGGTCGTACAGGCTGATCCAGTCGCACGGCACGCTGTCGTCGTTGAGATCGGTGAGGACCTCGCCGGACAGCCTCAGGTTGGGGCGCCCGAGTTTCCGGTAGAGCCAGGTCTCGACATACATGCCGAGGATGCGGCAGGAGAAGCAGAAGTACGCGAGGTCCTGGAACGCTGCACCGCGATGCTGCAGGAAGAAACCCACGAAACCGTAATCGCCATACCGGTCGCGCACTCGCACGAGCCCGGCCTGCACGAAGAAGTGGCTCAGGTGCTCGCGGAGCGCGCTGCGGGCCTCCTCGATCGTCTCCGGCAGCCGTGCCTTGATGAAGTTGAGCTGGTTGGTCCGGTTGACCAGTTCGATGGCGCGATCGAGATGCGCCTCGACATCGTGCTCGATCTCGACGGTGATGCCGCTGCCGCGTAGGAAGTCATGGACATCCGCGCCCGACGACGACAGGTCGGCATGGCGCGCCTGCAGCAGCCTGTACTGGGATAGACGTGTCAGGGCTGCGTCGTCCTTGCCGGCAAAACGGGGATCGTCCAGCATAGAGCAGATGACGGTTTCGTCGGCCGTCTGCAGGCCCGGGACGAAGTGCATGGCCTCCTTGCGGTTCATTGCGTTGTCGTCGATGAACAATACCGTCTCAGGCCTGAGCTGGATCGCCTCGACCAGCACCTTGATGCGCGGCCCCTTCGCCTCCCAGTTCACGCTCGGAAAGACGAAATATTCCCAAAGGCCCCACTCCGCGAGGATGCGCTGCACCGGTTCGAGGTCGTTCTTGGAGCAGATCGCACTGACGATGCCACGTCCTGCAAGGGCAACGACGCTGCGTGCAGCGACATCGTTGCGGGTGATGCCGCCTTCGGTCAGGGTGCCGTGCCAGAAGGTTTCGTCGAGATCCCAGATGATGAGCCTGATGCCCTCCGGCGCGATAGCTCCCGACATGCAGATGGACCTCCGCGGAGAAATCTTTCCCCCGGCAGTGCGGTACTTCTACACGATCCGCTGCCGCTTCGCGAATGCTTCCGTGCCCGGAAGGAAATTTGCGACGGTCGGCGTGCTGGCGAATACGGCAGCAAAGCAGCGCAGGACGGCATCCTCGTCGCAGCGCTGGCGTGCGATCGTCGTCACGCGACCGTCGGCAACCTGCATGCGCATGTCGGAGAGCTGGAAGGCCGCCGCGCCGTTGACGCAGACGATGATGCCGATCGCGTAGTTGCCGTCTGCCCACTTTCCGCGCAAGCTGATGCCGGCGCTGAAGCCGGACTGCAGCGTTGCTTCGGCGAAGCCTGCCTGCACGTCCGCCCGCGGCAGGCGCTGCGCTTCAAGGAAGATCACATGCGCACCGCCCTGGTGGATCAGGCACACCGTGACCTGGCCGGCCTGGCTGTGTCCCGGCAGGAACACCCAGCCGCTAATGCTGAACCCCTGCGACGGCCTGAACCCCGGCAGGCTGCGCGGTTCGGCGGTCACGACCTGCAGCGGGTCGGTCTCGGCGCCGCAGAGCCGGTCCACATAGCATTGCGCCGCCTGGATCGACTGCCAGCCGGTGATCCTCTCCGGTGCCTGCAGCACGGCGATGTCGCCAGAGGCCGAAGGCTCCTGGATCGACCGCGCCGGCGCCAGCACCTTCCAGCTGTCCTGGGGCAGCAGATGCAGCCTGTGCATGTCCAGCGCGAGCGGCCGGGCGGCATCGCGCCCCAGCGGCAGCCTGGGCGCCAGGCTGCGATACTCCTCGAGCAGGCGCCGGACATGGTCCTCGGGATCGACCCAGAGATGCGGTCCGATTGCCTCCCGGATGCGCGCGCGCAAAGCGGGGTTGCGTCGCAGCGTGTCCAGCAGGTCGAGCACGGCGGCCGCATCGCCGACGCGGACCTTGAAGCCGTCCTGCCCGTGCGTCACGCGCTCGCCGAGCGCCCCGATGTCGCTGACGATCGGGATCATGCCGGCCATCCAGGACTCCGACAGCGAGATGCACCAGGTCTCCGGCCAGGTCGAGAGATGCAGCGCCACCTCTGCATCGGGTCTGAGCATGTCGCCTGGCCGGTGCCTGCCGTGCTGGTGCACCTGGCGGCCGGCGAGCCGTCCCAGGACGGAGGCGTATTCAGCGTCCGCCATGCCGAGGATGTGGAAGCTGAACTGGTCCGGGCGCGTCGCCTCGATCACCCTGAGCACGGTATCGGCACCCTTGCTGCGCAGGAAGTTGCCGATCACCACCACGCCGAGCACGTCCGGCCGGTGGGTGTGGCTCTGCACCGGTGCAGGCGGCGGCAGGGTCGGCGCCGGCGCCGGGATGCCCATCACCAGCCGCCGGATGGCGGACGCCATCGGGTAGATGCGCAGCAGCAGCGCCTCGGACTGCGCCGAGCCGAACAGCAGCAGGTCGATGGCGCCGAGCACCAGGTGCATGAAGGCGCGGCGCTGCTGCTGCACTCCCGGCGGCAGGCCCTCGGCGGCGGCGAGGCACAACGTGCAGGCGGTGATCGTTCGCGTGCCGATGTCGCAAAACCGTGCGGTATCGTCGAGCAGGTTGTAGCGCGCGCAGACCAGGTAGAAATCATGCACCGAGAACAGCGTGCCGACGCCCGCGCTGCGCGCGATCAGCGGCAGCGAGGCGCAATGATGCCCCAGGTGCTGGAAGTGCACGATGTCGATCGCATAGGCGGCCAGCACGCCGGCGAACCGGACCTCCTCGGTGGCGTCGCACAGCCTGTCCAGCCAGCCGATGTCGGGCGCCGCGTAGCGTTCCAGCACGGCGCCGGACGCATCGAGGAGCTGGCAGCTCGCATCGCGCCTGATCCAGTACAGCGTCTCGACCTGCGGCCGCAACGCGGTCGCCAGAATCTCCTGGTAGACCTCGACACCGCCCCAGACGGCGTCATGGATGGTCGAGTGGGTGCAGACCAGCACGCGCAGCTTCGGCGCGGGTGCGCGGGTCGCGGGTCGCCGGTCCGGCAGCGTCTCGAAACAGGTGTCGAGCAGGGAGCGCAGCCTGTGCTCGTAACAGTGCCGCGCGAGCGCGCTGGCCTGCGCGCGCATGGCGAGGTCGAGCCGGAGCTTCGGGTCGGCGAGGATGCCGGCGATGGCCGGCACCAGCCCGTCCTCCGGTGCGACGAGGATGCCGTCGAGGTCGGCGAGCCGTGCCGGATCCATGCCCGGATCGCGATAGACCACCTGCGCCGTGCCCGCGAGCGCCAGCTCGTACAGGCGGGGCCCGGGGGCCGTGGCGCGATTGCGCGCGTCATCGCCTGCCGCGCCGGGAGAACCGTGGTCGCGAAACACCGTCAACGCCACCCGGCTGGCCTGGGCGAACTCGATGAAGGCGTCGTGGCTGACCGGGCGGGTGATGGCGCGCTCCGCGATCTCCGGCGGCAACGGCGGCAGCCAGTCGTTCGTCGGGCAGACCAGCTTCAGGCGGGCGTCCGGAAAGGCGGTAATGACGCGACCCAGGATGGCGATCCGGTTCGGCCACATCGTGCCGGCGAAGAACAGGTCGAAGCGCAGATCCCGGTCCCGCAGCACCGGCCGCTGCTGCGAAAACGGATCCGCACCCAATGGCAGGTAGCGGCCTTTGCCGGCATAGGACGCAACGCAGGACGGATCGTTGGTGAAGACCAGGTCGAACAGGTCGAGGGCGGCGAGATTGGTGTCCAGCATGAACGGGTCCTCGAAGACCCAGAGCACGAGACGCCCGACGGCCGGGCGCACGCGCGCCACCAGGGCGGCATCGAGACGCTGTCCGTCGATGCAGACCAGGAGCCTGCAGGTGCCGGCAGCCGCGGCCGGGGCAAGCGTGCGTTCATCGACACGCCGGACGCCGTCCGTATCGACGAGTCGGCGCAGCGCCGCCTCGATCGCCAGCGTGATGTAGGCATTCGGGTTGTGCGCGGCGTTGGTGTTGTAGAGCAGGATCACAGCAGCCCCTGCGTGCGCAACGTTGCGATCATCTCGCGCGCCCGATGCGCGTAGCTGTGCTGCGCCAGCGCGCGACGCTGGGCCGACACGGCTGCCTCGAAACGCAACGTCTCCGAACCGAGATAGCGGTCGCGCAGGGCCGCGAAGTCCGCGGGGGCGGAGAAGCCCGGGATCTGCGTTTCGTCGAAATAGCGCCGGAGCTCGAGCGTGTCCTCGTGGAAGAGCTGCAGGCTGCCCGCCATCGCCGCCTCGAAGGTGCGCGGTCCCGGTGTGGATGCGGCGATAACGTAGCGACTGTTCTCGAAGCCGAGGCTGCGGCCGAGATTGAGCACGATCCTGCTCTGTGCGTAGAGCTGCATCAAGTGCGGACCATTCACGCGACGATCGCTGCAGCCGGGCCCGAGGCCGCTCCAGCCCGGCCCGACGATCGCGACCTTCAGATCCGCAAGATGCGGCCGCAGCCCTGACAGGATCTCCCGGCGGTTGGCGAACGCGACGCCGCAGAACAGCACATCGATGGGGCGCACCGCCTTGCGGCGACAGACGGACTGGTGGTGCGCGGGCGAACCGGCCAGCGGCAGGTGGAACACCATCGGATGATCGTAGTACCGGCAGGTCCCGCGGTCGCAGGTGAAGATGGCATCGAAGAACGGCTCGATGCGGTGGCTCGCATCCTTTTCGTAAGGATCCTCGGTAGCCCAGAATACCAGCGGAACCGACGCGGCGCGCGCGGCCCGAGAGATCTCGCCGAAATATGCCGTCTCCGGCAGATACGATCCGATGCACAGCACCATCGACGGGCTCAGCATGTCGAGGGCCCCGGCGGCGGCGGACAGGCCGCAGAAGACGACCCGCGCCGCGCCGACCGTCTCGATCCACCCTTGCCGGATGTAGGTGCGGATCGATGCGTTGGCCTCGGACTCGAGGGGCGCGTCGTCGCAGATCAGCACGCCCAGCTCTTCCGGCACGGCAGGATCGACGACGGCCGGATCCGGATGCGGTGCGTGCACCGTCATGCTGCCGATGTTGCTCCAGGATTTGTCGTGTCGAGGGCAGGCGCTCCGCGAGGCGGAGCATACCTCCTGCGCGTCGCGATGACGCCAAGTGATTGCCGAAGTCCTGCCCCGAGGCGCACCATGGCATGCGCGAACAGTCAGGCCGGAAGGTGGCGATCTGACGAGCTGGTCCGATCAGGAGGTCGTCGAGCGCTGGCTGGACCCGGTCGCCTTGCCGGCCATGCTGGCTGCCCTGCATGGTTCGGGATTTTCCGGCAACGCGTATCGTGCTCGCTCGTCCGACCTGAGCGCGATGCTCGAGGACGACCGGGCCGGTTGCCTGCATTTCCTGCGCTACGGGTACTCGGAAACGCGCATCTTCCCGATCGCGCTGGACCTGGATGGCTTGCAGCGACTGGGCGCCCTGCCGGTGCGCAACAATTTCTACCTGCGGAACCTGTTCATCGCCCTGGCCAATGCGTGGCTGGGCGAGATGCTGCAGTCGCCCGCTGCCGTGGTGGCGCATGGCGCCGCGATCGAGGTCCTGCAGACGCTGGGCGCCGTGCCGCTGCTCGTCGTCGGGGATCGAAGTGCCGCATTCTACAGGCGCTGGATCACGCTTGAAGAGGGCTGGCTCGCTCCGATCGTCATTCCGGACCTGGCGAGCGATCTCGCGTCCCTGATGGCCGGCCCGGAACCGGCGCTCGACCTGCTGGCCGCGTTGGCGCGGGCGGGCTTCGGCCTGAGTCGGATCGGGATCGTGTGGGCATTCGGCTTCGCCGAGGGGGTGGCGCCCGACCCGACGCTGGCCGTGGCGTTCGTGGACTGGCTGTGCGCCGCGGTGCCGACTGAGAGCCGCGGCCGGCATCACCTTGCGGGGTTGCTGCCGCCGGCATGGCAACGCGACGAGGGCGAAGCAGGTGCGGCCGCCTCGCATACCAGGCTGGCGCATGACTTCAACGTAGCGCTGGGGCGTTCCGCCGCGCGGACCGGCGTTGCCGTCATCAGCGCTTTCGACAGCCTGCTGACCGCGCATGGGACCGTCGATACGGCCTTCCTGTCGGTGCCACCGGAGCCGGCCGGCCTCGATTTCCATGCGACGCGCGGCATCTTCTCGGTGGCGCTGCGGATGATGCTGACCGGAAGCGGCATGGCGTCCGAGAACGGCAGCATGATCGATCGTTTCCGCGGCCTGCTCGACGAGATCGAACGCGTCCGTGCAGGCCAGTCGGCCGTGTCCTCCTGACCAGGCCAGGGCGTCCGATCATGTGGCGCGCGTTGTCGCGCATCGTTCGGGGTTGCAGGACGTCGCGGGCGTCGCCGGCGGCCGGCGTCGGTACGCAGCCACTCTGCAGGCTCTCGCGCATCGCGACGCAATGCACGGTGGCCATCGGCGGCGGCAAGAACTCCGCGCCGAACGACGGCGTGGTCACGTTCATCGAAACCTGGAACGCGGAAGCGGATTTCGATGCGGTTCGGCTGATCTACGCAAACGTGCGGGGCGGCGACCGCTACGAGCTCGCCGGCGCCGCGGTCGCCGCCACCTCGCTCGCCGCGATGACCACGATGCCGACCGACGCAACGGGTCACGACCTCCCGTTCAGCACGGTGACATTCACAAACCACGGCCGGCAGGTTCCCCTGGCGGAGCAGGCCACGCCGGGCCTGTGGGCGGCAACCGAACTGCGCCTGCTTCCGCTGCCCGGTCTCGCGGATGGGGCGCCGGCCGTCATACCGGAGCCGGTCTTTTCGGACTGGATGCCGCTCGCCTCTGTGGCGCGGATCGATGGCGGCCCCGGCAGGCTGCTGGTCATCCACAGCCTGATCGGGCAGGGGCGCAGGATGATCGGGCCGTTCTCCAGCCACCGGCCAGGCTTCGACGCATCCGACCCCGCTGCGGTGACCGGACGCACCTACTGGAAGCTCCGCGTCGACGGCGACCTGCTGCATGGGCCGCCTCGTGTGGACCGCGCAGCCCTCGACCGGGGCTGGCTTGGCCGCGGGCTCGTGCTGGCCGTGCAGTTCCACTTGCGGACGCGCGGCGCGACCGTGCAGGCGGTTGGGGACAGCATCATCCAGGGTGTCGGATTCGAGCAGACCCAGGCCACCGGTGGCTATGTCGGCTTCGCGCACATCCTCTGCGCCATGGTGTCGTCGGAGGCGCTGCCGGTGACGCTGCTGCAATGCGGCGTCGGAGGCGAGCGATCGTGCGATTTCATCGAGGCTGCGCGGCGCACCCTGACCTATTGCGACGTGTCGATCGCCTTGATCCAGACCTGGTCCGGCAATGACAGCGGATCGCACAGCACGCCCGCGGAGTGTGTCGCGGCGGCGGATGCGGCGTGGGACAGCGCGATGCGCTACGCCGACCTCGTGCGCGGGCAGGGCGGCGTCCCGGTCTTCCTGTCCGCCGTACCGCAGGCGCCGAAGATCAGCTCTCCGGCCGCGGAGGCCGCACGCAGATCAAGCGTCGCGCGCTGCGCGGCGCTGGCGGTGCAGGGCGAGATCACGTTCGACATGGATGGCCTGCTCGGCGATGGCGCCGACATCGCCAGCTACAAGCCGATGTATCGCTGGATCGACAATGTCCATCCGAACACGCTCGCCCAGTTTGCCCTGGCGAACGCGATGGCCGGCCCCATTTGTGCGATCCTCGAACGGTCGCAATGAGAGCCGCAAGGCAATGGCGGGCAGGGAATGCTGCCGCGGACGAGCCGTCGGCAGCAGGCCCATCGCGACCTCAGTCGGCCTTCAGGTTCACCGCCGAGATGCGGCCCTTCTGGCCGGATTCCAGGTCGAAGCTGACCTTCTGTCCGTCATTAAGGCTGCTCCAGCCGGCGCGCTCGACCGCCGAGATGTGCACGAACACATCGCTCGAGCCGTCGCTGGGCTGAATAAAGCCGAAGCCCTTGGTCGCGTTGAACCACTTCACGGTGCCGCTTGGCATGATCCGTTCTCCTGACACTCGGAGGCCGTCACGGTGACAGCCCATATTGCTCGCTCACAGGAAGAAAGGCCGCTTTGGAAGACGAACTGCCCGGCTGGAAGAAGCACCGAGCCGGCATTATGGCCGGGCGGCGTGCCGCTGACTAGGCCGCCTCGTCATCGCGGGACAGCACACCGAGGCCGTAGGACGCGACAACGGCGGCTTGCATCGCAAGATGCGCGGATACAGAGCCGGCCGCCGCGGTCTGCGTGGGGAGGGAGCCTTGGCCTGATGAGGCGTGACCTGCAGAAGGCTGCCATCGCGGCGCATGGCCGAGCTTCGGCACTGCCGGAGCCCGACGTCGCAAGACCCGAGCCACTCGCTTCCAATCGTTTTGAAGCTGAAACCTTAATGGCTCTTCCTTAGTATGTCCTCCGTCCAGTACGCGCCGTCCGGTGTCCGAGAGTGTCGTCATGCATTGCCAGGCTGGCAGGATCTGCGCGCAAGCGGTCCCGGACGACGTCCAGGATCTGTTGGGGCTTGTGGCAGGTAGCCTGACCGTCATGGGTTATGCGGGACGCGACCGCGAGGAAGCCGATGGGCACCTCTGGTTAGCCCGCTGCGCCTGCGGCAATCGCGAGGTATACAGGGCAAAGTGGCTCAAGAAGCGGTCCGCGAAGAGAACCGGGACGTGTTGCGGCGAGTGCGAACGGTTCGGACCTGGGCTCAAGGCCGAGTGGTCCGTCCCGCGACGGGCCTGGCACTTCCACTACCGGCTCTACCAGCGCTACGGGATGACGCTCAGGTACGGCGAATATGAAGAGATCCTGGCGAAGGCACGCGCCGGCGCGGTCCTGTGGCCCAGGGAGGCCGGCGCATCCAGGCTGTGCTGCGCGATCCAGTTCCGCAGTTCACTGATCTTCGTCGTGATCGAAGACGGACACCTCGTCACGGCGTTGCCCCCGACCGGACGGAATTCCTGCCGGGCTCTCGGACCATGGAGCGGCCCGCTTTGACGGGCCTTCGTGTCGTATTCCAGGGTCGGTCCCTGCCGAACCTTCGGTGCCCGTATGTCGTTCGGGGCCGGTTACCGTGATGTGTGCAGGCGGTGGTGGAGCTGAGGGGAATCGAACCCCTGACCTCCTCATTGCGAACGAGGCGCTCTCCCAACTGAGCTACAGCCCCGCCGTGCAGGCGGCGGAAGGTAGCTATCGTCAAGATGAAGTCAAGGGCCATGGCTCCGGACTCACGTCGCATGTGGCGGCGCATTGCCTAGACCTGCCGTCATCGCTAGCTTCCGGCCCTGTTCGGGAGGCGCTGTTCCTTGCTCTTGGCCAATCTGTTCGACCTGGTCATCCTGGTGATACGCCTGTTCAGCTGGGCGCTCATCCTGTCCTGCGTGTTCAGCATGCTGTTCGCGTTCGGGGTCCTCGATACACGGAACCGCGCGGTCTGGACGATCGGCAACTTCCTCAACCGGGTCACCGAACCGGTGCTGGCGCCGGTGCGGCGGGTGATGCCGAACTTCGGCAATATCGACCTGTCGCCACTCGTCGTGCTGCTGCTGATCCAGTATGTCCTGATTCCGCTTATCGTCTCGCTGGAATACCGCGTCCTGACCGGAAGCGTCGGCATCGCGGGTTGACACGACATCCGGACCTGCCCGGGCGGCATTCGAGCGCCGCGGATCGGGCCAATTCTGCGAGCGGAGAACACAGCAGTGCCTCGCACCCATCCTGTGACCCGCAGCCCCGCCCGCCTTTCCAGATGACGGCCCAGGACAAGGCGATCCAGCTTGCCGAGATCCAGGCCGGCCACACGCCAACGGTGTTCGGCAGCCCATCGGGTCCGCTCTCGCCGGGCATCGCGATCGTCGGCGCCGGGTTCAGCGGCACATTGCTGGCCCTGCACCTGCTGCAGCGCGTGCCGCCGCAGACGCGGGTGGTGCTGATCGAGCGCAATGCGCAGTTCGGCCGCGGGCCGGCCTACTCCACCGGCAATTCCTCGCATGTCCTGAACGTGCCGGCCGGCAAGATGAGCGCGTTCCACTCCCGCCCGCTCGATTTCCTGCACTGGCTGCAGGGCCTGCCGCCGGAGGAGCTGTCCGGAGTGGATGCGACCGCGACCACGTTCGTGCCGCGCCGGATGTTCGGCCGCTACATACGCCACCTGCTCAACCAGGAGGTGAAGGCGCGCAACCATGGCGACCAGTTCGAGCTGATCCGTGGCGACGTCATCGACATCGCGCCCAACGGCGGCGGGCTGAGCCTGACGTTGGATCGCAACCGCACCGTCGGGGTCGACCGCGCGGTGCTGGCGATCGGCAACTTCCCGCCTGCCCCGCCGCCGGTGGCCGACATGTCATTTTATGACAGCCCGACCTATCGGCCCGATCCCTGGGCCGCCGATACGCTGGACGGTCTCGATGCCGACGTGCCCGTGCTGCTGATCGGCACCGGGCTCACCACCATCGACACGGTGATCTCGCTGCTCGATCAGGGGCATCGCGGCCCGATCACCGCGCTGTCCCGCCGCGGCCTGGTGCCGCATCGCCACGCTTCCAGCCTGTCGCCGCCGGACATGCCGGAGCCAGACAGCTTCCCGACGCGGGTCAACGACCTCGCCCGCGCGTTGCGCGAGGGCAGCCGGCGGTGTCGCGAGCTTGGCGGCAACTGGCACACGGTGATCGACGAGCTCCGCCCGATCACCACCGAGCTGTGGCAGGCGATGTGCACCAGGGACCGCGCCCGCTTTCTGCGCCACATGCGGCCCTGGTGGGATGTGCATCGCCATCGTGTCGCAGGGACGGTCGCCGACCGGATCGATGCGGCGCGAGCCAGCGGGCAGTTGCAGATACGGGCGGGGCGCATCCGCGAGTATCGCGAACGGCCGGACGGTCTGATCGACATCCTCTATCGGCCACGCTTCGGCGCCAGCCTGGAGAGTGGGGGCTTGGAGAGCATCGCCGCTGGCCGGGTGGTGAACTGCGCCGGCCCGGATGCGGACTACAGCCGGATCCGCGACCCGCTGGTGCGATCGCTGCTGGCCAACGGGCTGGTGCGGCCGGACCCGCTCTGCCTGGGCCTCGACGTCACCGCCAACTGTGCCACGCTCAGCAAGGACGGCTCGATCTCGCGTCGGGTGTTCGCGGTCGGCCCCGTGACCAAGGGTACCTTCTGGGAGATGACGGCGGTGCCGGACATCCGCCAGCAGGCCGAGTTCCTGGCCGGTCAGCTTGCATCCCTGACCAAGCCGGTGCGCGCGGCGGTCACATCGCGCCCAGGCTGATCACCAACCGGCTGTATCCCGACCGCACTGCACAATTCCTTGAATCCGCCGGCCAAAGCCGTTACATACGGCTCCGACGCACCGCGCGCGTCTTAATGATCCCTTAAGGGTGTGCCTGGCGCGGACGGCATGCCGGCTTAGGGAACAGCACGAACGACCGCACAGACCAATTGAGCCTGTCGCCCGGCACCTTGCCTGCGTTCGTGCTCGTCCAGCCGGTGGATTTCCTGTCCGCCTGATAACCCTCTCTGTCTCGATGGCCGGCCCGACCGCAGTGCGGCGGAGCTTGCCCGAGCCTGGCGCCAGGAGGCGCCCCGAATGACAAGTTTTGCCGACCTCAAGCTTTCCGAACCGTTGCTGCGTGCCCTGAACGAAGAAGGCTACGCGACGCCTACGCCGATCCAGGCGGGCGCCATTCCCTACCTCATGCAGGGCCGTGACCTGCTTGGTCTCGCCCAGACCGGCACCGGCAAGACCGCGGCGTTCGCGCTGCCAATCCTGCACCGGCTGTCCACCCACCGTCACCCGGCCCCGCCGCGCGGCGCCCGCGTCCTGGTGCTGGCCCCGACCCGCGAGCTCGCCTCGCAGATCGATGCGAGCTTCGTGACCTATGCCCGCCACATGCGGCTGTCGCACACGGTGGTGTTCGGCGGCGTCGGCCAGGGTCGCCAGGTCGATGCCATGCGTCGCGGTGTCGACGTGCTGGTGGCAGCACCCGGCCGCCTGCTCGACCTGATCGGGCAGGGCCATATCGACCTCTCCACGGTCGAGGTCCTGGTGCTCGACGAGGCCGACCGCATGCTCGACATGGGCTTCGTGCGCGACATCCGCCGCGTGGTGTCGATGCTGCCGAAGGAGCGCCAGACGCTGCTGTTCTCGGCAACCATGCCGCGCAGCATTGCGGAACTCGCCGGCGGCCTGCTGCGCGATCCGGCCAAGGTTGAGGTGACGCCGCCCTCCACCACGGTCGAGAAGATCCGCCAGGTGGTGATGTTCGTCGACGACGCCAACAAGAAGGCGGCGACACTGATGCTTGTGCAGTCGCCGAAGGTTGCGCGTGCCATCGTGTTCACCCTGATGAAGCACGAGGCCAACAAGGTCGCGGAGTTCCTGGTCAAGGCCGGCGTGTCGGCGGAGGCGATCCACGGCAACAAGTCGCAGGGCGCCCGCGAGCGCGCGATGGCCGGGTTCCGCTCGGGCGCCGTCAAGGTGCTGGTTGCGACCGACATCGCGGCGCGCGGCATCGACGTCGACGATGTGAGCCATGTCTTCAACTATGACCTGCCGAACGTGCCGGAGAGCTATGTGCATCGTATCGGCCGCACCGCGCGGGCAGGCCGCGAGGGCTGGGCGATCTCGCTGTGCGATGCCGAGCAGCGCGCCTGGCTGCGCGACATCGAGCGCGAGATCGGCCAGCCGATCTCGGTCTTCGCGGATCATCCGCATCATTCGGAGGCGGCGAAGAACTCGACGCAGCGGCCGCCTGTGCTGGGCGGTGGTGGTGGCCGCGGGCAGCGGAGCGGCGGTGGCGGCGGTCAGAGCCGGAGCAACAGCAACCGGGGTCGTCCGGGCGCTCGTCGAGCGGCCTGAGTAGCTACCGCACGGAAACTTTGTGCGCCGCACCAAAGTTCTTGACTCTCCAAGGAGTCGAACCCATAGTTATAACCGTGGCGCTGCTTAGGCGCGTCGCATCTTGGACGTTTCCTCCCTAAACTTGGGCGGCGCTTCGTGCGCCGCCTTTTTTTTGCCTCAGCCGCTCTTGGCTGCAGGCGGCGGGGACGCAGGCAGGGGGGGCGCCGCCGGTGTCAGCACCGGACGCGGCGCCAGGCCGACAGGCGCCTCGGGACTGGATGCATCGTTCGGTCCGGCGTTCGGATACCAGTCCGGCACCGTCGCGCGTGCGTCGTTGCGGATGGCCTTGACCTGCGCCACGCGCAGCTGCCGGTAGAGGCTGCGGAACGTCGCATACGGATCCAGGGCGCCTGCCTTGACCTGCTCGATGTCCTTGAGGTGAGCGGCGGTCTGGTCGAGCGCCCCGAGCCCGGCCTGCGACCAGCCGAGCGAGTTCGAGCCGTCGAAGGAAAGCCAGGTGAACGGGTTGTAGACCGCGTCCATGCCCCGGCCGACGCCATCACGCAACCCCGACGGGCCGAACACCGGCAGATAGAGGTACGGGCCGGCCGGTACCCCCCAAAGCGCCAGGGTGGTGCCGCCATCGGCATTGTGATCCGGATAGCCCGCCTGCTTTGCGACATCGAGCACACCGCCGATGCCCACCGTGGTGTTGAGCGCGAAGCGCATGAAGGTGTCGCCGGCCCGCCGGGGCCTGGCTTCCAGCACGTCGTCCACGAACTGCACCGGCATGCCGATATTGTTCAGGACGTTGTGGATGCCGGTCCGGACGGGCCGCGGCACCAGCGCCTGGTACTGCCGCGCGACCGGCGTCAGCGCATAGGTCAGGATGCCGTCATTGACCGCGTAGAAGAAGCGGTTGGTCGGCTCCAGCGGATCGTTGGTTGCCTTAAAATCGGCGACCGCGTCGGGATCGCTGGCAGGCGGCGGAGTGGCGCAGCCGGCGGTGATCGCGAGCAGGGACAACATTGATACCGCCGAACGCAGGCGCCGGCGGCTGGGCTTGGATCTGGACTGCATCCGGTCTCCGATGTCGTTTGCGTGTCGCAAGAGACGAGCTGTCATTTGGTTCTCGCAAGGGTCCGGTATCGATACGGGCATCCGTCAAGGTGCGCCAGTGGGAGGCCGCTGCAACTTTGACGGGTGTTTCCGGTTGCAGACTGGTTTCGCTGCAACCACGCGCCCGATTGGAGCCCGCTCGTGACCGACCTCCCGCAACCGCACGCTCGCTCAGGCGCGGACGACGCCTCCGCTGCCGGCGAACGCGCGCACCGCCTCGAGGAGTCCGCGCGTGGCTTCGCGGCGCTCGTCGAGCAGTCGGCCGACTTCATCGCGATGGCCTCGCCCGATGGCCTGGTGGATTATCTCAACGAGGCCGGGCAGCGCCTGATCGGGCTGGCCGATCCGGCCTTGCTGTATCAACGGCGGCTCGCCGATCTCGTGGTGCTCGGGACCGGCCCGGCCTCCGGCGAGGCCTTCGAGCGCGACATCCTGCCGGAGGTGATCGCCGGCGACGTGTGGCGTGGCGATCTCGGCCTGCGCCGGCACGACGCCGCCGGCACCGGCACCGGGGCGACGGTGCCCGCCTCCTGCAGCGTGTTTCCGCTGCGCGACCCTCTGGGGCGGATCGGCGGCTTCGGCATGGTCGCGCGCGACGTCACCCAGGCTCGGCAGGTGGCGGTGCGCATGCAGGCCCTGGTCGAGCTGGCCGATCGCATGCGCGAACTGGACGATCCGGCCGACATGGCCCGCGCCGCCGCCGGCATCATGGGCCGAACGCTGGAGGTCAGCCGAGCCGGCTACGGCACCATCGACGCGGTGCGCGAAACCATCGCCATCGAGCGCGACTGGACGCTGCCGGGCATCTCCAGTCTCGCCGGGACGCTGCATTTCCGCGAGTTCGGCTCCTATATCGAGGACCTCAAGCGCGGCGAGACGGTGGTGTTCGCCGATGCCGAGACCGATCCCCGCACCACGGCCGCGGCCCTCGACCGCATCGAGGCGCGCTCGCTGGTCAACC
Source organism: uncultured Acetobacteraceae bacterium (assembly GCA_964247695.1). Lineage (GTDB taxonomy): Bacteria > Pseudomonadota > Alphaproteobacteria > Acetobacterales > Acetobacteraceae > Lichenicoccus. The sequence goes on from CAXTVI010000043.1 coordinate 20,848, forward strand.
TGCCGATCGTCGAGCAGGGGCGCTTCGTAGCGTTGTTCTACCTGAACAACAAGCAGCCGCGGGCCTGGAGCGAGAGCGAACTCGGCTTCGTGCGGGAGGTGGCCGATCGGGCGCGGGACGCCATCGAGCGCAGGCGCGGCCAGCACCAACTGCGCCGGCTCGCCGACGACCTGCAGCGGCTGGTCGCGCAGCGTACCGCGGACCGTGATCGCATGTGGCGGTTGTCGTCGGACGTGATGCTGGTGGTGACCCTCGAGGGCACCATCGAGAGCGTCAACCCGGCCTTCCGCCGCGTCCTGGACTGGAGCGAGACCGACCTGCTGGGCGTCGATTGCGCAGAGCTGATCCATCCGGACGACCTGGCCTCGACGCGCACCGAGCTTGGGCGACTGGCGGACGGGCACGTAACCCAGCGCTTCGAGAACCGCTACCGGCATCGCGACGGCAGCTATCGCTGGTTCGCCTGGACGGCGGTGCCGGAAGCCGGGCGCGTGCATGCCGTCGGACGCGACGTCACCGCCGAAAAGGCGTCCGCCGAGGCGCAGCGCGCCCTGGAGGCGCAACTGCGCCAGTCCCAGAAGATGGAAGCGGTCGGCCAGTTGAGCGGCGGTATCGCGCATGACTTCAACAACCTGTTGACCGGGATCACCGGCAGCCTCGAGCTGCTGGGCACGCGCCTGACCCAGGGGCGCCTGGATGGCGCCGATCGCTACATCACGGCGGCGATGGGAGCCGCCGGCCGCGCCGCATCGCTCACGCACCGGCTGCTGGCGTTCTCGCGCCGGCAGACGCTCGACCCGCGGCCGATCAACCTGAACCGGCTGATCGGCGGCATGGAGGAACTGGTCCGGCGCACGGTCGGCCCGATGATCGCCGTCGAGGTGGTCCAGGCGGGCGGCCTCTGGATCACGCTGTGCGATCCGAACCAGCTCGAGAACGCCCTGCTGAACCTGTGCATCAACGGCCGTGACGCGATGCCCGACGGCGGGCGTCTCACTGTCGAGACCGCCAACAGCTGGCTTGATGCGCGGGCCTCGCGCGAGCGGGATCTGCCCGCGGGGCAATATGTCGCGCTGTGCGTCACCGATACCGGCACCGGCATGGAGGCGGACACCGCCGCCCGCGCCTTCGATCCGTTCTTTACCACCAAGCCGATCGGGCAGGGCACCGGTCTCGGGCTGTCGATGATCTACGGCTTCGTGCGCCAGTCGGGCGGCCAGGTCAGGATCTATTCGGAGCCCGGCCAGGGCACCACGATGACGCTCTACCTGCCGCGGCATCATGGCGAGGATTGCGAGGCGGCGGCGGAGGCGGAAGCGGCGAGGCTGCCGCGCACCGGCACCGGGGAGACCGTGCTCGTGGTCGATGACGAGCCGACCGTGCGCATGCTGGTGACCGATGTGCTCGAGGAGCTCGGCTACGCCGCCATCGAGGCCCAGGATGGCGTGGCCGGACTGCATGTGCTGGAATCCGCAGCGCAGATCGACCTGCTGGTCACGGATGTGGGGCTGCCCGGAGGCATGAATGGACGCCAGCTTGCCGATGCCGCCCGCGCCAGGCGGCCGGACCTGAAGGTGCTGTTCATCACCGGCTATGCGGAGAACGCGGTGATCGGCAACGGCCTGCTGGAGCCCGGCATGGAGCTGCTGACCAAGCCGTTCGCCATGAGCACGCTGGGCACGCGCATACGCGGCATGATCCAGTCTTGAGCGGCGTGAGTCTCGGCGCGGCGGGCGCGCCACGGATCACCGCTCGCCTGACCACCATCATGGCGCTGGCCTGCGGCGCGATCGTGGCCAACCTGTACTACGCGCAGCCGCTGGTCGGCCCGATCAGCGGCGCCCTGCACCTGCCGGTGCGCCTGTCCGGACTCGTCGTGACGCTGGCGCAGCTCGGCTACGGCGCCGGCCTCCTGCTGGTCGTGCCGCTCGGCGACATGCTGGAGAACCGCCGCCTGGTGGCGATCACCCTGACGGTCGCGGGGCTCGGGCTGGCCGGCGTGGCGCTGTCGGACTCCACCGACACGTTCCTGGTGGCCTCGTTCGTGGTCGGCTTCGGCTCGGTAGCCACCCAGGTGCTGGTGCCGCTGGCGGCGCACCTGGCGCCCGACGCGCAGCGGGGCCGGGTCATCGGCAACGTCATGGGCGGCCTGATCGCCGGGATCATGCTGGCGCGGCCGGTATCCAGCCTGGTGGCGGCGAGTTTCGGCTGGCGCACGATCTTCTATGCCTCCTCGCTCGCCATGCTGCTGCTGGCCTTGGTCCTGCGCCGGGTGCTGCCGGTATGGCAACCGAAGCCGGGCCCGCACTACGGGCAGATCCTCGCCTCGATGCTGCGCATGCTGCGACTGCGCACGCTGCAGCGCCGGATCGCCTACCAGATGCTCGCCTTTGCCGGCTTCAACCTGTTCTGGACCGCGGTCCCGCTGATGCTGGCGTCCCGTTTCGGACTGACCCAGCGCGGCATCGCCCTGTTCGCGCTTGCGGGGGCCGGTGGCGCGCTGGCGGCCCCGCTTGCAGGCCGCCTTGCCGACCGCGGCCTGGCGCGGCCGGTGACGCTGGCGGTGCCGGTGCTGATGGCAGCCTGCTTCCTGGTGTCACGCTGGGGGTTCGAGGCGGGCAGCCTGCTGGTGCTCGGTCTGGCCGCGATCCTGATCGATGCCTGCGTGCAGACCAACCAGGTGGTCAGCCAGCGGGTGATCTATGAACTGCAGCCGCATGCGCGCGGGCGCATCACCGGCGTCTACATGGCGCTGGTGTTCGTGGGCGGTGCGGCCGGCTCGGCGCTCGGTTCGTTCACCGTGGCAGAAGGCGGCTGGCCGCTTACGGCACTTGCCGGCGCCGGGCTTGGCTTGGTGTCACTGGCGCTGGTGGCGACCGAGCGGCCCGCTCACACCCTGAACACATAGCGGCTTCCCGGCGCCCGCTCGATGTCGGGCGGAAAGGCCGCGCGCTTCTCCGCGAAGTAGCGGACGCGATGGTCGCCTGCCTCCGCGAGGTTATAGGTCAGGTAGAGCACCCGGCGTGGTGTTGCCGTCAGGTTCGGCTTGCTGGCATGCGCCACGTAGCTGTCGAAGAAGATCACGTCACCCGGCTGCGTCGGCACCGCGACCAGCCCGAGCTCGTCTTCGGGGAGCGGCGCCCACTCCTCGCCGATCAGGCCGCGGGCCCGGGGCGCGGTTGCGATCTCCAGGCAACCATTCTCGATCGTCGCCGCATCGATGGTGACCAGGGCGGTAACGAACAGCGGCGCGTAGCGGCTCCAGCCGGCCGCCTGGTCCTGGTGCGCCTTGAAACCGTCGCCGCCCGGATACTTGAAGTTGATCTTGTCCTTGAACAGCACCGCCGGACCGTCCATCAGCCGCTCCAGCCAGCGACTGATGGCGCCGTTCCGGGCAGCCTGGTCCATCTGCGGGTGATGGCTGCAGAAATCCTCGATCCGCTGCACCACCCGCCGTCCTGGCTCGATCAGGCTGTCCTCGTGGTAGACCATCTGGCCACCGACCACCTCCGGCCGGCCGGCGATCTCGTCGGTCCAGGCGATCAGCGACGCGGTCTGCTCGGCGCCGAAGAAACCTGGCACCACCAGCGTCCCGGTCTCGCGCATGGCGGCAATCTCGGCCGCGTTCGGCAGCCGGTCGGCGGGAGGCATGACGGCGCCGGGCCTGAACGCGATCGTCATGATGCAAGGCCCGGCAGCAGGGCATGGGCCTTTTCGACATCGTCCATGAAATCGATCTCCGTCCAGGGCAATCCCGTTACATCCTCGAACCCGAACTTGGTGCCGTCGGCGTCGGCCCGGATCAGGCCGCGGATCGGCTCCTCGTACTCCGTCATCCCGCCCCCGGACGCGACCAGGGCGCGGGCCGCCGCCGCGACCTGCCTGGCCACCGCCGGCGCGAAGCGAAAGAAGCCCACCGATTCACCGTGCCAGTCATGGGCAACATCCGGGCGTTTGGCGAAATCGACGATCCGTTGCGTCCCGGCAACACAGATCTTGACCGGCTCGTCCCCCGCCTCGAGTTCGCGATCGAGCAGAAGGGAACCTGGATGCGACCCCGCGACCAGCCGCTCCAGCAGGCGGTGGTCATAGATCACGTCGGCGTCCATCAGCAGCACCGGCGCGGTGCCGTCGAACAGGTGGCGGCCGCAGTCCAGGGACACCACACTGCCCTGTTGCCAGGCCGCGTTCTCGATCAGGTCCACCTCGGACAGGCGCCCGATCCGGTCCAGTTCGGCCACGATCGCCTCCTGGCGGTAGCCGACGACGAGGCTGACGCGGCCGGCGCCGCCCCGCTCGAGCAGACGCAGGTGCCGGGCGAGGAGGGTCTCGCCGCCGAAGCGGAGCAGCACCTTCGGCGGCTGCGCATCGCCGCCGCCGAGCCGGCGTCCGCGTCCCGCCGCCAGGATCAGGGTGCGGAATGGCGACATATCCGGGGAGTCACTTGTCATTTACCTGTAGCCGAGATGTAGCGGATGGTGCAGTTCTGTAACCGGTTTGATGACAGGTCATCGAGGATTGAGCAAATTGGACAGCATTGAGAGGGGCTTGCGGCCCGCGGCACGATCCCCCGACGGAATGGAGTCCGCCACCGGCGACCTGTCGCATCGCCAGCCTCCCGCCGTGCCTAGCCGCTTCCGCCGCCTGCGCGACCTTATCGACGGACCGCAGCTCGGCTTCCTGATGGAGGCGCATTCCGGGCTGTCGGCCAAGCTGGTCGAGGAGGCCGGGTTCGCCGGCATCTGGGGGTCCGGCCTGTCGATGTCCGCCGCCCTGGGGTTGCGAGACAACAACGAGGCCTCCTGGACCCAGGTGCTGGAGCAGGCCGAGTACATGGCCGACGCCAGCAGCCTGCCGATCCTGCTCGACGGCGATACCGGCTACGGCAACTTCAACAATGTCCGCCGCCTGGTGCGCAAGCTGTGCGAGCGCGGCATCGCCGGCGTCTGCATCGAGGACAAGCTGTTCCCGAAGACCAACTCCTTCATCGGCGAGGCGCAGCCGCTGGCTGACATGGAGGAGTTCTGCGGGCGCATCCGCGCCGGCAAGGACGCGCAGCCGGACGATGATTTCGTGCTGGTGGCACGGGTCGAGGCGCTGATCTCCGGACACTCGATGGATGAGGCGCTGCGTCGCGCGGAGGCCTACCACGCCGCCGGCGCAGATGCGATTTTGATGCATTCCAAGAAACGCCACGCCGGCGAGATCCTGGCCTTCATGGAGCGGTGGGGCGGACGCTGCCCGGTGGTGATCGTGCCCACCATGTACTATTCGACCCCGACAGACGTGTTCCGCGAGGCCGGCGTCTCGACAATCATCTGGGCCAACCACCTGGTGCGGGCGTCGATCACCGCGATGCGCGAGACCGCCGCGCGCATCCATCGCGAGCAGAGCCTGGCCGGCATCGAGGCGGAGGTGGCCCCGGTGAAGGACATCTTCGCGCTGACGGACAATGACGAGCTCGAGGCGGCCGGCGAGCGCTACCTCCCGGCAGCCTCGGTGCCGGCGCGGCCGGCTGGGCCACAGGTCCGCCCGGTGCGCGGCATCGTGCTTGCGGCCTCGCACGGCGCGGCGCTGGGCGCCTACACCGCCGACAAGCCGAAATGCATGGTGGACCTGCGCGGCCGTCCGCTGCTGTCGCACCTGCTGGGCGTCCTTGCCCGAGCCGGCGTCCGCGATCTCGCTGTGGTGCGTGGCTACCGCAAGGAGGCGATCGAGCCAGCGCGGCTGGGCGTCGGCGATCTCACGCTGCTCGACAACGACGCCCATGCGGAGACCGGCGAGGTCGCGTCGCTGCGGTGCGCGATCGAGCGGCTGCATGGGGAGAGCATCATCGTCTATGGCGACGTGCTGTTCCGGCGCTACATCCTCGATGCGCTGCTCGCCGTTGAGGCTGACATCGTGATTGCGGTCGATGCATTGAGCCAGCGCGCACCGGGTGGCGGCAGCCGGCACGAGCCGAACCCGCGCGACCTCGTCCGCGCCGACAGGCCGTTCTCCGCAAGCTATCTCGACGATCAGCCGGCCCGCATGGTGAGCATGGGCGAATCCGCGGCCGGCGGGACCTCCGGCGAGTGGATCGGGCTGCTGCGCCTTAATGCACGCGGCGCCGAGCTGGTCCGGGAGGAACTCGCGCGCATGCAGGCGGAGGGTGTCGCCGACACCGCGGACCTGCCGGCGCTGCTGTCGCGGCTGAACGCGCGGCATCCGGTGGCGGTGCACTACATCACCGGGCACTGGCTCGATGTGGATACGATCACCGACCTGGCCGACGCTCGTAATTTCTCCTGAGCGTCGTGGGGTCCGACATGATCGAGGCGGCGGCATTCATCGATGCGGCTGCGGCAGAGGGCCTGGATTTCTGGTCCGGCGTGCCGTGCTCGTATTTGACCCCGCTGATCAACCGGGCAAGCTCCAGCGGCACCGGTCTCGACTATGTTGGCGCAGCCAGCGAAGGCGAGGCTGTTGCCATCGCTTCCGGAGCCTGGCTCGGCGGACGTGGCGGCGTGGTGATCTGCCAGAACTCCGGCCTCGGCAACGCCGTCAACCCGCTCACCTCGCTGAACCATCCGTTCCGCATTCCGCTGCTAATGGTGGTGACCTGGCGCGGTCAGCCCGGCATTCCCGACGAGCCCCAGCATGCGCTCATGGGTTGCATCACTCAGGATCTGCTCACCCTGTGCGACGTGCCGAACATGCCGTTCCCGCGCCGCGACGATGCGATCTTGCAGGCGCTGCAGGCGGCCCGTTCGCGGTTCGAGACCGACAACCTGCCGTTCGCGCTGGTGATGGAGCAGGGCAGCGTCGCCGACACGGTGCTGTCAGAACCGGCACGGCGGCTGGCGCCGCGAGGCCTGATGCATGACCTGCGCAGGCATGGTGACCGGACCACGCGCATCGCCCTGCTGGAACGGCTGCTCGGATTGCTGCCGGAGCAGGCGGCAGTGATCGCCACCACCGGCAAGAGCGGCCGCGAGCTGTTCACGCTCTCGGACCGGCCGCAGCATTTCTATCAGGTCGGTTCGATGGGGGGCGCCTCGGGCATGGCGCTCGGCGTCGCGCTGACCCGACCCGAACGGCGCGTCGTGGTGCTGGACGGTGACGGTGCCGCCCTGATGAAGCTCGGTAGCCTCGCCACCATCGGCGCGCAGCGTCCCGCCAACCTGCTGCACGTGCTGCTCGATAACGGCGTGCATGACAGCACCGGCGGCCAATCGACCGTGTCGGCAAGTGTCGATTTCGCTGCTGTCGCCCTGGCCTGTGGCTATGGCGCAGCCTGGTCGGTTGATGAGGCCGACGGCTTCGACCAGGCCATGCGGGCGGCGTTGGACATCAAGGGACCGGCGCTGGTGCATGCGCGGATCAGTCCCGGCTCGATCAAGTCACTCGGTCGCCCGACGGTCCCCCCGCACGAGGTGGCACGTCGCTTCCGGTCGTTCCTGCTTGGCTGACGCGCCTGGCTGACGCCGCTGGGCCGCAACGTTCAGTGCAGCACGATTTCCACGCGGCGGTTCTGCGGCTCGCGGGTGTCGGGGCCTGTCGCCACCAGCAATTTCGTGTCGCCGAAAGCGTGCGTGTCGATCGCTGCTTCCGGAACGCCGTCCTTGACCAGTTCGCGCTTGACCATGATGGCCCGTTTCATCGACAGCCCGAGATTGTAGGAGGTGCCGCGCTTCTCGCTGCCGGCATGCGAGGTGTCGGCGTAGCCGTCGACATCTATCCGGGTGGCCTGCACCCGTGTCGAATTCTGCGCAGCCTCGGCCACCACTTCGGCGGCACGTGCGGTCAATGCGGCACTGTCCCAGTCGAAGAAGACAAGATAGCTTCGCGCGGGCATCGGTGCCGGTGCAGCAGGCATCGTCGTGGACGCCGGCGGCGGCGGAGCCGACACGCCGAAGGCATATGCAAGTCCGACGGTCACGAGGTGGACAAAGATGTCCTTCTGCAAACCGATGCCGCCCTTGACGACGACGTTGTCCACCTTGTTGTAGAAGACGCTGTTGAGATCTCCGGCATTGTGGACACCCACCAGACGGTAGTCCGCGGTCAGGGCAAGGCCGGGGACCGCCGCGATCGGAACGGCGACGCCGACCATGCCTTCATAGGCGAAGTTCGGGCCGGATGTTCCGCCAATATGGTTCTCGTCACCGTTCGAGAGGATTTCCGGCGAGGTCTGGTGGGTCCACAGCGCTCCGGCTCCAACGCCCAGATAAGGGCTGAACGCGGTGATCGGGATGCCGAAGTCCGGTAGCTTGAAGGCGTAGATAGCTTCCAGGAAGCCGCCATAGCTTTCCTGGTGCCCTGTCTGAACACCGGTTCCAGGCACCTTCACCAGGTTGTTCAGGCTGTTGTATTCGTCCGCCCCCAGGACATCGATCTGCACGCCGTTCGAGAAGGCCCAGCCGGCGGCGGCGGCGCCGATGTAGCCCAGATTGTACCGTTCCGTTGCAGGCCCGGGACCAAATGGCCCGTCACCAGGATCGACTGCGATATCCTGCAGGATGCTGGGGCCGCCGGCTATGCCGACATACGGATGTCCGTCGGAGAAACCTTCCATGAAGCCCGGAGCGGGCGCGGGAGGTGCCGGATTCTGCGCATGCGCAAACCCGGTCGCCGCCGTCAGCATCAGCATCATGGTCGTCGACAGTTTCAATCTGGTCATCAGACAGCTCGCATTCGAAGTGCGTTGAGCCGGCTCGGCTATTCAAGCATACGCAACGAACGTGCCAGTAATCTCTTCGCAACGAATGCATACAATTCTATCCCGGATCGATCCGGCAAAACCGGACATTGGCAACAGCACAGTTGCACAAAGCTCAATGTCTGGATCTCGAAGCGAGACTGCCTGCAGAACAGGCGGCACCGCGCCGATTTTCTGCGCAGGATGCCTTCTGTTGCATCGCACTCGCCAAGCAGGCGGTGGCCGGATAGCGTTCCGCCGTGTCGATGGAGAGGGCTCGATGAAAACAAGCCTGGTGTTGCTCGCCTGCATGACGTTCGCCGATGGTGGCCTGACACGCAGTCTCGCCGCCGATCGTGGTGCGCCTGCGACGCCGGTGCAGTCGGTGACGGACAACTACCACGGCGTCCCGGTGCGTGATCCGTATCGCTGGCTGGAGGACGGCGACGCGCCGCGCGTGGCCGCATGGTCGGCAGCGGAGAATGACCGGACCCGCGCCTATCTCGACCGGCTGGCAATCCGGCGGACGCTGCATGACCGCATCATGGCGGCGGCCTCGCATACCTCGCCCTCGTATCATTCTCTGACGATGGCAGGCGGCCGGCTGTTCACGCTGACCGTGCAGCCGCCGAAGCAGCAGCCGATGGTCACCGTGATGCCGGCTTCGGCCAATCCTTCGCAGGCGCGCGGGGTTGTCGATCCCAACACGCTTGATCCCTCCGGGCAGACCGCGATCGACTGGTTCGTGCCGTCGCCGGACGGCCGCCGGGTCGCGGTCTCGCTATCGCGCAACGGCAGCGAGGACGGTACCGTGCATGTGTTCGATGTCGCCACCGGCCGCGAAACCGGCGAGGCGGTACCGCGCGCGCAATTTCCGACCGCTGGTGGTTCGCTGGCCTGGCGTGCGGACAGTTCCGGCTTCTGGTACACGCGCTACCCGGGCAGCGAGCGTCCCGAAGCCGAGCGGCATTTCTTCCAGCAGGTCTACTACCACCGTCTCGGCTCCGACCCGGCTGCCGACACCTACGTGCTGGGCCGCGACTTCCCGCGCATCGCCGAGATCCAGCTCGACAGCCGGGAGAACCCGAATGCCGTGCTGGTGTCGGTCTCGAACGGTGACGGCGGCGAGTTCGAGCACTACGTGATCGTGGCGGACCAGTCAGGCAGCCAGCATATCACCCAGGTCACGCACTTCGCCGACAAGGCGGTGGCCGGCACCATCGGGCCGGACAATATCCTCTACCTGGTGTCGAAGCGGGACGCGCCGCGCGGCAAGATCCTGGCGCTGCCGCTGACCGACCTCGCCCTCGCGCATGCAAAGCTGCTGATCCCGCAAGGCGACGGTGCGATCCAGGGCGGCGGCGAATTCGGCGGCGAGGCGGTGGCGGTGACCCGCGATGCGCTCTACCTGCGCGGACTCGTCGGTGGCCCGTCGCGGGTGGCGATCTTCGCGCATGACGGCACCTCGAAAGGCGAGATCGGGCTGCCGCGGGTGGCCGCCGTGGATGAACTCGAGCCCGGCCCGGACGGGCACGTGCTGTATGCCATGCAGACCTACCTGCAGCCGACCCGCGTGCTGTCATACGACGAGGCGACCGGGACATCCGCGCCGACCGGCCTTGCCGAGACCAGCCCGGTGAAGTTCGACGATGCCGAGGTAGTCCGCATCTTCGCGACCTCGAAGGACGGCACCCGGGTGCCGGTCAACATCATCCGCCGCAAGGGCGCGCCGGCGGATGGCAGGCGTCCGACGCTGCTGTACGGCTATGGCGGCTACGAGGTCTCGATGACGCCGGAGTTCGCGGGCACGGCGGCGCGGCTGTGGCTCGACGCCGGCGGCGAGTACGTGGTCGCGAATATCCGCGGCGGCGGCGAGTATGGCGAGACCTGGCATTCCGACGGCGCGCTGACCCACAAGCAGCACGTGTTCGACGACTTCCTGGCCGCCGGCCACGCCCTCATCGCGCATCACATCACCTCGCCGTCGCACCTCGCCATCCTTGGCGGAAGCAATGGCGGCCTGCTGATGGGAGCGGCGCTGACCCAGGCGCCGTCGATGTTTCGCGCCGTGGTCTCGCTGGTCGGCATCTACGACATGATGCGGATCGAGCTCGACCCGAACGGCACCTTCAACGTCACCGAGTTCGGCACCGTCAAGGACCCGGCCCAGTTCAAGGCGATGCTGGCCTATTCGCCATACCAGCATGTCCGCGACGGCGTGCGCTATCCGGCGGTGTTCATGGCGACCGGCACGCATGACGGCCGGGTCAACCCGGCGCAGTCGCGCAAGATGATCGCGCGCCTGCAGGCTGCCACGTCGTCCGGCCGTCCGGTCTATTTGTCCATCAGCGACAAAGCCGGACACGGCATCGGCAGCGCGCTCAGCGTGCGGGTCGACCAGCAGGCCGACTACATGGCCTTCCTGTTCGACCAGCTCGGCCTGACCCTCCCGTCCGGGAGCTGAGCGAACCCCCAAACGAAAATCGGCTCCCTGCGAACAGGGAGCCGGATCATCGCCCGTTGGAGCCGGAAAGCGGTGCTACCTCTGGTAGCCCGCCTGGCGGATCGTCCGGTTGGTCTGGGCCTGCGCCGAAGCCAGTGCGCCGTCCACCGTCTGCTGGCCCGCCAGGGTTCCCGCGATCGTCTGGCCGACACTGGTGCCGATCGCCTGGAACTGCGGAATGCCGACATACTGCGCACCGGTATAGGGGCGCGGGTTCTTGGTCTGACCGGTCGGGTTGGAGTGGTTGATCGCGTCCTCGACGAAGCTGGAGAACGGCGCCACCTGCTTGTAGTCGGCGGACGCGAACGAGGTGGCACGCGTGCCGGGCGGGATGTTCACCCAGCCATCGGTCTTGGCGACGAGTTGGATGTATTCCTTCGACGTCGCCCAGGTCACGAACTGGCGGGCGGCCTCGGCATGCGTCGAGGTCCTGGGGATCGCCAGGTTCCAAGACCACAGCCAGGTCGGGCCACCGGTGAAGCTGCCGGTCGGCAGCGCCGCGAAGCCGACGCTGTCGGCGACGGTGGACTGCTTCTTGTCATAGACGGTGCCGGCGGCGGACGTGGCGTCGATCCACATGCCGCAATGCCCGCTGGTGAACAGCGACAGGTTCTCGTTGAAGCCGTTCGAGGACAGGCCCGGAGGTCCGTCCGCCTTCAGGATGTCGTCATAATAGGTGAGCGCCTGCTTCCAGGCGGTGGTGTTGATCGTCGGATGCCAGTGCATGTCGAACCACTGGCCGCCCATGGCAGTCACCAGCGTGTCGAAATACGCCATGTTCTCGCCCCAGCCCGGCTTGCCGCGCAGGCAGATGCCGTAGATGCCGTGCGCCTTGTCGGTGATCTTGTCGGCGAACCCGCGGATCTCGTCGTAGGTCGGCGCCGCCGGCATGGAGATCCCGGCCTTCTTGAACAGGTCGGTGCGATACAGCGTCATCACGCTCTCGGCGTAGAACGGCAGCGCGTAGAGCTGGCCCTTGTAGCTGATGCCCTGGCGCACCGGGGCCAGGATGTCGTCCACGTCGAAGCTCGCCGGCAGCTTGTCCATCGGCACCAGCCAGTTCTGCTTGGCCCAGATCGGCACCTCGTAGTTGCCGATGGTCAGCACGTCGAACTGG
>CAXTVI010000044.1:0-32908 GCA_964247695.1 uncultured Acetobacteraceae bacterium
GATCGGCGATGCGGTGACGCTGACGATTGCGGGCGTGTTCGAGAGGCAGGGTTGAGCCGGACCGCGCGCTATCCGACCAGTCGAGGATTTCGCCAGACCTGCGTACCGTCGCCAGTGACCATGGACTCAAACGTGCCCATGCCGCGCGCATACCGGAAGCGGGTTGGCTTCTCGTGCTCGAGGATGAAACCGGCGCCATGGAACAGCCGCATTAAGTCACCGTCCAGCAGTCGGGAATGCACCCCGATGATGACCCACTTCACGCGCTCGCTGATTAACTCGATACAGGACCTGCAGACCTCTCCCTCCCAGCCCTGGATATCGATGTGCAGCATGTCCCACCGGGGCTCACGCTCCAGAAGACCGGCAGCCGCCAGCACTTCGACATCGATGAACTCCTGGATGCGACCGTTGAGGTAGTCTTGGTCGACTCCTTCGCCGGAGCCGATCCGGACCGGACGCGCGCCCCAGGCGTTCTTCGCGTCGAGCTCCTTTGGCCAGCGGGCCGTGTCGGCAGAGGTGCCGACCGCTGCCTTGAGCAGCACATGCTCATCGGGTGGCAAGTCGTTGTCGACGAAGTGCTGCGTCATCGCGTCAAAATGGTGCGGGTCAGCTTCGATGCCGTAGAGCTTGAAGTCAGTGATGCCCTTAACTCGTGCGGCCGTGGCACCGGCGACGAGCCAGGGTGCCCAGCCAGCACCCCACTCCATGGCCACGAACTTGTCCCGCGCGCTACGGGCCGACTTCAACAGGCCGATCCACTCGACCGCCTCGGCGTGATAGTCCCCTTGCAGGGGCGGTCCCTGGACTGAACCGGCGAACGGCGCAACCGCGTCGTAGAGCGACGAGACGCGTGTGCGGGCGCCGAGAAAATCGACGATGAATCCCGGCTGGCTGGTGCGGCCGAGCACCATGAATTCCTTGAAGATATCGAGATCGTCCGCTTCATAGCCCCGGAACGTCTGCAGAAAGTCCGCTGGGGGCAGCGCCTCCGCGTCGAGGGCCGGAGGTGCCGGTTCATCCTCCTTCTGCATCACGGGCTCAGGGCGGTCACGTTTCAAGGCGTCGATGTCCGCCCGGATCAGGTCAAGTACTCGCGGGGCAATCCGAAGTGCCATCTCCGGTGCCAGACGCTCACGCCATATTTTCCTGATCATGCGCCGACTCCCGGTTATGCGCTGGATTGCGAAGGCTCTTGTCACCGATCGCCCATTCTTGACTACGAGCCTATACCCAACCCTTTCGCACAATCAGCAGCATCGAGGTGGTCACGTGGCCGCCAAGGAGGAGCTTGACATGCTGGCGATCAGGTCCTCCGTAGGGGAGAACGTCGAAGTCGAGATCGTATGGATGATCGCCCGCATAGAAATCGCAGCGGCTTAGGCCGCACATCTTCCGCCGGAGCCGACGATCGAGATCCTCGATGTCTCGTCGGCGATAGATCAGCGAATCACCGGTAGCAAGTGTGTCGTCATCCGAGGTGACGTTAAATTCCGTCGTGTGCACCGCCCAGCCGCCGGGCAGTACCAGGTTCATTGCCTGTTCCACGAACGCGAGGCCGGCGTCGAGCGTCCCCAGATGCTCGATCGAGCACGAGCTCCAGATGAAATTGAACCGCTCATGCCATGGCAGTCCGAGATCACGCATATCCGCCGGGCGAAACCTCACTACTTTCTCAAAGCTTGAACGATCGATGAGTTCGGGTCGGAAGAGGGCGTCAAGTGACGCGGCATGCTGGTTCGTACTCCGCCAGGCCTCGGCTTCATGCGTCTGTGCCTGGTCGGTGGCCAGAATGTTCACGCCTCGCGACGCAAAGCTCGATGGAAGCGGCTCCGTTCCGACCGCGAAGCCACATCCGGTGCGACCGGACTGCAGCATGCCGCGTTCCTCGAGGGCCTGGGTGATAGCACACCACTCCCATGCCTTGCGATGCGGCCGGCTTGGATGTCCCGCCGGATCTATCCCGTAATGTGCTAGCGGCAACTTGACGGCTTGGTCACGATACCAGCCCGTCTGGAAGTCCTCATACCGGCAGACCATCGAGTTCAACATAGGCATGTCCTGTCTTACGATGCATAGCGGGACCGTCCGCCTTTATCCGAGCCAGCCGGGCGATGAGACGTTTTCCCGCCGCCACCAGGGAAAGCCGGTCGATCGCGTCGCTGCGGGCTCTTTCTCCCAGCGCGCGGGCCCACTCCCGGTTCTCGTAAAGCTTCCGCATCAGGTGGGCCGCATGGTCCACTGACGGCTCTGCCCAGAGCGCGGCGGGGTCATAGGGGGGAACGCCAGGCCCCAGCGGAACCAGTTGGTAGTCGACCAGAAGGCTGTTCGCGTCATCCATGAAATCCAGGTTTCCGGAGTATCTGGTGGCGATGACCGGCTTTCCGAGCAGCATCGCCTCGGCCATCGTCAGGCCGAGACCCTCACTGCGGTGGAGGGACACATAGGCGTCGCAGCACTCCATCAGCGACAAGGTTTCGTCGGGTGTCGTGACGCGATCGATGATGGTGATATTCGCGCCCCGAGCAGCCTCGACCAGTTCGGCAACCTGACTGTCATAGCGGCCGAAGCTGGTCGTCTTGATGACGAGATCGACCGGCTCGTCGGAGGAGAACGCCTGGCGGAACGCCTCGATCAGACCCTTCGGATTCTTCCGTGCCATCACGCTTGCCATATGAAACGAGAACAGGAAAACGAAGCGATCTTGGTCACTGCTCCGCAAACCGAAATATTCCCTCGGCCTTTTCGTGTAGGACCCGATCCTTACTCCCGGGAACAAGGTGTACACAGGCACCGGCGAAACCTGCCGCAGGGCGTCGGCCACGAAATTGGTGGCCGCCCAGATTTCGTCGACCGCCTGAGCCGTCTGCGCCCAGCTCTCAGGCACCGCGTCAAGCTCCCAGTACCAGTAGGCAATCCGGTAGGTGCGAGGCTTACGCTCGAGCAGGTCTGACCTTGCAAAGGCGGAATCAAAAAAGGGCTCCGGCTGGGTGTGGATGATCGTGATGTCGAACGGCTCGAGCCCACCGATCTCCGAATGATGCGGATCATCGCCCGGATCGGTCCGGACGTCGCGGCGCGACACGAGCCCACCGTTTTCCTCGACGGCGTTTGCAATGGCTTCCGCTGAGGCACGCAGCCCGGACGGATAGCAGAAATGACCGACGATGTTGACGCCTGGCGCGGCCAGAGCATCCCTGGTCGCATCCGTCAGGCACTCCTCGCACCAGGCTCGTGCTTCCGTATCGAGGTTCGAGCCGCCCCGCGCCAGCCACGACAGCAGACCCGACGCGGAGTCCTGATTGTCCCAGGCGTCGGGATGAGCGTGGCGCCAGTCATCGCGCGCGGCGTAGGCCAGCTTGATCTGCTCGACCCTGGACAGGCCACTTCGCCAGGCCTTGGGCAGCAGCCAGCCGGCGTCCTCCGGGATGTCGTAGTACTCGGTGAGCCAGGCCGCAAAGCGCCCGCGACCGAAGATGGTAAGGCCGTAGGGGTGAGCTTCCTGCCAGGCCGGTGTGAACAGGTAGGTCCGCACCAGTTCGCGTGCCGGGTCCTCGGCACACGCCAGGAGAAACCACCAGATCTCCTCGAGGCGGAGGCTGGTCTCGTGGCGATGTTGCAGCATCCAGCTGGCGAGCCTGCGTCGCCCCGCCGGCAGCAGGCCGAGCGGAAAAGCCGTGTGCACGTCCTCGCGCCAGAAGTAGAGCTGTCTCGGCCGGGCTGAAAGGTCGGTCCCGAACAACCTTGCGATCTGTTCGCAAGCCGCGTCGGAAAGCCCTAGTTCAAGCCGCCCCCCTCCGCAAAGCCATGAACAGAAGGAGCCTCCGGCGCCGTCGGTGAGCGCATGGGGAAAACGCCTGCGAAGATCCGGACGATAGCGAACGAGGTCGAGTACCCAGCGAGCCGCCGACCAGACGTCCTGGATCAAGTGGCTCGGCTGCGGCATCCAGAGGAAGGTCTCGGGCGCGAGACCTGAAGCATTCTGCACTTCTAGATTATCGTACAGGTCGAGCGGCTGGTCACGAGGTTCCGCGGCATCGACAAAGCCGCGCGCGACGATCTGCAGTGTCTCCCGCAGGCTGGCCTCCGCGGGCTCTCGCAGGCGCGGCTTGCCGTCCAGGCCGCTCAGTTGCGGATGCAGATATGGGTCCTCAAGCAGTCCAAGCCGCTGCAGTTCGCGAACCGACTGGGACATGTCACGCGCTGGATTGGTGCGGCCACGCGACATGCCTTCGTGATGGATGAGCGCCCCGAAAGGAGTGTAGGCGGTGCGCCAGCCGAGCCGCTGCGCACGAAGACACAGGGCCACGTCGCTGTTCGCGATCTGGTAGGCCTCGTTGAACCCCCCCACCGCGTCGAAGACCTCTCTCCGTATCATCTGGCACGCCCCCATGATGGCGGACCAGTTGCGAGTGTGGTTCGGAGAACCGAACACGCCCCACTCATGCTCGTCTGCACGATGATACATTAGTCCGTAGAGGTGGATTCCCACCGCGACGCCGGCGTGCTGCAGCGTCCCATCCGGATAGAGCAGCTTGGTGCCCGCTATACCGACCCCCGGACGCGTTACGACCCGAACGAGTTCGGCCAGCCATCCCTCTTCGACGACTTCGATGTCGTTGTTCAGGAACAATAGTATCGCTCCGTTGGCGAGACTCGCGCCATGGTTGCAGGCGGCGGAGTAGTTGAAGGCCCGGTCAAGCCGAACCACCCGGACATTCGGTCGCTGGCAGACCCGGTCATAGAGTCTCCAGGTCTTTTCATCATCCGACCTGTTCTCGACGATGATGATCTCGAGACGAGGATAGTTCGTATGCTCCAGCAGACCGTCGAGACAGCGCTCCAGCAGGGCGTGGCTGTTGCGGTTCGGGATGATGACGGAAACGAGCGGTGGATTTAACAAGTTCCAGCTCGAGCGCTGCGTGCCGTCGGGCTGGGTCGCGATCGTGGCCTGGAGACCAGACCGCGCCCAAAATGCCCGCAGGGCCTTGCGCTGCTGCGATGCCGCCAAGGAATTCGGCCGGGGCCGGTCGCGATCGCTGCCGAAGCGACGATGGCACAGGACGTGTGCGATACGCTCAATGCCGAGGCCGCGACCCTCGGCATCATTGGCAACGCGCAGGTTCAGATCCCACTCCGCACCGGCGCCCATTCCTTCTACAAAGCCGCCGTTCAGCAGCGCAAGCTGACGGGCAATGACCGTCAGCCTCCCGAAATAGTTGAAGGACTCAAGTAGTTGAGGCGACCAGCGTGGCTTGAAAAGCGGATGGTCCCGCTTGTCGTCGCGGTCAAGGACATCCTCGTCCGAGTAGATGATTGCCGCATCCGGAGCCTTCGAGATCGCGTGACTCAGGCGCGCGCCCGCATCAGGATGAAGGACATCGCCTGCATCCAGGACCGCCACCCTGGAACCGGCTGCACGCTCAAGCAGCGCGTGCAGCGCCGTCCCCTTGTCGGCGCCCGGAGCAATGGCGACTTTGATGACAGGTTCCAGGCTTGCTTCGGCGGGGGCAGACATGAAAGCCGTTCCAGCCGCTGGCTGCGCAACGAGCGCCTCCCAGGTCAGGCCTTGCTGCAGCATGATCGAGCGGATCGTGGCGTCCGCGCCCTGGTCGCCGTTACCGGGAACAATCAGGAAGCTCAGGTCGATCTGCTTGTGTTCGATCGGCATCGGGGCATGGCCAGAGGTGGCCCGAACAGGCTCTTCATAAGCCGAAATCCAGCGCTCGTAGCTCGTGGAGACGGCAACGGCCAAGGGCGGTTCGGCGCGCTCATCGGGGGGCGCCAACGGCTCGACATGGTTTTCCTGATGAGCGGCATCGGGAACCGGCTCATCGACAGTCGTCGTCTCGGATGATTGCATGGTGCGGCGCCGGATCGTTCGCAGCCTTCCGGGGGTTCTCCAGGGTGTGGCTGCCCACCATCCCGCCTTCAGCGCGCGGCGTCCGTGCCACTTCACCGGAGCCGGAAGCGTCTCTGCAAGCCAACGTGCCGGCCAGGTAACCTGCCATGCCGTCGAGCCCAGCAGCGCGTCACGCGCCAGCATCGCATGAGCCTTCTCCTGATTCTCCACCCGCAGGCGCTGCAGCGCCGACTCGGCTTCGAGACGCGACGCCGCCGCTGCAGCCGCCGCGAGTGCTTCCCGGGCCTGCGTGGCCTCGGACGCTTCGTCAGCCCTCATCCGTGCCGCCTCGGCATCGCGTTGCGTCGCTTCCGCCGAGCGCCTGGCGTTCTCAGCACTCTCTAATCGTGCCTGCAACGCATCCGTGGCGACCAGGACAATGCGCGCCTTGTCTTCAGCCGCCCGGACCTTCTCGGACAACTCCTGCTGTTTGGCCAGAGCCGCTTCCAGATCGAGCGTGAGTTGCGCCGAGAGGCTCTCGTGATGGCGAGCCGCCGCTTCACGCTCGGACTGCAGTGTCGCCCGGTCGCGTTCCGCGGCATGCAGAAGTTCGCCGAGTCGCGAAGTCTCGGCCTGCAGCGTATCGGCCCTGCCGATCGCACGATGCAAGGCGACCGGGATGAAGTCGTCGAAGACGTTGGGCGGTTTGGCGAGACGAGCAGCCAACTCGCGATGCTCCTCCGCGACATAGAAACGGTTCAACCCGTCGAAAAAGACGAACTCGTAGCGGGAACCCAGCAGGAGCGGTTCCCAGGATGCGCTCTTATCCTCCGGCGACAGTGGCGCGGTACTCTCCACCAGGACAATCCAGGGCCGGTGGATCTCGAAGTTCATTCCGGCGAGGACCGCCTCTTCGGCTCCTTCGACATCGATCTTCAGGAAATGTATGATCTTGGAAGCGCAACCTGACAGAATGTTCGTCAGCGTCAGCGCCGGAACTATAACGGGAACGGCCCGGAAGCCGGCCTCGACGTGCCGCTCGGCAACCTGAGCATCCGAAGTGGACAGGCCGGTTCCTCCGATGGCGTGCAAGGTGCAAAGTCCGGCCTCCCGCGCAGCGGCAACCTTGAGGTTGAGATCGCGGGGACGTGCATTCGAAAGCCGATCGAAATGTTCCTGCAATGGCTCGATGTTGATACCGGACCAGCCCCGTTCGTAGAAGGCATTGGTTACCGAATGCTCCTCCGGATCCGCTGCCCCCACATCGACGTAGAAGCCGGTCTCGACATGCGAGAGAGCCCGCGACAGGACAACGTCCTCACCATTCTGCGCATAGCTGATGAAAGTCATGACCGGGTTCCTAGAGGCTGGGCGCAAACAAGAATGGAATATCGACTACGACAGGGAGCGCCGTCTCAACGAAGTCGGGCTTGCCGCTACGACGCAGGAACTATGCGCCGAGAGGGTCATGGCCCGCGGCCCACTTCCACGGCCGCCGAAAGCGGCGCGAAGCCAAAGCGGATTGGACAGGGTCGCCGGGTGAAGTCATCGATAACGTGATAACAAAGCGATGGAATTCGATCCAGACGTAATCGGCCTTATCACGGTGGTGACTAGCCTGCCGGAGCTGCTCGTTGGCCGTCGCGGGAGCAGACCCGCGAGGACGCGCCGACGTGTGATACCCCGACCCGGGGAACCAAGGCGTGGCTCAGCCTTGTTCGGCGCACTGATTACTGTAGGTTAAGCTACTGGCGTCCAAGAGGTGGGATCTTGCTGCGGACAGTCTGGCGTAAGCTTCTAGCCGAACGTCTGTCGCGCTCGGTCGCAGCGCGGATGGCGCCGGCTGTGGATTTCAAGATCGCAGCCGCTGAACAAAGAGTGCGCTCCCTAGTGGTGCGGATCGAAAGCGTGGCGCTGGCGTCTGAAACACGCTCGCAGTCGGAGCGCAGCGCGGTCCTCCAGACAGTGGAAGAGTTGCGGGCCGAAGTGCGAGAGCTCGCGTCGGTCGCGGCGGCTCCTCAGGATCAGGCCGCGGCGCTCTCGATCATCGAACGCATTGAGAGGGCTCACCCTGCGCTGGAGACGCTCTTCGTGCCGCCGATCGACCTGGCGACACCGGTAGCCGGACCATTCATGGCCTGGTCAAGCTGTTCGGCGGCGGATTTCGTGCGACCGGAGTTCAGGACCATCTGTGCGGAGATGGGAATTGCACCTCGGTTTCACCGAAAGATCTGGGAATGGGCGTTCATCATTCACCACCTTCGCCGGCTGGAGATGCTGCAGGGCGGCAAGCGCGGGCTGGTTTTCGGAGTGGGGATCGAGCCGCTTCCAGCCCTCTTCGCGCACCTGGGAGCGAATGTGACGGCCACGGACGCTCCCGAGGGGGTGGGGCTGGGGTGGTCCAAGGACGGCCAGTTCGCGGCAAAGCTGGATGACCTTCATGTGCCGTCTATCGTCGACCTGGAGACGTTCCGACGGCATGTTTCCTACGCAACCTGCGACATGAACGCGATCGGCGACGAGTTTACTGGCTATGACTTTTGCTGGTCTTCCTGCTGCTTCGAGCATCTCGGCGACCTCGAGGCAGGCCTGGCGTTCGTGGTGAACAGCGTCGAGAAAACCCTGAAGCCGGGGGGGATTGCCTGCCATACGACCGAATTCAACCTGTCCTCGAACGACGCGACCATCGAGGCCGGAGAGACCGTGATCTACCGCAGGCGCGACATGGAGCGCCTAGTGCAACTTCTGCGCGACCGCGGTCATCATGTCGAGCCGTTCAATATAGCCCCGGATCAGCACCCGTTCGACTTCTATGTAGATGTGCCGCCCTATGTGCAGAACCCGCATCTGCGGCTCAAGCTGTTCGGCTACACCTCGACCTCTGTCGGCCTTGTCATCCGCAGGGGCCCGCTCATCGCTTCGCCTGGACCCACTGCCTGATCTGACGACTCGTCGGCCGACGCCGAGCCGACGCTAGAGAAACGACACCGGATCCACATCCACGTCCACCCGAACCCCGCGCCCCGCCTGCACCTGCGCCAGCCACGCGCGCAGGATCGGCTGCACCGCCACCTCGCGCCGTGTCCGCAGCAGCAGCCGCCGCCGGTGGCGCCCGCGCAGGATCGCCAGCGGCGCCGGGGCCGGGCCCAGCACCGTCACACCCTCGCCCACCGGCGCCGCGCGACCCAGCGCGCGCGCGGTCTCGTCGGCCGCCTCGGCGCTGTCGGCACTCACGATCAGCGCCGCCAGCCGGCCGAACGGCGGCCAGTGCCCGGGACGCCGCGCGTCGGCCTCGCGCCGCATGAACGACGCAAAATCATTGGCGATCAGCGCCTGCATCACCGGATGTTCGGGCGTGTAGGTCTGCAGCAGCACCTGTCCCGGCGCCTCCTCGCGGCCGGCGCGGCCACCGACCTGGTGCAGCAGCTGCACCGTACGCTCCGACGCACGCAGGTCGCCGCCAGCCAGCCCCAGATCCGCATCGACCACGCCCACCAGGGTCAGATGCGGGAAATGCCAGCCCTTGGCGACGATCTGGGTGCCGATGATCAGGTCGATCTCACGCGCCGCGATCCGCCGCACCGCCTCGGCGGCTGCATGCGGCCCGGTCAGCGTGTCGCTCGCCATCACCAGGATGCGCGCCTCCGGGAACGACGCCGTCGCCTCCTCGGTGATGCGCTCCACGCCCGGTCCGATCGGCGTCAGGCTGCCCTCCGCACGGCACTCCGGGCAATGCTGCGGCACCGGCTCGGTATGGCCGCAATGGTGGCAGGTCAGAATGCGGCGCGCGCGATGCTCGACCAGCCAGGCGGTGCAGTTCGGGCACTGCACGCGATGCCCGCAGGCGCGGCACAGGGTGAGCGGGGCATAGCCGCGCCGGTTCAGGAACAGCATCGCCTGCTCACCGCGCGCGAACGTCGCCTCGATCGCGGTCTTCAGCACCGGCGACAGGAACAGGCCCCGCCCGGGGGGCGCCTCGCGCATGTCGATGGGTGTGACCGTCGGCAGGCTGGCGCCACCGTGGCGTGCCGCCAGCGTCACCCGGCGGTAGCGCCCGGCCTCGGCGTTGGTCAGCGTCTCCAGGCTCGGCGTCGCGGAGACCAGCAGGATCGCCGCCAGCGACAGCCGCGCCCGCACGACGGCCATGTCGCGTGCATTGTAGGTGACGCCGTCCTCCTGCTTGAAGGCGGTCTCGTGCTCCTCGTCGACCACGATCAGGCCGAGGTCGGTGAACGGCAGGAACAGCGCCGAGCGTGCGCCCACCACCACCCAGGCCTCACCGGCCGCCACCCCCCGCCAGGCGGCGCGACGCACCTTCGAACCCAGGTCGGAGTGCCAGACGGTGGGAGCCGCACCGAAGCGGCGGGTGAAGCGCTCGAGCCATTGCGACGACAACGCGATCTCGGGCAGCAGCACCAGCGCCTGGCGTCCCTCCTCGAGACAGGCGGCCACCGCCTCGAGATAGACCTCGGTCTTGCCCGACCCGGTGACACCCTCCAGCAACGTCACCGAGAACCGCCGCTCATGCACCGCCCGGCGCAACGCCCCGGCGTTCGCCTGCTGGTCCGCGGACAGCACTGCCGCACCCGGATGCGCCGGATCGGGTCGCTGGAACGTGCGTGATCGCGGCATGTCCACCGCGACCAGCAGCCCGGCCTCCGCCATGCCGCGCACTACCCCAGCCCCGGCGGCGGCGGCACGGACGAGATCGCCGGTGTCGCGTGGCGCGCGCCCGGCCAGCGCCTCCAGCACGCGGGCCCGCGCCGGCGTGATGCGCGCCCCGGGCGGCGGCGGTGCCACCGGACGCCAGCCCGTCATCGCGCGCATCGGGCCATAGGCGTTGAGCCGCAGCGC
Organism: uncultured Acetobacteraceae bacterium; assembly: GCA_964247695.1. Taxonomy (GTDB): domain Bacteria; phylum Pseudomonadota; class Alphaproteobacteria; order Acetobacterales; family Acetobacteraceae; genus Lichenicoccus. Next base: position 10,697 of record CAXTVI010000044.1, read on the forward strand.
CATCGCCATCACCAGCCCGGGCGGCGTCAGGGTGTAGCCGGCCACCCAGTCGACGAAGCGCCGCGAGGCGACCGGCAGGCGCGGCATATCCAGGACGGCGCTGACCGCTTTCAGCCGGGCCGCCGGGACCGGCGGCGGCGCCGGGGTGCGGAACTCCGGCGGCAGCGCGGCATCCTCGTCCCAGACCACGCCCACCTCCTCACGCCGGTTCAGCGGCACCATCACGATGTCGCCGGGCTGCAGGTCGAGTTCTGCCGGCGCGCGATAGTCGAAGGCGCCGGCAAACGGATAGGGCAGCAGCACCTTGACCCGCTGATCGGGGACACGCGGATCCGGGACCCAGGCAGAGTCGTTCGGCTTTTTGTTCTCGTGCAGGATCGGTGCGGTTAAGGTCGGGGTCGTGATGATCAGGTACTCTCGCCCGGGCTCGCCCGCCCTCGCCGGCTGGCGCGTCATTGTGCGGCCGACCCTGCTGGCGGGCAATCGGAACCGCCCGTGAAGCCGGATACGCCCGATCCCGGCGCCCCCGATCCGCTCGCAGTCGCCCGCTTCCTGCGCGAGAACCCGGACTGGCTCGCCGGCCAGGCCGAGCTGTATCGCGAGATGGCGCCGCCCCGCCGGGTGCATGGCGAGATCCTGGCCGATCACATGGCGGCCATGCTGGACGAGGCACGGCGGCAGGCGGCCAGCGCGGGCGCCCAGGCCGCGGGCATGCTGCGCGCCCTGCGGGCCGGCGCCGGGCTTGCCGGGCAGGTGCAGGAGGCGATCCTCGCCCTGGCGCGCACCGACGACGTCGCCGCCTGCATCCTGACCGACCTGCCGGCGCTGCTCGGCATCGATGCCGCCCTGCTATGCAGCGAGGGCGGCACCCCGGCCGCGCTGCAGGCACGCGCACTGCCGCCGGGTGCCGTCGCCGAGCTGCTCGGCACCCGCGACGTGGTGCTGCGCGCCGCCCCCGACGATCCCTTCGCCCTGCACGGCGAGGCCGCCTTGCTGGCCCGGCACGACGCGCTGCTGCGGGTCGCGCCGGCCGGCATGCCGCCGATGCTGCTCGCCCTGGCGGCGCGGGACGACGTCATCCTCAACGACGCGCAGCGCGATGGTGCCGGGCACGCGGCCCTCGGGTTCCTCGGCCGGGTGCTCGCGGCGCGCATCGAGGCGCTGTGGCCGGATCCGGTTTCTTGACGGCACAGCAAGCACTGGAAGCCTTCCTGGACTGGATGCGCTGCGAACGCCGGTCAGCCGCCAACACCCTGGTGGCCTACCGGCACGACCTCTCGGGCTTTCTCGGCTTCCTCACCCGGCATCTCGGCGCCGAGCCGGACCTCGCGGCCCTCGCCAGCCTGACCCAGGCGGACCTGCGCGCCTGGCTTGCATGGGAATCCACCCGCCTCGCCGCCGCCGGGCAGCGCCGCCCACGCTCGACCCGCGACGGCAACAACCGCAGCCGGGCGCGCGAGGCCTCGGCGCTGCGCGCGTTCTTCCGCTACCTGGCGCGCCGGCACGGCGTCGAGAACCCGGCGCCGGCGTTGCTCGCCTCGCCGCGGACGAAGCCCAGGCTGCCGCGGCCGTTGACGGTCGCACAGGCACTCGACCTGCCAGGCGGGGTGGCCGGACAGGCGGCGAGCCACTTCGTCGCCATGCGCGACGAAGCCCTGTTCACCCTGCTGTACGGCGCCGGCCTGCGTATCGCCGAGGCACTCGCCCTCGAATGCGGCATGGTGCCACGCACGCCGGACACGCCGCTGCGCGTCCGCGGCAAGGGGGGGCGCGAGCGCCTGGTGCCGTTGCTGCCGGCGGTGCTGGCCGCGCTGCAGCGGCTGCTCGCCCAGCATCCCGCGGCATCGCCCGAGGCGCCGGTATTCTGCGGCGTGCGTGGCGCGCGTCTCGATCCGGCGGTGGCGCAACGCAGCCTGCGCACCTACCGCCGCCTCGCCGGCCTGCCGGAGCATGCGACGCCGCATGCCCTGCGGCACTCCTTTGCCACCCATCTGATGGCCGGCGGCGCCGACCTGCGCGCGATCCAGGAACTGCTCGGCCATGCCAGCCTGTCGACCACGCAGCTCTACACACTCGCCGACGAGACGCGCCTGATGCAGGTCTGGCAGACCACGCACCCGCGTGCGAACAAGTGCGTCCCCCCAGGCGAGGATCCGGTGGATGCAGGCTGACGTCGAGCGGCAAGGCTTCTACCCGCCGATCGAGCCCTACGCGCATGGCCACCTCGCCACCGGGGATGGCCACGAGATCTACTGGGAGCTGTGCGGCAACCCGGACGGCATTCCGGTGGTGTTCCTGCATGGCGGTCCCGGCGGCGGCTGCTCGCCGATGCAGCGCCGGCTGTTCGATCCACGCCGCTACCGCATCCTGCTGTTCGACCAGCGCGGCTGCGGGCGTTCGCGGCCGCACGCCGCGCTGGAAAACAACACCACCTGGCATCTCGTCGCCGACATCGAGCACCTGCGCGGGATGCTGCAAATCGAGCGCTGGCTGGTGTTCGGCGGCTCCTGGGGCAGCACGCTGGCGCTCGCCTACGCCCAGGCGCACCCCGACCGCGCCACCGGGCTGATCCTGCGCGGCATCTTCACGCTGCGACGGGCCGAGCTGCTCTGGTACTACCAGGAGGGTGCATCCTGGATGTTTCCCGATCTCTGGGAGCAGTTCCAGGCACCGATCCCCCAGGGTGAGCGGCACGACATGATGGCGGCCTATCGCCGCCGCCTGACCGGACCCGACGAGCAGGTCCGGCTCGAGGCGGCCCGCGCCTGGAGCCTCTGGGAGGGCCGGACGCTGACGCTGCTGCCAAGCCCGGAGATCGCCCAGCAGCATGCCGAGGACCGCTACGCCCTCGCCTTTGCCCGCATCGAGAACCATTATTTCGTGCATGGCGGCTGGCTTGAGGAGGGCCAGCTGCTGGACAAGGTGGCGCGGATCAAGCATCTGCCCTGCGAGATCATCCAGGGCCGCTATGACATCGCGACGCCTGCCCGCACCGCCTGGGACCTGCATCGCGCCTGGCCCGCCGCCGCCTTCCACCTGATCGACGATGCCGGCCACGCAACGACCGAACCCGGCATCCTGTCGGCGCTGATCGCGGCCACCGACCGGTTCGCGGCCAGCATCTGAAGTGGTTCGTGAAGCGGAGCCGCGCCAGCGCCACCCTCCTCGCACTGGCGGCCTGCTCGGCGGGGCCGGCACGGGCGGCCGGCTGCGTGCGCCATGAGTTGGCGCGGCTGCCACTGCGCGACGATGCCGGCTTCCTGTCCGTCGAGGCCGCCGTGGCCGGCCATGCGGTCCGGCTGATGCTCGATACCGGCTCCGATGCCGGATTGATCCTGCCGCAGGCGGCGCGCTCCCTCGGGCTCGAACCCGCCCCCGACGCGGAGGTCCGCCTGCATGGCACCGGCGGCAGCATGTCGGCCGGCCTCGTCCGGCTGCCCGACCTAGCACTCGGCGCGCTGCATCTCGGCGACGTCCTGGTCCCGGTCGGCGACTTGCCCGGCGCGCCCCGCCTGCGGCCACCGGTGATCGGCTTCCTCGGCGGTGACGTGCTGTCGCGATTCGACCTCGATATCGACATCCCGCACGCGGCACTCGGGCTGTATCAGGTGGCCCTCCCCTCGCTGGCCTGCGCGCCGCCGCCGGCCTGGACCGGGCCGTACCGGACGGTGACGCTGGCCCGGCACGGGGTGCGGCTGTCGCTGGCCGCGCGTCTCGACGGCCATCCCATCTCCGCACTGCTCGACACCGGCGCCCGCTCGCGCATCGTCTCCGAGCACACGGTGCTCGGCCTCGGCGTCAGCGCCGAGCAACTGGCGGCGGATGCAGGCGGCCTCACCAGCGGCATCGATCTGCGCGAGCAGCCCTACCACTGGCACCGCTTCGCCTCGCTGACCGTCGCCGGCAGCACCGCGCTGCGGCCGGTGCTGACGGTGGCGCCGCTGTCCGGACCGTTCGACATGCTGCTCGGCACCGACTGGCTCGCCGGGCAGCGCGCCTGGATCTCGTACTCGATGGACCGGTTGTTCCTGGCACCCGGATGACGAAAGGGGCGCCCGTGTCGGAGCGCCCCTCGCAGTCCATCCGCGGAAAGGAACCTACTGGATGCTCTCGCCGTGCAGGGTCATGTCCAGGCCCTCGAGTTCCTGCTCGTCGGTGACGCGCAGGCCGATGGTCAGGTCGATGATCTTGAGCAGGATGAAGGACAGCAATCCGCTCCAGATCAGGGTGATGCAGACCGCCTTGGCCTGGATGATCAACTGCGCGAAGCCGCCGACGGTGCCGCCCGGCGCCGCATCCGTCGCCGAAAGTGGTCCGTAGGCGAACACGCCGGTCAGCAACGCGCCGACGATGCCGCCGACGCCGTGCACGCCGAAGCAGTCCAGGCTGTCGTCATAGCCAAGCATGTGCTTGAGCGTGGACGAGGTCCAGAAGCAGATCACCCCGGCGGCGACGCCGATGATGATCGAGGCGCCCGGCAGCACGAAGCCGGAAGCCGGGGTGATGGCGACCAGGCCGGCCACCGCGCCGGAGATCACGCCCAGCACCGTCGGCTTCCCCTTGACGATCCATTCCGCGAACATCCAGCCGAGTGCCGCGGCCGCGGTCGCGATCTGGGTGGCGGCCATCGCCATGCCGGCGCGGCCGTTGGCGCCGACCGCCGATCCCGCGTTGAAGCCGAACCAGCCGACCCAGAGCAGCGAGGCGCCGATGACCGCGTAGGTCAGGTTGAACGGCGACATGTCGTCATGCCCGTAGCCGCGGCGCTTGCCGAGCACGAGGGCGCACATCAGGCCGGCGATGCCGGCGTTGATATGCACGACCGTGCCGCCCGCGAAGTCGATGGCGCCGAACGCGCCGACCCAGCCGATCGGACTCCAGACCCAGTGCGCGATCGGCGCGTAGACCACCAGCGACCACAGCACCATGAAGATGCACATGGCGCTGAACTTCATGCGGTCCGCGAAGGCGCCGGCGATCAGCGCCGGGGTGATGATCGCGAACGTCATCTGGAACATCATGTAGACGCTCTCGGGGATCGTCATCACGGTGGCGTTGGACGTGCCACCGCCCATCGTGAAGCCGATATCGGAGCCCTTGCTGATATTCGCACCGATGCCGTTGAGCATGAAGCGCGACAGGTCGCCGATATAGGGCGAGCCGGTGGTGAAGGTCAGGCTGTAGCTGATCACGGTCCAGGTGATGCTGACCAGGCAGCAGACCGCGAAGGCCTGCATCAGGGTCGCCAGCACGTTCTTCTTGCGCACCATGCCGGCATAGAACAGCGCCAGGCCCGGCACCGTCATCATCAGCACCAGCGCGGTGCTGGTCAGCATCCAGGCGGTGTCGCCGGTGTCGATCTTGGGCGGCGGCGGCGGCGGCGCGGGGGCGGCTGCGAGCGCAGGGGCGGCCATGCACAGCATGGCGACCAGGGCGGTGCCGGTCACCGCGGCGCCGAGCCGGCGCGGGAAACCCGAGCCCGTTCGCAAGGTTCGTGCAGTCTGCATCATGTTCACAGCGCGTCGTCTCCCGTCTCACGTGTCCGGATGCGAACGGCACGGATTATCTCGGAGACAAAGATCTTGCCGTCGCCGATCTTGCCCGTGTGGGCCGATTGCAGGATCGCATCGACCACCTGGTCCACCATGTCGTCGGTGACCGCGACCTCGATCTTCACCTTGGGCAGGAAGCTGACGTGATACTCCGCTCCCCGGTAGATCTCGGTCTGTCCCTTCTGACGTCCGAATCCCTTCACTTCCGACACGGTCAGCCCCTGCACCCCCAGGGGCGTCAGCGCTTCCCGTACGTCGTCGAGCTTGAAGGGTTTGATGACTGCTGTAACGAGCTTCATCCCACCTCACTCTGCCTTGGTCATTCTGCCTCGGCTTTTCTCGCCCTGCCCCCACCGGACCGAGCTGCCGCCCTGCCGGACAAGAGCCGGTTTGACACGCGACCGTTCCAAAAACCGTGCCAGGATCACCGAAGCGAGAGGTCTGCGGCGCGAACGCCTTCGTTTTGCCTCGGCAACGCCGGTCATGCGCCGGGTGCCGCTTACGCCCGGCCTGTTTAGCCGCCAGACTGTTCGCGACGACCGCACAATAATTAGGCATCTTCCTGCATGGCTTCCCAAGACAACCACCCGGGCACCGCCGACGCGCGGCACGCATCCGATTTTGATGTCTGCGTTGTGGGAGCCGGCCCGGTCGGCGCCACCCTGGCCTGCCGCCTCGCCGCCGGCGGCGTGCGCGTCGCCGTGGTGGACCGGGCCGCGCTGCCGCCGATGGAGCATCCCGACTTCGACGGCCGCGCCTATGCCATCGCCGCCGGGTCGCGTCGCCTGCTCGAGGCGGCCGGCGTGTGGGCACGGCTGCCGCGGCTCTCCTGCCCGATCGAGGGCATCCGGGTCTCCGACGGACGACCCGGACAGGCCGCCTCGCCGCTGTTCCTGCATTTCGACCAGCCGGCGCCGGGCGAGCCGTTCGGCTGGATGACCGAGGCGCGCAGCCTGCGTGTGGCGCTCAACGATACGCTGCACGCCTCGTCGTCGATCCGGTTGCAGGCCCCGGACCAGGCCATCGTCACGCGCGACCCCGATGGCGTGCAGATCCTCACCGGATCGGGCGAGGCCCTGCGGGCGCGCCTGGTGGTGGCAGCCGAGGGACGCGAGAGCCCGCTGCGCGCCGAGGCGGGCATCCCGGTAACGCGACTCTCCTACCGGCAGACGGGGATCGTCAGCGCGGTCGCGCACGAGCGTCCGCACAACAACCGGGCCCTCGAGCATTTCCTGCCGGGCGGCCCGTTCGCGCAGCTGCCGATGCAGGGCGGCGAGGCGGGAGCGAACCTGTCCGCCATCGTCTGGACCGAGCGCGAGCCGCTGGCCACGCGACTGGCGGCCCTCGACGAGGCCGGCTTCACGCGCGAGCTGCAGCGCCGGCTGGGCTCGCATCTCGGCGCGGTGCGTCCGGTCGGCCGGCGCTGGACCTACCGGCTCGGGGCGCTGCACGCGCATCGCTACGTGGCCGAGCGGCTGGCGCTCGTCGGGGACGCGGCGCATGGCATCCACCCGATCGCCGGCCAGGGGCTCAATCTGGGCTTCCGCGATGTCGCGGCGCTGGCGGACCTGGTGATCGAGGCCGTGGCGCTTGGCGACGACCCGGGGAGTGCGGCGCTGCTCGCGCGCTATCAGGCGGCGCGCCGGCCGGCCAACATGGCGATGCTGGCCGCCACCGACGTGCTCGACCGGCTGTTCAGCAGCGACAATGCGGCGCTGCGGCTCGTGCGCGGGCTCGGCATCGGGGCCGTGCATCGCATGCCGCGGCTCAAGCGTGCCTTCGTCGCCCAGGCGATGGGCTGAACCGATTCGCAACCACCCCGGTCACACCCTATCTGTTGTCGAGCAGCAGGCGCCGGAACCGCACGACATGGACATGACCGTGACCACCACCGAGCCGGTCGCCGTGGGCCTCCTCTGGGAGCGCCTGCGCAACGAGGCGGGGGCCTGCCACGATCCGATCATGGCCAGCCTGATCGAGCTCAATTTGCGTGTGCATCCGAGCTTCTCCTCGGCGCTGGCGGCGCTGCTCGGACGCAAGCTGTCCGACAGCGCGGTGCCGGCGCGCGCGCTGATGGAGCTGATGACCGAGGCGCATCTCGACGATCCGCTGATCGTCGAGGCGGCGGCGTCCGACCTGGTGGCGATCAAGGAGCGCGATCCGGCCTGCCCGGACCTCACCACGCCCTTCCTGTTCTTCAAGGGCTTCCAGTCGCTGCAGGCGTATCGCGTCGCGCACTGGCTCTGGGAGAACGACCGCCGGCATCTCGCGCGACACCTGCAGAGCCGCGTCTCCGAGGCCTTCGGGCTCGACATCCACCCCGCCGCCAGGCTCGGCCGCCGCATCCTGATCGACCACGGCACCGGCATCGTGATCGGCGAGACCTCGGTGCTGGAGGACGACGTCTCGCTGCTGCAAGGCGTGACGCTGGGAGGCACCGGCAAGAACGAGGGCGACCGGCATCCCAAGATCCGTCGCGGCGTGCTGCTCGGCGCCGGCAGCAAGATCCTGGGCAACATCGAGATCGGCGAAGGGGCCAAGGTCGGCGCCGGCAGCATCGTGCTCGAGAGCGTGCCCGCCTACACCACCGTGGTCGGCAACCCGGCGCGGCGCGTCGGCACCAAGCACTCGTCGATGCCGGCCTTCACGATGGACCAGACGCTCCCGCCGATCGACTACGTGATCTGACCGAGGCAGCCGTCAGCGCAGGCGGATCAGTTCATAGAGCGCCACGGCGGCGGCGTTGGAGACATTGAGGCTTTCCATGGCGCCGCTCATGCGCAGTCCGGCGATCTCGTCGCAGGTCTCGCGGGTCAGCCGCCGCAACCCCTCGCCTTCCGCGCCCAGCACCAGCGCGAGGCGCCGCTCGGCGAAGGCAGCGCCGTCCAACACGCCGCCGCCGGCATCCAGCCCGACCACCCACAACCCGGCTGCCTTCAGCGCCACAAGCGTGCGCGACAGGTTGACCGCGCGCAGCAGCGGCATGCTCTCCAGCGCACCGGAGGCGGCCTTGGCGAGCGCCCCGGTCTCCTCGGGTGCATTGCGGTCCTGGACCACGACGGCGGCGGCGCCGAAGGCCGCGGCGGAGCGCAGGATCGCACCGACATTGCGGGGGTCGCTGACCTGGTCCAGCACCAGCACCGGGCCCGGACGCTGCAGCGCGGCCTCGAGGGTCGGCGGCGCCAGCGGATCCGCCTGCAGGGCCGCCCCCTGGTGCACGGCGTCGCGCCCGACCAGCGCATCGAGCCGGGCCCGTTCGGTGCGCTCGATAGCCAGCGGCCAGGGCGTGCCGGCACGGGTTCCCATCCGGACCGCCAGCGTCGCCTCCGCCTCCTCGGTGAGCAGCAGGCGGCGGAGCCTGCGGTGCGGGTTGCGCAGCGCCGCCTCGACCGGATGCAGCCCGTAGAGCCAGAGGCCGCCGCCGCCTTTCGGCGCCCCATGGCGGGCGGCATGCGCACGGTCGGGTTGCGTTGGGGAGGTGGGCCGCCCCTGGGACGTGGGCCGGGCCGGGGAGGTGGGCCGCGCCGGGGATGGCGCCGTCTGGGAGGGTCGGGTGCCGGAGGGAGGTCTGGAGCGCATCGGCCGGAGCATAGGAGAGCCAGGCCAGCACGTCACGGCAGCGCTCGCCCGGCCGCGGGAAGCTTGATTGACACGACCGACGATCGGCCTTAACCCGCAGCGCATCGGAGGGGTGCCCGAGTGGCTAAAGGGGGCGGACTGTAAATCCGCTGGCGTACGCCTACGTTGGTTCGAATCCAACCCCCTCCACCATAAGGCCGTCATGTCGTGCCTTTCCGGGACGGTGCCGTTGACAATCGCGTTTGCGTCATGAAGTTGTGATCCGTCCGCCGGCAGACCAGGATCCCGACGCATGACTGAACCGCCGGTGCAAAGCGCCGTCGACCATATCCACGCGCACCCGCGCCACACCGGCTTTCGTGCGCTCGACCTGGTCCTGGCGGTCTCGGCCGTGTTCATCTCGGGCGTGTCGCTCTACGTCGCAACGGAACATGGACGCACGGAGCGCGAACTGGTGCAGGCAAATTCGTGGCCGATATTACAGGAGAAGGCGGCTTTCAACGCCAAAGGGCTCACGGTACTCTCAGTCAGGAACTCCGGCGTCGGGCCCGCCAAGCTGGAATATTTCGAAGTCCTGTACAAGGGCCACCCGATCCACTCGACCCACGAGCTGCTGCTGCAATGCTGCAACGTTCCAGCCACGCCCGAGGCGGAAAACCAGGCCTTCGTGGACGGAGCATCGCTTTACTCGATCTCGGGTGACGTCCTGCGTCCCGGCGAGGACGAGACCTTCATCCGGCTTGTGGGATCGCCGCAGCGGCACGATGCGGGCGAAAAGTTCGTTGCCGCATCCTACGACCTGAAATTCCGGGCCTGTTACTGCTCCGTCTTCGACCAGTGCTGGATGTCCGATCTGCAAACCCTCCGTCCAAGTCCGGTTGGCGAATGCCCGACCGAGACCGTGGCGTTCAACGTCGGTCGCTTCTGAAGACGACGGCACCCGGCATATTGCGCAACCTCGACCGCCCCGGTTATACAGCGGTCAATCTCCCGGACCCGGTGCAACCCCGGGTGGCTCTTCCGGCCGCCAATCCGCCGGACAACGCTTTCACACGACCGCAGGACCGCCCTTGGGCGAGGTCTTCCCTGAGCGTGTATCGCGGGCCACATCATGAATCCCAGGACGAGTTATGTTCGCGAGTGGCTGTTCAGCCCGCGCATCGAGGTGCTTGCCGGCCTCGTCGTCGCCCTCGCCCTGATCCCGGAGGCGATCGGCTTCTCGATCGTGGCGGGCGTTGATCCAAAGGTCGGTCTGTACGCATCCGTCGTGATCGCGTGCGTCATCGCGTTCACCGGCGGCCGGCCGGCGATGATCTCGGCGGCAACCGCTTCGACCGCGGTCCTGATGGGCGGCCTGGTGCACAGCCATGGCGTCCAGTATCTCTTCGCCGCCACAATCCTGATGGGAGCGTTCCAGATCGCAGCCGGCCTCTGCAAGCTCGGCAGGCTGATACGGTTCGTTTCGCAGTCCGTCCTTACCGGCTTCGTCAATGCCCTCGCCATCCTGATCTTCCTGGCGCAAATGCCGCAACTGACACACGTGCCGGATGTGACCTACGCTCTCATCGCCGTCGGGCTTGCGATCATCTATGTTGCACCGTTCCTCACCAGGGCAGTGCCCTCGCCTCTCATCGCCATTGTTGTCCTCACTGCCGTCACGACGGCATTGCGGCTGCATGTCCGCACGGTCGCCGATCTCGGCCAGTTGCCGTCGTCGCTGCCGGACTTTGCCCTGCCTCACGTGCCGTTCACGATCGCAACGCTGCAGATCATCGCGCCTGTCGCCCTGACACTGGCCGCCGTCGGTCTGCTGGAATCGCTGCTCACGGCGCAGATCGTCGATGACAGGACGGATTCAACGAGCCGGAAGAACCGCGAATGTGTGGGCCAGGGTCTGGCCAACATGGCATCGGCGCTGTTCGGCGGCATGGGCGGTTGCGCGATGATCGGGCAGTCGGTCATCAACGTGTCGTCCGGAGCCAGGGGACGGCTGTCGACGCTCGTCGCGGGCAGCTTCCTTCTGGCCCTGCTGGTGGTGTTCCAGCGCCTGTTGAGCTTCGTGCCCGTCGCAGCGCTGACGGCGGTGATGATCATGGTCTCGATCAACACCTTCTCCTGGAAGTCCCTGAGAGACCTGCTCGTCAACCCGTGGCAGTCATCGTTCGTGATGCTTGCGACGGTGGGCACCGTCGTGGCGACGGCGGATCTTGCGGCGGGCGTCCTGGTCGGCGTCATCCTCTCGGGAGTCTTCTTTGCCGGAAAGGTCTCGAAGCTGAACCGGATCGTCTCCGAATTGTCCGCGGACGGACGTCGGAGAACCTATCTCGTGCAAGGCCAGGTATTCTTTGCCTCGGCCGGAAGTTTCGCCGACGCCATCGATGTCCTGGAGCCGGTGGACCATCTCGTCATCAATGTCGAGGCTGCCCATTTCTGGGATATTTCCGCCATAGCGGCGCTCGACCGTGTGGTTCTCAGGGCGCGACGACATGGCCGCATGGTCGAGATCATCGGAATGAATGCGGCGACCGCCGGCATGGTCGAGAAATTCGCCCTGCACAGGCGTCAGAGTGTTCCGGCGACGAGCCACTGATGCCGCGTCGGGACAGGTAGCGCCGCATGGCGACGTACGAGGTCCGGCTGGTCAGCCTGTCCGGGCGGATCATCTGGAGCGACACCTTCCAGGCCGCGAACGACATCAAGGCGCTTGGTCATGCAAGGCAAGCGCCCGGGTCCGAGGACATCCTCGAGGTGCGACGGGTGATCTGCAGCATTCCGGGGCAGCCGATCACCGCGACCAAGCGACGCCGGTGCTGACCAGCCTCAGCGAGCGATGAACATCCAGGCCAGGAACGAGACCGGAGCCATCGCCAGCGAGGCGCCGCCCGCGGCAGGAAGCAGCCGCTCGACGGTCCAGTCCTCGAGGCGGCTCGAGGCCTGATCCCAGCCCGCCGCCAGACGCCCCGCGAGTGCCACGGCCGCCTGCTGCAGCATCGCGCGCGGCTGGCGCGAGGGTGCAAGTCCGGCGCCGAGGGTCAGTGTCGTCATGGCGTGTATCCTTTACTGAGCGGAAGCCGGTTTGCTTCCCTGCCAACCTGATTGCAGCGCCCGTGCCATCGCCGGTGCCTCAATAAGCTATTGGAAAGAGGATGCTTTTAGCGCCGCCGCAGAATGCCCCGGTCGCCGGGGTGGCGCCGCCGCGCGATGATTGGCCTCGGCCGCCGCTAGCTGGCCAATCCGGCCACGCCCGGCGGGATCGCGACCTGCGTGCAGGCGAGCGAGAGCAGCCTGGCGGCGGCATCGAGGGCGGCCGCGACGGCCGGCCGGCGATAATCCCAGATCGCATCCGCATCCGGCGGATTGATCACCATCGTGGCGTTCGCCTCGAACAGCAGGACCGAACCGTCCGCGGCCAGCCCGAAGTCGATGCCGGCATAGTCGAGCCCGAGCACCGCTGCGATCTCGGCCAGCGCCGCCATCGCGCGCGGGCCGATGCACCCCGGCATGTCACGGAGGAACCGATGCTCCTCGGCACGATGCGCGGTGTCGTCCGCCATCGCGGCCGTGAAATAATGCACCTTCCACTGGGACGAGATCGCCAGGTGCAGCGGATAGAGCGCGCCGCCGATGGCCATGACCCGGTACTTGCGCCAGAGCCCGTCCGCGCCGCGCGCATCCAGCACGCCGATGGCCAGCAGGTCGTCGCCCGGCAGCGCGGCCGCCGCCGGGCCTAGTGCTGCCTGCGAGGCGACATGCACGAAATGCTGTCCGGTATGCAGCCCCGGGACACGCAGGAGCAGCGGGTAGCCGAGTTCCCCGGCCGCCGCGATCGCGCCGCGCGGCAACTGGCGCATGCGCGGCGCGACGACCCCCTCGATGCGCGCCAGCCGCGAGGCATTGTCCAGCCGCCCGGTCAGGCGCACGCGCTCCGGATGGTTGATCACCCGAAGCGCCGGCCTGGCATCGGGTCCGATACCTTGCGTAGCCGCGAGCAGCCGCACGGCACCGGCCAGCGCCGCCTCGCACAGGTCGGCGTCGCCGATCGCATTGACCACGAGGCGGTGCGGCGGCAGCGGACTGTCCTCGCGATGATAGTCCGGGCACAGCGTGGTGACGGCATAGAGCCGGTCGTCGATCCAGTGCCGGACCGGGATATTGCCGCCGCGCGCCGAGACCAGCAGGAGCAGCGCGATCCCCTCGCCGGTGCCACGATAGCGGCGCCTGCCGATGGCGGTGTCCGCGAAGCCACGCGCCCGCGCCCGCGCCGCCGCGGCCGCATCGCCCGACGCCTCCAGCAGCCGCGCCATGCCCTGGTGCGCCGGCGGGTAGTCCGGCTCGGAGACGAGGGCCAGGGCGAACCGCAGGCGCGCGGCCTCGCCGTCGCCATCCTCGAGCAGCAGGTTGCCGAGCGCGCTCTGTGCGGCGGCGTCCGACGGATGGCAGCGGGCGGCCTGCAGCCAGGCCGAGCGGGCGGCGGTGCGGTGGCCACTGGCCAGGGCGAGCGCACCGAGCTCGAGCAGCGCCAGGCAGTGCGCCGGCTGCAGCCGCAGCACATCGAGATAGGCGGCCTTGGCGGCGTCGTCCGCTCCCGCCGCGACGTGCCGGCGCGCCCGCCGAAAGGCCCGGTCTAGGTCGCGCGTGTTGTCGGCGCCCGGCATGGCTGTCCCCACGGCGCGGCGTCCGCTCGCCGCTGGCGATCGTGCCTGGATGCCGTTAACGAAACCTCAAGGCGCCCGATTTTTGCTGCGGCGCCGGGAAGCGGAGAATGCAATAGTACCGGCAGGAACCCGAGGTGGTTCATGCGAGTTGCCGCGCAGACCGTAGGGAGAACGACGGATGCCCTTCGACGGTGCCGACTTCGAGCCACGCCGCGAGAAGCCAGTGCGCGGCCGCCCCGGCGACAACCTCATCACCGTGCTGATCGTCGTGCTCGCGATCTGCATGCTCGTGACGCCGATCTCGGTAGCCGGCCTGGTGGACACGATCCGCTACCTGCGCGGCAACTAGGTCAGCCTTGTTAAACGGCAAGCAGAGCATGATCGATCGGATCATCCTCTAGCGGCCGGGGCCCCGGAAGCAGTCTCACCGGGATGTGACGAGCCCCGCAATGTTCGCGTTACGTTTCAGCACCATTATCCGTGCCGGGTTGTTGTCTTTCCAGAAGTGAGCATGATGCAGTCATCAACACGATCGCCTTCCAAGGCGTCGAGACTGGGCCGGCGTCTGCGCGGCCTGGCCGCGGCCACGGCATTGCTGGGCGCGGCGGGATGCACCGTCACCCCATACGGCTATGGCTACGGGTATCCCGGCTACTACTACGGCGGCGGATACGGCTACGGCTATGGCTATGGCTCTCCCTACAGCGTCTATGGCTACGGCTACCCGTACTATTACGGCGGCTGGACCTGGGGCGCCCCATTCTTCGGCTACGGCTTCGGCTACGGCCGCGGTTTCTATGGCCGCGGCTACGGCGGCTATGGACGGGGTGGCTATGGACGGGGCGGCTATGGAGGCGGCTACGGGGGCGGCCGCGGGTTTGGCGGCGGAAGCGGTCACGGCGGCCGCTGATCCGCCTTCGCGATGGATCAGGTGCCGCAATACGTGGCGTGCACCACTTCCTCCGGCCGCGGTGGCGCAGTGTAGCGCTCCCGGCCGGGCTGGTCCTCGAACGGCCGCCGGAGCACCGCCACCAGTTCGTCGAGCGGGCCCTGGTCGCCGTCGGTGGCAGCGGCCAGGGCAGCCTCGACACGATGGTTGCGCGCAATGTAGGCCGGATTGACCGCCAGCATGCGACGTCGCCGGTCGCCAGGCTCCATGGTCTCGCTTCCGATGCGCAGCCGCCATGCCTGCAGCCAGCCATCGAGGCTGGCCGGATCCGCGAACAGGCGACGCAGCGCGCCCTCGGCCTGGCCGGAGCCGGCGTCCGGGACGGACCCGTTCGCTCCCGCTTCGGACAGCAACCGGAAGGTCAGGGTGAAATCGGCCTGCTGCTCTGCCATGCAGGTCAGCAGCCCGTTCGCCAAGGCGCGGTCATCCTCCCGCGCCACCGCAAGGCCGAGCTTGCGCCGGAAGGCCTCGTCCCACGCCGCCTGGAACAGCTCCCCGAACCGGGCCAGCAACTCGAGGGCGATCTCCATCGAGACCGCCGGGTCCGGATCGAGCAGCGGCAGCATCGTCTCCGCCAGCCGCGCCATGTTCCAGTGCGCGATCTGCGGCTGGTTGCCATAGGCATAGCGCCCGGACGCATCGATCGAGCTGAACACGGTGCCGGGGTGGAAGCTGTCCATGAAGGCGCACGGGCCATAGTCGATTGTGTCGCCGACGACCGACATGTTGTCGGTGTTCATCACGCCATGGATGAAGCCGACCGACTGCCAGTCGGCGACGAGCCGCGCCGTGCGGGAGATCACGGCATCCAGCAGCGCACGATAGGGCTGGGGCGCCGTTGCCGCTTCGGGGTAGTGGCGCGCGATCACATGGTCGGCCAGCAGCCGTAGCCCATCGACATCGCCCCGGGCCGCGAAATACTGGAAGGTGCCGACCCTGACATGGCTGCGCGCGACCCGCGTCAGCACCGCGCCGGGCAACGGCCGCTCGCGCATGACCGCCTCGCCGGTCGCGACGACGGCGAGCGAACGTGTGGTGGGGATGCCCAGCGCCGCCATCGCCTCGCTGACGATGAACTCGCGCAGCGCCGGGCCGAGCGCCGCGCGGCCGTCGCCGCGTCGAGAGAACGGCGTCGGGCCGGCGCCCTTGAGCTGGATGTCGCGCCGCCCGCCATGACGGTCGATCACCTCGCCGAGCAGCAGCGCGCGACCGTCGCCGAGCTGGGGCACGAAGTTGCCGAACTGGTGGCCGGCATAGGCCATGGCGAGCGGCTCGGCACCAGCCGGAACCTGACTGCCGGCCAGCTCGGACACCCCACCGGCGCTGGCCAGCAGGCGCGGGTCCAGTCCGAGCTCGATGGCCAGCATGTCGTTGAGGCAGACCAGCCGGGGGTTCGCAACCGGCGTCGGATCAAGGCGCGCGTAGAACCGCTCCGGTAGTCGCGCGTAGCTGTTGTCGAAACAGAAAGTCCCCGACGCCAGTGACGAACTTTCTGATGCTTTATCGGAAGCATAGTCGGGCATGCATGGATTACCTTGAACACGGGGTCGCGCCCGGGCGTAGATGGGGATGTGGTCGCTGCTATCCAAGGGACGGATTCTACGCAGATCGCCGATTTAATACTTACGCTTTAACGGCAGATTAACTTACAATCAGTTATCACAAAGAGATCGAGGCAAACGTGCAGCACGTTCCGGCCCTGCGGCAAGAGATGTAATGGCACGGCTGGTCCCGCAACGCCCAGCCTCCCTGCGAGCTTCTATCCCGGGCATCCAGCAAGACAGCCCCGGCACTTCTTGCTCAAGCGCGAATTCTGCCTGCGTGAAGGTCCGGGAGAGGTGACCCGGCGTCTGGCTCCGCCGGTCGGACAGCCGCCTGCGGGGCTTGATCCGGAATCCTGCGAGCACGAGGCGATCCACACCCCGGGCGCGACCCAGCCGCATGGCGCCGTGCTGGCGGCCCGCACCCAGAGCCTGCGGATCACGCATTGCAGCGCGAACCTCGCCGACATTCTCGGGCGCCCTCCCGCAGCGGTACTGGGATCGGAACTCTCCACGATCATCGGCCCGGCAGCGCTCGAAGCCGCCCTCGCGCTCAAGGCATATGAGCGCGGGCCGCTCGGCACGATGCAGAGCGACGCGCCGCCGGGTTTGGGGACGGCTCCAGGCCGTGTGCTGCACCTGAGCGGGTTCCACTCCGGTGACCGGATCTGCATCGATCTCGAGCCGGCGCGTGCCGACATCGGGCAGCAACCGCCGGTGACGCTGGTGCAATCCGTGCTGGAGAGCTTCAAGCGCGCCACCAGCCAGTCGGCGCTCTGCGCCCTCGCCTGCATCGGCCTGCGCACGATCACCGGCTTCGACCGGATCATGGTCTACCGGTTCGGCAAGGACGGCGAGGGCGCGGTCGTCTCCGAGTTCCACGCGCGGCACCTCGAGCCATGGCTCGGCAACCACTACCCCACGACCGACATCCCGCCGCAGGCGCGGCGGCAGTACATGCTGCAGCGGGTCGGCGCGGTGGCGGACTCCAGCTACGTGCCGGTGCCGTTGCTGAGCGGGCGAAGGGCCGAGGACGCCACCCCGCTGGACCTCACCTACAGCGCGCTGCGCAGCGTCTCGCCGATCCACCGCGAGTTCATGCGCAACATGGGCACGGCGGCCAGCCTGACGGTGGGCCTCGCCTATGGCCAGGACCTCTGGGGCCTGATCATCTGCCACCACTCCAGCCCGCGCATCGCCGGCCCGGAGCTGCGCGCCGTTGTCGACATGGTCGGGCAGGTGGTGTCGCTGCTGCTCGGCAGCCTGCACGACGCGGAGATCTTCGCCGCGCGGACCAACCGCCAGGCGACGCTGCATGCCATCACCGACCAGCTCGCGGCGCCGGTGCCGGTCGGCGATGCCCTGGCGATGGCGCAGGCGGCGCTGCTGCATCTGGTCGGGGCGGGTGGCGCCGTCGTCAGGATCGCCGGTGTCTGCCGGTGTCTCGGGCGCACGCCGGGCTCGATCGCTGCCGAGCGGATGATCGTCGCGTTGCGGGCAAGTCCGTTCGGAGGCAGCGACCTGATCGCCTCGGGCGAGCTCGGGCGGCAGTATCCGCAATTCGCGCAGCACGCCGCCGAGGCCAGCGGCGCCCTGCTGCTCGAGCTCTCGCCGCTCGGCGACGACGTCATCCTGTGGCTGCGGCCGGAGCGGTCGCGGACGGTGACCTGGGGCGGCAATCCGCACGAGCATTCCACGATCGACCCGCTCACCGGGAAGGTCGGCCCGCGCGCGAGCTTCGCCGCCTGGACCCAGACGACCAAGGGACAGTCCGAGCCCTGGTCCGCGGCGGAAGAGGCGCTGGCGCTCGAACTGCGGCAGGCCATCCTCTCGGAGGTCGCGCACCGGGCGAAGTCGGAGCAGGCCTGGGTCAAGCACTACCGCGCCCTCAACGAGAGCCTGGAGCACAAGGTGCAGCAGCGCGCCGAGGCGCTGGAAGCCGAGACCGAGGAGCGCCAGCGGACCGGCGCGATCCTGCAGCAGGCGCAGAAGATGGAGGCGATCGGGCAACTGACCGGCGGCGTGGCGCACGACTTCAACAACGTGCTGGCCGCGATCATCGGCAATCTCGAGCTGGCACAGGCACGCGCGATCGATCCGGTCGTCAAGAAATTCCTGGCCAACGCGCAACAGGCGGCGGAGCGCGGCGCCAAGCTGACCGACCACCTGCTCTCGTTCGCGCGCAAGCAGCCACTGAAGCGCGAGGTCTGCGACCTCAACCGGCTCAGCACCGACTTCGCCACCCTGATCAGGCGCACCGTGGGCACCGCCATCGAGGTCAGGCTGGCACTGTCCGAGGACCTGTGGCCGGTGATGCTGGACGCCACCCAGTTCGAGATGGCCCTGCTCAACCTGGCGGTGAATGCCAGCCACGCGATGCCTGGCGGTGGCGTGATCGAGATCAGCACGCACAACGTCGCCGCCGCCTCGGACGAACTGCCCGGCGACCTCGATCCCGGCGACTACACCTGCGTTGCGGTGCAGGACAATGGCAGCGGCATGAGCGCGGAGGTCGCGGCGCGCGCAGTCGAGCCATTCTACACCACCAGCACGATCGGCAAGAGCACCGGCCTCGGGCTGAGCCAGGTCTATGGCCTGTCCAAGCAGCTCGGCGGCACCACGATCCTGGCGAGCCAGGTCGGTTCCGGCACCCGCGTAAGCCTGCTGTTCCCGCGTGCGCTCAACACGCCGCTCGCGCTGCCGGTGCCGCGGCTGGCGCCCGCGACGCCGCTTGTGGACACGCTGCGGAACGACGGCAGGCTACTGGTGATCGATGACGATCCGGACGTGCGCGAGGTGACGGTCGAGACATTGCGCGCACTCGGCTTCGAGGTCTTCGCGGCCGAAAGTGCCAGGCTCGGACTGGACATCCTGCAGAGCGGCCTGGAGCTGGACCTGGTGGTCACGGACTTCTCGATGCCGGAGATGAACGGCATCGAATTCATCCGCCACGCGCACGAATCGCATCCGGACCTGCCGTGCCTGCTGGTGACCGGCTATGCCGAAACCAGCGACTTCGCCGACGCGATCTCCGGCGGCATCACCATCCTGCGCAAGCCGTACCGCATGAAGGAGCTGGCTGCCACGATCGACCGTCTCCGGGGGGAACTTCAAATCGTGTAGCGCAGCGCGAACAGGGTCGCCGCGGTCCTGGTCCAGGCCGGCGGCCGCCGCCTCGATATGAGCGAGGTCGATGCGTCCGCCGGCGGGTGCGATGGTTCCGACTGGTTGACGTTGCCGATATGGCCGATGAACTCGACCGTCATGCTGACCTCCGTGCTGCGGTCCGCAAAGGACGAACCAGAACGGTATTATTATGTTAGCCCGCTCCCTATTCACGTTTCCAGCATGCATTCAGCTTTATTTATCTTCTGAACGACGACTTCGCATAGCTAACCGGTAGCAGACAGCAGGTTCAGGTGGATAGCAGGCGTGAGGCACCAGACCGAAGCAGCGTCATTTTACGCGCTGCTGCCCCGCGACCCGGAACGCCAGGCGGCGCGTGATCGGCGGGTCGGCGGCCGAACGCCGTCAGTCCGTGCGTCGGTGTTGCATCCTGAGGCGGCCGTAACGGTGGCCGCCCTTCATTCCGACCCTGGCGTGCTGAGCCGCTCGCGGGCGCCATCGATGTGGGCCGTGCCCTGCTCGTCGGCCTCGGTGTCCGGCGGATAGGTCGGGAAGCCGCCATGCGACGCGGTCCGGCGCCGCTTGTTGTCCTCCTGGCCAGGCTTCGTCTCGTGGTCGTACTCCTTCTCCGTGGCCTCGGCCGGGGTGACGTCCTGGGTCGGTGAGGGATCTGCCATATCGGGTGTCCTGCTGCCTGTCGCGGCCATAACGGCAGCCAGGCGCCGGGGTCGCGTCCGGATCGCTCACAGCTTCTTGTGCGCGACCGCTCCCGGATGCTTCCGGCCGCCGGGCATTCCAATTCCTCACCAGCCGGGCCATATGGTCCGAGCAGGATTTCGCTGCCGCACGTGGGTCGAGACCGCGTGAGGCTTCGAGGTCGCCAGTCAATCAAGGCCGGTTCGCTCACGGCCCTCTGTCATGCAGGGGGCCTTTTCCGCGCGTCCGGTCCGCGCAGCACGTGCAGGAGGCATCTGAAGATGGTCAAGCGTCGCAAAGAGGAAGAGATCGCCGGTGTCCTGGAGTTCGAGGGACGCACCAGCGAGGATCCGGAATTCCTGGAATGGGTGGCCGGCCACAAGGCGACCAACGGTGGCAAGATCCGGGTCAGCCAGGGCGGCCGTGGCGTCAGGGTCATGTTCGCAAAGGAAGCCGACATGGCGCTATGGCAGGCACGATCCGATCAGGCGGCAAAGCGCAAGAAATCGGCGACGTCCTGAAGCGAACCCGCTGCACCATCGGAAGTTGTAGCAGCGAACAGCTCTGCCATGGGGCCTATCCAAGCGTGTGCATCCTGCTCGTCGAAGACGAACCCCTCATCCGTGAGGTCATGACAGAGAGCCTGCAGGATGCGGGCTTCGAGGTGATGCAGGCCGAGAGCGGCGACCATGCCGTCGAGCTGATCGGCGATCCACCCTGCCACTTCTCGGCGCTGGTCACGGACTTCCATATGCCGGGCCGGATCGATGGCGCCGGAGTGGCCTCGCATATGCGAAAGCACTGGCCGTTGATCCCGGTGGTCATCGTCTCCGGCCGGCCGGAGGTCTTCAGGCAGCGTTGGGAAGACGAGGAAGGCTACGGGCTGTTGCGAAAACCCTACCTGCCGCAACAGCTGGTCGAGCTGGTGCGACGGCTGGTGCGACCGGTTTCGACGGAGGCCCTGTAGCCTCGATCGGGCCCGCCGGGAGTTTTGCTGCACGCGCAGCGCTGCTCTTGTCGCTGACCGGGTGCGCGGCGCGCCAGCCTGGCCGGTCTCCGACGCAGTGCCCGCCCCCGGTGCCCGACGAGATCACGGTCATCGACCAAGGTTGGCATACTTCGCTCGCCCTGCCCGCCCGCGAGCTCACCGGCGGCCTTGGCATTTTCAGGCGGATCTTTCCCGGTGGCGCGACCACTGTGTCCGGCTTCGGCAAGCGGACCTTCATGATCGCACCGGCCGACGAGCCCAGCGAATCGCTGCTCGGCCCGGTGCCGGGGCCCCGGCGCGGTCCAGGTGGAAGCGCTCTCGGTGCCGCCCCGGATCGCCTACGCACCCCCGGTCCGGACCGTGACGCCGAGGCTGCAGCCGGGCGAGGGCGCGATTGCTGGCCGACGCCACCTTGGCCGGCATCCGTCACGAGCGGGATGGCCAGCCGCTGCGCATCGCGGCGACGCCGTGGCACGGCACGCTGTTCTACGCGTCAGTTCACGGCTACGGGCTCGGCTATACCTGCAACGAATGGGACGGCGACGATGCCGCGTTGCCTTTCGAGGGATAAAGCTGCCTGATCGCATCGCGATATGGGAATGGGCCGATGCTGAAGCTTCCGGACCTGCGCGATGCCTCGCTTCCCGAGGCGAGCGTGCGTGCCGCCCTGCGGTTGCAGCCACATCCGGAAGGCGGCCACTACCGTGAGCTGTGGAACCCGCCGGCCCCAGATGGCGGTCGCGGCGTCGCGAGCTCCATCCTGTTCCTGCTCGCCGAGGGCGAGCGCTCGCGCTGGCACCGGATCGATGCGACGGAGATCTGGATCTGGCAGGCCGGGGCGCCGCTGCTGCTCGGGATGGCGGATGCCGATGGCCATCGGACGCTCCGGCTGGGGCCGGACCTGCGGCAGGACGAGGCCTTGCAGGGACTGGTGCCGCGGCAGGCCTGGCAGGAGGCGAGCGGCCTCGGCGCCTGGACGCTGGTGAGCTGCGTCGTGGCGCCGGCCTTCCGCTTCGAGGGCTTCGAGCTGGCGCCGCCCGACTGGCAGCCGACCGGGATCTGAGCAGGGCTTGGAGCGGGCGGAGGGAATCGAACCCTCCTCGGTAGCTTGGAAGGCTACTGCATT
>CAXTVI010000045.1:0-32253 GCA_964247695.1 uncultured Acetobacteraceae bacterium
AGGACGGCGGTATGCGCGTCCACCGCCTGCAGCATCAGATCCGGACGATCCGTCTCGACGAGCAGCAGCCCGACGGCCATGGCCGCCATCCCCGGCAGCCCGGACAACGAGCTGGTGATGACACGCGAGAGCGTTCTCGGCTCCGGCGCACCGTCGTCGTGGATCTGCCTGGCCAGGACCTGCCGTTCGAGCGCAATTGCGAGCAGGCCCGACGTGGTCAGGGCGAGCGGCGGGAAATCCGCATCCGGGAGGCTGGTCTGTCGCAGCCAGCTGTCGGGAACGGGCGCCGAGGCCAGGATCGCCGAGGCCTCCGGCCAGACGAGGTGGCCGAGTTCAACGATCGCCTTGGCGCCATCGCCGAGACCCGGACCGGTTCTCAGCGCGAGGGCCTCCTCGATGCTCAGCGCGCGTGCACCCATGGCATCCCGCACGATCGCGGCCAGAGCCGCCAGGGTGTGGCGAGGGACGGTTCCGTCGCCGCGCCGCCAGGCCATCGGCGGCACGATCAACGGATCGATCGGCGTGAACAGCAGCCGGGTGAAGTTGAACGGGCGCCCGGGGCGCAGGACGGCAAGCCGGGCCCGCAGCGGCGCCACCAGCGCATCCGCGGCACCCCGTTCGGGCATCGCGTCCACCAGTGCCACGACACGGGCAACCTGCTCGTCGCGCGCCGTGCTGAGCTCCTCGCGGACACCGCGGATCTCAGCCTTCACGCCGCGCGAGATGGCCTCGAGCCGCGCCGGGGTCGAAGCGATCGAAGCCGCGGCTGGCGACGGCAACGGCTTCACGCCACCAGCCCAAGGACGGTCTCGTTATTGGCGATTTCGTCCAGGGCCGGCTCGCTCCGATTGTCGTGGGTGCGCCCCCTGGTCTGGCGACGCCCGTGCAGGATGATATGCCGCAGCCTGAAGGCGCCGGCCGCACGCGGCTCGTTCGAGGGCAGGGGCGGCAGCAGCGCCGCGATCTGGGCCAGCTTCATCGGCGGTCTCTGGCCGTCCGCCTCGAGCCGCCAAAGCGCGTCGAGCCGGTCCCAGCCATCGAGCAGCCACTCCGGTTCCGAGACGGCAGTCCGGAAGGAAACCGCCGACTTCTGCCAGTTGCGGACCAGGCTACTCACGTCCTCGGTCAGCCCGGCTATATCCTGCAAGGCGGCGGCGACCTGGACGAGCAGCAGATCGAGCAGTGCTACAACCGGGGCCAGGTCGTGCGGCAGAGCGCCGCCTGCGTCTGCTCCCTGGCAGAAGGCATTTCGCAGCACGCCCAAGCGCGCGACCTTGGCAGGCAGGAACGCCTCCTCGTGATGGCATCCCAGCCCGAGAGCCGCGACGTGGACGGCGATCTCGCGCAGCGCGCGGGCCACGTCGTCCGGTGGCAGGCTGTTCCGTAGGGCAAACGCTGCCACCGTCTGCTCGACCCCGGCGGGTCCGCCCGACGAAGCTCCAGGGCGCGATCTCGCCGGAGCCTCGCCACCCGGCCCGATCTCTCGGGCAAGTCGCGTGTGCAGGTGCGCATGCGCATGCCGGGTCGCTCGCGCCGCCGCCTCGATCGCGGCCTGTGCCGCATGCATCGCCATGCGACCCGCCAGGCCCTCCGCTGCGACGGCGCGAGACGTCGCCCGGATGGTGGCCGGCCTGATCGATGTCAAGCTCCCGATCCGGCCGACGAGCCGCAGGTCGAAGACGGTCGGACGGCAGAGCGAGCCCACCAGCTTCCAGGGCAGCACGTAGATGCCGCGGCCGCTCGGGCTCGGGACGACGCCCTCAAGTCCACCCGGGCTGGCCCGCACGCGGGTGCCGACCAGTTGCGGCGTGGTGAACGGGACGTTGACGCCGCACTCGGCGAAGCTCGCAGGAAGAAACGGCAGCACCGGTGCAGCGGTCCCGCCTGCGCGCATGTCTGCCACTACGACGTCACCCTCTGCTCAAGAGGCGAAACTACGCCTCCAGAGGTCAAGACGAGGTTAACAACCGGGTGCGGGGCATGGCGACGTACACATCGGTGGGCTCGAGCGGGCCGGTCAATCGACAAGCAGCGCATGGTCGAGCGGATGGCGGATCGGGGCCGCCCCGAGGAACGCCTCGACCGCTTCCTGGGGCATCGGCCGGCCGAGCAGGTAGCCTTGGAACTCATCGCATCCCTTGGCACCGAGCAGGTTGAACTGTTCGGCCGTCTCGACGCCTTCCGCGGTGACCTCCAGGTCCAGGCTTTTGCTCATGGCGATGATCGCCTCGATGATGGCACGCGAGCCGCTGTCGCTGACCAGCCTGTTGATGAACGAGCGGTCGACCTTGAGCTTGTCGAACGGGAAGCGCTGCAGGTACGAGAGGCTCGAATAGCCGGTGCCGAAATCATCGAGCACCAGCCGCGCTCCCAGTTCACGCAACTCGTTGAGGGTGCGCAGGGCGCTTTCGGTGTTGTCCATCAGCACCCCCTCGGTGATCTCCAGCTCGAGGCGGTCGGGCGAGAGGCCGGTCTCCCTCAGGACGGCGGCGACCATCGCCCGCAGGTCGCCGCGCAGGAACTGCGCCGGCGACAGGTTGACCGCGACGCGGCAGTCGCGGCTCCAGCGCGTCGCAGCAGCGCAGGCGGCGCGCATCACCCACTCGCCCAGCGGGATGATGAGCCCGCATTCCTCGGCCAGCGGGATGAACTGGGCGGGCATCACCAGGCCCATCGTCGGATGCATCCATCGCACAAGCGCCTCGAACGCCAGCACCCTGAGGTTGCTGTCCACCAGCGGCTGGAAGTGCAGGACCAGCTCGTCGCGCTGCAGGGCGTGGCGCAGATCGAGTTCGAGCTTGCGCCGATCCTGCAGCTCGTCATCCATGCCGCTTTCGAACAGGCGGAACCAGCCGCGTCCGTTGCCCTTGACCCGGTAGAGGGCGATGTCGGCCTTCTTGAGCAGGGTCTCGGCCGTCTCCCCATCCTCGGGATACACCGCGATGCCGATGCTGACGCCGACATTGACGTCCTGTTCCTCGATCCAGAAGCTCGGGGTCAGGCAGTCGATGATGCGGCGGGCGAGGATGGTTGCCTGCTCCGGCTGTGCCCCAGTCGTCTGCAGCACGACGAACTCGTCACCACCGATGCGGGCCACGAAATCGCTTTCGCGGAGATTGCCACGCAGCCGTGCGGCCACTTCACGCAACAGCTGGTCGCCGGCGGCGTGACCGAGCGTGTCGTTGACCATCTTGAAGCCGTCGAGGTCGAGGCAGAGCACCGCCAGCGGAACGAAGCTGCGGGCGGCGCGGCGCAGGGCAAGATCGAGGCTCTCGTTCAGCAGGACGCGGTTCGGCAACTCGGTGAGCATGTCGTGGTGGGCGAGGAAGCGGATACGCTCCTCCGACGCTCTGCGCTCGCGCACGTCGCGCAGCGCGGTGACCAGCGCCGGCCGGCCGCCATAGCTGATGGCGCGGGAGAGGATCTCGACCGGCATGCGTGCACCATTGGCGGCAACGATCTCGGTTTCGGCGGGGGCGTCGCCACGATCCGGGCTCCAGGCCGAATTGTCGCTTCCCGGAACGATGAACCGGTCCAGTGTGCTCGCCCGCAGCTCGACGAGCTGCATGCCGAGCAGGGCGGCGAGACTCTCGTTGCCGTCGAGGATCTCGCCATTCCGGTGGATGAGTATCCCTTCCAGGGTGCTGTCCGCCAGTTGCCGGAAACGGTCGGCCTCGAGCCGGTCGCGCGCGGCGACACGATTATCGACCAGCGAGCCCGACAGGGTGAGCAGCAGCACGACGACCCCCTCGGCGGCTACGATGATCGCGATCGGCGAGGAGGCAAGATCATCGGGTTGCGCAATCGCGTTCATCCATGCATCGAAGGGCAGGATCGCCGCCAGCGATCCGAAAACCAGGACGACGATGGCGAGCGCGGTCAGGCTGCTGCCGATCACCCAGGGGCGGTAGCGCCTCTCCGGATTGCTGCTCTCCCACAGCGCGAAGCCGCACAGAGCGGCCCCGAGCACCATGACGATCAGGACGGCGGTGAGGTCATAGCCAAGCGCGAACGGCCGCACCAGCCCGGCCATTCCGGTGAACAGCATGCAGGAAAACCCGCAGGCGAGCAGCGATCCGGCCAGCATGCCGTTGCGCGCGGATCGGCGGCCGCGCTGGTGGATGGCGCCGGCGACGGCGCCGCTCACCAGCGACATTCCAAGTGCGGGGATCATCCACCGGATCGGCACGCTGAGGCTGAGCTTCGGATACACGCTGGCAAGCGCCGTCAGCAGGGCCATCCAGAAGGCGGAGGTGAGAATGACGCTGAAGGCGCAAGCGCAGACGGCACTGCCCAGGCGCGAGTCACGGGGCGCGAGCAGGACGCGCATCGCGATGCCGCTGCCGATCATGGCCTCGAACAGTACGATCGCCAGGCTGACGGGATCGTGGTTGCGCAGCAAGTTAGCCAGCAGGTGGTTCATGCCCGGCGACCCAGGCTCTTCAGCGTGGGCGGCGGTGGCCGGTCCGTGGCGGCGGCCATCAGAATTTCAGTTCCAGGCCCGCAAGGAACTGCCGGTCGGTCTGCAGGCCGGCGGTTTCGGCGATCTGCTGCTTGTTGACCTGCTCGGCGAGCACCGAGACCATGAACTGCCTGGTGATGCGGTAGGCCGCGCGCAGGTTGACGGTGACGTAGTTCGGCACGGTGACGACGGTCGTGTTGCCGGTGGAGGTGTCGAGCGTGAAATCCTGGATATGCGACTGCCAGCGTGCCTGCACGTCGAGGTCCAGGTGCCGCCAGGTGTAGCCGCCGCCCGCGATGACCGAGTTGGTCGGCGTCTGCCGCTGGAAGCTCACGGTGGCGGCCGCCAGCAGTTCGGCTTCCGGGGCGTGGTCCCGCACCGCGGCCAAGGCGTAGCTCAGGTTCCAGCGCAGGCCGCCCGGGCTGTTGCCCTTTATGCCGATCTCGCCGCCGGCCTCGCTGCTGCTACCGAAATTGCGTGCCTGGAGGAGTGCCTGTTCGGTCGGAAGAAAGGTGGTCCCCGAGCCGAACGGCGATCCGATCGTGGTGTCCATGTGCTGTGCGAAGGCCGCCAGACGCAGCACGGAATCCAGTGCGGGCAATTTGCGGTCGTAGTCGACTTCGTAGTTCTGGACTTCGGATGGCTGCAGTCCGGTGTTGCCGGCCACGATGGCGTCGCCGTAGGTCCTGGCGAAGCCGAAGTCCACGAGCACCGGAATCTGGGTCGCTCGTGCCGCGGTGAGGCGGACCGTGTCGTAGGCCGAGAGCTTGTAGACCGCGCCGCTGTTGAAGCTCGGCTGGACGATGCGGGCATCGTGATATAGCGGCCCACTGCCGGGGATGAAGAATTGCGCGCCCTCGTGCGTGAGGGAGAGGTCGTCCACGCGCACGACGTTGGTCAGCGACAATTGCGGCAGGATCTGCCAGGCCCACATCATCGAGCCGGCAACGATGGTGTAGCCGACGCGTCCGCTGAAGGTCTGTAGCGACGAGACCGAATTGTCTCGATATTCGGCGGCGATCCTGAAGGTGTTCTGGCTGCCGAGCTTGAACAGGTCGCTGGCCTGCACGACGTTGAGGTCCTCGCGCCAGTTGTCGACGGCGGGCGGGTGATCCTCCGCGGTTCGGTTCTCGTTGCGGTAGTAGTCGAGCTTGAGCATGCCGAGCGGTGTGTCCGCGGAGAGTGCGGAGCGCAGGCTGTTGGCCTTGAATGCGATCGGCGTGTAGACCCCGGTATCGATGTAGTAGTTGCTGTCGACGCTGCCGATCGAGCCGAACAGGTCCAGCTCTACGCCGGGGGCAAGCAGGAAGCGTCCGTCGACCGCGGCGGTGCCGCTATGCGGCTGCTCGCGCGTCGCGCCGTCGGCGTTGCCGCGAAATTCGGTCGAGCGGAAGCCTTCGGCGGAGAGGCGAACGCCCGCGACACCCTGGACCTGCGCGGTTGCCACCGCCTCGCCGTAGGCCTGGCTTTGCGTGCCGCCCATGATCCTGCCGCCATTCACCTTGTCGGTCAGCGGGTCGTAGGTCACGATGTTGATGACGCCGGAGACGGCATTGAAGCCGTACAGTGCAGCACTCGGTCCCTTGATGATCTCGATCTGCCGGATCGAGCTCAGGGCAACGGGGATCAGCGACCATACCG
The DNA here is from genome assembly GCA_964247695.1 of uncultured Acetobacteraceae bacterium. Classification (GTDB taxonomy): domain Bacteria; phylum Pseudomonadota; class Alphaproteobacteria; order Acetobacterales; family Acetobacteraceae; genus Lichenicoccus. Next base: position 6,104 of record CAXTVI010000045.1, read on the forward strand.
TCAGGCCGTAATCGTCCTGGTAGACCTGACGTCCGTCGAGCAGCACGAGTACGCGCGGGTTCAGCGCGGTGTCGTAGCCGCGTATGCCGACGGAGGCGTCCTGCATGCCGTACTGGCGGACGTCGATGCCGGCGACGAAGCGCAGCACGTCCGGCAGCGTGTCGGCGCCGGTGCGCCGGATCTGCTCGGCGGTGACGATCTCCATGTCGGCCGGCACCTCGCTTGCCCGTTGCGGCTGGCCGGTGGCTGACGTCGTGACCGGTTCACCGAACATGTCCTCGAAGGCGCTGCGATCGAAGCTCTGGGCCAGGGCGGGTGGTGCTGCGGCCGCCAGCAGCAGGATGGCCAGTCCGAATGATCTTTTCATATTTCCCGGACCATCATGCGGAAGGCGGTTGCGAACTGCAGGCCGACGGCGGACGCGTTGGTTTCGTTGACGACGATGACGACCTGCGGCTCCGAGCAGATCGCCACCACGCAGGCTCCGTGCTCGACCTGTTCCAGGTGCCTGGTGAGGCAGAGCACCCGGTGGCTGCGCAGGCTGGCGGCCAGGAGCTGATCGTCCGCCCCGGACGTCAGGAAGATGGCGCCGTAGCCTGCGGAGCCGGCCAGTTGCCGCTGTTCCACCAGGCGCGGCAGGAGCGTCAGGTTGCCGACTGCGAGGCCGGCTCCCAGCAAGGCGTCGAGGGCGTGGGCCTCGACGAGCGACGCGGGCTGGCTCTGGTCGAAGACGATCGCGACCACGACCTCCCCGGCGAAGGGTGGCTCCTGGAAGTGCAGCACGCGGCCCGCGACCTGGACATCCTGCAGGGTCGGCGGCTGGGCGAGGGGACCCCACGCCGCCAGGAACGGGGCCGCCAGGAACGGGGCCGCCACGCACAGACCCTTCAGGAGGACACGGCCTGCATGCGGACGCAGCGGGGTCGTGGATGTGCGCGCCATGTCCCCCCCGGTTCCGACCTGGACTTCATGGCCAGTTGTGACGGATCGGGATTAAGAAAGGCTTAGCGCCGTGATCCTGAGCCTGGGGAGCCGGTGGCTTGCGGGCGTGCTGCCGCCTTTGACAGGCAGCGATGATAGCGCTCTCATGAAGCGTGATGACAGGCGGCTCCGAGGCGCAGGAGTACGCCGGGGCAGCATGCGCTGCCCGTCGAACGACAGGAGCAAGTCATGGATTATCGCCAGCTTGGCCGATCGGGCCTGAAGATCTCCTCACTCACCCTCGGCACGATGACCTTCGGTGGACGCGGCGTGTTCGCCAAGACCGGATCGACCGATCTTGCCACCGCGCGCCGGCAGATCGACCAGTGCCTGGATGCCGGCGTCAACCTGTTCGATACCGCGGACATCTATTCCGATGGCCTGTCGGAGGAGATCCTCGGCGAGGCGATCGAGGGCCGGCGCGACCGGCTGCTGCTGGCGTCGAAGGCGCGGTTCCGGATGGGCCCCGGTGCCAACGATGCCGGCCTATCGCGGCAGCATCTGATCCGCGCCTGCGAGGCCAGCCTGAAGCGGCTGCGCACCGACACCATCGACCTCTATCAGCTGCACGAGATCGACGGCCTGACCCCGGTCGAGGAGACCATGCTGGCGCTGGACCAGCTCGTCCGCGAGGGCAAGGTGCGCTATGTCGGCGTGTCGAACTTCTCGGCCTGGCACCTGATGAAGTCGCTCGGCGTGGCCGAGCGGGAACACCTGGTGCGGCCGGTGAGCCAGCAGATCCATTACACGCTGCAGGCGCGCGAGGCGGAGTACGAGCTGGTGCCGGCCTCGATCGACCAGGGGATCGGGATCCTGGTCTGGAGCCCGCTCGCGGGCGGCCTGTTGTCCGGCAAGCATCGGCGCGGGCAGGCGACCCCGGAGGGAACGCGGCAGCTCGCGCAATGGAGCGAGCCGCCGGTGCGCGACACCGACAAGCTGTACGACATCATCGAGGTGCTGGTGGAGATCGCCGCCGCGCACGAGGCGTCGGCGGCGCAGGTGGCGCTTGCCTGGCTGCTCGGGCGTCCGGCCGTGGCATCGGTGGTCATCGGGGCGCGCACCGAGGCGCAGCTCGCCGACAACCTCAAGGCGGCCGACCTGCGGCTGAGTGCCGAGGAGCGGACACGGCTGGACGCGGTCAGCGCGCCGCCGCTGCTGTATCCGTATTGGCACCAGGCCAACACGGCGTCGGACCGGCTGTCGGAGGCCGACCTCAGCCTGCTCGGGCCGCACCTCAAGAGCTGACCGTGGTCGTCGCGCCGCTCCTGCCCCAGTCGGTCCTGAGCGTCCCGGTCCTGCTTGGCTCGGTGCGCCGAGACCGGCAGGGCATCCGGGCGGCGCGAATGATCATCCAGGCGCTCGAGGCGCGCGGCCATGCGGCGCCGCTGGTCGACCCGATGGAGCTGCAACTGCCGTTGCTCGACCGGATGTACAAGGAGCATCCGGCGGGCGAGGCGCCCGAGCCTCTGGAGCGCCTGGCGGCGCTGTATCGCCGGGCGGACGGGTTCATGATCGTCAGCGGCGAATACAATAACGGCATTCCGCCGGCGCTGAAGAACCTGCTCGACTACTACCTCGAGGAGTATTTCTGGCGGCCGTCCGGCATCGTCTGCTACTCGGCCGGGCAGTTCGGCGGCGTTCGCGCGGCAATGCAGCTCCGGATGACGCTGGCCGAGCTCGGCATGCCGAGCATCCCGAGCCTGCTGCCGATCCCGCGCATCGGGCAGGCGCTCGGGGAGGATGGCGCGGTGCTCGACGAGCGGACCGGCAAGGTTGCCGCGCGGTTCCTCGACGAGTTCACCTGGTATGCGCAGGCGCTGCGCCGGCAGCGTGCGGATGGCGTGCCTTATTGAGGGCGCGCAACCGGCGGGTCAGGCGCCGTCCATGTCCGGGGTGGTCGGGCAGGCGCGGCCGTCCGGGGTGAAGGCCTCGATGATGATGTCGAGCCCGACGGTCCGCGTCAGACACGGCGCCCCCAGCGGGGCCACCATGTCGAGGAAGGCGGAGAGCGGCGTGTGGTCGGCCTGTCCGACGCGGCCGTGCACGGCAAACACCGGATGGCCGTCATGCAGGCTTTGCAGCGCCCGGGTGGCGTCGTCAGTCCAGAGTTCGTCCGGGAACGGGTCGGCGAGGCGTTGCAGCCGGACATTCATCATGTCGATGGCGCCGGGGTCGTCGGTCAGCAGCAGGGCGTCCGCAGGCAGGCTGCCGCGCAGCATCAGGGCAGCGTCGTTCCAGAGCGGCTTGGTCTCCAGCCGGTAGTACGGCAGCAGGTTGGCGACCCCCGCGACGATCACCAGGCCCAGCACGCCGAGCGACGTGCGGCGCGGCAGGCATCCGACGCCGAGGCCTGCGAACAGGAAGAAGATCGGGCCGCTCCAGGCGAGGTAGCGCGGCATCCAGACCGACGAGACCAGTGACGCGGCTAGCAGCCCGACCGGCAACGTCACCAGGGCGACCTTCGCGGCGGCCATCGCCGGATCGCGGCGCGGCACGCTCCACAGCCCGAACATGGCGAGCAGGGCAACCACGGCCCCGAGCCAGGCGAGCCCGTCCGGAAAGGTGTGGTAGGCGATCAGGCTGGTGGTGCGGAGCAGGTACACGGCCTGTATCGTGGTCCAGAGCCGCTCCCAGTTCAGCGGCGGCACCCAGTCGAGTCCGCTGCCCATGTCACCGTTGGTCAGGCGGTGCATCGCCACGATCCAGGGCAGGTAGCAGACCAGGATCGCTGCATGGGCGATGGCGGCATTGACCAGAATGCCGCGCCGCGCCGGGCGTTCGCGCCAGGCGGTCAGGACGAGGGCGAGGACGCCGGCGGCCAGCCAGAACAGGGCCACGCTGAGCGTATCGAGGGCGGCGATGGTGGCGAGTGCATACACCAGCCAGGGCCGCCAGGCGGAGCCGCGTGCGAGCAGCGGCCGGGCGGCGCGGGCCGGGTCGCGCAGGACCGCGACCAGCCCCCACAGCCCGAGCAGGATGAAGCTGATGACCAGCGTGTAGGAGCGTGCCTCCTGGCCGTACTGCACCTGGAACGGCGACAGGGCGAGCAGCAGGGCGGCGGCGACCGCGGCGCGGCGGCCCCCGAGGGCGCGGGTGAGGCCGAACAGCAGCAGGCAGGACAGCGCCCCGAACAGGGCAGCCGGCAGCCGCAGCGTCGCCTCGTCGGTGCCGTGCGGCACGAACCAGCCGCTGATCAGGAAGTAGAGCGGCAGGTGATGGAACGACAACGAATCGCGGATCATCGCCTTGGCGGGCAAGGCGGCGCGATGCAGCGTGGTGACCTCGTCGAGCCAGTACGGCTTGTCGCCGAGGCCGTAGAGTCGCGTGACCAGCCCGGTGAGGAACACCGCCAAGCCAAGGAGGAGGTCGGTCAGGCGCTCCGGGGCAGCCTTGAACCGGGACCGTGGAACGGCAAGTGCTGATCGGTGTTCCATCGGTTCATCAAAAGTGGGATCGGGATCGAACCATGCATGATCCAGGCCGCCCTGTCATGAGGGCCAAACGTAACCGGATGTGGCAAACCGCGGCTGGGCTCGGTCTGGCGCTGCTGCTGTCTGGCTGTGTCGGCAGCGCCTCGGCCGGCCCCGAGGCAGGGGTGGCGCCGGGCTATGGCTATGTGTGCCATGCCGGCGTCTATACCTGCCGCCTGCCGCAACAGGTGGCGCTCGGGTCGCAGTGCAGCTGCCCGGCGATCGGGGCGCCGTCCTATGGCACCGTCGACTAGTCGCGGGGAGGGACTGTTCAGCAGAACATGTCGGGCTGGGCCAGGCGGGCTGTCTCGATGACGCCGAGAAGCATGCCGAGATGGGCTCCGATGGAGGCCGCCGCGCCATCCTGATCCCGGCTCGCGAGCCGGTTCACGATGACGGCATGCTCCGAGACGACCGATCCCATTCGTCCGGCGACCGGCAGGGTGAGGCGGCGGAAGCGATCGACCTGGGTCTTGACCTGCTGGGCGACCGTCCAGAAACGCGGCTGACCGGCAATCGCCGCCAGCATGGCATGGAACGCCTCGTCGGCACGGTGGAAGCCTTCCTGGTCGGCGGCCGCCTCCCGCGCCGCCTGCAGGGCGAGCTGGGCCTGCAATGCGTTGATGTCGGCTTCCGAGATGCGGGCCGCCGCGACCCGCACCGTCGCCTCCTCGAGTGCCCGCCGGATCGCGATGGCTTCCGGCAATTCGGCGGCCGGGATCCTGGCGATGAAGGTCCCGGACTGCGGAAAGATGTCGATCAGGCCTTCGTCGGCGAGACGCTGGATGGCCTCGCGCGCCGGCGTCCGGCTGGCGCCGTGGGCCTGCGCCACCTGCATCTCGATGAGGGGGTCGCCCGGCCGGCGGCCCAGGGAGACGATCTCCTCGCGAAGGTTCCGGTAGATCAGCGCCGCCAGGCGCTCACCACGGCGGGAGACAGGAGCGGATCGCGTCCGGAGCGGCATTGCCTGCATACTGATATATTAGTATATGGGCCTCTTCTTGAAAAGGAGCGTCGCATGCCGCATCCCGATTTCCTGTTCCCGGCGCAGTCGGACGCGCGCGCGGTCGCCCGGCGGCTATATGCGGAAGTGGCCGGGCTGCCGATCATCAGCCCGCACGGCCACTGCGATCCGGCGTGGTTCGCTCGCAACGAGCCGTTCGTCGATCCGGCGACCCTGTTCGTGGTGCCGGACCACTACGTGTTCCGCATGCTGTACAGCCAGGGTGTCCCGCTCGAGGCGCTCGGCGTCCCGCGGGCCGATGGCGGCCCGACCGAGAGCGATCCAAGGGCGATCTGGCGCCTGCTGGCCCGGAACTGGCACCTGTTCCGCGGCACGCCGACGCGGCTCTGGATGGAGCACGGCTTCTCGACATTGTTCGGCATCGAGGAGCGGTTGGACGCGGACAATGCCGACCGCCTCTACGACCTGATCTCGAGCCATCTGCAGGAGCCGGACTTCCGGCCGCGTGCCCTGTTCGAGCGCTTCAACATCGAGGCGCTGGCGACGACGGAACCGGCGATCGACACGCTGGCGCACCATCGTGCGCTGCGCGACAGCGGCTGGAGCGGGCGGGTGATCACCACGTTCCGGCCCGATGCCGTGGTCGATCCCGAGTTCCCGGGATTTACCGGCAATCTCGCCGAGCTCGGTCGGCTCACCGGCGAGGACACCGCCACCTGGCGCGGCTACCTCGCGGCGCTGATGCAGCGGCGTGCCTATTTCCGCGGCTTCGGCGCGACCGCGACCGATCACGGGCACCCGACCGCGGCCACCGCGGACCTGCCGGACGAGGCCGCCGCCGCCCTGTTCGCGCGCGTGCTGGCCGGAGCCTCGGCGGCGGACGCCGAGTTGTTCCGGGCGCAGATGCTGACCGAGATGGCGCGCATGAGCCTCGAGGACGGGCTCGTCCTGCAGATCCATCCGGGCGCCGTGCGCAACCACAATCCGACGGTGTTCGCGCGGTTCGGCCGCGACAAGGGCGCCGACATCCCGGCACGCACGGACTACGTGCAGGCGCTCAAGCCGTTGCTGGACCGATACGGCAACGAGAGCCGCCTCACCGTCATCGTCTTCACGCTCGACGAGACCAGCTACTCGCGCGAGCTGGCACCGCTCGCCGGGCATTATCCGGCGTTGCGGCTGGGTCCGCCCTGGTGGTTCTTCGACAGTCCGGAAGGCATGCGCCGGTTCCGCGAGTCGACGACGGAGACCGCGGGGTTCGCCAATACCGTCGGCTTCAACGACGATACGCGCGCGTTCTGCTCGATCCCGTCGCGGCACGATGTCGCACGCCGGGCGGACTGCGCGTATCTCGCCCGGCTGGTGACGGAGCATACGCTCGACGAGGACGAGGCGCGCGAGGTCGCGATCGATCTCGCATATCGGCTGGCAAAGCGGGCCTACCGGCTCTGACGCAAACCACCGGCGCGACCACGTGCCGCACGGCCGCCAACGAGCGGTGAGGAAACCTTCCAGGGACGCTCCATGACACGCATCAAGGGATTGCGCTGGTATATTCTCGGGCTGGTCGGGCTCGGTACGGTCGTGAACTATCTAGACCGCAACACGCTCGGCGTGCTGGCGCCGATCCTGCACACCCAGCTGCACATGACGACGGCGCAGTATTCCTACATCGTCAGCACTTTCCAGATCTGCTACAGCCTGATGCAGCCGGTGGCCGGGTTCATCACCGATCTCATCGGAATCCGGCTCGGTTATTTCCTGTTCGCCTTTGCCTGGGGCAGTGCCGCGATCCTGCATGCGGCGGCCGGCTCCTGGCAGGGTCTCGCCGCCTGCCGAGGCCTGCTCGGCTTCAGCGAGGCGGCCGCCATTCCCACGGCGGTCAAGATGTCGTCGGTGTGGTTTCCGCCAAGGGAGCGCGCCATCGCCACCGGCTGGTTCAACTCCGGCAGTTCGATCGGTGCGATGGTGGCGCCGCCGCTGGTGATCTGGATTGCGGTGACCTGGGGCTGGCGCGGCGCCTTCATCGGCACCGGCGCGCTCGGCATCCTGGTTTCGCTGATCTGGTTGCTGCTGTACCGATCCCCCGAGCGGCACCGCAGGCTCGGCGAGCCCGAACGGCAGCTCATCCTGGACGGGCGCGCGGCCGACGAGGTGCTGCCGCCGCCGTCGCCGCGCCGGGTGGTGCGGCGGCCGGCGTTCTGGGGGCTGGCGGTGGCCCGCTTCCTGACCGAGCCGGCCTGGCAGACCTTCGGGCTCTGGATCCCGCTCTACATGGTCACGGTGCGCGGCATGGACATCAAGCATTTCGCGCTGTTCGGCTGGTTGCCGTTTCTCGCGGCGGACCTCGGCTGCGGGTTCAGCGGCTACCTGTCGCTGATTCTGGGGCGCCGGTTCAATCTGTCGCTGGTCAATGCGCGCATCGCAGGCGTCGGCGTGGGCGCGGTCTGCATGATCGGGCCGGCCCTGGTCAGCCTGTTCGCCAACCCGATCGTCGCCATCCTGCTGTTCTCGGTCGGCGCGTTCGCGCACCAGACGCTGTCGAGCCTGATGTACGCGCTGGTGACCGATAAGTTCGAGCGCGCCGACGTGGCCACCGCGACCGGAGGCGCCGGCATGGCGGGCTATTTCGGCGCCACCTGCTTCTCGCTGCTGATCGGCCAGGTCGCCGGCACCATCGGCTTCGGGCCGCTGTTCGCCAGCCTGTCGGTCTTCGACCTGGTGGCGTTCGCGGTGCTGGTGCTGGTGCTGGGCGAGCGATCCGGCGCTAGGATGCACCTGGCGGCGTCGGCGGGTTCCGGCTGAGGCGACCGCCCGTAACCGAAGGCGTATCGCGATGTCCGGCCCACCCTCGAACCCCTGGTCGTTCCCGGATCCGACCCGGATCGTGCCGCGGCGGCCCTCGATGCCGCGGCTGCCGCTGCGGGTGATCGCCGCCGCCGCCCTGGTGGTGGCGGCGCTCATCGTGCTCGCGGGCAGCTTCTATACGGTGCAGCCGACCGAGATGGCGGGCGTTCGCCGTTTCGGCACCATCCTGACGCCGGTGCCGGTGCAGCCCGGCCTGCACCTCAAGCTGCCGCTGATCGACGAGGTGGACAAGATCCAGACCAGCCTGACCGCGCTGCGCATGGACAACATGACGGTCTACACGGTGGACAACCAGTCGGTCGGCATCGGCATCGGGCTGACCTACCGGGTGCCCGAGGATGCGGTGCTGCAGCTGCTGTATCACACCGGACGCACCGGCAGCCTCGACATCAACAGCACCATGCAGCCGATCATCGCCGACCGGGTGATGCGGGTGTTCTCCACGCAGAACACGGTGAACATCTCCAGCGAGCGTGCGGCGATCGCGGTCTCGGTGCGGCGCGAGGTCAGCCAGGCGCTGCGGTCGATCTTCGGGATCGAGGTGACCGACCTGCAGATCAGCTCGATCAGCTATTCGCCGACCTTCGAGCAGTCGGTGGAGCAGGCGGTGCAGGCAAAGAACGACGCGATCCGGGCGCAGAACACGGTCGCGCGGTTCCATTTCGAGGGCGAGCAGATCAAGGTGCAGGCGGACGCGCAGGCGGCGGTCAGGATCGCGCAGGCGACCGGTGAGGCGCAGGCCAATATCGACCGCGCCCGCGGCGAGCGGCAGGCGGCGATCCTGCGCGCGGAGGGCGACAGCCAGGCCACGCTGCTGAATGGCGAGGCGCAGGCGAAGGTGCTGCAACTGGTCGGCAGCGTAACGCAGGCGAACCCGTCGGTGCTGGGGTATCAGGCGGCGACGCGCTGGAACGGGGCGCTGCCGGCGACGAGCTTCGGCGCGGGTGCCAACCCGATGACGCTGTTCAGCCTGCCGCCGGCACCGCGCTAGCAGGCGCTCCTATCGGCCACTGACCCGGTGCCTGATGCCCAACCGCTTGGTCACGAGGATTTTCGCTACTCAGGGTTGTAAATATCCGGTATGGTACCGTAACGGTGGGGGACGGCCGGGGAGGCGAACGGTGTCTGGAGTGCGTAACAACTTCACTGCGCCGAACTCGGCGGTCCTGCGCTGGCTGACCGATCCCGGTCGTGACATTGCGCCATCCATCGCCAGGAAGCTGCTGGGAGAAATCTTTGCGTCTCCGAAGGCTGTCATAGCAGGCGTCCTGAATGGCCTGATCCTGAACATCACTGCGCTGTGCATGCATCGGGGCAAGGTGTTCGGCGTTTTCGTTGCGATTGATCTGATCCTCGCGGCGCTCCGACTCGCTGTCGTCCGGCGCGCCGTTACAGCGGCAGCCCGTGACCAGTCAACGCCTACCGATCTTTATCTTCTCACTGCGGTTGCATGGTGCGCCCTGGAGGGCGCAATGGCTTTTGCTGCCATGCGGACGGGTAGCCTGGCGCTTCAACTGCTGGCCGCGACGACGGTGATGGGTCTGGTCGGTCCCATCTGCGCCCGCAACTATGCCGCGCCTCGTTACGCGGTGACGCTTGTGGGGTTGTGCGACCTGCCGTTCGTCGCCGGAGCCGCTTTTTCGGGAGATCATTGGCTGATCATCCTGGTCCTGCAGACGCCGTTGTTCTTCGTCGGCGTGGCGGCGATCATCAACCGGTTCCAGAGCATGGCGGTTGCCACCCTGCAGGCCGAGCAGGACAGTGACGAGCGGGCCCGATACGACACCCTCACCAACCTGTTGAACCGCTTCGGCCTGATGGAGGCGCTCGACGCCCAATATTTGAGGGCTTCCAAGCAGTTCATCCTGTTCTACCTGGATCTGGATGGTTTCAAGCCGATCAATGACAGCTTCGGCCATCAGGCCGGCGACAAGATCCTTCGCGCCGTCGCCGACAGGATGCGCTCGAGCGTGCGTGCGTGCGACATCCTGTCGAGGCTTGGCGGCGATGAATTCGTGATCGTTGCGCCCGATATGACGCCGGAAGACGGCGCGGGATATGCCAGCAGCATCATACGGAGCGTTGCGGACGAGCCCTACGTCCTGGACGGCATCGGCCGGCTGCGGATCGGGATCAGCGTCGGCTTCGCCTGCGCACCGGAAGATGGCCTGGCGGGTGACGACCTGCACCGCAAGGCGGATGCGGCGCTCTACGAGGCAAAGGCGGCCGGCAAGGGCATCCAGCGCCGCTTCATCGAGGCAAAGCTGGACGGAAGGCTGGTCCAGGTATCCTGAGCCGGCTGGAGCAGCATCCGATCAACTGGAACCGCTGAGCGATGCCAAGCGTCGGATAAACCTCGTCTGTGAGAAGACAAGCAGGGCATGATCGATCCGATCATGCTCTAGCGAGCCTTGCCGATGGCATAGACCGCCCAGAAAGCAGCCGGCAGCCAACCGATGATGGTGACTTGCAGCAGCAGGCAGATCAGGCCGGCGATCGGCCGTCCGATCGTGAAGAAGGCGAGCCAGGGCAGCAACAGGGCGAGCAGGAGGCGCAGCATCAAGATTGCTCCATGCGATCGGGGGATGACCTGGTCAGGGTGGCAGCATTCCGCTGCGGTGTCGCGCCTCGGCAGGAATCGGGCTCGGGAGGTCTTCCTGCTATAACCATTCAATGAGACAGAAGTCGAATGCCGGCCCAGGCGCAGCCGAGCACAATGCCGACCTGTTCGGCAGCGTGAAGCCGCCGGCGTCCACCGGGGCGGCCGCCTTCGAAGGTGCTGCCGGCCCCGACGGGATAGTCCGGCCACTGGCCGATCGGCTGCGTCCGCGCGGTCTCGATGACGTCGTGGGACAGCCGCATCTGCTCGGGGCGGACGGGGCCCTGCGCCGGATGCTGGCGCGTGGCGCGCTGGCCAGCCTGATCCTGTGGGGCGGCCCGGGTGTCGGCAAGACCACGATCGCGCGCCTGCTCGCGGAGGCGGCCGGCCTGCGCTTCACCCAGCTCTCGGCGGTGTTCTCCGGAGTAGCCGACCTCAAGCGCAGCTTCGAGGAGGCCAGCCGGTGGCGGAAGGCGGGGCAGGGTGGCACGCTGCTGTTCGTGGACGAGATCCATCGCTTCAATCGCGCCCAGCAGGACGGCTTCCTGCCGGTGGTCGAGGACGGCACCATCGTGCTGATCGGCGCCACCACCGAGAACCCGTCCTTCGCGTTGAACGGTGCGCTGCTGTCGCGCTGCCAGGTACTGGTGCTGCGGCGGCTCGATGACGACGCGCTGCAGGCTCTGCTGGAGCGCGCCGAGCAGGATGCCGGGCGCGCCCTGCCGCTGACGCCAGCCAGCCGCGAGACGCTGTGCGCGATGGCGGATGGCGACGGGCGCTACCTGCTGAACATGGTGGAGCAGTTGCTCAGCCTGTCGGAGGGTGAGGCGCTTGATCCGGAAGCGCTGGCCGAGCTGCTGGCGCGGCGTGCGGCGCTGTACGACAAGGATCGCGAGGAGCACTACAACCTGATCTCGGCGCTGCACAAGTCGCTGCGCGGATCGGATCCGGATGCCGCGCTGTACTGGTTCGCGCGGATGATCGCGGGCGGCGAGGATGCGCGCTACATCGCACGGCGGCTGACGCGCTTCGCCGCCGAGGATGTCGGCATGGCGGACCCGCAGGCGCTGCCGCAGGCGATCGCCGCCTGGGAGACCTACGAGCGGCTCGGCAGCCCGGAGGGCGAGCTGGCACTGGCGCAGCTTGTCGTCTATCTCGGCACCGCACCGAAATCGAACGCGGTCTACAAGGGTTGGGGGGCGGCTCTGCGCGCTGCGCAGGCCACCGGCAGCCTGCCGCCGCCGGCGCATATCCTGAATGCGCCGACGAAGCTGATGAAGCAGCTCGGCTATGGCAGCGGCTACGAATACGACCACGATACCGAGCAGGGTTTCTCGGGACAGAACTACTTTCCGGATGGCATGGCGCGCGAGCGGCTCTATGTGCCGACCGACCGCGGCCAGGAGCGCGAGGTCAGGCGCAGGCTGGACAACTGGGCGCGGTTGCGGGACAGCGACGCGCCATGAGTGTCGTGTTCGGGAACGCGCGATGAGTGTCGTGGTCATGAACGTCAGCGAGGACGAGGCGGAGATCCGTCTCGATCGCTGGTTCCGCCGGCATTTTCCGCATCTGACGCAGGGAGCGCTGCAGAAGCTGTGCCGCACCGGGCAGGTGCGGGTGGACGGCAAGCGCGCGGAGACCGCGACCCGCCTGCTGGCGGGACAGACGGTGCGGGTGCCGCCGATCCCGAATGCGTCGCGGCCGGCGCCGATCGTCGTCGCGGTCAACGAGAATGACCGTCGCGATCTCGAGCGCATGGTGGTGTATCGCGACGAGCAGGTCATCGTGCTCAACAAGCCGGCTGGCCTGCCGGTGCAGGGCGGACCGGGCATTACGCGGCATGTCGACGGCATGCTGGACGCGCTGCGCGGCGATCTCGAGCACCGGCCGCGCCTGGTGCACCGCCTCGACCGCGACACCTCCGGGCTGCTGCTGCTGGCGCGCACGCCGGGGGTGGCGGCGAAGCTTGCAGCTTCGTTCCGGAGCCGCGAGGTGCGCAAGATCTACTGGGCGGTGGTGGTCGGACGGCCGACACCGCCCGAGGGGGTGATCGACCTGCCGCTGGCACGCCTGGGGATCGGGCCCGGCTCGCTGACGATCGCCGCCGAACGAGACGAGGAGGATGCTGCCAATGCCCGCACCGAATACGTCGTGCGCGACGCCGCCGCGCGGAAACTATCCTGGCTGGAGCTGTCGCCGCTGACCGGGCGGATGCACCAGTTGCGGGTGCATTGCGAGGCGCTCGGCACGCCGATCCTGGGTGATCCCAAATATGGCGGCGTGGCCGCGCATCTGGACGGCTTCGCGGACCAGCTGCATCTGCATGCGCGGATGCTCGACCTGCCGCACCCGGCGGGTGGCCGGATGAGCGTTGCCGCCGCCTTGCCGGCGCACATGGTTGAGACCTTCAAGGCGCTCGGCTTTGAGGCGGGCGCGCTGCCGGCAGCACGGCGGAGCTGAGGATGCGCGCCTGGCTGAAGGGCGCGCTCGGCGCCGGCATCGTCGTGGCCGTGGTGGTGATCGCCGGCGCCGCGCTGGTCGACCGGTCGCTGGACCAGGACCGGCTGCGTCTCGCCGTGATCGGCTCGATCGAGCGGCAGAGCGGCAGGACGGTGACGTTGCAGGCCCTCACGTTGCGCCTGCTGCCGTCGCCGCGCATCGAGGCACGGGGCTTCACGCTCGGAAATCCGGACGGCGACCGGGATCCGGTGATGCTGCGGCTGGGCGCGGTGCAGGCGCGTCTCGGGATCTGGCCGCTGCTGCGCCACGTGGTCCGGCTCGACGGGCTGCGGATCGAGCATGTGGGCCTCGTGCTCGACCGTGGTGCGGACGGCCGCGCAAACTGGCAGATGGGTCCGAAGCGGCGCGCCGCCGGCCCGGGCGGTGGGTCATCGAGGCATGCCGGGCCTTGGGGCGTCTCGTTCGGAAGCGTGCAGGTGCTTGATGCGGCCGTGTCGCTGCGCGACCTGCAGGCGCATCGCAGCGGGTCGGTGCAGGTCACGCAGCTGAACGGAGAGGCGTTGCAGGGCGAACGACCGTGGATCAGCGTCGCCGGCCTGCATGGAGGCGCCGGCTTCACCATCGACGGCACGATCGGGCCGATCGCGCGGCTGTTCGGCACCGCCGACCGGAGCTCGCCGTGGCCGCTGTCGCTGCGGCTGTCGGAGCAGGTGGATGGCCGTGCCGTGGCCCAGGGCAGCCTCGACGGCACGCTGGCGGATCCGCGCGACGCGCGCGGCTACGATCTCGCGGCGCACTACTCCTTCATGCAGCTGGCCGACCTGAACCGACTGTTCAGCCATGCCGGGCTGCCGGCGGTACAGGGGCTGCAGGGCAGCCTGGTTCTGGTCGATACGGGTCATCCGCAAGTGACGGAACTGCAGGCACAGGGGGATGCAACCACGGTGCCGACGCTGCCGGGGCTGCGACTGTCATCCTGGAGCGTTCGGGCAGCGGATGCCGCCGCTCCCGTTGCGCTCGACGCACAGGGTATCTGGGGCGGGCGCCCGGTGCGGCTGCATGGCACGGCCGGCACGCTGGGCAGCCTGCAGCAGCTCCGCGGGATCGACTTCGCGCAGGCCGCACTTCCGCTGAACCTGCAGGTCGAGACGAGCGGCGCGACGATCCGCGCAGAAGGCCGGGTTGGGGGCGAGCGCAGCGACCTGCGGTTGAACGCCGCGATCACTGACCTGCCGGCGCTGCTGCCAGGTGCCCCCGCGCTGGGTCCGATCGCTGCGGCAGCCCGCCTGGCGGCGGAGGGCGGCCGGCGGTATCGTCTGTCTGGCCTTTCCATGCGCAGCGAGGCCGGCGACCTTGCCGGGGAGCTCGGGCTGTCGCTTGAAGGTCGGCCCGCGCTGACAGGGACGCTGACCTCGGCGCGGCTCGACACGGACCGCCTGCGCTGGAGCAGCATGTCACCCTCCGCTCATGGGGCATCGCCGGCACCGGTTGCGGGACCGGCGCCCGCATCCGCACCGGCGGCCGCATCGCCGCGGCACCCGCTGCCATGGGCGACGCTGCGGCAGGCCGATCTCGATCTTGCGATTCATGTCGATGACCTGCTGGTGGCGGGCCAGTCGCTGCATGGGTTCGCCGCCCATGCGGTGCTGCAAGGCGGCCGGCTGCTGGTCGATCCGATCCAGGCCGCAGGCGCTGCCGGTCCTGTCTCGGCCAAGCTGGCAGCGGACGCCTCGGCGGCGCCGCCGCGTCTCGAGATGACGATGCACCCGCTGTTCCTGCCGGCCGCGGCGCTGGCCGGCTGGCTCGGCCAACCCGTCGCACTCGAGGGCGCGGCCGAACTGGTCGGCGTGGTGCAGGCGCAAGGCGAGACCGGGCAGGCGCTGGCGGCGTCCGCGACTGGGCATGTCGGGGTGAGCCTGGTGGATGGCGTGGTGCAGAACGATGCGTTGCTGCGGCTCCTGGGACATTCGCTGCCGCTGTCGATGGCACTGCCGAAGGGCGGCACCACCGTGCTGCGTTGCCTTGCCCTGCACGCCGCGCTGGCCGATGGGGTGGCGCGGTTCGACACCATCAGCCTGCGCGCCAGCCGGGCGTCGGTGGACGGGCATGGCTCGGTGGGCCTGCAGGACGGCGTGCTCGATCTGCACCTGGTGCCGTTCGTGGCGCTCGGCGAGGCCGGCGCCTCGATGCCGGTTCGGATCGGCGGCACCCTCCGCCGACCACGCCCGGCGCTGGACGCGCAGGGCCAGGACTCACAGGCGGGAGGCGGCCGCACCACGCTGGTGATCGGCCCGCATGAGGGCGCCGCCGCGCAATGCGATGCGGCCTTGCGCTCGGCACGCGAGGACATCGCCGGTCCGCCACCCGCGGCGGTGGCCGCAGCGCCGGAGCACAAGCACAAGAACCCCAAGCCGCTCGATATCCTGCGTGGCCTGGGCCTGTTCCGGTGACCGGCACACCCAGCCGGCGGTTCTGGAGACAGGTGAGCATCGCAAAGCAAGTGTCTGCTTTTACAATACTTCTTGACGACAGTCCGCTTCGACTGCCGGGCGGGTCGGTCCTGCGTCTGCATGGCGAAGCATTTGCCGAGGCGGTGGCTGCGGAATGGCGCGCGGCTGGGGGTGGCGTCGGCGCTGCATTCGGTCCGGAGGATCTGGTGCTGACGCGGCTGGCCGGAACTCTGCAGGAGCGGGTCGCGGTGGCGCCGGAGCCGGTCATCGTGGCGCTGCTGGAGCATGCCGGCAGCGACCTGCTCTGCTACCGGGCCGCCGAGCCGATGCGGCTCGTCCGGCAGCAGGAGGTGCTCTGGCAGCCCTGGCTGGACTGGCTGCAGGCCACGCATGGCGTCGGGCTGCTGGCCACCAGCGGGGTCATGCCGGTTGCGCAGCCGGCTGACGCAATGGTCCGGCTGCGCGAGGTGTTGCTGGAGCTGCCACCGGCCATCCTCACCGGGCTCGGCGCGATCGTGCCCGAACTGGGCAGCCTGGTGCTGGGGCTCGCGGTCGCCGGAGGGGCGCTGGAGCCGGCGCGTGCGGTCGAGCTGGCGCGCCTCGACCATGCGTTCCAGGCACAGCTCTGGGGGCTTGATCCGGGGAACGAGGCCGAGACGGCGCGCCTGCGGGCCGATGTCGCGCTGACCGCGCGGTTCATGGTGCTGGCAGGCGAAGAACCGGATCGTGAGTGACACGATCGCGAGACACTGGCTGATCTCGGGGCGCGTGCAAGGGGTGGGCTACCGCGCCTGGATGGCTGCGCGTGCGCGGGAAGCCGGCCTCGATGGCTGGGTGCGCAACCTCGAGGATGGGCGGGTCGAGGCCCTGGTCTGCGGCACGCCCGACGCGCTCGCCGCGCTGAAGCGGATCTGCCTGTCCGGTCCAAACCTTGCGCAGGTCGACCGGATCGAGGAGCACGAGGCGGCGCTCCTCTCCCGTGGCTCAGGTTTCAGCGCCCGAGGCCGGTGAGCCTGCGAGAAGATACGTTACACTGGCTCGGGACATGATCTGCTAGCTGTTCGATCGACAACAGCTGGGGAGCTAGGGATGGACGAGTTGCCGCAGGTCATGACGGGGCGACGCCGGGTCGGGCGGTCGATGGCACGCTGGGCGACGGTCGTCGCCATGCTGTCCTGGGTGGTGATCGGCGTGGTGCCCGTGGTGGTCGCGATCTGCGCTCTGAGTTGAGTCTCGTCTGATCGAAGCAAGTCGGGCTGTCCGCGCCGGCTCGGGTTGCCTTGCCGGCTCCGCTTCGCCACTCTGCGATGCCCAGCCTGTGGGGCGATCAGCCTGTGGAGCGCCCTGATGCCGGACCGCGTTGCCGACTACCCGATTGAGAGCGTGTTTCTCGAGCGCTGGTCGCCGCGTGCCTTCACCGGCGAGGCGATCCCCGAGGCCGAGCTGTTCAGCCTGTTCGAGGCGGCCCGCTGGGCGCCGTCGGCTTACAACTCACAACCCTGGCGCTTCATCTACGCGCGCCGCGACACGCCGCACTGGCAGCCGTTCCTCGATATCCTGATCGAGTTCAACCAGTCCTGGGTGAAGAATGCCGCGGCGCTGGTGTACCTGGTCTCGAAGTCGACGATGCTGCCGCCGGGCAAGGACCGCGAGGTGCCGTCGCACAGCCATTCATTCGATGCCGGGGCGGCCTGGGGCGCTCTCGGCCTGCAGGCGGTGAAGTCCGGCTGGGCGACGCACGGCATGGTCGGGCTGGATTTCGACCGCGCCTTCGCCGATCTCGGCCTGGTCGAAGGGTGGCGTGTCGAGGCCGCGATCGCGATCGGGCGCCGGGGCGACAAGTCGATGCTGCCGGAGGGCCTGCAGGCGCGTGAGACGCCAAGTCCGCGCCTGCCGGTCAAGGTCACCGCCATGGAAGGCAAGTTCCGGCCGGAATGAGCCGGACAGATCGGCGGGAGACGGCGCGGCCGGCGCACGTCGCAGGCGAACGGCATCCGCGCTTCTTCTCGATCGGCAACCTGCTGCTGATCACACCACTCTGCGTGCTCGGATCGGTGATCGGCATGCAGGTTCTGATCCGGCTCGGCGTGACCACCAATACCGCGCTGATCGGCGCCTTGGCCGGCATGGCGCTGGGCCGGATCGGCTTGCCGGGCTTCGGGTTCTACCGCTCGATCCACGTGCAGAACCTGGCGCAGAGCGCCATCTCGGCCAGCACGTTCGGGGCGGCGAACAGCCTGCTGTTGCCGATCGGGGTGCCGTTCGCCCTAGGGCGGAGCGACCTGGTGCTGCCGATGTTCGGCGGTGTCGTGTGCGCGATGCTGCTGGATGCGACGCTGCTGTATTGGATGTTCGGCTCGCGGGTGTTCCCGGCGGAGGGCGCGTGGCCGCCTGGGGTCGCGGCGGCGGGCGCCATCCAGGCCGGCGACGAGGGCGGCCGCAAGGCGCAGGTGCTCGGGCTCGGGCTCGGGGTGGGGATCGCCGGCAGCCTGGCCGGCATTCCGATGTCGGCGTTCGGGGTGGCGTTCATCGCGAATGCCTGGGCGTTGCTCATGTTCGGGATCGGGCTGCTGCTGCGCGGATACTCCCATCTGGTTGCACCGTTTCTGCACCTGCCCGACCTTGGCAAGACCCATGTGCCGGAGGGCCTGATGCTCGGGGCAGGGCTGATGGCGCTGCTGCAGGTGCTGTGGACGCTGTTCCTTGGCCGGCACGAAAAGGACGCGGCCGAGGAGGGACGCGCGGAGGCGCCGCTGCAGCGGGCGCTCGGGATCGGGGCCGCGGCTTATGTCCTGATCGCCATGATGATCGCGTTGCTGGGCGGACTCGCCAGCAGCATGAGCGTGGGTGCGCTGATCGGCTTCGTGCTGTATGCGGCCTTCGCGGCACTGCTGCACGAGCTCATCATCGGGTTGGCGGCGATGCATTCGGGCTGGTTCCCGGCCTTTGCGGTGGCCGTGGTGACGCTTGCGGTCGGCGTGCTGATCGGCTTTCCGGCCCCGGCACTGGCGCTGCTGGTAGGCTTCTCCGCCTCGACCGGGCCGGCTTTCGCCGACATGGGTTGCGACCTCAAGGCGGGGTTCCTGCTGCGCGGCGAGGGGCACGACCCGGCGTTCGAGCTCGACGGCCGGCGGCAGCAATATTTCGCGGCGATGTATGCGTTCGGGATCGCGGCTGTCGTCGTGCTGTTCAGCTACGGGCACTATTTCGCGCACAATCAGGTGGCGCCGGTGGACCACGTCTTCGTCGCCACGATCCGGGCCGGCCGCAGTGCCGAGATCGCGCGGGAGCTGGCGTTGTGGGCGGTGCCGGGCGCGCTGCTGCAGGCGGTCGGCGGGTCGCGGCGACAGATGGGCGTGATGTTCGCGACCGGCATGCTGCTGGTCTCGCCGCTGGCCGGCTGGGCGGTGCTGGCCGGGCTGATCTGCCGGGCGGCGTGGATGCGTAGGAAGGGTGAGGCGGGACGTGGCGACATGCAGATCTTTGCGGCAGGCTCGATTGCCGGCGATGCGTTGTTCAGTTTCGGCCGGTCGGTGCTGAAGCTTTGAGGCTGCGGGCCGTGCGTCCGGACCTGGGCGCATTGCTGATGCTGGCGGTCGCGATGGCGTCACCGGCTTCGGCGTCCGACTGTTTCGACCGGCTGGCTCGCACGCGCAACTACACGCTCGGGCTGCCCGCGCATGTGCAGCCGCTGCCGGATGGCAAGTCCGTGCTGTATCTGCGCAGCGGTCCGGAGGATACGCGTCAGCATCTGTATGAATACGATATCGCGCATGGTGGCGAGCGCGAGCTTGCGGCGCCGGATGCGTCGCCCGAGCATCTGAGCGTCGAGGAAAAGGCGCGCCGCGAGCGGGCGCGCATGACGGTGACCGGCATCACCGATCTCGCGGTTGCCGAGAATGGCGGCCGGGTCCTGGTCAGCGAGGGCGATCGCCTGTCCGTGGTGTCACTGCCACAGGGCGTGGTGGCGCCGGTTGCGGGCAGCGGCTGGATCGCGCCGCGACTGTCGCCCGATGGCCACTTCGTCGCCGTGGTGCGTGATCACGATCTGCACGTGGTCGGGCTCGACGCCGGGGCGGCGGATGTCCAGGTCACGCATGGCGGTTCCGGGACGCTTTCACATGGGCTTGCGGAGTTCGCGGCCGCCGAGGAGCTGGATCGCGCCGACGGTGCCTGGTGGTCGCCGGACAGCCAGCGCCTGATTTTCGAGGAGGCGGACACGTCCGCGGTTGAGCGGCACTTCATCGCCGATCCGCTGCATCCCAACGAGCCGCCGGTGGAGTTCCGCTACCCGCGCGCCGGCACGGCGAACGCGCGGATCCGGTTCGGGCTGGTCGGACGCGGCGGCGGAGCGGTCACCTGGATCGATCTCGACCAGGCGACCTGGCCGTACGTGGCGCGGGTGATCTGGCCGAAGCGTGCGCCTCCGACCCTGGTGGTGCTGAACCGGGAACAGACGCGCGAGGCGGTGCTGGCGGTGGACCCAGCGACCGGGCACACGCGCACATTGCTGACCGAGAGTGATCCGGCCTGGATCGATCTGTCGCCGATGGACGGTGTTCCGGGACGCGAGTTGCCGGCCTGGCTGCCGGACGGCTCCGGTTTCCTGTGGGCCGCGCAGCGCGGCGCGCAGTGGCAACTCGAACTGCGTCGTGCGGACGGCACGCTCGATCACGCGGTGACGCCGCGCGGATTCCCGTTCCTGGCTCTCGACGACGTCGATGCGGCGCATGGCAGTCTGGTGATCGCGGCGGATCACGAGCGGCTGTCGCAGGGTCTGTTCCGTGTCGCCCTTGCGGGCGGCGTGCCGGTGCCGGTTGCCGCCTCGCCGGGTCTGCACCGCGCGGCGTTCTCGCCCGAGCAGCATGACCTTTTCGCCGACAGCGTGTCGGGCGCCGACGGACAGGCGGGTACGGTGCTGCGGCGCGCGACCGGCGAGACGGTGGCGACGCTGCCGAGCGCCGCGGCAAGACTGCCACGCGTGCCGTCCGTGCAGTATCTGCGCGTTGGCGCGCAGGGCTTCGATGCGGACGTCCTACGCCCTTCCGGGTTTGTGCCGGGCCGGAGATACCCCGTCGTGCTGTCGGTCTATGCCGGTCCCACCGTGAAGATGGTTCAGCGGGCGCCGCGGCTGAGCCTGGAGAACCAGTGTCTTGCAGACCACGGCTTCATCGTCGTCAGCCTGGACGGACGCGGCACACCGGGACGCGACCATGATTTCGAGCACGCGACGAAGGGCGACCTGATCGATCTGCCGTTGCAGGACCAGGTCGCGGGGCTGCAGGCGCTGGGGCGACGCGTGCCGGAAATGGACATGCGTCGTGTGGGCGTCGAAGGCTGGTCGTTCGGCGGCTACTTCACGGCGATGGCGACCATCCGCCGCCCGGACATCTTCGCGGCCGGAGTCGCCGGCGCCCCGGTGGTGGACTTTGCCGATTACGACACGGCCTACACGGAGCGCTATCTCGGCACGCCGCAGGACGATCCTGGCGGCTACGCGAAGAGCGACGTGCTGACCTATGCCGCGACGCTGTCGCGGCCGCTGCTGATCATGCACGGGCTGACCGATGACAATGTCTATTTCGAAAATACCATGAAGCTGACCCAGGCGCTGATCGCGGCCGGCAAGCCGTACCGGCTGCTGCTGCTGCCGGGCACGCATCTGCTGCCTGACCCGCTGCTGCGCGCGCGTGTCAACGAGGCGCGGGCGGCGTTCCTGGCGGAGGAATTGCGGGTGCGATGAGGTGATGATGCAGAACCCGACCAAGACATGGGCCGAGTTGGCCGAGGCCTGCCGCTACGCCTTCGAGGTCCATGGCGAGCAGGCCCGCAAGGGTGGAGACATCCCCTACATCTCGCACCTGATGGCGGTCGCGGCACTCGTCCTCGAGCATGGCGGCGACGAGGAGCTGGCAGTCGCCGGGCTGCTGCATGACGCGATCGAGGATTGCGGGATCGCGCAGGAAGCGATCATCGACCGCCGGTTCGGTTCGCGGGTGTCGCGCATCGTGCGCGCTTTGACCGATGCCGACGTGAAGCCGAAGCCGGCGTGGCGGCCACGCAAGGAGGCATACATCGCGCATCTGGAGACGACGGACCCGGACGTGCTGCTCGTCTCCTGCGCGGACAAGCTGCACAATGCGGGCAGCATCCTGCTGGATGTGCGCAGCGTCGGGCTGTCGATGTTCGGCCGCTTCAGCGCGTCGCGGACGGAGACGCTCTGGTACTACCGGTCACTGTCCGACCTGTTCCTGCGCCGGCTGGACAACCCGATCGCCGGGCGGCTGGACGCGGTGGTGACGGAGATCGAGTTGCAGGTCGATCGCCTCGCCCGGGCTTGAACCCGGCTACGGCACCAATACCGTCGCGCTGGCCTGGCAGGCGATGCCTTCACCGCGGCCGGTGAAGCCGAGGCGTTCGGTCGTGGTGGCCTTGACCGAGATGCGGCCGATCTCGACGCGCAGCAGCTCCGCGAGACGCGTGCGCATGGCCTCCGCGTGCGGGCCGATCTTCGGGCGCTCGCAGATCAGGGTGACGTCGGCGTTGACCAGGATGCCGCCGCGGGCGGCGATGCGCTCGCCGGCATGGACCAGGAAGCGGGCGCTGTCGGCATCCTTCCAGTCGGCTTCGGTCGGCGGGAAGTGCCGGCCGATATCGCCTTCGGCCAGCGCCCCGTAGATGGCATCGCACAAGGCGTGCAGGCCGACATCGGCGTCAGAATGGCCGGCGAGGCCGCGCTCGAACGGCACCGCGATGCCGCACAGCATCAGCGGGCGGGGATCCCCGAACGCGTGCACGTCAAAGCCGGTGCCGGTGCGCGGCAGCAGGGTCGGACCGATCAGCCGCTCGAGACGCATCAGGTCCTCCTCGTAGGTCAGCTTGATGTTGTCGTCGGAGCCGGCGACAAGGGCGACCGGGATGCCGGCCTGTTCGAGCAGGGCGGCGTCGTCGGTGGCTTCCCGGCCGTCATGCGCCCGGTGCAGGTCGCGCAGGGTCGCGAAATGGAAGCCCTGCGGCGTCTGCGCCCGATAGAGCCCGGCGCGCGGCACCGTTGCGTCGATCAGGCCGTCGCGGCCACGCTTGAGCGTGTCGGCCACTGGCACGGCCGGGATGGCGCCGCGATGCTGCGCCAGCGCCTCGACCACCCGGCGGACCAGCGCGTCCGGCACCCAGGGGCGGGCGCCGTCATGCACCAGGACGAGCTCGGGCCGCTCGCCCTTTGGGAGGCGGTCGAGGGCCTCCAGTCCGAGGCGGACGCTCTGCTGCCGGGTGGCACCTCCGGGCACGGCCGCGCGCACCTTGCTGGACCAGCCAGGGCCGGACGGGGCCAAAGCCGGCGCGATGAGAGCCGCATCGCCGACCGGCTGCAGCAGATCGACATGCGACAGCAGCGCCTCCGCCGCATGGCGGAGCACGGGGCGGCTGCCGAGCGGCAGGTACTGCTTGGCGAGCCCGGAGCCGAAGCGGCTGCCGGTGCCCGCGGCCATCAGGAGGGCAGCGATACGCATGGCGCGAGCAATGCGGTGGCACCGGCTGGACGTCAAGACGGCGGTCCCTGCGCGCCGGCGAGGTGGACCGGCGCCGATAGACGTTGCGGAGGCGGATTTGTAGGAGGGTCCATGGAAAGCGACGCCTCGCTGCCACAAAGCCGGTCAATCGGGCATGTGGCGATTGCGCAGGCGCCAACGCTTCCGTATTCTGCCCAAATCGTAATCAGTTCCAGAATATAAGATGGATCGCAATTAAGAGATGGCTTGCGAGCGTGGAACAGTTGAACTGAAAGCGGTCGCCAGCGCGCCGGCGAGGCTTCGCGCGATCGACCTTGGCAGCGCTGTCATCGACGAGCCGGTGATCCTCGCGCCGATGTCCGGCGTTACCGACCTGCCTTTCCGCACCCTCGCGCGTCGGCTTGGCGCCGGGCTGGTGGTGTCGGAGATGATCGCCTCCTGGGCGATGGTGCGCGAGAACGCCGCGACCTTGCGCATGGCGGAGATCGTCGGAGCGGCGTCCTCCGCGGGAGGGTTGTCGGTAGCGGGGGCACGGTCGCCCAATGCGGTGCAGCTGGCCGGCTGCGACCCGGACGCCATGGCGCAGGCGGCGCGCATCGCGGTGGATCGTGGCGCCGACCTGATCGACATCAATTTCGGCTGCCCCGTGAAGAAGGTTGCCGTCGGGCAGATGGCGGGGTCGGCGCTGATGCGCGACGAAGTCCTGGCCGGCGCGCTGCTGGCGGCCGTCGTGCGTGCGGTTCCGGTCCCGGTGACCCTCAAGATGCGCATGGGCTGGGACCATCAGAGCCTGAACGCCCCGCGCCTCGCGGCCATCGCCGAAGCCAGCGGCATCCGCATGGTGACGGTGCATGGCCGCACTCGGCAGCAGTTCTATACCGGCAGCGCGGACTGGTCGTTCGTCCGGCAGGTGAAGCAGGCGACGCGTCTGCCGGTGATCGTGAATGGCGACATCGTCAGCATCGAGGCGGCGGAGCAGGCGCTGGCGCTGTCCGGCGCGGACGGGGTGATGCTGGGCCGCGGCTGCTACGGTCGGCCGTGGTTCCCGGCCCAGGTGGCGGCCTTCCTGATGCGCGGCGAACGCATCCCGGACCCCGATCTCGTCCAGGAGCTGTGCATCGTGCTGGAGCATTACGAGGCGATGCTCGCACATTTCGGACGCGAGGCCGGGCTGCGTCTGGCCCGCAAGCACGTGTCCTGGTACTCGGCCGGGTTGCCGGGGTCGGCTGCGTTCCGCGCCGGCTTCAATCGCCTCGATGACGCCGCCGCGGCGGTGGCGATGATCAGGGGCTTCTACGACGAGCATATCGCCGCAGGCACCGGCCGCGAGCGCCATCCCGACAGCGTCAAGGAGGCTGCATGAAAGTCGCATTGCTGCGTCCGAAGTCCGGCCGCCTGAGGCTGCTGGCCACGGGTCCGGTCGATCTCCCCCTCGGTGCCGAGGCGCCCGCGCCGGAGGAGCCCGGCGCGGACCATGCGGCCATGCTGGAGAGCCTGCCGGTTCCGGTGGTGCTGCTCGATGCGCGCAACCGTATCCAGTATGCGAACAGCGCCGCGGAGAACTTCCTCGGCCTGTCGCTGCTGCAGATGCGCACGCACCCGCTGACCGAGATGCTGCCGCCGGACAATCCGATCTTCCAGCTCATGGCGCAGGTCCGCCGGCGGGGGCTCACCGTGGTCGAGCACGAGCTGGTGCTGGAGGGGCCGCGCCTGCTGCGCCGGACCGGGATCACGGTGCATGGTACGCTGCTGCCGGAGCAGCCGGGATCGGTGATGCTGACCCTGCATGACGCCTCGGCGGCGCGCGCGCTGGACCGGCAGCTCACCTTCCGCAACGCCGCGCGCAGCGTCTCGGGGATGGCCGCGATCCTGGCGCACGAGGTGAAGAACCCGCTCTCCGGGATCCGCGGCGCCGCGCAGTTGCTGGAGGCGACCGTCGCCGAGGAGGATCGCGAACTCGCGGTGCTGATCCGCGACGAGGCGGACCGGATCCGCGACCTGGTCGAGCGCATGGAGGTGTTCAACGACAAGCCTCTCGAGCGGCGCCCGATCAACATCCACCGTGTGCTCGAGCATGTGCGCATGCTGGCGCAGAGCGGCTTCGCGGCGCATATCCGCTTCGTCGAGAACTACGATCCGTCGCTGCCGCCGGTGTTCGGCAACCGGGACCAGCTTGTGCAGGTGCTGCTCAACCTGGTGAAGAATGCGGCGGAGGCGGTCTCCGGGAGCGACGATCCGGGACTTGCACCCGGCGAGATCACCCTCTGCACCGCCTACCGGCACAGCGTGCGGCTTGCGGTTCCCGGATCGGAGGATCGCGTGCACCTGCCGCTGATGGTGATGGTACGCGATAACGGGCCGGGCGTGCCCGACGCGATCAGGCCGCATCTGTTCGAGCCGTTCCTGACCACGAAGGTCACCGGGAGTGGCCTTGGTCTTGCACTCGCGGCCAAGATCGTGGGCGATCATGGCGGCTCGATCCAGATCGAAAGCCGGCCAGGGCGCACCGATGTCCTGCTGCATCTGCCGGTGCTGTCGGACGACGCCGACACACCTTGAGGTCTCGGCCGGCAGGCCGGGGCGACGTTCCGGCCTCCGTTGGTCGGCACCGCTGACGCTCCGGCCGTCCAGGCCAGGCGTGATCCAGAAGGCGACCGAGAGAGCGAATGACGCTGCCCACCGTGCTGGTCGCCGACGACGACCGTTCCATCCGGACCGTGCTGACCCAGGCGCTGGGACGATCCGGGTATCAGGTCCGCACCACCGCAAACGCGGCCACGCTATGGCGCTGGGTCGAGGAGGGCGAGGGCGACCTGGTCATCACCGACGTGGTGATGCCGGACGAGAACG
>CAXTVI010000046.1:0-19548 GCA_964247695.1 uncultured Acetobacteraceae bacterium
TGGTGTATTCCTGCACCAAGCATATCGACGGCCAGGGCCGCGTGCTCGGCGGCGCCGTGCTCGGGCGCACGAAGTGGGTCGACGAGGTGCTGCAGCCGTTCATCCGCAACACCGGCCCGACGATGTCCGCCTTCAATGCGTGGGTGCTGCTCAAGGGACTGGAGACACTGGCCCTGCGGGTCGATGCGATGTGCGCCAACGCTGCACGCATGGCGGACTGGCTGGCGCTGCAGCGGGGCATCCGGCGGGTCTGGTATCCCGCCCGTTCCGACCACCCGCAGCAGGCGCTGGCGATGCGGCAGATGAGCGCCGGCGGCTCCCTGGTGACATTCGAGCTCGACGGCAAGCAGGCGGCCTTCAGGCTGATGAACCGTCTGCGGCTGATCGCGGTCTCCAACAATCTTGGCGACAGCCGGTCCCTGGTGACGCATCCGGCGACCACCACCCACATGCGCATCGGCGCCGAGGAGCGAGCCAGGCTCGGCATCACCGACGGCGTGGTGCGGCTTTCGGTCGGGCTCGAGGATCCGCTCGACCTGCAGGACGATCTCGGTCATGCGCTTGCAGGGCTGCCACGCCTGCAGGCGGCGGAATGACCTGCCGCCGCCCGGGCGTTGCTGCTAATCAGGCAGGAGTACCCGGCGACGCAGGACCGGGCGCACGATCGGAGGGATGCCGGCATGAAGGACGACCCTGCAGCAGCGGGAATGGTGTCCGGGGCCGCCGCATCCGCCGGTGAAGGTCCTGGCGAGGCGAGCTATGCGTCGGTCACGCGCGGCATCAGGGTCAGCGTGCGGCCGTTCTTCCTCGAGGACCAGTCACAGCCCGAGGAGCGGCGCTACGTCTGGGCGTACCGGGTCCGGATCGAGAACCAGGGCATCGAGACCGTGCGGCTGCTGCGCCGCACCTGGCACATCACCGACAGCCGGGGCCGGATCCAGCATGTCGAGGGCAGCGGCGTGGTCGGCGAGCAGCCGCAACTGCATCCTGGCGAGGCGTTTGAATATACCTCCGGCACGCCGTTGGAGACGCCCACTGGTTTCATGACCGGCGCCTACCACATGGTTATCCCCGAAACCGGCGAGAATTTCGACGTGCAGATCCCCAGCTTCAGCCTCGACAGCCCGCACCAATCCGCGATCCGTCACTGATGGACCAGGCGATCGTCCCGGGCACCATGCCCCACCACGCCGCCCGGCCATCCCAGGAAGAAGCCGAGCAGGCGGTCCGCACCCTGCTGCGCTGGGCCGGCGAGGACCCCGATCGCGAGGGGCTGCTCGATACCCCGCGACGGGTCGCGAAGTCGTACAACGAGTTCTTCCAGGGCTACGAGACCGACCCCGTGGCTTTGCTGGCGACGACCTTTGCCGAGACAGACGGCTACGACGAGATCGTGCTGCTGCGCGACATACGCATCGAGAGCCATTGCGAGCACCACATGGTGCCGATCATCGGCAAGTGCCACGTCGCATACCTGCCGCGCCGGCGCGTGGTCGGGATCAGCAAGCTTGCCCGCGTGGTCGAGGTCTATTCCCGGCGGCTGCAGATCCAGGAGCGGCTGACCGCGCAGATCGCCAACACCATCAACGAAGTGCTGGAGCCGCATGGCGTTGCGGTAATCATCGAGGCCGGCCACCAGTGCATGAGCACGCGCGGGGTGCACAAGCCCGGCGTCTCGATGGTGACTAGCCGGATGCTGGGCGCGTTCCGCGATAACCCGACCACCCGGAGCGAACTGCTGTCGATGATCAACCACAGCTCGTCCGGGTCGGCGTTCGAATGAAGCTTAGTCGTGGCCCTTCTCGGTGATCTTGTAGTCCACGACGGCATGGTTCGGCTGCGGGTAGGTGGCGCTCGGCGCAATCTGCACGCCGACGTTCTTCTTCTTGTACAGTGCGAGGATCGCCTGCATGTTCGCCGTCACCTTGGCTTCGTCCACGGCATCGCCGGGATGCAGGGTGATGACGCTGTCGATCGCGTCGGTGGTGATCAGGCTGTTGCCCTCGACCGTCACCTTGTCCACCCGAAGCACCGCGGGACCCTGTGGCGCCGGCGCGGCCTGCTCGGTGATCAGGTAGGTCACGGTGGCGGCGCCTGATGGCTGGACGGTAAGGCGCTGCCTCAGGCTGGCTCCGACATTGGCGTGCTTGTAGACATCGACCACCGCGCTCTCGTTCGCCATGAGGTCGGCTTTCGTTACCTTCTGGCCGACATGCACGGTCATCGCGCTGTCGATGTCGGTGGTGGAGACCCGGTGATTGCCGATCACCTCGATGCGCTGCAGCTTCATCACGGATGGGACGCCTTGGGCCGAGGCGACGGCGGGGGCCAGCGCCGACAGCAGGGCGGCACGCACGAGCAGACGATCGATCTTCACGGTAGCCGGTCTCCAGAATGATGGAGGATCGCAGCATACAGAGCCGGGCGGCGAGGTCGACCCTGGCGCGCTTCACTCTGCCTTCGGGGCCGCTCCGTCAGTACGGCTTGTATGGCAGGAACTTGCCGCTCATCGAAATGCTGACCCGGTCGCCCTGGTTATTCGGCTCACGCGCCAGGTCCATGTGAAAGTCGATGGCACTCATGATGCCATCGCCGAACTCCTCGTGGATCAGCGCCTTGAAGGTGGTGCCGTACACCGAGACCAGCTCGTAGAAGCGATAGATCAACGGATCCGTCGGCACCGCAGTCGGCAACGACCCCCGATAGGGCGCCTCCTGCAACAGCTTCATCTCGAGCGGCTCGAGGCCGAGATGATCGCCGATCGCCTCGGCGGCTTCCTTCGGCAACTGCATCTGTCCAAGCAGCCCGGCAGTGACGAACTCCTTCGACAGATCGGGTGCGAGTTCCGCGAGTCCGCTCCAGCTCAGGTCGCGCTCGATCTTGAGGCGGACGATCTTCTCGGTCAGCTCGGCGCGCATGCTCATGAAGCAAGATGTTCCTTCAGGCGTGGCATCAACTCGACGAAGTTGCAGGGCGAGTGGCGGCTATCGAGTTGCCAGACCAGGATGTCGTCCCAGCCGTCCTTGACCGCGCCGGTGCTGCCCGGCAACGCGAACAGGTAGGTGCCGCTGGCGACGCCGGCGATGGCCCGGGACTGGATCGTCGAGGTGCCGATCTTCTGGTACGACAGCATGCGGAACAGCTCGCCGAAGCCCTCGATCTGCTTCTCGACCACGCGCGCATAGGCCTCCGGCGTCACGTCCCGGCCGGTGACCCCGGTGCCTCCGGTGCTGACCACCACGTCGACCTCGGGATCGGCGATCCAGCCCGACAGCCGGCCGGCGATCCGCCCGGCGTCATCCGGCTCGATGGCCCGGTCGGCGAGCACATGCCCCGCCGCCTCGACCCGGCCGGCCAGGATGTCGCCGGAGGTGTCGTTGGCGAAGGTGCGGGAGTCCGAGACGGTGAGCACCGCGATCCGGACCGGGATGAAACGCTTGCTAAGATCGAGGCGGGACATCGGCCTACTTGAGCCGTGCAGGGGCGCCCGCGTCAATCTCGGCCGGCGGCGATACCCGGCACAATGGCATGATCGACGCCTGCTTCATGCAGAGCCTGCGCGTCGGCGTCGGACGGCGACAGCCGCACCACCTTGCTGCCGCCCTCGCCTGCCAGCCGCACCAGCAGGGCCGGCGCCTCGGCGTCCGCCACCACGACACGCGTGGCATCGCGACGCGCCACTTCCAGCACCGCCTCGCTCTCGCGCAAACCGTGCACGAGGACATCCGCCTCGCCGAGCAGGCGCAGCGCGCGCAGGGTGAGCAGGTCGGCCGGACCCGGTCCCGGATGCACCAGATGCACGAAGCCGCGCCGGACCGATGCTCCCGTTGCGGCGGCATCCAGCGCCTGGCGATACGCCGCCTCGGCCTCCGCCTCGCGACCTTCGAGCATCAGGTCGGCCACCGGGCCGGATAGCGCCGCCTCGAGCATACGGCGGCGCACCAGCACGTTCGGCAGCACCCGGCGGGTCTCGTCCTGCAGCCGGCCCGCGAGCGCCGCCAGCGTGCCGAAGGCAGGTGGGATCAGCGTCTCGATGCGTGCCCGCAGCAGACGGGCCAGCACCGGGGCA
Source organism: uncultured Acetobacteraceae bacterium (assembly GCA_964247695.1). Taxonomy (GTDB): domain Bacteria; phylum Pseudomonadota; class Alphaproteobacteria; order Acetobacterales; family Acetobacteraceae; genus Lichenicoccus. Next base: position 4,070 of record CAXTVI010000046.1, read on the forward strand.
GCACCCCCCGACGAGATCGCGATCGACAGCGGCGGACGCTCCACCACCGCCGGCGTGATGAAGCTGCCGAGTTCCGGCTGGTCGACCACATTGTGTGGGATGCCGCGCAGCCGCGCAGCCGCCGCCATCGCCCGTAGTTGAATCTGCGCCGGATGATCCCGTGCCCGCGCGTCCTCGTCGGCCGCTCCGATGGCGATCGCGCAGCCATCGAGCAGCGCCTCGTCGAACTTGGTGGCGCGCACCAGCACCGCGCCGCAAGCGAGCAGGGTCGCGGCCCGGCGCTCGGCCGCCTCGCCCTCGCCGAGCAGCAGCGCGCGCCGGCCGTCGAGGTCCAGGAACACCGGCAAGCGCGCGATCACCGAGGCATGTCCAGGCACTTGCGCATCAGCGAAGGCAGCGCCTCCGCGGCCATCGCATCGGGCGCACGGAGGAAACCGTCCTGCAGCAGCGCGTGCGCCACCTGGCCGACACCCGCTGCATAGACCTGCAAGGTCAGCGTGAAGTGGGTGAACACGTGCGTTACCTCGCCGACCCGGCACCAGGCCGTCCGCATCGGCGCCAGTGCCAGCGCCTCGGCCGGGTTCCAGGCCGCAACCCGCCACGGCGTGCCGGGAAACTCGGTCATGCCGCCGAGCAGCCCGGTCGGCGGACGCCGTCGCAGCAGCAGCCGGCCCTCGTTGTCCGACAGCAGGAACACCGCGCCGTGACGCGCAGGACGCACCGGCTTCGCGGCCTTGACCGGCAGATCGCCGGCGATCCCCAGCGCACGCGCCGCGCAAGAGCCCATCCAGGGGCAGATCGTGCAGGCGGGGGAGCGTGGCGTGCAGATTGTGGCGCCGAGATCGAACAGCGCCTGCGCGAAATCCGACGGACGCGCCCGGGCGTCCGGCTCGGCATTCAGCGTCGCCGCCGCGAGCCCGATCGCGCGCCGCGCCAGTGGCAGCGGCTCGTCGATGGCGAACAGCCGGGCGGTCACCCGTTCCACATTGCCGTCCACCGGCACCACCGGCCGTCCGAATGCGATCGCGGCGATCGCTGCGGAAGTGTAGGCGCCGATTCCAGGCAGGTGGCGCAGAGCCTCGACGGAGTCGGGGAAGCCGCCAAGCGCTGCGACGGCGCGGGCACAGGCGTGCAGGTTGCGCGCCCGGGCGTAGTAGCCGAGGCCGGCCCAGGCCGACAGCACCGCGCCATCGTCGGCGGCCGCGAGCGCCTGCACGGTCGGGAACAGCTCCAGGAAGCGCTGGTAGTACGGCATCACCGCCGCCACCGTGGTCTGCTGCAGCATGATCTCGCTGAGCCAGACATGGTATGGGTCGGCGGTCTGGCCGGGTCGGGCGCGCCACGGCAGCACCCGCCGGTGCCGGTCGTACCAGCGCAGCAGCGCGCCGGCAGGTGGCGCGTCGGGACGGGCAAGGGCGGCTGATGCGGACGGCACCGGAGCATCCATGACGAACGATCGGCGCCACGTCTACGGTCCGAGAACCCTGGGGGCGCTGCTGCCGGATATCGTGCGGCCGGCGCTGCACAGCCGCAACGCGGCGTCGGCGCAACTGGTCGCGGACTGGGATGCCATCGTGGGACCGGCGCACGCGGCCACCACGCGGCCGCGCCGCCTCTCCGCCGGCACGCTCACCCTGGCCTGCGCGGGCCCGGTGGCGCTGGAACTGCAGCATGTGGCCGACATGCTGATCGGGCGGATCAACACGCATTACGGGCGGCAACTGGTGAGCCGGCTGCGCTTCATCCAGGACGATACCGCGCTGGCAGACCGCATCCCGCCGCGCCCTGCCCCCGCCGCGACGGTCGCAGTGGACATTCCCGACATGCCGGAGGGACCGCTACGCGACGCGCTGTCGGCGTTGGGCGGACGTATCGCCGCGCGCAAGCGCCGCTGATATAACGCGACAGGCAAAGTCAGGGAGAGACCCAAATGAAGACCAACGGCTCGGCAGTCTGGCAAGGCGGCCTGAAGGACGGCAAGGGCGCCATCACCACCCATAGCGGCGCGCTGAAGGACTACCCGTATGGCTTCGCGGCCCGCTTCGAGGGCAAGCCCGGCACCAACCCGGAGGAGCTGATTGGTGCAGCCCACGCCGGCTGCTTCACCATGGCGCTGTCGATGATCCTTGGCGGCGCCGGCCTGACCGCCGAGCACATGGACACCAAGGCCGACGTCACCCTCGACCAGGTGCCGGACGGGTTCTCCATCACCAAGGTGCACCTGACCCTTAAGGCGAAGGTGCCCGGCGCCACGCAGGAGAAGTTCGCCGAGCTGACGGCGATGGCCAAGGCCGGCTGCCCGGTCTCCAAGCTGCTCCGCGCGGAGATCACGCTGGACGCAACCCTGGAGTCCTAGCTGCCGCTTGGAGTTGCAATGCGGCGGGCGGTCTGGCGTACTGGCGCGGTTCTAAGGAGTCGCCTCAGACATGCCGACCGTCCGCCGCCGCTCGCTTCTCGGTGCAGCCCTCACCATCGGTGCGGCGCCTTCCCTGTTGCCGCCAGGTGCCGCCCGGGCGCAGCAGGCTGACCCGCGCATGGTCGAGCGCGCGCTGGGGCATCCGGATGCGAAGCTGACCGTGCAGGAATGGTTCTCGCTGACCTGCACGCATTGCGCGCGCTTCGCCGCCGAGACGTTTCCGGACGTCAAGGCGAAGCTGATCGATACCGGCCGTATCCGCTACGTCTTCAAGGATTTCCCGCTCGACCAGGTGGCGCTGACCGCGGCCATGATCGCGCGCGCCCTGCCGACCGACCGCTACGAGCCGTTCGTGCTGGCGCTGCTGGCCAGCCAGGATCGCTGGGCGTTCGGCCAGAATGTCGATCCGCAGGCACAGCTGCAGCAGATGGCGGCGCTGGCCGGCATGCCGAAGGCGACCTTCGACGCCACCATTGCCGACGACACCCTGCGCAAGGAGATTCTGGCCGAGCAGGATCGCGGCCAGACCGAGTACAAGGTGGACAGCACGCCGACCTTCGTGTTCGGCACCGCGATCCATTCCGGCGAGATGGACTACGACACCTTCCTCAAGCAGGTGACCGCGGCCGGGGCCTGAGTAGCTTGGGCAGGATGGTCCGGCGATGAGCGTTCGCTTCGCCCGCCTGCGCATCGCCGGCTTCAAGAGCTTCGCCGAGCCGGTCAGCGTCGATATTTTGCCCGGTCTAACCGGGATTGTTGGTCCGAACGGCTGCGGCAAGTCGAACGTCGTGGAGGCGCTGCGCTGGACCATGGGCGAGAGCTCCGCGCGTTCGCTGCGCGGTGGCGAGATGGACGACCTGATCTTCGCCGGCACCGCCGGGCGCCCGGCCCGCAACCTCGCCGAGGTCACCCTCACGCTCGAGGAGGCGGCCGGCATCGCGCCGCCGCCGTTCGCCGACCAGCCGGAGCTGCAGATTTCGCGGCGCATCGAGCGTGGCGCCGGCAGCGCCTACCGGGTCAACGGCCGCGAGATGCGCGCGCGTGACGTGCAGACCCTGTTCGCGGACCTCGCCAGCGGCGCGCGTTCGTCGGCGATGGTCAGCCAGGGCCGCGTCTCCGCCCTGGTCAATGCGCGGCCGGAGGAGCGCCGCTCGATCCTCGAGGAAGCCGCCGGCATCACCGGGCTGCATGCGCGCCGGCACGAGGCGGAACTCAAGCTGCGGGCGACCGAGGCCAACCTCGCGCGCGCCGAGGATCTCCGCTTGCAGCTCGAGGCCAGGCTGTCGGACCTCGACGCGCAGTCCAGGCGGGCGCGTCGCTACCGGGAGGTCGCCGCCGGGTTGCGAGAGGCCGAGGCCGGGCTGCTGGCGCTGCTGCATGCCCGCGCCCGGGAAGCGGTCGAGCAGGCCCGGGCCGCTGCCGCGGCGACGGATGCGGCGCTAACCGCGGCGGCCCAGCGCGCCGAGGTGGCAACCATTGCAGAGCATGCCGCCGAACTGGCCCTGCCGCGTCCCCGTGAAGCGGAAGCCATGGCGCGCACCAGCCTGGAGCGCTGCCGCATCGCTGCCGAGACGCTGGCATCCGAGGAGCAGCGCGTCGCACGCGATCTGGTCGACGCCCAGGCCCGGCTGTCCCGCGCGCAAGCCGAAGCCGAGGCCGCGGCGGCGCGCCTCGCCGATGCCGAGCAGGCACTTGCGGCGCTGGAGGTCGAGCTTGCCGCAAACCAGGACCGTCACAGTTCCTTGCCCGAGCGGCAGCAGGCGTCGCTGCAGGCGCACCAGGACGCTCAGTCCGAGCTGAAGACGGCGAGCGCGGCGCATGCCGAAGCCGTCGCGGCCGAAAGCACGCTGCGCGGCCGGACCGAGCAGCTCGAGCGCGAGCATGCGGCGGCGACGAACAGCCTGGAGCGCCTGTCGGTCCAGCTCGCGGCCTTGCAAGCCGACCACGACGCGGCCGCGGCGGCGCTGCCGGCTGAGACCGAGCGGGCCGCTTTGCAGACCGCCTGCGACGAGGCGGCTTCGGCCCTCGAGCAGGCCGCGACCGCCGCCGACCGAGCAGCCGAGGCACGCAATGAGATCGCCCGGGACGCCGACCTCGCCGAACTGCAGGCCACCGACGCCTCGCGGGCACATACCGCCGCAGTCGCCCGCGAGGCGGAAGCTGCGCGGCGCGCGACGCGGATCGCGGCTGAACTCGCGTCGATCGCGTCCGAGGTCGCAGGGGCGGAAGCCGGCCACCCTGGCGAGTCGGACGCAGTGGACGGCCGGCAGGAGGTGGCCGCGCAGGAAGGCCGGCTCGCCGGGTTGCTGCAGTCCCTGGCCGCCGCCGAGGCAGCCCGGATCGCGGCGCAGGAGGCGCATTCCACCGCGCGCAGCAACGCCGCGGAGGCCCGGGCGCTGCATGAGCAGGCATCGGCCGCCGCCGCCGCCGCGGGGGCCATGCAGGCCCGCGTCGCGGTCCAGCACGAGCAGATCGTCCGGGACACGACGGCGGCGGAAGCCACCCTGGTGCCGCCGGGCCAGCTCGATCGTTCTGCGATCGGCATCGCCGAGATCGAGGCCGCACTGGAGGCGGCGCGTGCCACCCTGGCGGCGGCAGAGCAGTCGCGCGAGGCAGGGGAGCGGGAGAACGCGGCGGCCGGCCGGCAGCTCGCTTCGGTTCTGGCAGAACAGGCGCGCCTGCAGGCCCAGCTCGACGGGCTCGCGCCCGAGGCGGACGAGACTGCGTCGGAGTCCGGAAGCTGGTTGCGCCTGGCTGACGTCATGACGGTGCCGCCGGGCCTGGAGCGCGCGATCGGAGCAGTGCTGGCCGACGGGCTGGACGCCGCGCTGGAGCCTGCCGCCCCGCGCTCCTGGCGGGAGATGCAAAAAGGGGCGCCGGTGGCGCTCCCGCCTGGTGCGACCCCGCTCTCCGGCTTGCTGGACACTCCCGCCGCGCTGGTGCTTGCCCTGTCGCATGCGGGCCTGGTCGAGGAGGCGGATGGCGCCGCGCTGCAGGTCGCGCTGCAGCCGGGACAGGCGCTGGTCTCGCGGGCAGGCTCGCTTTGGCGATGGGACGGCTACAGCGACACGGGCAGCCTGTCTTCCGGGAGCACCGCGGCGCGGGCCGCGCGCGCGCTGGAACTCCGCAACCGGCTGCGCGAGATCGGCCACCGCCTGCACGTCGTCGCCGGCGAGGCCCACAGCGCGCGGGCACAGGCGGAGGTCGCGGCGCGGGCAGTTGCGGATCGCGTCACCGGCGCCCGCGACGCCCGTATCCGGCGCGACGAGGCGGAGGCGGCGCTGTCTGCCGCGCGTGACGAGCATCGCGCCCTGCATGGCCAGGCCGACGCCGCCCGCGCCCGGCTCGACGCACTCATTCCGCAGCGCGACCGTGCCCAGCAGGAGAGGCATGAGGCTGGACAGGCGCTGGCGGTGGCGCGGTCGCAGCGCGCGGCGCTCCCGGGGCTGGATGCGCTGGAAGCATCGCTCGACGAGGCGAGGCTGCTTGAGGCCGAGGCGGTTGCTGCGGAAAGCCAGGCGCGGGAGTCGCGGCGGCAGGCCGAGCTGCAGCTGGAGGCTGACCGGCGCAAGGTCTCGGAGCGTCTGGCCAGACTGGCCGAAAGTGAGAGCCGGCTCAATGCCCTCCGGCCTCAGCACCTCCGCATCGCCGAAGCGGAGCGGGCGGCGCGCGAGGAACTCGCGGCGGCCCGGGAAAGCCTGTCCGAACTGGCCGATCCACAAGCCGGCACGCTTGCCGCCGCGCGCCTGCGAGAGGAGGCGCGGACCGCGGCGGCGCTGGAGCACGCGCTGCGTGCCGAGCGACGCGACGTGGCGGCACGCTTCGAGCGGCTGCAGGAAGAACGCTCGCGCGTGAACACCAGGCTGGTCGAGCAGTGCAGCCGCATGGACGCGCTGGCTCCGCGACTGTCGGCGCTGGCAACCGACCGGCAGGATGCGCTTGATGCCCTGGCGCGCGTGCACGCGGCGCGTGACCTGTTGCCGGCGCTGGATGCGGCCTTGTCGGTAGCAGCCGAGGCGTCCGCCCGACTCGAGGCGGCGCGAGATCTGGAAGCCGCGTCTCGCGAAGCCCGCCTCCAGGTCACCGCGGAAGGCAATGCGCTCGAGATCGAACTGGCGCGCCTCGCAACCGCCCGCGGCGACTGGTCGCGCCGGGCGGCCACGGCACGGGAGGACCGCGACGCGGCGAGCGTCCGGCTGGCGGCGGACCAGGCGGCGCATGACGCGCTGGCCGAGGCGCCGGCCCTGGCGGGAGCGCGCCGCAGCCGGCAGGACACAGCGCTGGGCGATGCGATGCGCGAGCACCGGGCGGCACGGCAGACGCTGGACGACGCGGAACAGGCATTGCTGGACGCACAGAATGAGCGACGTCAGGCGGATGCGTCGCTGATGCAGGCGCGCGAGGCCAGGGTCCGGCTACAGGGGCGCACCGAGCAGGCAAAGGCGATCCTGGCGCAACTGCTGGCGGAGACTCCCGCGCCGCCGGAGGGGACGCAAGCGCCGGACGATCTGAGCGACACCGCCGAGGCCAGCCTGCGCCGCCGCATCGCGCGCCTCACGCACGAGCGCGACGAGATGGGACCGGTGAACCTGCGCGCCGACATCGAGAGCAGCGAGGCGCAGGTCCGCGCCGATACCATCCTGCGCGAGCGCGAGGAGCTGGAGGCGGCGATTGCGCGCCTGCGTGGCTCGATCGGCCACCTCAATCGCGAAGGTCGGGAGCGTTTGCTGGCGGTGTTCGAGCAGGTGAACCGGCATTTCCAGTCGCTGTTCGCCCGCATGTTCAATGGCGGCCGCGCCCATCTCGGCATGGTCGGCAACGACGACCCGCTGCAGGCGGGCCTCGAGATTTACGCGCAGCCACCCGGCAAGAAGCTTGCGACCCTCTCGCTGCTGTCCGGCGGCGAGCAGGCACTGACCGCCCTGTCGCTGATCTTTGCGGTGTTTCGCTGCAATCCGGCGCCGGTCTGCGTGCTGGACGAGGTCGATGCGCCACTCGACGACGCCAATGTCGAGCGGTTCTGCGCACTGCTGGCCGACATGGTCGCGGAGACCGGCACCCGCTTCCTGGTGGTCACCCACCACCAGTTGACCATGGCGCACATGGACCGGCTGTACGGCGTGACCATGCAGGAGCGCGGGGTCAGCCGGCTGCTGTCGGTGGACCTTGCGGCTGCGTCCGAGATGACGGAGCGCCAGCGCGAGACCGCCTGACTGTTCGGGATTTCCTGGACAAGCTGGCTCGAAGAGCCCACTGCCTGCTTCAGGAACCTCCGGTCCCCCCGCAATGAAGTGGTATTTCTGCGTAACCGGTCACACGCTTACCGCAAATGTCGAACAGGGATTTCCGGATATGATCCGGGTCGCGGTGGCCTCCGCCCGTGCGAACACCGACCTGCGGCCGCACATGATTTTCGACGGGCGGGAGTGCGACTTCACGCGCGAGATGCGACGTGCGGGGGTCGCGGTGATCTTCCGGCGGCTATCGTTCCATGCGCAACTCGAGCGGGCGCGGCAAAGACTGCTGCCGGACCTGCCGCGATGGATGGATACCGCCGCCGGTGCCTTCCTGCGCCTGGACATTCCTCGGATCGAATTCGTGGACGAGTTCGTGCTATACACTGACTGTGACGTAATGTTCTTGCAGAACCCCGACCTTGGTGACTTTCGCCCAGGCATTTTTGCCGCCGCCAGCCAGTTCGATCTCTACGGCCATGACATGCGCCATGCCAGCAAGCAGAACTACGCCGAGCTGAACTCCGGCGTCATGCTGATGAATGTCGAGAGAATCCGGAAGGACCTTCCGGCCCTGCTCGACCTCACCTGCGACATGCTCCATACCATACGCGGCTACGACCAGGGCGCGCTCGAGCAGTTCTACATGGGCCAGTGGACTCCGCTCTCACCGAAATACAACTGGAAACCGTACTGGCCGGGGCCGGATCCCTACGCACGCATCATCCATTTCCATGGACCCAAACCGGTCGCGGCGCTGAAGCTTCTTGCCGACAGGGGCTACCGGCTGCACGATGATCTGTTCCACGAGTGGCGTGGCCTCTTCCTGAAAAATCCCGAGGCCTACGAGTTCTACACCAATGCCTGGTCGGGCTTTCTCGAAGCCGCACGCACACACTTCAACTGATCCACGATCAGTTCGCGGATGCGGCTCGCCGGCAGGCCCGACCGTCTCCGGCATTACCGACAGCCCGACCGTGCGCCGCACCAGATGCGCCATTCCGGCCGCCAGTCAGTAACGCCCGCGCGTCAAACCTTTGCCTTCTGGTCGGCTGCGGTCAGGTCCATGAAGCGCGTCGTGGTGGAGACGATGCGGTCCTGGATGAACTTCGCCATCGACTCCTCCTCGGACAGCGACTGGCGCAGCGTCGCGATCGCCTCGCTGTCGCCCATTCGCTCGGCCATCGCGATCAGGCTGGTATAGGCGGCGATCTCCTGATGCTCGAAGGCGTAGTTGGCAAACGTGTTCTTGAGGATCTCGTCCGGCGCCGGCGCGTGCAGGGCCGCCGCGACATTGCCCATCACCGAGCTGACGGTGTTCTTGGCCGCCGAGGTGCCGGCGCCATGCCGCTGCAGGATCTGCTCGAGGCGACGCGCCTGCTCCTGCGACTCGATCTTGTGCGCGCGCAGGCGCTCGGCCATCTCGGGATAGTTCTCGAGGCGCTCGACCTGGCGCTCGGTCAGCTCGATGGCGGTCATCTCCAGGGCATGCAGGTTGCGCAGGCCGACATGGTAGATCTCGTGAACTGGGTTGCCGTGGGCGTCGCTCATGGTCGTCTCCATTGGTGGGGCCGTGCCTCTACGGTCTGCCGCCCGGATGGTTCGGAAGGTTGCGGGTCAAGTTTCGGAGGCCGCGTTTCGCCGCGCCGAAGGTTGGGCTAGAGAAGACGCATGATCCCCTTTCGCCGACGCCGGGGCTGGCTGGTGCCCGCCGGGCTGCTCGCCATCGTCGCCGTCATGCTGACCATCGTGTCGTTCTCGGTGCCGCTGTATCGGATGTTCTGCTCGGCCACCGGCGCGGGCGGCACCACCCAGCGGGCCACCGCCTCGAGCGGCACCCTCGGCCGGGTGGTGACGGTCGATTTCTCCACCGGCACGGCGAAGGGGCTGCCCTGGCGGTTCCGGCCGATGCAGGCGCGGGTCCGGGTGCGGCTCGGCCAGGAGAGCCTGGTATTCTTCGAGGCGGAGAACCTGTCCGACCAGCCGATCGTCGGCCACGCCACCTTCAACGTGACGCCGGACAAGGTCGGCATCTATTTCAAGAAGATCCAATGCTTCTGCTTCACCGAGGAGCGCCTCGGCGCACACCAGAAGGTGGAGATGCCAGTCACCTTTTTCGTCGATCCGCGGCTGGCAACGGACCCGTCGACGACCGACGTCGACGACATCACCCTGTCCTACACCTTCTTCCGCTCCAGCCGGCCCAAGGATGCCGCCGATCTCGCGCGCTTCGCCAATGCCCCGCCGGACGCCGCCGCCGGACATACCCTGTTCGTCTCGAACTGCTCGGGATGCCATGCCCTCGACCATGCGATCGAGGGGCCGAAGCTCGCCGGCGTGTATGGCCGGCGCGCCGGCTCGGTGCCCGGCTACCCATACACGCCCGCCCTCGCCGCAGCCCGCCTCACCTGGGACAGCCGGACGCTGGAGCGCTGGCTGTCGGGGCCGCGTGTGTTCATCCCTGGAACGGCGATGCCGGATGCCATCGATGACCCGGTCGGCCGCCGCGACATCATCGCCTACCTGCGCGGCCTCTCTCCGGCGAGCGGCAGCTAGAGCATCATCCGATCGCCTTGGTTATCGATCGGATAGAGATGCTCGTCCGGACAACAAGCTAGAGGACCGGCTACCGCGCACCGCGGCGCAGGACGCTCACCACCATGACGCCGAACAGGGAAGCGGCAGCGGTGAACACCACCAGCACGATCCGAAGCCTGAGCGCGATGTCGGCGCCCTGCCGCTGGAAATGCTGCGTCAGCACGCGGTGCGCATGGTCGATGCGCTGTACGATGTCGCCGGTGCCGTCGAACGCACCCGCGCCATCGTCGCCAAGTGCGGCGCGCAGCCGGGCCAGTTGCGCCGGGGCGTCCGGGGCATCGCGGGCCGCATCCAGCCTGGCATCCGCGTAGAGGGCGCGCTGGTACGGGAGCTGTGCGGCGTAGGTCGAGAACAGGCCGCACAGGCCGAGCACGATGAAGGCCATGACGAGGAAGCCACCCCAGGCCGAGCCTTGCCCCGTCTTGGTCGTCCCGCCCTGCATGCGCGCCATGCGAGGTGCTTAGGGCAGAACGCGGATCAGGGGAATGCACTCGACAAGTGCTCCCCTCAACAGGATGGGCCTTGACCAGGATGGGCGCCCCCGCTAGTCAGCCTCTCCCTCCGGCGCTGCAGCGCGCGGATCCGTCACTCTTGCCCACAGCGGGCTGTTCAATCAGGGTCGTGTCATGAAGATCAGAAACAGCCTGAAGTCGGCGAAGGTCCGCGACAAGGATTGCCGCGTCGTCCGCCGGCATGGCCGGGTCTACGTGATCAACAAGAAGAACCCGCGCATGAAGGCCCGCCAGGGCTGAGCGCAGCGGCCTCCTGCACGCCGGGGGCCGATCCGGGAACCAGAGCATGCGGGCACAGCCGCACCTGATCGCGGGATGGGCGTTCAGGTGGCGGCTGTTTGCGCTTGTGGCGGCGCCTTGCTGCGCACTTTCATTACCGGCAGCCGCCGCTCCCGCACCCGATCCACATCTGGCTGCGCTGGTCGGCCAACTGGCCCAGACCCACGATCGCGGGCAAGCGCAGACGCTCGCCGCCGAACTGGAGGCGCTACGCGAGCAGGCGGTGCAGCCGGCGGTTCGTTTGCTGCTGCGCCGTGCGCAGCGTGAGATGGCAGCCAGCCAGCGCCGGGCTGCGATCGACGACCTCGACGACGCCGTTGCCCTGCAGCCCGACAGCGCCCTGCTCTGGCGCGAACGAGCAGCCGCCTACGATCTCGACGGCAACCTCGACAATGCGGTGCAGGATCTCGGCGGGTCGCTCTCGCGCGACGCGAGCGACGTGCTGGCCTGGCAGGCGCTGGCGGCGGTCGAGGAGCAGCGTGGATCGGCGGCGGCGGCCTACAAGGCGTGGCAGCATGTGCTGATCCTGGACCCGATGATCGAGGATGGCGGCGGCCGCCTGGACCGGCTCCGGCGGCGCGCCCTCGGGCAGCCCGCGTGAACCCGGCGGGCAACCAGTTCGACTGGCTCGACGCCGCGGAGGTCAGGGTGCTGCCTCCACGCCACCCGCTGCGGGGCCGGGTGCATCCACCAGGCAGCAAGTCGATCACCAACCGGGTGTTGCTGCTGGCGGCGCTCGCGCGCGGCTCGAGCCGGCTCACCGGCGCGCTGAAGAGCGATGATACGCGCTACATGGCGGCGGCCCTGCGCGTCCTCGGCGTCGCCATCGAGGAGCCGGACGCGACCTCGTTCCTGGTGCACGGCGCCGGCGCGTTGAGCGTGCCGGAGGCGCCGCTATTTCTCGGCAATGCCGGTACCGCCGTCCGCTTCCTGACTGCCGCGGCCGCGCTGGTGGCGGGCCCGGTGGTGGTGGATGGGGACGCCCACATGCGGGTGCGGCCGGTCGCGCCACTGGTCGAGGCACTGCGCCGCCTCGGTGTCCGGGTGGATTGCGCGACCGGCTGTCCGCCGGTGCGCGTGGAGGGTCTTGGCCGGCTGCCCGCCGGCCGCATCGAGGTGGATGCCTCGCTGTCGAGCCAGTATGTCTCGGCGCTGCTGATGATTGCAGCCTGCGGCGACGGCCCGGTCGAGGTGGCGCTGCGCGGCGAGGCGATCGGCGCGCGTGGCTATGTCGGGCTCACGCTCGCAGCGATGCGCGCCTTCGGGGCCGACATCACCGAACCTGGATCTGGCGCGTGGCGCATGGCGCCGACCGGCTACCGCGCGCGCGACCTGCTGGTCGAGCCGGATGCGTCGGCTGCAACCTATCTCTGGGCGGCCGAGCGGCTGACCGGAGGCGCCATCGATCTCGGCATCGAAGCGAACGCATCCACCCAGCCGGACGCCGCGGCGGCATCGCTGATCGCGACGTATCCGGAAATGCCGGCGGTGATCGACGGCGCGCAGATGCAGGACGCGGTGCCGACGCTGGCGGTGCTGGCGGCCTTCAACCGCCATGCGGTGCGCTTCACCGGGATCGCCAATCTGCGCGTCAAGGAGTGCGACCGGGTGCGGGCACTGGCGGACGGCCTGTCGCGGATCCGGCCCGGCCTCGGCATGGAGTGCGGCGATGACCTGCTGATCGCGGCCGATCCGGGCCTCGCCGGACAGAGACTCCCGGCGCGCATCGACACGCACAACGACCATCGTATCGCGATGAGCTTCGCGCTGGCCGGCCTGCTGATCGACGGCATCACGATCCTCGAACCCGGATGCGTGGCGAAGACTTATCCTGGCTACTGGAGCGCGCTGAAGACGCTCGGGGTCGAACTGGAGGGAAGTGCATGATCGTCATCTGTGGTGACTCGCTGATCGATTTCCTGCCGGTCCAGAGCGAGGGCGGCGGCCAGGCGGCCTATCTCCCGGTGCCGGGCGGCTCGTGCCGGAACATCGCGGTCGGGCTAGGACGGCTGGGTGCCGCGGTCGGCTTCATGGGCGGCATCTCGAACGACTTCTTCGGCGACCAGATCGTCTCCTCGATGCAGGTCTCCGGCGTCTCGATGCAGTATGTCGCGCGCCTCGACAACGCGACCACGCTGGCCTTCGTCAAGCTCGGTGCCGGCGAGCCGGAATATGCATTTTTCGACGAGGCCAGCGCGTCGCGCTGCTGGACCCGGGCGGCAAGCCCGGCACTCGACGTGGATGTCACGGCGCTGCATGTCGGCTCGCTGGGGCTGATCTCGCCGCCGGTCGCCGATGAGAGCGTGGCGCTGATGCGCGAGCAGAAGGGCCGGCGGGTGCTGTGCGTCGACCCGAACTGCCGCCCGACCCTGACCCACGACCTGCCGATGTATCGCGCCCGGCTCGCCGAGGCGCTGGCGCTGGCCGACATCATCAAGCTGTCGCGCGCGGATCTCGACTACCTGATCCCGGGCGCCGATCCCGAGCGCATCGCGCAGGGTTGGATCGCCGCCGGGACCTCGCTGGTGGTGGTGACCAAGGGCGGCGACGGCGCCACGGCCTGGGTCAAGGGCGGCTCGGTCGATGTGCCGGTCGGGGAAACCCGCGTGGTGGACACGGTCGGCGCCGGCGACAGCTTCATCGCGGCCGTGCTGTGCCACCTCGACCGGATCGGCCGGCTGCGCGCGGATCGCATCGACGGCATCGAGGTGACCGAGGCGGAAGGCGCGTTACGCTTCGCAGTGCGCGTCGCGGCCTTCACCTGCGGCCGCGCAGGCTCCAATCCACCCTGGGCGAGCGAACTGCAGGAGTCCGCCGTTCCCACCTAGTGGCGGCGAAACGTGCAATCGAGGGCGTCCGCAAGGCGTGTCGGGGTAATAACATTCGCCCGGCGCCATTTTACGGTCTTTTCACTACGTTAATGAAATTCAAAGGCATAAATAGCTTCCCGTCCGGTTCACATGCGTAACGGACCTGGGATTTTCTGCCATGCTCGAAATGTCTGTCATGCTGCTCAGCTTCCTCTCCTTCGGAGCGTTCTGGGCGTTCTGCGCGGTGCTGTTCGACACGACGCCGATGCTGTCACCCGACGACGTCTGAAGTCGTCTGAGGATACTCGCAATGGTCAAGCGTGTCGCCCGCATCGAGGTCAAAACCAACCCGTGGCTCTCCACGGCCATGCCCGCGATCGGTGCGCCCGACATTGCTGAACCCGACGCCGAGGTTCAGAAATGGGCGCGCAAATCAACCGTCCTTTATCGACAGTATCTCGTGGCGCTGGCCGCAACGGTGGCGACGGCGGCCACCTTTCTCTTTCTGATGGCCCAGCCGCTGTTGGCGCCGTTGCTCGGCGACGTGTACTTCTTCGGCTCGTCACCCGTCTGGTAAGCCTCGACACCGTCAGCGGTCGGTCAGGCGCAGCTCGATGCGACGGTTGCGGGCGTAGGCATCCGGCGTGCTTGCGTCGTCCAGTGGCTGGTATTGCGAGAAGGCGGTAGCGGCGAGGTGACGCGGATCGACGCCCTCGGCCATCAGCAGCTTCACCACCGTGATCGCGCGCGCCGACGACAATTCCCAATTGGTGGCGAAGTGCTGGCCGTTGACCGGCTGGCGATCGGCATGGCCGTCGACGCGCAACACCCACGGGACGTCGCCCGGAATCTCGCTGGCGATGCCCTTCAGCGTCTGCGCCAGCGCCTTCATCTGGTCGGCGCCGGCTTTCGACAGGTCGGCGCTGCCGGGCGGAAACAGCACCTCGCTCTGGAACACGAAGCGGTCGCCCACGACCGCGATACCGGGGCGGTTGGCGAGCACCTTGCTCAGCCGCTCGAAGAACTCGGAGCGGTAGCGCTTGAGCTCCTCGACCTTGTCGGCCAGTGCAAGGTTCAGCTTGTTGCCGAGGTCGGCGAGCTTGGCATCGCGGTCCTTGACGTCCTTCTGCGCGATGTCGAGCGCCTGGGTGATGGCGGCGAGCTGCTTCTCCAGCTCGACGAGCTGCTGGTTGAGCTGGTTGACCTGGGCCTGCGCGTCGGCGCTGAGCTTGTCCTTGGAGGCCTTCTGCGCGGCGATCACGCCAGTGTCCTTGGCGACCTCCGCGTTAAGCGCCTGCGCCTGCGCCGCCAGTTGCTGGCGCGCCGCCTCGGTCTGGTTGCGCTGCGCGGTCAGGGTCGCGACCGAGAGGCCGAGATCGTGCGACTTGCCACGCTCCAGCGACAGCAGCTCGGTCAGTTGCGCCATCTCGCGCTGCAGCCGGTCCAGCACATGCTGCCGGCCATTCAGCGCAACCGACAGGAAGGCCTGCGCCAGCACGAACACCAGCAACACGAAGATGATCACCATCAACAGCGTGGACAGCGCGTCCACGTAGCCGGGCCAGGCATCGAGCCCGTTATGGACGCTGCGCCTGCGCCTCATGGCGCGCATCCCAGGCTTCGCCTCATG
>CAXTVI010000046.1:19648-21918 GCA_964247695.1 uncultured Acetobacteraceae bacterium
CGCCTCATGGCGCGCATCCCAGGCTTCGCCTCATGTCGATGTTCCAATCATGACCAGCTACGCGGTGGTGCTGCCGCCGATGGCGGCAAGGGTGCGGGTCAGCAGCCGGATGTCGCCGCGCAGCTCGGTGGTGCTCTGCACGCGCCCCTGCTCGTTCTCGCTGAGCATGCGCCCGAGCAGGCGTTCGATGGCGCGCATGTGCTCGCGAGTCTCGCGCGAGCTGTCGCTTTCGACATGGCTGTCCTGGGCCTCGGCGAGGCGGCGCAGCACCGGCACCAGCGCCGCCTGGCCTTCGGCGACGCGCTGCATCAGCGACTGGTTGGTGCGCATCATCTCGGCAAGGTCGCCGATGCGTTCGGACAGCACGTTGAGCGTGTGGGTCTGCGACGAGCGCGCCTCGTCGTTGCGCGACAGCACCGTCTGCAGGCCGTCGAGATTCTCCGCAGTCTGCTCGAGCAGCGCCTGCACATAGTGCGGCATCGGCGCCTCGCCCTCGCCGCCGAAGCCGCCGGAGAAGCGGGTGATGCCGGCGAGCCATTCCTCGAGTTCGTTGAAGAAGCGGTTCTGCGCCTGGCCGGCCGTGAGGTCGAGGAAGCCGAGCACCAGCGCGCCGGCAAGGCCGAACATCGAGCCTGAGAAGGCGGTCCCCATGCCGTGCAGCGGCCGCGCCAAGCCCGACTTGAGCTGGTCGAACATCAGGTTGACGTCGCCGGTGCTGATCGAAAGGTTGGCGATCACCTCGGAGATCGCGCTCACCGTCAGCAGCAGGCCGTAGAAGGTGCCGAGCAGGCCGAGGAAGATCAGCAGCCCGATCATGTAGCGCGACAGCTCGCGGCTCTCGTCGAGGCGCGACGACAGGCTATCGAGCAGCGAGCGCATCGCCGGCGTCGACAGGGTGAGGCGATCGGAGCGGTTGCGCGACGCGATCATCGAGGCCATCGGCGCCAGGAGCTTCGGCGATGGTGGCGGAGCGAGCCCGGCGCGCGGATGCCGCAGCGTCTCCAGCCAGCGTACTTCCGGATTGAGCCGCGCCACGGTGACCAGGTTCCACAGGATGCCGAGCGCCAGCACGCCCAGGATCAGGCCGTCCAGCAGCGGGTTGTTGTTGAAGGCGGCGATCAGGGTCGGCCCGAGCAGGGCGGTGACCGCGGCGACCACCACCAGGAACACCAGCATGCGGACGAGATAGGTCAGAGGTTTGGTCATGGCACCTTCGCCGGAGGGTTGGAGGCGGCTGATGCCGTGGTGGGCGCCGCGTCAAGATCGGAGCGTGTCAGGTCGGTCCGGTCGGGGGGACCGTCATCGCTTGGTCGCCCGATCGCCCGCACGTAGATGCGCGTGGACGGGATGCCGGCATTGATCAGCACCGCACGCGCCGCGAGGCCGCGGGAGAGCGAGAGCCGGCGCGGGGTCGAAGGATCGTCCGGGCTGCCGTTGCCGTAGGCGTCGATCTGCGCGCGGGCTGCGGGATCCGACTTCAGGCTGGCCGCGAAATCGCGCAGCGCCTGCATGGTGGCGGCATTGAGGTCGGCGCTGCCGTCGCCGAAGGTGATGCGGGTGCCGCCGCGGATCGGGCTCGCCTCGCCCCGCGCGCTGGCGACCACGGGCACCGGCGGCGGCGGCGGTTCGGGATGCAGCGGCACGTTGATGATGGGCGCCTTGATGACCGGCGGCGGCGGCGGCGCGGCCGGCACCGGCGGCGGCATCGCAACCCCGGCCGGCATGTGCGAGGCGTTCGTGTCGGCGGTGGCGTCGGCCGGATGCGCCGGGTGGTGGGTGGCGTGGTGATGGGCCGCGTGAGTGGAGTTGCTCTGGTGAGGCTTCTGGGCCGAGCCCAGCGAGTCCAGGGCGCGCTGGTCGCCTTCGGTCTGCGCCCGCGTGGGGGCGGCGAAAGCAAGGGCGCTGCCGCTCAGCAGAGTCACGAGCAGCGCATGTCGAACGTTGCCGACCAGGATCATCGATGGACGCATTGCAACAGACGCTAGACGACGCCGGCCGGATGCTCAACCGGCCTCCTTCTAAGTCGTGAGCCACCAGAACGGGCTTGTCCCCGCCAGTTCGACGACGGAGAAGATGCTCTGCAGCGCCGACCACACCATCAGGGTCTGCTGCAGCCGGAGCGCGAAGAACTCCCGCACCATCCAGAAGCAGGCATCGTTGACGTGGCGGAAGAACACCAAACGGGCGCCGATCGCCAGCACCAGCAGCGCGATGTGGTCCGGACCGGCCTGCGGCACCGGAATGTGGGAGCCGGCAGCGATGCCGGCGAC